>NSIM01000001.1 GCA_002737705.1 Flavobacteriales bacterium
TGGAGGTATGTCCAGTTGGCTATGATGACATTATTAACCGGTCTAGTTCAGGAGAAAAGAGTTCTGTTATTCGCGATCGTGTGGTAAAAGCAAGAAAAATTCAAGAGGCTCGTTATATTTTATTGGATCTTAAAGGAATTCATTGCAATGCCCAATTGCCCAATAACCGAGTCCACGAAATTTGTCTTTTACCCAAAGCGGGCCAAGTCTTATTAAAAGCCGCCATGCAAAAATTGAGTTTAAGTGCAAGGGCGTATGATCGTATTTTGAAGCTTAGCCGAACCATTGCAGATTTAGCAGATAGTGAGGAGATTGCTATTGAGCACTTGGCCGAGGCAATTCACTACCGTAGTTTGGACAGGGCTGCCTGGGGAAAATAAGGTTTCCCAAAGCAAATCAGGGGCAATCAATAAAAAATTAGTCGTAAACAAGTGTCATTTCGTCAATGAGGTGTTTTGCACCACCCAATTTATCAACGATGAAAAGTGTGTAACGAACATCGAGGCTAATGGTTCTTTGTACCTCGGGTAGAAAGGCAAAATCAGAGCTAATGGCTTCCCAATTACCATCGAAAGCGGTTCCAATTAATGCGCCATTAGCATTGATAACCGGACTGCCACTATTGCCACCGGTAATATCGTTATCCGAAAGAAAGCAGGTATGCAATTCACCATCTTTATCTGCATATTGTCCATAGTCTTTGTTTCGAATCAATGAAATCAAACGATCAGGGGCATCAAATTCAAAATCACTGGGTTTAAATTTTTCCAATACACCCCTGGCAGTTGTGAAGTCGCTATAGAAAACAGCATCCCTGGCATTATAGGGCTTAATGGTTCCATAACTCAAGCGCATCGTACCATTGGCATCTGGAGCAATTGCGGTTTCTGCGGGCAACATTTCCAATTGGGCAGATAAAAACAGTCGGTTTGCACGTTCTAACTTACTACTGATACCATCATATATTGGTTTCATATCAACGCGTAATTTTGTTAAATATCCCATGGTGATTTTATACAATAGGTCACTTTCAAGTCTTTTGGCATTGGGCTTAGCCAAAAACTTTGCCCACCGGGCTTTATTGGTGAACAAGGATTTTGCAAATAAGGATTTTGCCGCTTCTTTATAGTTGCGGTGGTGCTTTACTATAAATGCAGTAAGGTCGGCTGGAAGCAAAGAGGGATCTAAGTCTTCGTATAGGTGTTTTAAAATCACCGCCAATACTTCTTCTTCTATAACAGCATCAAATTCCTTGAAATTTTCTTCATTGTTTCTGAGCATACCTTGTGCAATAGCTGTGTCTTTGGCATTGAGTTTTAGGGCGTCAGCCAATCCTTTTGCACCCAATGCAGATATCATGGCTTGGCTATTGCCAATCCCATCTTGAAAGTAGACAGGATATAAGCCATAGTTATTCAATGCACGGTATACCTCGTCGTATAATGAAGTCACATCTCCATAAACAGTATCTTTATTGTTTTCACGAACCCATTGTTCAAATTTCAGTTCTGCAGCTTTTCGTGTATCGTATAATCCACCTGTTTTTGCCAAATCATGGGCTTCTCCATTGTATTTATTCCAGTAGTTGCCAATGCCAGCCAATCGGTCAGAATACATAAGACGGGTTCCTTCGTTTGTTTTCATGTATTTCTCATATACGTCCATAATATCTCTTCTTAATTGAACCCGCATGGGTCGTTCTTTGTTTCCAAGGTATTTAATTCCTTCACTATAGGTATACCTAGTAGTACGGCCAGGATAGCCCATTATCATTGCATAATCACCTGTTTTCATACCCGACAAACTGATGGGCAAATGGTGTTCTGGGGCAAAAGGCTTGTTGGAGGGAGTAAAATCTGCGGGTTTATTAGATGCATTGGCGTAGATGCGAAACATGCTAAAATCACAGGTGTGGCGGGGCCATCTCCAATTGTCTGTTTCACCACCAAACTTCCCAACACTTTCTGGTGGAACACCCACCAAACGAATATCACGGTATACCTCATAGAACATTGCCATGTATTGATTTCCGTTATAAAAGGAAGCAATTTCTACTACATAATTATTTCTTTCTTCGCCCAAGGCGGCAACAAGGGACTCTTTGGTTTTATTAATTTGCGCCAGAATTGCTTTGGATCGGGTGGCCTCATCTTGCTTGATGCTGATTCCATTCATTACCAAATCACCTACGTCTTGAATCTTTCGCAACAATCCAATATTAAAATTGGCGCGGCGTTCGGCTTCATGATTTGCTGCCCAAAATCCATTTTTAAGAATGTTGTCGGTTGTGGATGAAAGTTCTTGAATACTTCCGTATCCACAGTGGTGATTTGTAAGCATTAACCCTTCTTTACTTATGATTTCGCCAGTGCAAAACATTCTACCTTGTTTTGTCATCAGACGCACGATGGCATCCTTCATGGAAGCGTGGTTTATTGCATATATGTCGTCAGCAGACAATTTTAATCCCCTTGCTTGCATAGGGTCTTGGATTTTTTGCAAGAGCGTTAGTGGCCACATGCCTTCGTCAGCCCTGAGTTGAAACAGCATAGAGAAGGCAAGTAAAATACTGAGGATATGTTTTTTCATGGTGATATTTGGTCTTGCAAATTAACGAATTTTTGATTACTGCTTGTTAAATTCTTCGCCCCACTTGCTGGGATTTTCGGCAAACTGTTGGATTGTTAACAATTCGCTAGCCTTAATATAGCCCTCTTCCGCTGCGACTTTGGTCAGCATCGGCAAATCTGTTAGGGTGTATACAGGCACTCCAGCGTTGGAGAATTGTTCTTTTGCATGGGCAAACCCATAGCTGAAAAGGGCAACAATTCCAACAACACTTGCACCCGCCTGTTGCAAACCCTCCAAGGCCTGAAAACTACTTTTCCCAGTTGAAATTAAATCTTCGACCATGACTATTTTATCTCCAGGCTTCATTTCGCCTTCGACTTGGTTTTTTAGTCCGTGTTTTTTGGGCTCTGGTCGAACATAGCAAAATGGCATACCCAATTTTTCAGCGGCAAGAATACCATGGGCAATTCCTGCTGTTGCAATACCCGCGATTCGGGTTGCATTGGGAAAATGTTTTTGGACAAGGGCTGCCAATTCTTCGGCAGCAAAATTTCTAACTTCGGGGTATGATAGTACCATCCGATTGTCGCAGTATATCGGAGATAAAATCCCTGATGTCCAGGTGTATGGATTATTGGGATTTAATGTTACTGCTTTTATTTCTAGGAGAAATTTTGCTAATTTTGCGGATTCTTTAGACATGGAGATACAAAGTTATAAAATCTATTTCAACGATAGTGCTCTTGTGATAGCAGATTCTCCCGATGTAGTCCGCGGTTTGGATAATTTATATTTTATCGGTGACGATGAATTACAAAAAAGTTTCAAAATTTTACTCTTATCTCAGCACAATGGCAAACCGCTTCATTTTGCATTAATATGTCCCGATCCAGAATCAACCATAAGGCAGTTTATAGATGATTTTAAGGTTATTCAGGCAGCTGGGGGGCTGGTTTTCAATAAAGAGAATCAGTTGCTTACAATAAAGAGAAAAGGGTATTGGGATTTGCCAAAAGGGAAGATAGAGCGCGATGAAGACCAAAAGACCGCTGCATTGCGAGAGGTTATGGAAGAGACAGGAATTACTACAATTAATATCAGTGATAAAATTTGTAATACGTTTCATGCGTATTATGAAGAAGACAAACTAGTGCTTAAACAAACACATTGGTTTTTAATGAAAAGCCTTGGAAAAGGCAATCTTAAGCCCCAAGTAGAAGAGGGAATCAGCGAGGTAAAATTTGCCAATTTGGAGTGGTTTAACACACCAGAATTTAATTCTTACCAGAGCGTGCACGATGTGTTGCGTTCATACAGCCAAAATGGCATTACAACTGAGGGATAACACCGTTTGGAAGGTATTGGGCAAAGTCTCCTTTGTGAATAATAAGGTCTCGAACCAAACTACTGCTGATATAGCCCAATTCGGGACTGCACATTATAAATACTGTTTCTATATCCTTCCAGAGTGTTTTGTTTAACTGAGCGATATGTGATTCATAGTCAAAGTCACTTCCGTTTCTCAAGCCACGCAATAAAAAATTGGCTCCTACTTGCTTGCAAAAATTTACGGTTAAACCTTCATAAGCCGCAATCTCAATCTTTGGATGCTTGTCAAAAGTGAAATTGATCCACCCGATGCGGTCTGCTAACGTAAAAAGGGTCTTCTTTTGGGAATTTTCTCCAACAGCAATAATAATTTTATCGAACATGGAGCTGGCACGTGTGATAATATCCACATGCCCAACCGTAATGGGGTCAAAGGTTCCAGGGAAAACGGCAATTCTGTTCATGGTATAAGAAATGGTTTGTCTGCAATGGAAATAGGTATTCCGTTTATCGTATTCAATTACTCACGGGCGAATATAGTCATAGATGTACTTCCATATTCTTTTTTGAGATGGGGCAATTGGGGAAATATCAATTGTGGTTTGTGTTCTATAATCAACCACCCTCCCACAAAAAGAAGTGGCATGTATATGTCATAAAGCGCTTGGATATTTGGCATATCATAGGGTGGATCTGCAAAAATAATGTCGAACGCAGGAATAGAAAGGCCATTTTTTTTTAATATTGCTGGGGTTGCAATGGCATTTCCTTCTACAATTCTCCAATTTTTTATGTCCCAAGTTTGGCAAATAACCAGCTGGTGCTTGGTATTTTTTCGGTCGATATCAATGCTCATTACCTGGGATGCGTCGCGGGATATAAATTCTAAACCAATGATTCCGGAACCAGAAAACGCGTCGAGAATGGATGCTCCATCAATTCCTTTGTGTATGGCCAAGAACGAAAACAGAGACTCTCTTACCCTGTCTGTCGAAGGTCTGACGTGGCTGGCGAACTGGGTGGGAATGGGTCGACTTTTTAGACTTCCACCGGTGATGCGCATGAGGCCAATTGAATGAGGGGACTTACAATATGTAAAAAAGGTGGCTTGCTCTCTGTAATCCATGGCAATGATGGCGAAGAAATTTCGGCCTGTGGAATGAATTTGTGAAAGAGCTGTTTGGTTGCTTTGTGTTGGTTAGCGCTGCAATGAACAAGCAATGCCAATTGTGTCTGGCTGAGTTTTTGGTCATTGAAAGGCAGCAATGCGCAGTAGAGTGTTTCTTGTAAATTGCTGGTATTAAAGGCATTGGCAAATTGCAATTTTTGGTTCTGGTAGGCAAAGACAATTGCAGTATTTTCATGGTACCATAAATACAAAACATATTCTTTTTGTTTAGCCTGTGTTTGAGCGATGTGAAATAGGCTTTCTGCAAGGTGCATCGAGGCGTTTGGGCAGTGTAGAGAGGTATTGTAATTAGGATGCGATGAAAATGGATCAAAAAGAAGGGAGACGGTTTCGGTTATTTCGCGAACGATCGCTTGTTTTAAACCGGGCATCAAGGAATGTGAAAAAGAGGATGGGGCTAACTGAAACAGACTATCAAAGCAAACCCATTCCGTGTGTATTTCAAGTTCTTTTGGATTTTTTATGATTTCGTATTCGAGGACTTTTTGTGTTATAGAAAGGCGTAAATAATGGACAATGTCATTGTGGTAAATCCCAAATGTTCTTGCGTGGGTATCGTTACTTTTGGTTATATGCTTCCAAAGTGTTTCCAATTTTACAAAGGTATGGTAATTCCCAAAAGTCTATATTTTTCTTGAACTAAAATGCCTGATCAATGCTTATTCTGAAACGCAATTGCATGTATTTGTCTCCTGGTTGAACTGCATTAAGCCACAGTGGAAAATCGAATTTTAGGGTGATTGGTTTGGCAGCATTGAGGGCCTTACTCTTCGTTAACTGTCCCCAATTTCGAATTGTAAGCGAAGTGCCAAAACCCGCATCTGCCATTAGGCCACTGTAAACTGATGTTAAGGTAGTTTTTCCATTGGTATTGGTTTGGCCGAAAGGTTGTCCTATTATTCCTGCATCAGCAAACAAATAGGGCTTGAGAGCAATGATTGAAAGATTTGGAACCCATGTAAATAAGCCACTTAAATCCCAGGTGGCATTGATAGACGCTCCCTGATTGCCCCGAAAAAATGCCAGAACAGTATCATCTCCATTGGCTTTCTTTACAGAATGTGGGGCTGAATATTGGCTGTAACCCCGAAGATTAAGTCCACCGTTTACCATAATGTACTGGGGTTTTCCAAAGGCCTCAGGAATGGAAATATGGGATTTTCTTTGGTAGTCAATCATTCCATAATCGCGGGCTATGGCAAGATCAAAGGACTCTTCAGGATTTGCTCCATCAAGGTATAATATAGATTCGGGTGAGGGATTTTTGCCAGAACCCAGGAAGGCAAAAGCTCTGATTTTAAGCCGCGTTTTACCAAGGGCCTGCGAATGATTCCATTGCATTTTGACAAATCCAAATTGCGATTGACTCCATGGTGAAGGCATTCGCAGGTCAATCCTTGTGGAGCCAGAATGGCTCCAACCCGCATAGTTGTGTTCAATATAAAGCAATAGGTTAATATTACTTTGTTCACTCCAACGGGTATTTGTGCCAATATATCCGGGAAAGGCCTGTGTTTGTGGCAAATAGGCATCGGTGGTGAATGGAACGAATGGGGTAGAATTACGATTTAAGAGCTGTGAACTTCTTTTGGTGGCTTTTCCGCTCATTCCAAACTCGGTAGTGCCAAACCGCATTCTCCAACCCGCTTCGTTTAGGGATATGCCATTGTAAAAAAGAGACCGTGCAAAATAATCACCGCCGCCAATGGTTTTGTGATTGAAAGACATGCGGTAATGCATGCGTTGAACGGCATCCTCGTTTGGCTTCAGTTGTTGCCCACGTAGAAATCCATGATGACTTTTATTAGGTGCATACCAGGCACCCAATTCAAGCTGTCTTTTTCGGCCCGCATACTGCCCGCTGATGAGGCCACCAAGCAACAACCCATTGGTTCCATTATAACGCAAATCGGGCCTCCACTTCCATTGATAAACACCCAGATAGCTTGTATTACTTCCATTTCCCATATCCAGGCTGATTTCATTTCGGTGTTTCCATACATTGTCTATACGATTGATATCAGCCAATCGCCCGCTGCGATCGAGCCAAAGTTGTTTCAATTTTCCTTTCATCGGCATTTGAATATCGAAGGTATAGGTCTTGCGCATTGATCCCCATCCGATCCATGGATCGAGGTTTAACCTACCTTGTTTTTGAAAATAGGAAACGGGTATAGTCACTGGGTAAAGGATCATTTTTTTTCGAAGTATCCCTTTTTGATCCACATCGGTTTGCTTTGTTTCAACCAAAAATTCTAAATCTACAGGCATGATCATTTCTCCTTTTCGATGGATAGAAATGCGGTAAAACCCTGGATTGTCCAATGTCTTTTTCCCCTGTATACATTTTTGAATTGGGTTCAGAGATTTGGCGTTCGGCCCAATCATCCTTACTGATTTGATGCCATAGTCGGCAGATTTTTTCGTGTTAAACCACTGGTCAAAAAAAGTAGTCAGGTCTGTTTGTGCGCTTTGGGTTATACTATTTCGAAAATCATCGATATAGGGATGCCGAAATTTCCATTGGCTAACATAGTTGCGCATGCATTGCAAAAAAAGTGAATCACCCAAATAATACTGCAAATTATACAGCATGGTAGCTGTTTTGTAATAAACGTGTCGATATCCACCGCCATGTCCCGTCGCCGAATGAAAATCATCTGAATGGGTTTCAAGTATTTCATCTTTTCCCTCGATGGCATCGTCCATATATCCCATAAAAGCACGCCGAAGCTCGGGTTGTTTTTCTCTGCTTAGTTTTCGCATGCTCCATGCAGTTAGAAACTGTGTAAATCCTTCGTCTAATGCCGCACGGTAGGTTTCATTGGATCCAATCATACCAAAGAACCAATTGTGGCCAACTTCATGTGCGATTAAGGCTTGGTGTCCTGGATAGGTTCCGCCATCAAGGGTAATCATGGGATATTCCATTCCATCTGCAGCATCTGCGCAAACAATTTTTGGATATTCGTATAACCCAAAGTCACGGCTATACGTTGCAATAACATTGGCAGTGAATTGAGCGGTTTGTTGCCATGCTGACGCATTGTTTTCTTGGGCCAGTGCAATACACTTGATGCCATTCCATTCCACTTCTCCTATGCGGTAACTTGGGTCGGCGGTGAAGGCAAAATCATGGACATTGTTGGCATGGTATTGCCATATTTTCCTGTTGGATGAGGGAGGAATAACAACCGATGGTTGTGTATTCAATGGGGTATTTTTGAAATTTGACAAATCAAGTTTACGCCTCAATTCGCTGGGCATGGCATCACTTGGATTTACGAGTAATCCTGTTGCCTCAACAATATATTGTTCGGGAAGGTTAAGTTGTATATCAAATGAACCAAAATCTCCATAAAATTCTTTCTCTAAATGTTGGGCTGTTTCCCAGGTAAATTTTCTATCATATACAGCGATGCGCGGGTACCAGTGCACGCCATTAAAGTGTTTATAGCCATGGTGGTCGTATACTTTCATTCGTCTGCGAATGGTGCCGCGGTCGAAATACGTTTTAAACCGAATTATAAATGTAATACTGTCTCCAGGTTTTAGTATTTCGGGTAAAAAAACACGCATAATTGTATTATTGATGGTATACAAATAGGTATTTCCCAAGCTTTTTTGTCCGCTTGCAATAAAACCGGCTTCGGCTGTTTTAGAGGAATCCAATTGTAAAAACTTGGCCAGCGTTGTATAATTGTTTAATACAGTTGGCGTTTCTACACCTGGATTTTGGATAGCAAAATAGGTAATTTCCGTTCCCTTTTTTTGTGCTTCATAATGTCCAAAGGAAACGGGTATTTTATTATTTTTATAGAGCTCGTCGGTGAGTGATCCAGGTTGAACGGAATTCTGGTAGAGATGAAAATATACCTCTGTTATCGCATTGGGTGAGTTGTTGAAATAGGTAAGACTTTCATTTCCGTAAAGCACTTCAGCAGAATCATCCAGTGATGCATTGATATTGTAGTATACATCTTGTTGCCAATAGTCTGATGTGGCATTGTGATATTTCCAATAATTTTTATTTGTTGGACTGCGATGCGAATTTCCAATGGAGGGTTTTTTATTGTCCAAAAAGGGCTTTTGTCCTTCGTAAAATTGCGCAAATACAGTATTGAATCCAACAAAAAACCCTAAAATGGATAATCGCATCATCGTTAAAAATCGCATAAGACAAAGATAAGGCAATTCACAAAATCTATGGGAAACCATTTAAGGGTATAAATATTTACAAGGGTATTGAATCTTTAGCAGAAAACCATTCACAAAAAAAGCCACCCTGCAAGGTGGCTTTTTTTGTGAATGGTAAAAAATATTAATAGGATAATTTGAAGTCTACACGGCGATTTTTGGCTTGACCTAGCTTGGTCTTGTTGTCGGCTATAGGCATTCCTTGACCAAATCCAACAGTCGTCATACGGGATTCAGAAACACCACCAGCGGAGAGATAGCGTTTAACAGACTCAGCGCGATCGGTGCTTAATTTCTTGTTTGATTCGGGTGTGCCAACATTATCAGTATTGCCTTGAATTTCAACACTTGATTCTGGGTATTTGTTAAGCAATACAGCCAATTCATCCAAACTCTTGAATGATTCAGGGGTAATTTTATCTTTTCCTGTTTCAAAATTGATTCCTTTGGCCGCCAAAGCAATTTTTACAATCACTGCTTTTTCGATTTCAGGACAACCTTTGTTTGCAATCGTACCTATAATAGTAGGACATTTGTCGGTATTATTGAATACACCATCACCGTCAGTGTCGGGGCAACCATCACCGGCAATTGGGCCAGCCAATGTTGGGCATTTGTCTTTTGCATCTTCCACACCATCATTATCGGTGTCGGGGCAACCACCAAATGCTGGCAAACCAGCAATGGTTGGGCATTTGTCATTATTGTCTGAAATACCATCTTGATCCGTATCAGGACAGCCATTGAATTTGGCTTCACCTGCTTGATTTGGGCAAACATCTAATTTGTCCTGAATGCCATCACCATCACTATCAGGACAGCCCTTATATGCAGCACTTCCTTTTGTATCAGGACATTTGTCATCGGCATCAAGCACGCCATCGCCATCGGAATCTGCAGGACAACCCACGCTGTCAACATAGCGACGGTATTTGGGTTCTGTTTTTTTACACAAGTCATATTTATTAGGAACGCCATCTTCATCTTCGTCTTTCATCTTCTTCGGACCTGAGCTCATACCTTCTCCGATGGCATAGGTAACGCCCAGGGCGTGAAGCGCCCAAAGATCATTGGAACGCCATAGTTTGTGTTCGTATATTTTAACGGGATCAGGTGAGCCACCAAAGGCGCCATCCCACATATCACTCATTGTATACGTGGCTGTAAAACTGTAGCGAAGACCAATTCGTTCAGAAATATAAAAATTAATTCCGAGTGCACCCTGAACAGCAGCATTAATGTCAGTCATGGACTTCTTCTTGGTTACGTCGGCATAAAATTCATCCTGAACATATGGAGCGGGACCCCATTTGGTTTGGCTATGGGAGTAGAAACCACCCACACCCAACTGAATGTAAGGTGCAACTTTTGCATCTTCCGAAAGCAAGCTTCCATTGTTAAACTTATAGCGAGCACCTACTGTTAGGTCCATAATATTGGCTCGAAAAGATTGCCATTGGTATTCTGTACGCAGGTTCCAATCAGACCATTTGCGAGAAAATCCTAAATCTCCAAAACTAAAGTTACCCACCATATCCAAGGCTGGATTTAGGTAATAAGCAAAATTGATTTGTCCGCCTTGGTAATCAGGTCTTTTAGAGAAACCGATAGAAGAACCCATATCACCCAAATACTCACGTATTCCACCACTAAACTCAAGTGAATGAGTACCAGGGGATTGCGCTGTTAAGGGTGCGGTAAAAAGAGATACTGTAATAGCGAAAAATGTGGATTTAAAGTAGTTTTTATGCATAGTAGTGACTTGGTTATTGTGAAGTGTAGTTAACAAATATAGGGATGAGTCACAAAAAAAAAAGAGTTTGTTTAATTTTTTTTTCTTTTTTTAGTTTTAATTTTGATAAATGCGAAGTTATTAATTGTAAACACTCAAAGCATTGCCGGAACGTTGGATTGTGTATTGTCCTAATCGGCCCCGAGCTTCGCCTTCTGTTGGATAACCACCAAAAGTATATTTTGATTGGCAGCAAGGGAGAAATTCACGGGGACCCTGACTTCCACATCGAAGTTGAATCGAAATAGAATCTGCCCATATTTTTGAACAGGCCTTCGTTGGCTCAAAAGCACAACCCCTTTCAAAGGCGTACCAATTGTCATCGTAATCGTGAATCACCAAAACCCCTTTAATGCCACCTTCAAAATACGAATAGCTTCCAGGATTGACTAAATGCATATACGAAGGAAGATTAAGGTCAATATTTATAGAAACAATACCCATAGGAATTTTTTTTGTAGCAGACTGGTTTGAGTCACATGACGCCCCAAAAATGGTCCACAAAAAGCATACAATAATCAAGATCCCCCAAACACCCATTGGGTAGGATTTGTCTCCTAGTTTCCTCTGATGCATAGACTTATTTTTTGTTTTTTTAGCAGCAATTTATCAGTATTGCATCATGGGTAGTGGTAAAAACCGTGTTTGGTTTTTCGCCCGTGATGCCCTGCATTCACTTTTTGTTGCTGGATGCGGTTGGGTTGAAATTTGGCATCAAAATGAAACTGTTGAAATAGAGAACTCGTCACGGCAAAATTTGTATCTACACCAATAAGATCCATGAGTTTAAAGGGACCCATTTTAAATCCTGTTTGCTCCATTAGCAAATCAATACTTTCAATTCCTGCGACATTCTCTTCCAAAATCTTGAGAGATTCCACATAGTAGTGTCGGGCTACGCGGTTAACAATAAACCCGGGTGAATCAGCTACCAATACTGCGGTTTTCCCTAGAGATTTTGCCCATTGTATGGATTTTTGGGTAATCTCAGGGTCTGTACTAGAGCCCGGGATAATTTCCACCAATTTCATAATGTGCGCTGGATTAAAAAAGTGAATCCCCACTATGCGTTCGGCATGTTTTAATGGGGCAGCAATTTGGGTAATGGGAATGCTGGAAGTATTTGTTGCAAAAATGCTTTGTAGGGAATTTATACTTTCCAGATAAAGAAATAATGCTTGTTTGCTTTCTATATTTTCTTGAATGGCTTCTATGATCAATTCGGCTTTTAAGTCTTCTCTATTCTCGGTAATTTTCAGCAAGGACAAAGCCTTTTCAGTCATTTTTTGTGATGACTTTCCCTTGTCTACCGACAACTGCAATTGCTCTTTGATATACTGTAAACCGTTTTTTAATGCAGTAGCATGCACATCGAAAAGCAGGGTTGTATATCCAGATTGAATGCATGCTAGCGCAATGCCAGAACCCATAACACCTGCTCCAATAACAGCGACGTTCTTCATATTTCAAAGATAAGGATTTTGTTTTTGCTTAATGATTGCGAAGCCAACGTTCGGGATTTTGTTTTTCTTGGCCATGCCATACTTGAAATTGTAAAACAGACTTGTCTTCTTCGTCGGTCATAACTTTTCCAAGATGTTGTTGTGTTCGGATAAGTTGTCCTTTCTGAACGACCACCAATGAAAGTCTTGAATAGACCGTAAAATACTCTCCATGATTCACCAATACTGCTTGACCCTGACCTGGGATAGAAAGGATGGCGCTAACAGTACCTTCAAATACCGCACTGGCCATTGCACCCTTTTGTGAAGTTATATCTATTCCGTTGTTAACCGTTGTAATACCTGCCAAATCTGGATGTTCATGCACTCCAAAAGTTTGCGATATAAACCCTTTTTCGAGGGGCCATGGCAATGATCCAATGTTTTTTGAAAATGCACCACCAATTATTTTTGATGAAATTTTTGGCAGAGTCTCTTTGGTGGCTCCTGCATTTTTTTGTTCGGAAGTCTTTTCTTTTTTTTCGGTTTTTACTTTTGATGCGCTCGCCTCGGCTCTAGCCATTCGCTTTCGTTCAGCGTCAATTTCTTTGGCAATCAAGCGGCTGATTTCATTGTTTAATTTCGAAATAGCGCGCTCATTTTCACGAATGTGTTCACGCAATTCTTTCTCTCTCCCACTCAATTCGCCCAAGAGTATTTGCTTGGAATGTTTATCGGTTTCCAATTCCTTAGACTCTTGTTTGTTTTCGCCCATTAATTCAGATTTGTCGCGTTTTACAAATTCGAGCTGTTTTATAATTTTTGCCAATGCGGTGGCCTGGGCCAAAATAGTGGTGATTTGAAATGAGCGATAGCCCGATATTTTTCTTAAATATTTCCATCTTCTCATCGCCTGCGAAATAGATTGAGATGAAAAAACAAACGATATTTCGCGCCCACTTTTTCGTGTTTTGTAGGCTTTTATAAGGGTTTTGTGCAGTATTAATTTCTGCTGGTCATATTCATGTTTTAGGCTGTCATTGTATTTTTGTTTTTGGACCAATTCATAGTTTACAGTTCGTATTTCTATTCCAAGACTGTGAATTAAAACCTGTCTTTGATGAATGATTTGATTGAGGGAATTGAGTTTATGGATGGTAATTTTTTTCTCTTTTTGTGTAGTTGTGAGAATTCTTTTTTGCTCAGAAATCTCGCGTTGCATTTTTTTTCTGCTGGTCTCTAATTGTTTTCTAGATTGAGCAGAAATGGGCGTCCAGTGGAGCCCCAAAACAACGAAAAAGAGTATAGATAAATACTTCAATGTTGGTCTATTTTCACTTTGTTATAGTTACTTCCTACGCTGAAAGGATACGAAGGTATAGCTTCGCCATGAAGGGTTTTTAACGACATTGTTAGGTGTGCATTTTCTTGCTCACTTTTGATTGCCAACTCAATTGTATAGGGAATTTGTGATGGTGGAACAAAATCAGCCCAACCGCTATTATTAATTGTGATACTTGATGTATTTGTTTCAGAAACGATCAATGATTGTAGTATGTGCATTAACATATTTCCTTTCGGAGTTTTTGGTTGGCCAACGGTGCTTTGCATGGTAAATCGATCAATCTTGCACAAATATATTTTTTCACTCAAATTTTGGCTGAAAGAATCGGCAGAATCTGTGAAAGATTGGCCCAAAAAAAGTTGTTGAAATTCATGAAGTCCAAATGGAATACCCAGTATATTGGCGATGGTTGATTTGGGTAATTCATAGTAATTTTTGTTGAATAAGTCCAATACTTTTAGGGTGTCATTTACCATGACTCCTTTTAGTATTTGTATTCCCATCACCGCACTTACACTAAACCAAAGAATGCTGTCTCGTTTCATTCTGATGCTAAGATCTCCCTCCATTTTTTCGTTTTTTCGTTCAAGCCACAGGCCATACCTTGCCGTGGCATTTTCCCAACGCACAAAGTCTTGATCAATGGGTATTTTTTTATTGGCTTGGTTTTTTATTGGCAAGTCACCCATAGATTGGGCAAAGGCCCAAAAGGGGTGAAAAAAAAATACCATTGTCAAAACAGAAATTTGGCTGCGTATTTTGGAGTGGTTTCTTTTCATGGCTTAGTTCTGTGGCAAAACAATATCCAAATCGCGTGCCCTTTTTTTTAATTTGTCTGCAATGGCCGTATTGCCCGTTTTTTCAGCGGTTTCAATGGCAAAGGAATAATCGTTTTCGTACAAATCGGTACGCAAAGGATCGCTTAAAATCAAATGGTTCCAATTTTTCCATGCCTCACCCCAAAGACCCAGTTTTGTTTGGTTGAGCGCTATTAATCGTGTAAATTCTAGGCGCATGAAAGTGTTATTGTCTACATTGAAATTTTTAGTTAACAATGCAAGAGATTTTGTGTATTCAGCAATAAGGTATTCTTTGTAAGCTTCGATCAAAGCCTCTCCCGAAAAAACCGCAGCTTGTGTTTCTATCGAATCGAGTTGTGCTTGCATTTCGAGGATATTCATTATTCCAGCGGCTTTTTTAAACAATGTGTAGTTGCGGGCAAGTCGGGTTTTAGCACCCAGTGGTTTTATCGATTCAGTAGAATTGACTTTCCGTCGTTTATTGAACTGACTTTGCAATAATTGCCCCTCTTCCCAAACCAGGATATCAGCTGAAAGGGGCTTATTTTGTAGACGTAATCCTTCGCTTTTGTATTTTACAATCAATGCTGAAAGACCAAAATGCATTGCCCATGTATCGCAAAAGCGGATTAAATTTTCAGCTTGTTCAACCAATTTTTCTTGTCCGTTTTGGATGCTTTCGTTGCAATGTTTTAGATAACCCTCAGCCGCCTTTTCATGAAGTGTCCAAGAATGCGGATTCCGATGAACCAATTCTACAAACGCAATTGTCGCCTCTTCCCATTGGTTATTATCGGTTAAAAGTGTAGCGTAATGGAATAAAAAATCCTGATTTTCGGGCTCAATACTCACTGCCTCACTACTAAAATAAATAGCCAAATCATAGTCTTTTTTGTGTCTACTGAGTGTTGTCTTGAAAAGAGAATTGGCAGTATCGTCTTTTTGAACTTGATAGTCTAGTGCTGCGATACAAGACAAACGAAAATAGGCGGCACCAAGAAAAGAGGGGGCTGAAATAGTTTCATCTGCTTTATCTATAAGCGATTGAAAGTTCTTGGCTGCAGTTGAAAAGTGTCTATTTTGGTAATGGTTTTCGGCTGTGTAATAGTCATGAAGGATTGATTCTGGCCCTGGGGTTTCATTTGCTTGATTCCACTGCCCAGTTTGGGCTTTGCTTGCCAAAGCAGTAAAAACAAAAACAAGGGCTAGCACATAGAACTTAGACATTGGTGAATGCAAAATCCTTTCCAATATTTGTAAGTGGGTATTTTTAATTAGCCTATTGAACTGAAATCGCCAATGCTGAATTCTTGGCTGGGCGAATTTTGCCCATCGATGCAAACTTGATTTCCAATCATGGAATTGTGACAATTGAAATTGCTGAGTATGCATTTTTCTTGGATGATGCTATTGCTTACTTTACAATGGTCCATTTCGGTGTTGTTTCCAATACTTGCAAAGGGACCAATTGTGCAATGATTCAAAGATACATTATCCCCAATGAAGCAGGGTTCAATAATCTTTACCGTAGGATTATAATGCGTTTTATTTTCGTTAAATTTTTTAGGATTATTTGCCAATACGCGTTGATTGGTAAATACGGTAGCGGTGAAATTGCCACAGTCTAGCCACTCATCCACTGCCCCAGGCAAAAATCGCATACCCTTGTTTTTCATATTTTCCATGGCGTTGGTCAGTTGGTATTCCCCTTTTTCGCGAATGTCATGGTCTACCAAATACTGCAATTCTAATTCCAATGTTTCGCCACTGTTAAAATAATAAATACCAATGATTGCGAGGTCTGAAACAAAGGTTTCGGGCTTTTCAATAAAATCGGTAATCACATTATTTGCATCGTATTTAACAACGCCAAACGAACTTGGATTGCTCACTTTATGAACCCAGATTACGCCATCTTTTGATTTGTCAAGTTGAAAGTTACTGCGAAAAAGAGTGTCTGCAAAGGCTACAATTACATCACCTTTTAGGCATTCGCGGGCACACAAAATAGCATGGCCAGTTCCCAGTGCGGTGTTTTGATGGAAAATTTTCCCTTGGGCACCTATACTTTCAGCAATTGAGAGTAGTTCCTTTTCTATTTCTTTATCCAAGTTGCCCACCACAAATCCAATTTCATCAATGGGTTCTCCACACACTTTGGCAATATCGCTCACCAGCCAATGAACAACAGATTTTCCAGCAACTTTGATAAGGGGTTTGGGAGTGGTAAGGGTATGGGGCCGCATGCGTTTTCCCATTCCGGCCATGGGTATAATAAGTCTCATTCGTTGGAATTTTTTCTATAAAATATAGTCTCTTAAAAGTGCCGCAAAGTTAATGAACTTTAATTGATTTTAGTCTTGTTATAAGGTTTTGCCTGTGCTTCCATAACCTCCTTGGCCCCTTTCGGTATCACTGAGACTGCTTGTTTCCAACCAATGAACTGTGCTGTATTCTGCAACAATCAATTGGGCTATCCGGTCTCCATTATGAATGGAAAAAGTGGTAGATCCATGGTTTATCAAAAGCACCTTGATTTCGCCCCTGTAATCAGAATCGATGGTTCCAGGGCTATTTAAAACAGTAATTCCATGGTTAAAAGCAAGTCCACTTCTCGGTCTAACTTGGGCTTCAAATCCTGTGGGGAGTTCAATATGCAATCCCGTGGGTATAAGCATGCGTTCGCCCGCACCCAAGAGCATTTCAGTTTCTAGATGTGCGTGCAAATCCATTCCTGCACTTTGGGGTGTTTGGTAAGTTGGAATTGCATGCCCAGAGAGGTTAACTATTTTAATGGATACCATTTTTTTTCTGTTGTAATTTTTCGATATAAACGATTGTCATTGTATAGAAAAGGGGTAGTAGCAAGAAAAACATTTTTGGCAAATCTGGCAATAAATAGTGGAGCAATAAAACGGGGACAATGGCCATTCCCAATACCCCTAGTATCAGTTTGGTTTGATAGGGAACCGGGTAATACCGCTGTCCGAACAAATAGCCCAGAATCACCAGGCTTCCATAGGCTGCTAAGGTAACATAGGCCGATGCAATAAATCCATACTGAGGGATAAAAACCAAGTTTCCAAAAATGGTTATACTTGCTCCAGTGATCGCTATAAGCGAGCCAATACGGGTTTTGCCAGTAAGTTTATACCAAATACTGAGGTTGTAGTAGATGCCCAAGCAGAGATTTGCGGCCAATAGTATTGGCACAATAGAAAGACCACGTACATCATTGTAATACAGCGATTTCCTGAGCAACAATGGGGCAAGCCATGGCAAACATACCAGTGTTAAAAGATAAATACCTCCTGTTACGTAAACAAAATAACGCATTACCAAAGCATAGGTTTGGGGCGCATCCTGATCGGCTGCTTTACCAAAAAAAAACGGCTCTGCCGCAAATCGAAAGGCTTGAATAAACAATGTTAATACCAAACTTAATTTGTAGAATGCGCTGTAAATACCAATATCAGCGTCGGCGGTGTTCGAGGGTAAAAGTTCTTTTAATAGAATTCGGTCTAAGGTTTCGTTAACCATGCCGGCCAATCCAACAAGAACCAATGGCAATGAATAGACGAGCATTTTTTTGGTAAGCAAAGCATCGAAGCCCCATTTTAGGTTGCGCCATATTTTTGCCATTAAGGGCAGCACAATGAGAGAAGCCAAGAGGTTGGAAATAAAAATATTTTCAATCATTTGGGCTGTTTCAGATTGTTTTGCAAACCAAAGACCCAGTTTTTGCCAGGTTTCGGTGTGGATTCCCATTATGGGTTCTGTATTCCCAATAAATGTGGCTAGAAAGGGGCATCCCAAAAAGAAAAAAAGATTGGCGCCGATGTTTACCCCAATATTTGAGTAGCGTATCCATGCAAATGCCCAGGGTTTTTCTTGCTGTCTAAGCCATGCAAATCCCAATGATGTTATGGCGTCTGCTGCCAAAATGATGGCAAAATACTGGGCAAATTGAGGATAATTTGGATAGCCAATAAAAGCCATAATCTGTTTTGCAAAACACTGGGAAACAATCAGGGCAATGACACCACTAAAAAACAGAAAACACACAGCCGACGAGAGCACTTTTTCTGGCTCTTTGCTTAGGCGGGAGAATTGAAAAAATGCTGTTTCCAAACCAGCAGCAAACACGATTGCAAGAAAACTGGAGTAAGTAAACAGTACACTTACCATACCATAATCTGCAGAACCCCCCAATTTAGAAAGGTAAAGCGGAATCAATAGAAAATTTAAAAACCTCCCAAGCATTGTACTTAATCCATACACTGCTGTTTGTGAAGCCAATTTTCTAATGACGCCCATGCTGCGAAGATAGTGGATTGAAATTACCCTTGTTAGGGGTATTCCCCGTTTGATTTTGGAGGAGAAAATCTTTAAAAATATGCACTTCCCCTTTATTTATAGGATTCAAAAACAGGTAGAATTGATTCTTTGGTCTACAGCATAAATGGGGTTATAATTTCTCGATTTTTCCCTTAGAGCGTGAACAAAATTGCAGACTTTAAGAATCCCTGTTACGTTTTCTCATGTTTGGTTGTTGGTTGAAATGAGCAAAGTATTCGATGGCCATCGGACCTTTATTAAACAACAAATCGATGATTGATACACCGGAACGGAATCCATGTTTTTGTTCAAAAACTTGCGAATAACTTGGGATTGTAAGAGAGCGAATAGTTTGTTCATAGGCTTTCTGGAATCCCCAATTACTTTGGAAATCTTGGATGTTTTGGGGTGTGTGAACCCATTCAACAGGCAGAGAGTGCAAACCCAAATTGGCGTGTAATAATGTTGTTATTTCTTTCGATAATTCGCCGATTGTAGCGGGAAAAGAATCAAAAATTTTCCAAAATTTGTAGTCGTAGTATTCAAAAAAAGGCGATTTCCCATAGGCTGTTTGCCAGGCTTGTTTGTGGTTTTTTACCCAAGACTGCGTATAATCGATATGGGCTTGATGAAGCGATAAACCACGGTGTTCATGCTGAATCGGAATACTCAAAGTTTGAATGGAGTTTGGGCCGGCAATCAGATACCGACTTCGCAGGCTTTGTTTGGCAAATAATTCATCGCCATTCACACGAAAACCACCCTCTTTAATTGCCAAAATATACCAATGAATGGGCGGAAGAATGTAAAAGGGCAATAGCTTCTGGGGTGGTTGCTCTAATTTGGGTATTGGCATCGTGCGTTGTGGCTATACAATATTGGGATTGGTTAGAACACAAACACCATTTCTACGGGTAAATTGTCTTCGCAAATCTCTAGTAATTTAAGAAATGATAGCTGTAAGATGGGGTGTTTTTTATTGGGCATTATTTCGGCCAGGGGTTTCAAAACAAAGCGTCGTTCATGTAAAAAAGGATGCGGCAATATGAGTAGAGGGTGCTTTAATATACAATTGTTGTATAACAATACGTCAATATCAATCGTTCTTGGGCCCCACTTCTCTATTCTTGTTCTTCCCATTTCCTTTTCTATTTGTAGACATTTTTGCATGACTTGAATCGGGCTAAAGGGAGTTTTTATAGCAATGACTTGGTTTATAAATTCCGCTTGATCTGTAATTCCCCATGCTGCAGTTTGGTATACGTTAGAACACATATAAATTTCCCCCAAGTGGGTTCCAATATTTTTTTGTGCAATGGATAAATAACGAAGGCGGTTACCTGTATTCCCACCCAATCCCAAAACGACAGTATTTTTGAGTTTTCTCACGTTCGCGAAGATAAACAGAAGCAGACGATTCTTCAAGACACCCAATTAAGGGTTGATTTTGAGCCTATCTTTATAATACGTATTTTTGTGGTTAACTATGAAATCATGTATCACAATCCTTGCCAGTATTTTATTTGTTGGAAGTGGAATGGCCCAACAAAGAATATCGGGATTTAGCATCAATAAAATGCCCTTATGGGAAATGCGAAAATACAATAATGATCCCCTCAATGTCCGGTATTATACCTTTAAAAACGGACTCACATTATTAACGTCAAATCAAAAAGCATCACCCCGAATCTATACAATGATTGCAGTGAAAACAGGATCAAAAAACGACCCTTCAAGCAATACGGGTCTTGCACATTACCTGGAGCACATGCTGTTTAAGGGAACCGACCAATACGGCAGTTTGGATTGGAGTAAAGAAGAACCTTTGTTATTGCAAATTGATGCATTGTATGGTAGGTACAATCAAAGCTCAGATAGCGCAATGCGAAAGGCGATTTACCACGAAATTGACAGTATTGGCCAGTTGGCCGCAAAATTTGCCATTGCCAATGAATACGATAAAATGTGTCAGGCATTGGGAGCGGAGGGAACCAACGCCTTTACTTCCTATGACGAAACGGTTTATATCAATGATATCCCTTCAAACAATGTCAGTAAGTGGCTATCACTAGAATCTGAGCGATTCCGAAAGCCTGTTTTACGTTTGTTTCATACAGAATTAGAGGCTGTTTATGAAGAGAAAAATATTTCTTTAGACCGAGATCAGGAGAAGGTCTATGAAATGCTGGATGCGGAATTGTTTAAAAAGCACAATTACGGTTTACAAACCACCATTGGTTCCATTGCGCATTTAAAGAATCCCAATTTGGAAGCCATTCGCAATTATTATAAAGAGTATTATGTACCCAATAACATGGCTATTATAATGAGTGGTGATTTTGATCCCGACTCAGTGGCCAATGAAGTGGCGCAGAAGTTTAATTATATGCAACACTCGGATGTTACCAACTATGTTTACGAGCAGGAAGAACCGCGCAATATTGAGCGATCATTTGAGGTTACAGGTGAAGATGCAGAAAACATTACAATTGGCTTTAGAATTCCAGCTGTTGGAACCCAGGAAGCAAGGGCCGCACAATTAATCGATTTATTGTTAAACAATAGTACTGCAGGTTTAATCGATTTGAATTTGGTTAAGCAACAGAAGGTCTTGGCTGCCAATAGCGGGGTTGAATTGCGCAATGATTACGGGGTATTTTTATTAACAGGAAAGCCCAAGGAAGGACAAAAGTTGGAAGATGTAAAACAGTTATTATTGGGGGAGTTGGAGAAAATTCGTCTTGGCAATTTTGATGAACAAATGCTCAAGTCCATCATCTTAAATGAAGAAATAGGTAAAATTAAGCAGTTTAAAGACAATACCAGTCGATGTTTTTTTCTAAAGGATGCCTTTATACAAAATATTGATTACCGCGATGCATTCAATGAATTGGCTGAAATGCAGACGATGACCAAGGAGTATATTGTTGACTTTGCCAACGAAGTTTTAAATAGAGATAGAGTGGTTATATACAAACGAAAGGGTGAGCCATTGGCAGCAGAAAAAATTAACAAGCCTGAAATTCATCCTGTAGAATTAAATCGTGACAAAGAAAGTACATTTTTAAAAAATTGGTTGGCCATCCCAACTTTGGCTATAAAACCGGAAGTAGTTGTATTAACCAGCGCAATTCAGACCCAGCATGTTGGTCCGGCTAATTTGAGATATGTAAAAAATGAGAACAATAGGCTATTCAATTTGGACTATCGCTATGATATTGGGAAATGGCATAATAAGTCATTGGTATTGATTCCTCCATATTTAAAATTGGTGGGGACGGATGCGTATACGGCAGAAGAAATTGGCAAAACATTGTATAGATGGGGCTGTAATTTTACTGCGATGGAAGGCAATACAAACTTTGTGGTTAACGTGAGTGGCCCGGAGGAGTTTTTTGATTCAGCAGTGTGTCTATTGGATAAAATGTTGTCAAATCCCACAATAGATGAGGCAGTTTTTTCAGCGATGATTGACGATATTTTGAAAAATCGCACGGATGCTAAATCCAATCCAAATAGCATTCGAAGGGCCCTTTCACAGTATGCAATGTATGGATCAAAAAATCCTACTACTTGGATGTTGGACAATAACGAGTTGAAAAAAATGCAGGCTGCCGATGTGGTTCTTTTGATTAAGGGATTGAAAACCATACAACACAGTATCAATTATTTTGGACAAAGAGATTTGCCATCAGTAGCCAAAACATTATCAAAATTGCATGCTTTGCCTATGGTTACAAATTCTGGCAAGCCCGAAAGCGCATTTAGTATGAATAAGTTTAAATCTGTGAATCAACTTTTTGTCGAACAAGAATCAAACACACCAACGGTATATTTTGTCCATTACAATCAAGTCCAAGCATCCATTAATTGGTTTTATAAAGGCGCGGTTTTGAACGAGGCCGATTTGCCGATTATCACGGCATTCAATCAATATTTTGGGGGGGATATGAGCAGTGTTGTTTTCCAAAATATTCGAGAATCAAAGGCCCTTGCCTACAGTACGTATGCCATGTATTCTTTGCCTTCAATGAAAGGCAAACACTACATAATGACTGGATTTGTGGGTACCCAAGCCGACAAATTTCACGATGCCATTGGCGCAATGAATGAATTGTTGCAAGACTTGCCTCAAAATACGCGCATATTTGAATTGGCGAAGGAGAGTATTGTAAAGCGTATTGAAACCAATAGATTGTCTCCAGAGGATTATCTGGGCGCATATTACCTGGCCCTCGAAATGGGGTTTAGTCTCTCTTATCCCAATATGGTTATGTATCATGCCGTTCCAACTATGACCATGTCCGATATTACCCAATTTCACGCAAATAATGTGCGTTCAAAGCCCTATATCATGTCGGTTATAGGGAGCGATAAGCGATTGAGTAAAAGTGATCTTGGCAGGTATGGGAAAGTAGTAAATTTGACATTAGAAGATATCTTTGGCTATTAATTCATATTTCTGATGGTGCCTATTTACAGTATATCCAATCGTTAATGAGCAACCCCATTTGTATATTTATACCTTCAGGTGCCGGTGCACCGGGTTTTGCGGGTATAATTCGCTGTTTGCGAGAGCAAATTTCTTGGCGCATAATTGCAGGAGATACCAACCCATTGGCCTATGGCCAAGCCCTGGCAGATGTATTTATGCAAATGCCTGCATCCAATGACGAATCACTTTTTATTGACGAAGTTATCGCTGTTTGCAATAAGGAAAAGGTAAATATAGTGCTACCCATTACGACACGAGAATTGGAAATTTTGGCGATAAATTCTGATAGAATTCAAAAAGCCGGAGCACAATTGCTTCTCTCTTCAGCCCAGGCCTTGTCAATTGCAAACAACAAAGGGAAACTCTATGAATTTGTACAAAAATTGCATTTGCCTATTCCTGAATACCGCATTGTTTCTGATGCTGCCGCGTTTGAAAAGGCATCGATAGAATTGGGTATCAAAAGCCGGGAACTCTGTTTTAAGCCGGTCTTGGGAAATGGAAGTCGTGGATTTGGAAGAATGGTATCCTTCCAACAAAATCAAACCAATTGGATGGATCAAAAAGCCGGGATTTTGCCCCTTACTCTGGGAGAATGGCTCCAACGATTACCCAAGCATTGGGAGATGCCATTATTGCTTAGTAGATATCTGCCGGGTATAGAATACTCTGTCGATATGCTTTGCAATCAAGGGAAGACCCTTTTGTGCATTCCACGAACCCGTGACAAGATGATAGGAGGAATTAGTGTAGCGGGTAAATTCGAGCAAAACTTTGGTTTGATCGCTTTTTGTATTCAATTGGCAGAAGCATTGCATTTACACGGTCCAATTGGCATGCAATGGAAAGAAGACCAACAAGGTGTGCCTCATCTTCTAGAAATCAATCCCCGTTTGCAAGGAACTACCTCCGTAGTAGCATTGGCTGGCTTAAACATCCCGGTCCTGGCGATACAAATGCTGTTGGGAAGACCTTCTTCACAGACAGTGAGCAATGGCGTATGGGGGAAGAAGTTTGTTCGGTTTTGGGATGAGCGCCTTGTGGAGTAAAATTCTTGTTGGCTAATTTTGTCTTTCACAGTATCTTCGCAGAATGAATACAAAAAAGCGTAATACCAACGTATACTGGGCACTTTGCATCCTCAGCGGTTTGGCACTTACTTACTTTACCATTTTTTTACCGCAGGCATTTTGGCTTGGATTGCCTACCTTTTTTGGGGGTTTAGCCATGGCCATGGACTGGGTATAATTGCCAATTTTAATTTCAACGTATTGGTATATAAATTTCTAAACAAAGGAGTTTTCACCTGTAAACGCGTAATTTGCACACCATGGTAAATCAACATTGGTTCGATTTCGAAAAAGACATCTTGGGGCTCATTGAGCAACGCGAGAAAGCGAAGGAAATCCATGAGAAAGGCAAGACCGACATGTCTGATACGATGGCTTCATTAGAAGTAAAAATACGGGACACCAAAAATGCAATCTACTCAAATTTAAGCGGTTGGAATAAGGTCCAAATTAGCCGACACGCCGCAAGGCCTTATACCCTAGATTATATCGAAAATATTGCAACAGATTTTATTGAATTACACGGAGATCGACACATAAAAGACGATTTGGCGATGGTGGGGGGTTTTGCCTGCATTGACGGGAATCCTGTGATGATAATTGGTCAGCAAAAAGGAAGAAACACCAAGCAAAGGCAATTGCGTAATTTTGGCATGCCAAATCCCGAAGGGTATCGAAAAGCCTTGCGATTGATGAAACTGGCAGAAAAATTCGGGATACCCATTTTAACCCTTATTGATACACCGGGTGCCTCTCCAGGCCTGGAAGCTGAAGAACGTGGACAGGGAGAAGCCATAGCACGCAATTTGTTAGAGATGAGTGTATTAAAAGTCCCTATAATTTGTATTGTTATTGGGGAGGGTGCCAGCGGTGGTGCATTGGGTATTGGTGTTGGCGACAGGGTTTTGATGATGGAATACACGTGGTACAGTGTTATTTCACCAGAGAGTTGTTCGAGTATTTTATGGCGAACCTGGGAAATGAAAGAGCGCGCTGCGGAGGCTTTGAAGTTATCAGCCACTGAAATGTTGGAGAACAAACTGGTTGATGGAATTGTTTCTGAACCTTTGGGAGGTGCCCACCATAATCCTGAAATGGCCTATGCTTCAGTAAAAGAAGCGGTTTTGCAATGTTTGTCGGAATTGGTTCCGATGGACGTGGAGGAGCGCATACAACAACGCATCAAAAAATTCTCTGCCATGGGTGTCTATGTGGAGGGATAATGGTGTGTTGGCTTGACCACAAATTTGAATAATTTGTTTCTTCTATGCCTCCGATGATATTCATTTGATTTGGTTTTTCTCCCATACCTTCGCTTTTATTGTCTCCGTGAAATAATGAACCCATGAAAACCCGCATCACCGAATTGTTTGGCGTTGAATACCCCATTATTCAGGGAGGTATGATATGGTGTAGTGGATGGAAATTGGCCAGTGCAGTTTCCAATGCGGGCGGACTTGGATTGATTGGAAGCGGGAGCATGTATCCTGGGGTGTTAAAAACCCATATTCAACGTTGTAAACAAGCAACAAACAAACCCTTTGGGGTGAATATTCCCCTCATGTATCCTGAGATAGACAAACACTTGGAGGTTGTTGTTGAAGAAGGTGTAAAAATCATCTTCACCAGTGCGGGAAATCCCTTAAAATACACTTCATGGCTTAAAGACCGTGGTATAACGGTAGTGCATGTAGTGGCAAATGTAAAATTTACCAAAAAATGTGAAGAGGCAGGTGTTGACGCCATCGTAGCCGAGGGATTTGAAGCGGGCGGTCACAATGGAAAGGAAGAAACAACCACCTTGTGTTTGTTGCCTTTGCTCAAAGACCACACCACTTTGCCCATAATTGCTGCTGGGGGAATTGGCTGTGGAAGATCTATGGCTGCCGCCTTTTGCTTGGGTGCTGATGGAGTTCAGGTAGGCAGTAGGTTTGCAGCGTCCATAGAAAGCAGTGCCCACGAAGGATTCAAACAAGAAATCATTCGGGCTGGTGATGGTGCTACACAATTAACCCTGAAAGAAATTACCCCAGTACGTGTAATAAAGAATGCTTTTTTTGAACAAATTCAACAGTCTTATAGAGAGGGAGCCGATATCGAAAAATTGAAACAGTTATTGGGGCATGGGAGGGCAAAAAAGGGCATGTTTGAAGGCCAATTATCTGAAGGCGAATTAGAGATTGGACAAATTGCTGCACGTATTTCCGAAATAGAATCCGCACAACATATTGTTTCAAGCATGGTATTGGAATGTTTAGACACCTTCAAAACGATTCATTCTTTAACAAAATAAGCAAGGCAGCGGTGGATACAAACCCAGCATGGAAAGTAATTTATTGTGCCAGTAGGCAAGAAAAGAAAGTTGCGATTAGACTTGAGAAAATGGGCATTGTACATTATATGCCTCTGGTAAAAAAGATGCGTCAGTGGAAAGATCGAAAGAAGTGGTTGGAAATGCCACTATTTAATGCATATGTTTTTGTTCAACCCACCGAAATTCAGCGTGATCAAGTATTGAGTTTACAGGGTGTGGTTAAGTATATCCGTTACAATGCCAGTGACGCATTGGTTCGTGATAGCGATATAACATTGATTCGAAGTATTATCAATAAAGGGTATCAGCTAGACCAGTTCAATTTTTCAACCGTATTGGCCGCTGGTGATTTGGCTGAAGTGATTGAAGGTCCGTTTCAGGGAGAAGAGGTGGAGGTTTTTTATTTGGAGGGAGATTCTTTTGTGGTTGTAAATATTGAAGGGCTTTGTACCAGTTATAAAGTAAATTTACCGCGGGAAGTATTAAAATTGAAGACAAAAAATAAAGACCGAGAAAAATCACTATGGTAGGAAAAAAAATATTGTTGTTATCGCCCCATACAGACGATGCCGAATTGGGTTGTGGGGCAAGTATACGCAAATTTGTTGGTCAGGGAAAAACCGTTTATTATGCAGCTTTTAGCGCCTGTGAGCAAAGTGTGTTGCCTGAATTTCCCAAGGATATATTGATTCACGAAGTAAAAGAAGCCACGGCTGCTTTGGGAATTCTTCCCGACAATTTATTTTTATTTAACTATGCGGTTCGCACATTCAATTATCACCGCCAAGCCATTTTGGATGATTTGATTTCTTTGAGAGAGACATTGAAGCCCGACACCATCTTTATGCCATGTTTGCACGATATCCACCAAGACCACAAAACAATGGCTGAGGAAGCACTACGGGCTTTTAAATTTGGAAATATTTTTTCGTATGAATTGCCTTGGAACAATTTAAATTTCAATACGGCTGCTTTTGAGGTGGTCAGTGAAGAGGATGCAAAGTGCAAGGTAAACGCGTTGAGCAAATACAAGAGCCAAGCCCACCGTCCCTATGCAAATGAAGAATTTTTGCGCAGTCAGCTGCGCATGCGGGGAGTGCAAATTTCACGTAGATATGCCGAAGCTTTTGAGGTGGTTCGGATGATTTCGGAGTAAATTTTTGGGAACGAAACAAGAAAATAGGATTTGGTTTTGTCAAGATTCCCAGGGTACAATGCGTTTTTTTGGGTTGGTGATGCTTTGGGAAACACTGTGTTGGGGAGTTTTCAAAATTGGCCCGTTACCTTTTTGACCGACGTGCATTGGCCATCGTTTTTGCATCATAGAGAAGACGCAAAGGGCAATATCATATAAGTGTTTATAAACAGCATTTCTGGGTATATTTTTTATTGGGTGGGGTTCGCGGTTGTTTTTTTTGGGCAATGAAACAATGTATCAATGAGCGAATCCCATTGTTCGACAATACCAGACCTTGGAGCTTTTTCACTATTTTTGCATCCAATGGAAGTTATAGAACAAGTAATTTTTGTATTTGTACTGTCCATTGGCATTGCAATTTTTACCAAACGAGTACAATTTATTCGCCGCAATATTTTTCTCGGTCGCAAATTAGATTTAAGCAATAATCCCTTAGCCCGTTGGAAGCAATTGGCATTTGTGGCTTTGGGACAGAGTAAAATGGTAGTGCGTCCTATTGCAGGTTTTTTTCATGTACTCATTTATGCAGGCTTTGTACTTATCAATATTGAGGTATTGGAGATTTTGATTGATGGACTATTGGGCAGCCATAGATTTTTTGCTCCGTACCTTGGATCTTTATACAACTGGTCAATAGGTTTTTTTGAGATTTTGGCAGCAGGGGTTATTTTGGCTTGTTTGGTTTTTTTAGGCCGTCGATTCGCAACGCGGTTGCCCCGATTAAACATGCCAGAATTGAAGGGGTGGCCGACTGTAGATGCGACCATTATTTTGGTTGTTGAGATTGTGCTGATGATGGCCTTATTAAATATGAATGCAGTGGAGCAAGTTCTTGTAAACAAACATGTTCCGGGATTTGACGCCCATTGCAGTTTTCCAGTAAGTCAATTTTTTGTGGGCTTTTTTCAGGGACTCGAATCCCACACATTGCAACTATTGGAGCGTTTATTTTGGTGGTCTCATTTTGTGGGAATTATAATTTTTTTGAATTACGTTCCGTATAGCAAGCATTGGCATATTATTATGAGTTTTCCCAATGTCTATTATACCCCCTTGAAACCCAGGGGTGAATTTGACAATTTGGAGTATATAACTACAGAAGTTAAGCTCATGATGGATCCATCAGCCCAACCCCCAGAAGGGTATGATCCCCCAGCGGGTTTTGGTGCGAAAGATGTGCAAGATTTAAGTTGGAAAAACCTCATGGATGCCTATTCATGCACCGAATGTGGACGATGCAGCAGTGTTTGTCCGGCCACGCTTACTGGGAAATTGCTCTCACCCCGTAAAGTGATGATGGACACCAGAGATCGCTTAGAAGAGATGGGTGAAGGCCTGGACCGTGCTGCCAAATCTGGGGCCCCTTTATTGGAGAAATACACGGATGGCAAAGATTTACATTCCTATATCAGTTCCGAGGAATTATGGGCGTGCACGACTTGCAATGCTTGTGTTGATGCCTGTCCTATTAATATTAACCCTTTGGATATTATTGTCCAAATGCGACAATACCAGGTTATGGAAAAAAGCGCTGCTCCAAGCGGATTAAACAATATGTTTAGCAATATTGAAAACAATGGTGCACCCTGGCAGTTCAATCAGATGGATAAGGCAAATTGGACAATCAATGAATAATTTTCTCGCATTTGGAATGAATAACTTTTGATGGGGTTCCCTCATTTTTTTTTCGTATTTTTGAAATATGATGAATAATCTACATTTATTGGTATTGGGTATGGGTTCACAAGAATGGATTTGGATTTTGGTATTGGTTTTATTGCTGTTTGGCGGCAAAAAAATTCCTGAGCTAATGCGAGGTTTGGGGCGGGGTGTGCGTGAGTTTCAAGATGCAAAAAGCAATCTTGGCGCAGAAGTTCGCAAGGGCATGGATGAAGAATCTAAACCAGAACAACCAAAATAAAACAAGGATTAACCTTGGAACACTATAGCCGGATTTCAACAATTCGGGAAAACCTGAATTCGGGCCATATTACTTGTGTGGCATTGGTCGAGTATTACCTAAAAAATATCCAAGAAAACAGGCATCTCAATGCATTTTTAGAGGTTTGGACAGTGGAGTCACTTTCACGGGCCGAATACATTGATTCTAAGGTTAAGGCCGGAACTGCTGGCCGATTGGCAGGTGTGGTTATTGCCTTGAAAGATGTGTTGGCCTACAAAAATCACCGGGTTGGCGCCTCATCCAAATTATTGGAAGGATTTGAATCTTTGTATAATGCCACCGCGGTTCAACGCCTGTTGGATGAGGATGCTATTTTTATTGGTCGAACCAATTGCGATGAATTTGCCATGGGTGCCAGCAATGAAAACAGTGCATTTGGCCCTGTGTTAAACGCCGCTGATTTAACCCGGGTTCCGGGAGGATCCTCTGGGGGAAGTGCAGTTGCTGTGCAAGCAAAAATGGCCCATGCAGCATTGGGAAGTGATACGGGTGGATCAATTCGTCAGCCCGCCTCGTTTACGGGAATTTTTGGATTTAAACCCACGTATGGCTTGATTTCGAGGTGGGGATTATTGGCCTATGCATCGAGTTTTGACCAAATAGGACCTCTGACACAAAGTTTGGAAGATTGTGTAATACTGACAGAAATTATGGCTGGTGCTGATGGTCAGGATGCGAGCATGTATCAACGAGAGGCCATTCGTTATAGCAATCCTGTTGCGCCCAAAAAGGCAAAATTTGCCGTGATGAAACAGGGTGTTTTTGGAGAGGGTATTGATATAGAAATCAAGGAACAGATGCTGGGACTGATTCAAAAACTGGAAGATTCGGGACACGAAATTTCATATTTTGATTTTCCCTTACTCGATTATATGGTACCGACCTATTATGTATTAACAACGGCAGAGGCATCGAGTAATTTATCGCGGTATAGTGGTATGTTGTTTGGCAAACGCAGTGCAAATGCAAAAGACTTAGATTCTACCTATACCCTATCGCGCACTGAGGGATTTGGCGAAGAGGTGAAGCGCCGCATTATGTTGGGAACCTTTGTTCTCAGTAGTGATCAGTATGATGCGTATTATAATAAAGCCCAGAAAGTGCGACAGCTTATTCGGACCGAAACAGAAAAGATTTTGCAGAATACGGATGCAATTTTATTGCCAACTACCAGCACTCCTGCCTTTAAATTGGGTGAAAAATCGAGCGATCCAGTAGCCATGTATATGGCTGATTTACTTACTGTTCAAGCCAATTTGTCGGGCAACCCATCCATTTCAATTCCTGCAGGAAAAACACAGGCAGCTTTGCCTTTTGGGGTGCAATTGATGACGGGTCTTTTGGAAGAACAGAAATTATTTGACTTATCAAAATTATTGGAAGAAACCCTAGGATGAAATTGAAAAGCAGGGTCATCATAATATTATTTTTGGTTTGCGGCCTGGCTATGGGGCAAAACGATATTCAGTTGCGTTTAAAAACACTAGAAGTCAGGGGATTGCCTTATTTTTATTGTGAAGAAATAGAAACAACAGTCAATGATTGGCTAAAAAACGAAAATGAAAGCACGTCTATTTTTTATGGTCGTTTGCAATATTATGGGGAAAAAATCGAAAGAATTCAAGAGAAATATGGACTTCCATGGTTTGTAAAATATATCCCTGCTGGAAGTTCGGGATTTGAGCCCCGATACCGAGACGAAAGCGGGGCGTCGGGTATGTGGCCTATGTCTTATACAATCGGAAAAAAATACAACCTCAAAGAAGTAGCTTCATATGATGAACGCCGTGATCCAGAAAAATCTTCAGAGGCAGCTTGTTTATATCTGCGTGATTTATACCATATTTATGGCGATTGGTTAAAAGTAATTACTGCGTTTCGAATCGGCCCAATCCGTTTGAACCAGGTTATTCATAAACTCGGAGGAGATCTAGATTTTACCCATATTTATAATTCATTAGAGCCCGAAGAGCGCTTGCCAGTGATACAGTTTTATGCTGCATTGATTGTACTTCACCATGCAAACCAATATGGCATTGAGCCAATTGCAGTAAAAGAAATTGATGCCGTGGTGGTTAAATCCGTTAATACGGTTCTTCCTTTTTCAATATTGACCGAGAAATTTGGCTTGAGTTTGTCGGACTTGAGAAACTTAAATCCTGAGTTTCGTGCAGATGTGGTTCCGTTTATGGGTATACCTTGTAATGTCAAATTGCCCGCCCACATTGCACTGTTGTTCAATGAAAAAAGAGATTCGATAGCCAGTTGGATCAAACTTGAGTCGGTGGTGGCGATTCAAGGTGTTTTATTGGACACCCAAAGTGTCAAAGATGGAGACTCTGTAGCAATGCTTGTCGTGGCCAAGTCTGACGTATCTCTCAGCGATTCAGCATCTAAAACAAACCCACTTCCCAAATCTAAGTTTGCGGATGGCAATGACAAGAAAATATGGGTGTATTACCGCATAAAATCGGGTGATGCGATTTATACGCTCAGTGATATTTTTGATTGCACGCCCCAGCAATTAACCCATTGGAATTCGCTAAGAGGCAATAATTTGAGGGTAGGTTCCATGCTAAAATTTCATGTTCCTTTGAAACGAAATGGGTATTATACAAAGTTAAATTCTCTTACCATCGCCCAGAAACGCAATATCGCTGGTTCAGATTAATGACAATTCGGTACTTTTCTATACTTATAATTTCTGTTTTTGGGGTGCAATTTATAGGTGCACAAAGCATTCTAGAAACTCCCAAGCCACTTTCTATTGCATATACCCCAAAGGAAATATTAATGGATGGTTTTGTGAATGATTCAGCTTGGTTAAGGGCTTTTGAGAATACGCCAAACCGAAAGTTCACCCAATTTTTTCCTTACGATACATCCAATGCAAATACCAATACCCGCTTTGCTTTTGCCTATAACAACAAATACCTGTATGCGATTTTTATCTGTGAAAATCGCAACCCAGAAAAACCATTTGTTGTGCAAGGACTCAAACGTGATTTTAGCGTAATAAACAATGATGCTGTGGTGTTGACTCTCTCGCCATTTAAGGATGGTCAGAATGGGTTTTCATTTGGTGTTACGCCCTACAATGCTCAAAGAGAAGGTTCTGTTGAAGGCGGTGGTGGATTTGGTGTTACAACGGCTTGGGATCAAGTTTGGTTTAGCGAAACACATCAGTTTGATGGTTATTGGGTAGCAGAATTCGCCATTCCTTTGCAAAGTATTCGATTTAGTCCCGGGGTTGATGTTTGGGGCTTTAATGTGGCTCGATTGGATTTTAAAAACAATGAGGTTTCAAATTTTTCTAGGGTGCCCCGAACTTTTAATGTGAGTTCTCTCGTTTTTTGCGATTCTTTTCATTTTAAGGATGGTAGAAATGAAAAAAAATCCCTCAATTTAGTCTTGATCCCCTACCTCAGTTCTATCGCTTCTCAGGGATTTCAGGGTAGCCCTATTGCCTGGAAAAACAAGGTATCCAATGCACCCAAATTGGGAATTAACGCCAAATTGGCAGTTACAAGTAGTTTAAATTTAGACGTTACAGCAAATCCTGATTTTGCGCAAGTAGAAGTAGATGAACAGCAAATAAACTTAAGCCAGTACAGTCTTTTTTTTCCTGAAAGAAGACAATTTTTCACTGAAAATAGTGACTTATTTGCCAATTTTGGATTTAGGCAAATCAGGCCTTTTTTTTCTCGAAGAATTGGGATGGGTGAGGGCGGTTCTGTACCAATTTTGGGTGGTGTGCGCTTGTCGGGTAAGTTGGGTGATGGATTGCGCTTAGGCTTTATGAATATTACTTCACAATCAATGGAAAAAACGGATTTGTCAAAATATGTTCCTATGGTTAACTACACTGTTTTTTCTGTTCAAAAAAAGATATTGGATGCTTCTAACATTGCATTTATATGGGTGAATGATCAACGCTTAGGCCAATCAATCAAACGCTGGGATGTATCGCAGGGAAAAGAAATTGTCGGCCCAGATTTTAATACAGTAGTGGGAACGGAGTGTAATTTTTTGTCTAAAACCAATCAATGGCTCGGCAAGGCGCTTATTCAAAAATCAATATATCCGGGGATTTTGGCAAACAATGGTTTTGCCCACGCTACTTTTTTGCAATATCGAAACAACAATTGGCTTGTCATGTGGAATCATGAATATGCAGCCAAAACATTTTTGGCAAGATCAGGTTTTGTCCCTAGAACCGACAATTATGACCCCAAAACGAAACAAATTGTAAAATTAGATTATTGGAGATTAGAGCCTATTTTGAGGTATACTTTTTATCCCACTGGCTCCGGGCGAATAAATAATCATTCGTTTTTAGCATACAATAGTAGTTATTACGATAGCATTTTCAGCATCAACGAGTCATTTACAAAATTGGGCTACAATGTTATTTTTCAGAAGAGTCCTGTTTTTCATTTGTCTCTTGAGCACAATTATTATCGGCTGTTGTTTCCATTTGACCCGTTGGGTAAAAAATACTATTTTTTGCCGGGAAAATATGAATGGGTATCGTTTCGTTCTGGGTTTGAATCCAATTCCCGAAAGCCACTCAATGCGATTGTAGATCTCTTAATTGGCGGCTATTTTCAAGGAAAAAAAATAGAGTTTAACCATTCTTTAGTATATCGCGTTCCCCGTATAGGTAGACGCCAATTGCCAAAACTGGTAATGTCTGTGAATTGGAGACATATCAATATAAACATGGTTGATAGTGGGAGTACAAATATCAATTTAGTGGCCTTGAAGACTGAATATAGTTTAAGCACAATTCAATACATTTCGGGATTTTTGCAATACAATACCCAAACAGAGAAAATGAATCTAAACATTCGGTTTCAATGGCGATATAGACCAATGAGTGATTTTTTCTTGGTATATTCTCAGAATTACGACCGATTTATTACGGTATCGCCGCAGCAAAATCAGTATCTAGCAGCCAGCAATCGCAGTGTGGCTATAAAATGGGTGTATTGGATTCAATGACATTGTACTATGATTGGTTTTCGTTTATGAAGTGTACTAAGTCATTTTTTTTAGTGCCAGTATGCTAAAATCGTCATTTTCCTTTACAATCGTATTGCTGAGCTGACCCAGTCCTGTAATTTCCATTTCAACTACATCATTTGCTTGGAGCCATTGGTCGGGATAATTGGGGTTGTTAAGTTTACCAGTGCCATTGAGTTCCAAAAAACAACCGGTTCCAACTGTTCCGCTGCCAATCACATCTCCGGGGTATATATCGGCGCCATAGGCACAGCGCTCTATAATTTCGGCAAAGGTCCAATCCATATCGCCCATGCTGCCTTCACTCAGCAATTTCCCATTGACCCAACACTTCATACTTAGATTGTAGGCTGTACCGATATGACCTGGCTTACATGAAATTTTATAGGGATCTAATTCATCGGGGGTAACCAGCCAAGGGCCAATTACCGTACTAAAATCTTTGCCTTTTGCAGGTCCTAGGTTAAGAAGCATTTCCTCCATTTGAAGGCGACGCGCACTCATGTCGTTCATAATCATGTAGCCAGCAATGTATTGATCGGCATCTTCTGCTTTTACGTTTCTGCCTCTTTTTCCCACGACGACGGCTGCTTCCAGTTCAAAATCCAATTTTTGGAAGTGATCGGGCATACAGGGAATAATACCAGGCCCCATGATTGCATTGTGGTTCGTGAAATAGAAAATGGGGTATTGGTCAAATTCCGGAATCATGGCGACTCCTCGGTTTCTTCGGGCGGCAGCAACGTGTTGCCGAAAGGCATACCCATCTCTACAACTTGTGGGTTGGGGAACAGGAGCCAAAAGAATATCATCTGTGCAAATCGTACACAGTTTGGCGTGATTTCCATCGAGTATTTCGGCTTCTACTGTTCGGGCTAGGGCACTTTGATTATCCCAATCGTTGAGCAAATCACGCATGTTTTTGGCGATGCTAGGATTGATAGCGTGGAGGGGATAAATATGGGCATTGACCAAGATGCCGGTTTGGGCTTGGCCATTGGTTTTATAGGTGACCAATTTCATACAACAAAAATACGTCTAATTAGGGAGTTTCTGTGGGTAATCACATTTGGTGATTGTGGTTGAATGGATGAAATTTGTGGTATGAACTCCTTGGAAAAAGCAATAACCAAAGTGCTGGTTACAGGAAGCAATGGTTTGTTGGGACAAAAGTTGACCGATTTATTGGCGGCACAGCCTAATTGGGAGTTGTTGGCTACTGGGGTTGGAGTAAACAGACACCCTGCACGCGAGGGATATCGTTACGAAACTTTAGACATCACGGATACTGCGGCGATGCAAGCGTTATTGGAATTAGAATTACCCGATGTTGTTATTCATACTGCAGCAATGACAACAGTGGATGATTGTGAGTTTAAACACGATGAATGTGTGGCTTTGAACGTTATTGCTGTAGAACATTTGGCAAAACTGAGCAAGAAAATGGGATTTCATTTGGTACATGTGAGCACAGATTTCATTTTTGATGGAACCAAGCCGATGTACTCAGAGCAAGACGAGGCAAATCCATTGAGTTACTATGGATGGAGTAAGTTAGAAGGCGAAAAAAAGGTATTGGAAAATGCCAATAGTTATAGTATTATCAGAACAGTATTGGTGTATGGCAGGGTGGCTGACATGAGCAGGACCAATATTGTCTTGTGGGCATATAATACCTTAAAGCAACAGAAAACTGCCAATGTGGTAACTGACCAATATAGGACACCCACCTTTGCAGAGGATTTGGCTATGGGTTGTTTTTTGGCCGCCGATCAGCGGGCGCAGGGTGTATTTAATATTGCAGGTAAGGATTATATGGGTATTATGGAATTGGTAGAGCGGGTGGCGAAATTTTACGGCTATTCCATGGATTGCATTAAAGGGGTGGATAGCAATACACTGAATCAGCCTGCAAAACGTCCGCCCATTACTGGATTAGATATTGGCAAAGCACAGCGTATTCTCGGGTATGCTCCCCACTCATTTGAAGAGGGATTGGCTGCCTTAGGATTATAATAATTATTTTTTGGGTTTTTTAAATGTCCCCACTATTTCCGAACACAAACCGGACGAGTCACCGTTCCTTCTGTGCCATAAATCACCGCGCGGTAGATGCCCGCTGCCTTAGAGCTCAAGTCAATCAACACCGATGTGTTGCCTTGGACGATGGGCTGCGAATCCACTATCTGGCCCATGCTGTTGTAAACCAAAACCTGTGTATTATCTGGCTTACTCCATTCCAGGGTAAAGACACCCGTGTTTGGATTCGCGAAGGCAATAGCGCGTGAGCGCCCCACTGCTAAAGCCATAACTATTGGTTATCTCTCAGCTTTAAGATGAAAAAATCGAAAGACCCACCAGCACTTGTTAAATTGCTTACTCCCACTCCAGGGTCAAAGTCAGCGGTACCTTGGAAGTAGCCAGTGGTGTACTAAATGGTTATCTCATTGATAATCAGTGGTTCAAATAAATGTGATTGGAATATAATGTTCTTACATCTTTAAGTTTCATTGGCAAATCAAATACTCGATAGGCAACCCAAAACTGCTTGGTTCAAGCAAAAAAGCGTGAAAACAAAATCGTTGCACTCGATTTTACATCAGGATATATTTTAGACAAATCCCGAGCCCGACTGGGAAAAAGAATAGGTATATTACAGCCTGAAAACTAGGGCTTTTGCATCACTTCACCGCATTGTTTGCAGGTGCGCAGCGCTTCTGAATCATAGAAATGATTGAAGTGAAAAAGGAAGTCGGTTTCTATGTTTTGCAATTCGAAAAATGCTTTGTGAAGTGGGTGGTTGCATGCATCGCAAAACCACAACAATCCGTCGGTAAACCCTTTGCCCGTGCGAACCCTTTCAATAACCAAACCAATACTGCCAGCATTACGGCTTGGCCTATGGGGCACTTTGGGAGGCAAGAGAAACATGTCACCAGGACCAAGTTCTACATCAACACATTCTCCCTCTTGTTGGGTTCGAACGGTAATTGTACCCTCTAGTTGATAAAATAGTTCTTCGGTTTCGTTGTAATGGTAATCTTTGCGTGCATTGGGGCCGCCAACAATTTGTACAATATAATCTGTTCCTCCCGGGTAGAGGTTTTTGTTGGATACCGGGGGTTTCAGTAAATGTCTGTTTTCGGCGATCCATGTTTGCAGGTTAAAAGGCTTTAGAATGTCCATCATGGCAATCGTTTTTATTGGGTTTTACAAATGGGTTCTCAAGAGCATTGTCTGGTGAAGCCCTCAGTACAAATGTAAATATTTCAGCCGTAGTTTACCCAAAAATAACCACCATATACATTTTTTTCTTTGGACATACACAACAAACGCATTCAAGCCGAGAATTTGTTTTTATGGTATGTAAAGATACCGGTGTTTTGCGTTGGCAAGATGGCCCTTCAGTTTTCTGTTTAATATTGGGATAATACAACAAATCAAAACACGTAACTTCGCAGCACTACTTTCATGAGTGACGCTATAAAACACGAATGCGGTGTTGCCTTTATCCGATTGTTAAAACCGTTGGAATTTTATAGAAAGAAGTATGGAACATACTGGTATGGGATAGAGAAGCTTCAGTATTTAATGACCAAGCAATTGAATCGTGGTCAGGATGGAGCTGGAATGGGGGTCGTTAAATTGCACCCAGAGTATGGATCCCGTTATTTGGCACGCAAACGAAGTGCAACCAAAACAGCACTTGCCGATATTTTTGAAGAAATTGCTGAGGCCCTTAAAGAAATTCCGAAAGAATTCCGTGATGATATTGGATATTTAAGAAAACACTATCCTTTTGCAGGGGAGATGTTATTGGGGCATTTGCGCTATGGTACCTATGGGGGAAATAGCTTAGAGAATATGCATCCATTCTTAAGACAAAACAATTGGATGACCCGTAATTTGATGTTGGCGGGCAATTACAACATAACCAATACGGATGAATTATTCAATGCATTAATCGATTTGGGACAACAGCCAAAGGAGATCAGTGACAATGTATTGATGTTAGAAAAGATTGGACATTTTATTGATGAAGAGAACCAAAGAATGTTTGCTGTTTTGAAGGCCCAAGGATTTTCCAATCTAGAAATAACCGAAAAAATAAAAGACGAAATATCCCTGATCAACATTCTCAAACGCAGTTTTAAAAGTTTAGATGGTGGCTATAACATGGTTGGTATGCTGGGACATGGCGATGCTTTTGTTATTAGAGATTCAGCGGGTATTAGACCTTCCCATTATTATATTGACGAAGAAGTTGTTGTTGTTGCAAGTGAGCGTGCGGCCATTCAAACGGCGTTTAATTTATATCCAGAACAGATCAATGAGCTCGGACCGGGCAATGCCTTGCTTGTTCGTCGAAATGGCCATGTAGAAGAGGTTCAGATTACAGAACCCGTTGTTCGCAAGAGTTGCAGTTTTGAACGCATTTATTTTAGTCGTGGCAATGATAAGGCTATCTATCATGAAAGAAAAGAGCTTGGAAGACTGTTGGCCAAACCTGTGATGGACATGCTGGGAAATGATTTGGTAAATACAGTTTTTAGTTATGTTCCCAATACTGCCGCAACCAGTTTTTATGGATTGATTGATGGTATACATGAGATTCGGCGTGATTTACAGGCCGACGCCTTGTCTAAAATAGATGTTGCCTCTAACCCAGAGAAGGTGAAGGAAATTTTGAGCTGGCGTCCACGTCGTGAAAAGATTTTGGTGAAAGACGTAAAAATGCGCACATTCATCACCAACGATTCAGACCGAGATGATTTGGTGGGTCACGTGTATGATATCACGTATGGAGTGGTAAAAAGTTGGAATGACACACTCGTGATTATGGATGACAGTGTTGTCAGGGGGACCACTTTGAAAAAGAGTATTTTGAGTATTTTAGATCGGCTAGAGCCCAAACGCATTATTTTGGTGAGCTCCGCACCGCAAATTCGTTACCCCGATTGCTACGGAATTGATATGAGCCGCATGGGGGATTTTGCCGCTTTTGCCGCCGCTGTTGAATTGTTGAAAGAGAAGGGGATGTCCCAATTACTGAATGACGTATACCAATTGGCTTTGGAAGAGTTGCTTAAACCTGCTTCAAGACAACGCTGTGTAGTGAAAGATATATACCAACCATTAACCCAAGAGGAAATATCTCAAAAAATAGCCCAGATGTTAAAGCCTGATTCCCTGCGTGCGGAGTTTGATATGCTTTTCCAAACGGTAGAAAATCTTCATCTGGCTTGTCCAGGAGATACAGGTGACTGGTATTTTACAGGAGATTATCCAACACCGGGTGGGAACCAAGTGGCCAACAGATCCTACGTTTATTATATAGAAGGCATAAAGGAACGTGCGTATTGAAACAATTTGAAGTGTCACTAAACCAAATTAAAATGTAAATTTGATATAATTCTTAAGCATGAGCACCCTAGATGAATTGATAAGCCAACTGCAAGAGCAGTTGGAAAAAAACCTTACCCATACAGCGTTAGAATTTTCTCGTATTCGTGCCGGAAAAGCCAGTCCTGGAATGTTAGATAGTGTCATGATTGACTATTACGGGGCACTCACACCCCTTTCTCAACTTGCAAACGTCAACACTCCTGATGCCAGAACTCTGGTCATACAGCCTTGGGACAAAACGCTAATTCGCCCAATAGAGACGGCAATAATCAATGCCAATTTAGGGTTTGCCCCCCAAAATGATGGCGATCTCATTCGCATTAGTATTCCTCCCGTAACGGAAGAGCGCCGGAAGGAATTGGTTAAAAAAGCCAAGGGAGAAGCAGAAAATTCAAAAATTGGCATCCGGAATTTGCGCAAGGACACCAATGAACGGGTAAAAAAATTGGAAAAAGAGGGTTTGGGTGAAGATGCTATCAAAGAAGGGGAAGACCGTGTTCAAAAATTGGTCGATTCATGTATCAAAAAAACAGATGACATGATGGAGTCCAAAGAAAAAGAAATTATGACAGTTTAATTGTCTTTGGCAATAATGGTTAATTTCCTTTTCAAATTTCCTGCTTTTAACAGCAATTCTTTCCTACTTGTTGCAATCACCGTAGCATGGCCCAATTTTCGGTTGGGTCGGGTTTCTGATTTACGATACATGTGTATGAAGGTATCAGGACTGTCATTTAATTCAAGTTCATTTTCCAAAAAATAAGGTCCAGAAATAGAAGCCGGACCCACAATATTAAGCATCGCTGCTGGATGAATAAGCCTTGGATCACCCAATGGCGCCCCAGCCAATATTCGAATAAATTGTTCAAACTGACTGCATTCGCATCCTTCAATTGTGTGGTGTCCACTATTGTGTGGACGCGGAGCAATTTCATTTACCAATATTTCTTCCTCTTGTGTTATAAATAATTCAACAGCAAATAAGCCTGGTGAATGCAATGCTTCAATACAATGCAAAGCAATTTTCTGTGCTTTTTTTTCCAATTCGAGTGAAATTCTTGACGGGGAAAATAAAAATTCCACCAAATTGCTGATGGGATTAAAATACATTTCAATGGGTGGATACACTGCATGCGAACCATCTTGTGCAATGGCCACAATAATGGCAATTTCCATTGCATCCGCAATAAAAGATTCAATCAATACAGACCCTTTAAACGGGCATTCTTTTTGTACTCTAGATTTTTCAATTATGGCCACGCCTTTTCCATCATAACCCCCTTTACGGGCTTTAACCACGACAAGGTCACCTGGAAAATTGTATAATTTTTCTGCGGTTATTTCTGTGGCTTCGCACAATATATAGGCTGCCGTGGGAATGCCTTTGGATATAAAAAATCCTTTTTGAATTCCCTTGTCTTGAATAATCTTAAGTACAGATGGGTGGGGAATGATTAACTTTCCTTCTTTTTGAAGGGCAATGAGGGTATCCACATTTACATGTTCAATTTCCCATGTCAGGACGTCACTGAGTTTGGAAAGTTCACGAATCGCCGCGTCTGATGTTATTTTTCCTTGAACAAAGTGCCTCGCCAATTCGAAAGACGGGCAATCTTTAGATTCCTCCAATACAGCAAATTCTACCGGCAAAGAGTGGTATTTTGCTTCGATGGTCATCATACCTAACTGTCCGCCTCCAATTATGCCAACGCAAATCATTCAACAAAGATACGTGTGGCGTGCATTATCAAATTTGGAACTTGTAATTTTTGCCATATATTCGAAGGTATCTTTGTTGTAAATGTCAGAACCTCCATCGGCCATTATATTATTTCAAGTAGAACCCAACTCTTGGTTAATGGTATTGATTTGTTTATTGTTTATTGCCTTTTTTTCAGGGATGGAAATAGCTTTTTTGTCGGCAAGTCGTTTGCGAATAGAACTGCGCAACAAAGAAAAAAGTTATGCAGGAAAATGGCTCTCTAAGTATGTTAAAAACCCAAGCGATTTTATCAGTACTGTCCTCGTAGGGACCAATTTGGGTTTGGTTGTTTATGGCATTTATATGGGTGAGATTCTCAACAGTGCTTTTAAAGGAATTCCTTGGATGGGCTCTGCGTTTTTGCTTTTTTTTATGGTTGCATTTACCAGTACCATGATTGTTTTGGTTGTAGCTGAATATTTGCCTAAAACATTTTTTAAAATGCATGCCGACAAATTGCTATTTAGTTTTGTGGTGTTATTTCGTGTTGCGCATTGTATTATGTGGCCCTTAATTATGGTTGTCAAAGGCATTTCGTCTTTTTTGTTGAACCGCTTAACAAAGACAGCCATAACAGAAAATACCCCTGTTTTTTCGAAGGTAGATTTAGACAATTATATTGCTTCTATTGAAAATTCGGGCAACAGTGCTTCGGTTGAAATTGATACTGAAGTATTTAGAAATGCCTTGGATTTTAGTGATGCCAAAGTAAAAGATTTTATGGTTCATCGCACGGCATTGGTGGGAGTAGACAGCAATGACACCGTGGAGATTCTTCGTCAAAAATTTGCGCAAACCGCCTTGTCTAAAATACTTGTTTACGAAGGAAGCAATGACCATATTATTGGCTTTGTTCACCACAGTGACTTGTTTCACGCTCCAAAATCCATCAAGGACATTATAAAGCCTGTTTTGATTGTCAATGAAGGTTTACAGGCCCATGATATGCTCCGAAATTTCATTCAAGAGCGCAAGAGCATAGCCATCGTTGTAGATGAATTTGGTGGAACAGCTGGCATGGTGTCTGTCGAAGATATATTGGAAGAAATTGTTGGTGAAATTGAAGATGAATTTGATGTTGAGGACAGAATTGAAACCAAATTTTCCGATAAGCATTTTCTTTTTTCGGCAAGACTTGAGATTGACTATTTAAATGCGGAATACAATATTGGTATACCTGAGGGAGAATATACAACTTTGGGGGGGTATATTATTTTCTGCTCAGAAAGCATTCCCCAAGTGGGAGAAATCATCCACCATTATAGGTATGAATTTACGATAAAAACTTTGCATGGTGCCAGAATTGAGGAAGTAGAATTGCACGTGTTACCCGAAGAAAATTAGTGTATTCTCTGGAGATTTACCCATACTGCCACTTTAGGGCAGGAAATAGGTATTCGCGAATGAATCGGCAATGCGAACACCGTCACGTGTATATTTAACTAAGAGAACGCAAGGTGTTTCCGTGATTGTCCATCTGGTAAGCATGGCGACTTGTTTCTGAAACCCAATCACCTGATCAATTGCACATAACCAAGCAGTAACTATAATCCACGGGAACATCCTTAAAATCTCAGAGATTGATGCGTCAACACGTCGACCCCACAGGGTGTTTTCTGGGAAGTGATCAATGCCGGTTATCGATAAGGTATATCAGTAATTAACAATCCACTCTACTTTTGTAAACGCGCCTAAGACCCCATATCCATTGGGAATATTTCCATTCAGTGGCATGGGTAGTTGGGTAATGGATTTTTGTTGCCACAGGTGGGCAGCCCTTGAGTTATAATACTGGTAGAGTGGCAAACTAAGGTTTTCTAAAATTAGTTTAACGGCCAGTGTTTTTTCATTCAATCCGTTTGAGAATGGAAGTAAATTATACAATGTTAAATTGCTTTGAACACCATTAAACGTTTCATCAGTAAAAAGAATTTCTTTATCGGTATACACATTGTAATTGTTTCGCAAAAAGGGAAGGTTTGTTCCATCAATTTTCATCAATTCCCAAAGTATACTGCTATCGACAATTTGGCCAGTTGTATTGCGTATATATCGTTTAACCTGTCTGTAGGATTCCAAGCGATAGTAATTTTTGTCGATGGCACTGTCTTTGAAATGGACCACATAGGCTTGGGTAGACCCGATCCCTGGAATCGTTTTAAGCAAACTATCTACTCCAATTAAGGCAATGTTAGAGGGCACTACGCCCGCAATGGAAAAAGAAATAGTGGCTTTCTGATAGTCCATCCAAAAACTATCGCGGGCTTTTAATGGTTGACCGGTATACAGGTATCTACCTGGAATGGATTGGACAAAATTCTTTTTGCCATTGTATTTTGTATACAAGGTCATTTGGGCAGCTGTTTCGGGTTTAACAGTACCTATAATACTTGCCACTTCAGAGCAGTCAGCCACTATCACAGAATCTGCTTGAATATACAAATGAACCACGGGGCCAAGATATACCTGAGCCTCATTGGGTAGAGTAATCTCTGTTATACATCCTTGGCAGGCCAATGCCATGAATAATATGCGGTATATTTTGGGTATATTCAAAAGAAAATCTGGTAGTTTAAATGGGGTAAGAATGGAAGCAAACTCATTTGGTAAAAACCCCTAGCACCTTGCTTATTGTAACCAACATTTATAAAAAATGGATTTTTTCGATTGTAGCAATTATAGATTCCAATAGAGAGTTCCTGGCGTAACTTTTCATTTGAAAATCGGTATTGGAAAGAAAGGTCAAGGCGGTGGTTCGCAATGGATCTCAATGCGTTTCTTTCTCCGTAAATATAGATTTCAGCATAGGGGTCATGCGATGTTGGGGATAGATAAATTCCTTCTGGTGCTGTATATGCAAAGCCAGAATTGTAAGACCAACTGCCGCTTATTGTGATAGATTTAGAGAGTAAATAAGTCCCTACAAGGTAAATATTGTGCCGTCGGTCATAGCGAGATGGGAAGGGGTTTCCATTGTTTAAATCCAAGAATTGTCGTGTATTCCACATCAGTGTATAGGATACCCATCCGTTAAGTTTGCCTTTTGTTTTTTCGATAAGCAATTCCCAGCCCTTGGCTTCACCAGTTCCTTGGGTAAGTGTTTCTTCCCAATTCACTGCAGAATTAATATAAATAGCGTTGTCTTTATACTCAAGTAAATGGTAAAACTTTTTTAGAAACACTTCACTGCTTATTTGAAAATTTCTTTGGGAAGAGGTAAATCCCAGTGACGTTTGTCTGGCTTCTGAAGGTTCAAATTTTGTATTTGAAGGCACCCAAAGATCAGAAGGCAAACCCATTGCAAGATTATTGAGTTGGTGAAAAAATTGAATATTCTTGGAAGCGGTGGCTTTAACCCAAAGGTTTGGTCTTATGCGGTATCTGTATGTAAGCCTTGGCTCAGGCCTTAAATAATATTGTTTTTCACCCAATCCAAAATAGGCAATCCTCGATCCAATATCCAAATACCCAAATGTAGGAGAGTGGTATTCAATTTGGACGAAACCACCAATTTCTGGCGTATTGATGATGGGGTCATTGAAAGAATATAATCTACCAATGCTGTCAATCTTTGTTTTAAGTGATCTATCTCCAGGGGTGAAAACATGTTTGGTATACCCCCCCCCAAAGCGGATGGCCATCAATTTATTTACTTGGATATCGGTTTTTCCAGAAAAATCTATATCGCGCAGTCCATTTCTAAAAGAATAATTCGCATAATCACTAAGGGTTTTTTTGCTTAAAAAACGTGATTGAACCTGAATTTGGTAATTATTTTTTTGTGCAAAAACATAATCACTTACATAGGCTTTTAAGGTAAAACGGATGTGTTTTAAAAACGCATATCTCCATCGAATACTGCCGACCTGATTGCCCCAATTATTTCCCTGCTCCCGTGACTGGAAATACCTGTTTTCGATTGTTTCGGAAGACCTGTTTTCGATAAAAGAGGCATTGTCTCCCCCCCTATAAAACGATATAGACAAAGCACTTTTTTCACTAAATTTATGATTTATTTTGGCATTTATATCCCAGAAATAGTAGGTATTGATGTTGCTTCTATCTTTGAGCAGTATTTTTGTGATTGGCTCAGCAACAAAATCCAAATTACTCCTCCGAATAGAAATTACAGCAGTCGTTCTTTTTCGCCAAATTGGACCTTGAACCGTCGCCTTGGTTGAAAGCAGGCCCAAGCCCAGTTGGCTTGACCATGTATTTTCATTCCCATCGATACTTTGAACCGAAATCACACTGCTCAATCGACCCCCATATTCTGGCGAAAAAGCCCCCCTATTCATTTGTGCACTCTTAACAATATCACCATTAAAAATACCGAAAATACCATATAAATGGTAAGCATTGAAGACCGGAGCTTCATCTAAGAGAACTAAGTTTTGGTCGCCAGATCCTCCCCTAACATATATTCCCATCATTCCTTCCGAACCAGTCACAACACCCGGATTGAAACTCAGGGTGCGCAATATGTCATTTTCGCCCATGAGCGCTGGAAGAAGTTTTTGGCGTGCAGAATTTATTCCAAATTGGTCGGATTGTCCTTGAATTACCGATCGATCCTGAAATTCATTTTTTACAATCACAGTGGTTGTTTCGATGCGTTCGACACTGGGTTTTAGTTGTGCATTTAAAAAATAGTCGCGGTTGTTGATGAGGGTATCAGTATATGGTGTACAACCGCCATACCGAATCACAATAAAGATAGTATCGGTTGCGATATCTATTTTTTTTGTGGGGATTGCAAGGCGAAAAATTCCAAATTCATCAGTAAGCGCAAATTGGTTCCGTTGGGGCAAGTAAATCATTGCCTTGACCAGGCGTTCACCACTTGATTCAAGACTTACACGACCCGACAATATAAATTGTTTTTTGGGCTCTTGGGGAGACCAAAGGCATAAAACAAGATAGTTGTCGAGTCGCTTGCAATCTAAGCCATACTGGTGTAAAAAGTCTTTTATTGCTTGCTGTGCTTGGACATTCTTATAGGCTATATGTATGGGACGTCCTGTGGGAATGATATCACTGTTGTATTGAAAATACAGCCCAGTTTGTTGCTCAAAAAGCCCAAGAACAGTTTGAAAATTCGTTCCATCATAGTGTATGTTGATATATTTCTTAAAAGAAGCGGATTGTGCCAACAAACCTGAAGTAGAAAACAACAGGTATAAGCCGAGTATAATCCCAATTTTTCTCATCAATTTGCTGGGAAATTAGGGGTGTTTATCGGCGTAATCAAATGTTTTCTTTAGCAATTCTGTACTGCGTTGTAAGGGGTCTTTTCGAATCAAATTTTCTTGTTTTTCAACTTCTACAAATAAAGCATCCATTGCCTTTTGGGTGACATGGGCTTCTAAATTGGGTTGAATGTCTTGGGTCAAGCCCAAGATTTTTTTATTTTTATTGATGAGTAGAACAATCGGGTTCCAATATTCATAGACTGAAACCGATTCCAAGGCTTTTTTAATTTCGGGTTCAAATGTTTGGGCTAGTTGAGAAGAGGTTTTTTGCGTAAGATAGCGTGTTGCTGCACCATCGCCATCGCTCAGAATCTTCAAGGCATCTGCAAAACTCAGATTTCCAATGGCATTTACAAAAATGGGCAATGCAAATTCAATCGATTTTTCAGCACCAGTATTCATTGCTTCTATGGTTTTATCAAGTTCTTTGCCAATGGCGGCATTGAGAATAATATTGTCCCTGATTTTACTTTCCAGAACGCGAACTTCTTCGGGCAATACAATTTTATAGACGGTACTTTTATAAAATGCACCCGGTTTCATCAGTGATTGGGTGCCTGCCGAAACCCCTTTTTTCAACGCTTCTTTTATGCCATTACCTGCATCTGTTTGATTGAGCGGGTCCAAGGTTTTTTTATTAATTAGGGCCAATTCTTTCGGGATGACGATTTTCGGAAATCTAATCTTTTGTGCAAATATTGATCGACTGGAACACAAGGAAAAAATAAAAAAAAGAAGAAGAGATATACCAAAGGCATTTCTTTTGTGTGGGGTATGCAGATATTGAACGCGAATTGGTTTCATTGTTCAAATATAAGCACTAGTTAAAGAATCGTAGAATTCTCGTTTTTGAAAGCAAAGGCAAGCACTTATTTCCTTTCAGTTGGGATATGTTTTGGCCGGCAGCCGCAGCAGAAATCATTTCAAGTGCCGAAATTACCAGTGGTTTGGCTGGAAGTTGAACATGGAAGGATTGGTTCACATGTGTTGAATGCGGCCCCAATGGCGTTCTGTTTTTATCTCTTTTCATAAGGTGAGAAATTGGCAAGTACAAAACAAATCTTTCAATACATATGTCTACTATGTATGCTGCGGGATATAATTCATAGCAATAGCAATTTCAAAAGAATCAAAGCATCTTTGCAGTATTCGATACAGTCAAAATACAAATACCATTGAATAGAATTAATCAAACTGTTTTAGAATATGTATGAATTTCATGGCGATAAGCGCAGGTATTTTGAAATGGCCCAGAAGGTTACTTCAAAGCATATAATTCCTTTTTTACAATCGAATTGGACTTTCCCTGATGCAATGACTGTATTAGAAATAGGGTGTGGCGAAGCAGGAGTTTTAAAGGCTTTTACCGATTTGGGTTATATATGTAAGGGCATTGAATTGGAAGAAAATAGACTCGAATTTGCACGTGAATTTATGCAAGAGGAAGTGGCTGATGGCAGGGTTGCGTTTTTAAATAAAGATATTTACGACGTGGTACCCGGCAGAGATTTGGGGGTGCTGTTTGATTTAATTATCCTAAAGGATGTCATTGAACACATTCCCAATCAGGAAAAATTTATGCCCCAATTACACCGTTTTTTAAAACCAGGAGGCCGGATATTTTTTGCTTTTCCGCCTTGGCAAATGCCTTATGGGGGTCACCAACAGGTATTGCCGCAGAAGTGGGCTTCAAGACTGCCCTATTACCATTTGTTGCCAGGAAAACTCTATCCTGCGGCACTCAAATTATTGGGTGTACAGGCGAATGGGATTCGGACTATGCAGGAAATAAGGGCAACGGGAATTAGTATTGAGCGATTTTTACGTGTGTGTAAAGCTTCCAATTTTGCCGTTCGAAATGCACAATATTATTTGTTTAATCCCATTTACGAATTTAAATTTGGCATTAAACCCAGAACCCAATTTTCATTTGTTTCTGCATTGCCTTGGATTAGAAATTTTATCACTATGGGGGTTTATTTTTTGGTTGATTCTTTCGATTCGAAAAAGTAAACCAAGAATAATTTAAGTACATTTTCGTTTCAAGATAACCCTGTTTTGGAAAAACAAGGTTTACCGCATAAATTTGCTATAATCAAACTGCATTCATGAAAACCCTAACCGCACTATTTTTCGCCGTTTTCACACTGGTAATCAGTTCATTTTCTCATGCGCAGGCAAAGAAGAGATTCAATGGTAAACCGATTGAGGCGGGCTTAACATTCGGCGCATCAAATTATATGGGTGATTTATCTCCCAGTGTTGCTTTAGGCGAGAGCCATCTTATGGGTGGATTAATCTGCCGATTTAATTATTCAGATTTTTTGACTTTTCGAGGCAATGCAGTGTTTGGACAGATCAGCGGGAATGACAAAAATTACAATGATGATGCATTCAGAAACCGAAGGAACCTCAATTTCAAAAGCAATATTGTCGAATTTAGTGCCATAGCAGAGTGGAATATATTTGGATATGAAGAAACCACGCGTGGATTGCCTTCGTCTCCTTTTTTGTTTTTAGGTCTGGGTCTTTACAAATTCAATCCGAAGTCAAAGTTTCAATATTTGGAAGGTCGCAATGATGCATCGGGTGTTGCAATACACAATGCGCAATTGAAGGTGTTTGATAATCAATGGATAGAGTTACAGACTTTGAGTACAGAAGCACAAGAAACCACAAAATACAATGAAAGGAAACGGTATTTACTTACCCAACTAAGTATTCCCATTGGTGTCGGATTCAAGAAGCAATTTAATGATTTTTGGGCTTGGGGTATTGAGTTGGGAATGCGCAAAACATTTACCGACTACCTAGATGATGTAAGCATTGATTTTGTCGATGACCAAATTGTAGCTGGAGCCAATGGATATCTTGCAGGAGCCATGAAAGACCGTGGACCCGAGTTAAATGATCCTACGACCGGTCTTCCCTATGAAAAATTTTTTAATGGAGAACCACGCGGTTCCATGAAGGGTAAAGATTGGTATATGTTTTTAAACTTTACCATCACCCGTAAAATTGTCGGTGGTAAAGCAGTTTGCTTCCAATTTTAACATTGAAAAAATTTATAAAAATCGCTTTGGCATGTTCGGTGTTTTGCGCACCCTCTATTTTGGGGGCACAGAAATATTTTTCGGGGCACAATGAATTTGGATTGTCTTTGGGAGTGAGTAATTATTTCGGAGATTTTAGTCAAAGCTTCAATTTACCTCATTTTAAGTCCGCGGCAGGTGTGTATCATAAATACAATTTCAGCCGGTTTTTTACCCTTCGCAACCAAGTTTCTTTTTTATCGATTGAGGGTAGCTCTAAAGATGTTAAAGGTTTAGCCCATCAAAATTTGTCTTTTAAAAGCAAAATATATGAGTTTGGGAGCATGGTAGAATGCAATTTTCATCCTTTTGGAACCAATACAAATGATGGGAAAGCAACGCCATATTTGCTTTTGGGTGTTTCGGCATTTTGGTTTAATCCCTACAGACTTGAGAATGACGACATCAACCTGAGATCTATTCGAACAGAGCAACAGAAGCGTTCTTACAGTCAATTGCAACCCGCAATACCGATTGGACTGGGCATTAAAACCATGATTAACAGCAAGAAAAATGCCGGGGCATTGATTCTAGGATTTGAGGCTGTATTTAGAAAAATATTTACAGATTATCTGGATGATACAAAATCTGAATATGGAGATTTTGCAACGATGACGCGTGATCAAGGGATCGGCGCTGCAGAATATGGCCAGGCACAGGTATTAGAGAATGGACCCAAAATGGCCAAAGGCACTATGCGCGGTGATACACATCTCAAGGATTGGTATTATTTTATTGGTTTAAATCTATCATATAGACTTACTCCGCAAGTTTGTAGGTAATTTTGTAGTTCTGTGATGGAAAAGCCAAATACATATTCTTTTGACTCCAATCGTATTCCCCAACACGTGGCCATCATTATGGATGGAAATGGCCGTTGGGCCAGGCAAAAAGGTCATATTCGATTGTTTGGACACCGAAATGGAGTAAGGGCGGTGAGGGACGTTATTGAATCTGCGGTGGAACTTGGGGTTAAATATTTAACGCTGTATGCGTTTTCTATTGAGAATTGGAGGCGTCCACAAAAGGAGATCAATGCATTAATGGCTTTATTGGTGAGCACCATAGAGGACGAATTGCCGACGCTGATGAAAAACGAAATACATGTATCAACCATTGGTAACCTGTTACAACTTCCGATTAAATGCCAGCAGTCTTTAGAAAAAATAAAACGCCTTACAGACAACAACAATAAGTTAACCTTGATTTTGGCTTTGAGTTATAGTGGTCGATGGGATATCTTAGAAGCAGTAAAAAAAATCGCTTCTGATGTCAAAATCGGAATTTTAGATCCCCTTGATATTGATGAAACTGTATTAAATGGTGCAATGAATACCGCCCAGTTTCCTGATCCCGATTTATTGATACGAACCAGTGGAGAGCAAAGAATTAGCAATTTTCTGCTTTGGGAAATTGCCTACAGTGAAATATATTTCACACCCGTTTTATGGCCTGATTTTACGAAGGACGATTTTTATAAGGCAGTCATCGATTATCAGGGTCGTGAGCGCCGATTTGGAAAAACAAGTGAACAAATCACATAAAAATTTGAAACAGTATTTACTTTTCACACTCAGCATTATTCACATGACTATTTCATCGGGTCAGGTTTCGGATAGTGGTTTTAGCATTTTACCAATCATACATTATAATTTTGTAGAGCCAACGCCTTATACCATTCGGAAAATTTTGGTGTATGAAGTAAATGGAAAGCCCATTCAAAAAGCACAGGCAGTTTTTTATTCAGGTTTATCAATCGGTCAGAAAATAACGATACCTGGAGCTGAGATACCCAAAGCACTTTCCAATTTATGGGATCAATCAATGTATAGTGATATTCAGGTGTATTTTCAACCCAATGAGGATGGTACGATTGTGGTGATATTTAGGGTAGAGGAACAGCTTCGTATCGACGGACATCGATTTGTTAATTTAAGCAATGCACAATCCAAGAAATTGGATGACGAAACAGCCTTGAAGGGCAGTAAAGGAACGTATATCACACCCAACATTATTAATCGAAGCAAAGAAAAGATTGTTGCTTATTACCAGGACAAGGGATATTACAATGTTAAAGTGAGCGTATTGCGAAAGCAAGCAACCCAAAGAGACAAGAAAGATAGCCTGGTTGCAAAGGTGGGCTTTGAAGTATTTGATTATATCATTGACCGTGGCTCCAAAGTGAAAGTTCAGGATATTGTGTTTGATGGGAACGCGTATTTCTCTGACAAGCAATTGCGGGAAAGCATAAAAAAGATTATACGCCGGTATCATAAATGGAATATTCTTATCAGCTCAAAATATATTGAATCAAAATTTGAGAAAGAGAAGTCAAACATTATCAATAATTATTTATCGAAGGGATACCGCGATGCCCGCATTATATGGGATAGTATAGAATTGATTTCTGCTAACCGGATTGTATTGCACATTCAATTATTTGAAGGTAATTTATACCGATATCGTTCAATAAATTGGAAAGGAAATATCAAATTCAGCAATGGAACACTAGACACAATATTGGGAATTAGGCGGGGTGATGTATTTAATCAGACCGATCTTGATGAGCATTTAACTGCCAATAAAAATGGCTATGATGTGCAAAGTTTGTTCATGAATGATGGATATCTCTTTTTTAGAATGATACCCGTTGAAGTGGGCATTTTTCATGATAGTATTGATTTAGAGATTCGGATGGAGGAAGGTCCCCAAACCAAAGTGGGTGTCGTAGAATGGAAAGGAAACACAAAGACATCAGACCGTGTAATTCAGCGTGAAATCCGCACTAGGCCTGGAGATGTGTTCTCAAAAAGTGATATTCAGCGAACGATGCGCGATTTGTCAACCCTGGGCTTGTTCGATCCTGAGAAAATGAATGTTAATCCCAAACCCAATGCCGAAGATGGAACGGTAGACATTGAATATCAAGTTACCGAAAAACCCTCTGATCAAATAGAACTTTCTGGTGGCTGGGGCGGAGGCGGTAACATGGGTAATTTCAATCAAGGTATAAACAATACCCCATCCTTAATTGGTACTGCTGGAATAAGTCTCAATAATTTCAGTCGTCGAAAATTATTGCACCGCGATTTATGGAATCAATTCCCCAGCGGAGATGGGCAGAAATTGAGTTTGCGGGCCCAAAGCAATGGTGCAAATTTTCAAAGTTATAATTTTAGTTATGGAGAGCCTTGGTTTGGTGGCAAAAAAGCCAACAATCTATCCCTTAGTTTAAATCATATGGTAAACAGTTTTGATTTTAGGCAAAAAAGCGATCCCTTGCACCAGGTACTTACGAGTTCCATTGTTCAATTAAATTGTAATTCAAGATTGAATTGGCCAGATGATTTCTTCAGTTTGTCTTATGGTGTTGCTTTTAATAAGTATCAGATGAAAAATATGGATGGGGGCTTCTATGGCTTTCCCAAAGGATTCAAAGGAATTTCTTACAATCCAACCTTAAATCTTTCCTTGACAAGATCTTCATTGAGCGATATAATTTTTCCTATGGGTGGTAGTCAGTTTATAATTTCGCTTAATGCAACGCCTCCAATGTCCTTGGTTCGAAACCAAGATATCGACAAATTGACTATTGCCGAAAAATACAAATGGGCGGAATATCACAAATGGAAATTTGATGCTGAGTGGTATACCCCTATATATAAAAAATTGATTTTGATGACAAAAGTCAGAATGGGATTCCTGGGGTCTTACAATCCCAAACTGGGACTAACCTTTTTCGAGCGGTTTCAGGTTGGTGGAGCCGGAATGTTTGGCTATAGTATTGCAGCCACTGATATCATATCTCAGCGGGGGTATGACAATTACACCATTTCTGCTACCGCGATGGGTAGTGAAACAGGGGCTCCTATTTTCAATAAATTCACCATTGAGCTGAGGCAGGCAATTACGACAGGACAAACAGCTACCGTCTATGCACTGGCTTTTTTGGAGGCGGGCGAAGCGTGGTCATCGATTGTCAAATACAATCCTTTTCAATTGAAAAGGGCTGCTGGAGTAGGGATTCGATTGTTTATGCCAATGTTTGGATTAATAGGATTGGATTGGGCTTATGGATTTGATTATGCCCTGGTTCCACGAAGTGGAAAACCCACCCAAATCCATTTCACCATTGGACAACAATTTTAATACCCGTTACACAGATGAAATGTCCGAAACCGTTGTAATCCTTTTTTGGGTAGTTGGTATATCGGGGTTTGGTTGGGGTCTGAAATCCAGAATGCGCATAGCGTATTCCGAAAAATGTTTCCCCAAAATGCGCGTTTGCTCCGAAATGTAAAATTGTAGATTTCTCTATAAATCAAATTGAATACCTTGGGCTAGGGGTAAATCATCTCCATAATTAATGGTATTTGTTTGGCGACGCATATACGCTTTCCAAGCATCAGAACCACTTTCTCTACCGCCACCTGTTTCTTTTTCACCACCAAATGCCCCCCCAATTTCAGCACCTGATGTGCCAATATTGACATTTGCAATTCCGCAATCCGAACCCATATAACCCAAAAATTGTTCTGCTTCTTGAAGTGAATCTGTAAAAATTGCACTGGACAAACCCTGTTTCACATTGTTCTGTATTTCAATTGCCTCTTCTAGAGAATCATAACGCAGCAAATACAGTATGGGCGCAAATGTCTCATCTTGAACTATGCTATAATTGGGTTGTGCCTCACAGATTGTCGGCAATACATAACATCCACTTTTATACGAATCGCCCTGTAATACTGTGTTTCCGCACAGCACATTGCCTCCCTCTTGGCGTAACTGTTCAATGGCTTTTAAATACATATTAACGGCATCGGAATCAATTAATGGGCCCACATGATTTTTTTCATCGAGCGGATTGCCTATTTTAAGTTGGCTATAGGCTCGCGTCAATTTTTCTTTAACGGTTTCATAAATACTGTGGTGAATAATTAAGCGACGTGTGCTTGTACAGCGCTGTCCCGCTGTGCCAACGGCACCAAAAACCATGGCAAGCATGGCTAAATCAAGGTTTGCATTGGGTGTTATGATGATGGCATTGTTACCCCCTAATTCTAATAGGGTTTTTCCCAATCGTTTACCCGTTACTTCAGCCAATCGTTTTCCCATTCGCGTGCTTCCAGTTGCACTTATTAAGGGAACCCGAATATCGTGACTCATGGCTTCTCCAATTTCGCTGTCTCCCTGAACCAAGCAAAAAACCCCCTCTGGAACCCCATGGGTTTTCAGTACAGACTGCAGTATGTGTTGAACGGCTGCTGCACTGGCAGGTGTTTTTTCGGAAGGTTTCCAAACGCAAACATTTCCACAGATAACAGCCAACATGGCATTCCAACTCCAAACCGCAACAGGAAAGTTAAAGGCACTGATAATGCCGACTATGCCCAATGGGTGCCATTGTTCATACATGCGGTGATTGGGTCTTTCAGAATGCATGGTAAGGCCATGTAACTGACGGCTTAATCCTACAGCAAAATCACAGATATCAATCATTTCTTGCACTTCACCCAATCCTTCTTGAAGGCTTTTACCCATTTCATAACTTACCAATGCACCCAAATTCGCTTTGTTTATTCGAAGCGCATTTCCAATTTGCCGAACAATTTCTCCACGTTTGGGTGCTGGTATTGTCCGCCATTCAAGGAAGGCTTTTTGGGCTGTTTCAATAACGAAATTATAGGTTTTAAGGTCTGAAAATGGAACCGTTGTGAGTATAGCGCCATCAACTGGAGAATGAATTTTTCGTGTTTTGGCAGGGCTTGTATTGATCCAATTTATCCCCGTACTTGCAGAAGATAGATATTCTCCAATGCCAAATGCAGAAAGAATTTTTTGTGTGTCCATGGCATGCGAATCTACTCCTTTTTCAGTACCAAATAAACGCCTACCAAAGAAAGTGCAAGTCCTATAACCATGTTCCATTGAATCGCTTCATGGTCTAGTAATCCCCAAGCAACGGCAACGATGGGAATAATAAAGGTGTTGGTCGAGGCCACCAATGCGGTAGTATGCTCAATGAGATAATTGAATAAAACCATTGATATAGCCGAACCCAACACCCCCAATAACAGCAAACAACCCAAGGCTTTTTGATTTACTGCCAACCAGTCTCCAATCGTTACTTTGTTGTGGGCTTGGAAATTCCCCCAAACATCCGTTTTCCATAACACAAAGGCATACAGTACAGCCATAAAAAAAAAGGGAAATGCAGTTTTTGCCATGGGTGGTATATGCGCCAATTTTATTTTTATCAGATTTATATTATACCCATAGAGCATAGATGCCATCAATGCCATCAGAACGCCACTAAGGTTTAGGTGCATATCTTTTTGACCCAGAATAGAGGGTACCAATAAAAATCCAGCTCCCAATATGCCCACGAAAACGCCATATAATCCGTTCTTAGAGCTTTTTTCCTTATACAATAGTATGCCAAGAATCAGGGTAAAAATGGGTGTAAATGCATTTAGAATTCCGCTCAAACCACTGGGAATTAATTGTCCTGCCTTGCTAAACAGAAAAGCAGGGATTGCATTTCCCAGCAAACCAGTTAGAAATAAAAATAGATAATCTTTGGGTTTAATAAGGGATTCTTGAGCCCCTGTTTGTTCATCTATAATGGTAGATTTAGATCCTAACGAGTACCGATATACCCAGGGAACGAGAACAATACCCGCGAAAAAGAGTCTCAGACCAGCAACTTGAATTGGAGAGAAAACAAGCAGACCACGTTTTATTAAAAAGAAAGAACTGCCCCAAATACATCCCAAAAGCACAATCAAGAATAGGGGGACCCATTTGAATTTCACGAAGCAAAGGTAGGTTTGATTTTACTTGAGAAAACCAAATAGGATTTAGAGATTTTTTTCTGAACTTTGCGTAAATGAAGTTTTGGAGTTCGATGGCAGCATTAATTTTGTTCTGCTCCAATCTTGTGGCGCAGGATTTACCAGAAGACTGGATTTGCAAAGAGCGGATTCAGATGCTAAATCGTCTAGAACGACGCAGTAATTCTGGGGTAAAGCATGGATATTTAATTGACTATTATCGTTGCAAATGGTGGGTTAATCCCAGGCGTGGGTCCTATTTCAAAGGCGATGTAATGGCCCATTTTACGGTAACAAGCCCTACCGATTCTGTTGGCTTTGATTTATCAGATAAACTTTTTGTTGATCAGGTATACGGTGCTGCTGGCAATTTATCGTATCGCAGAGCGGGTAATTACATGTATGTTTTTAACAAACAGGGGTGGAAGGCGGGTGAGAGAGACTCTATAGGTATTCGATACCAAGGCAATCCAGTGAACAATGGGGGTTTTGGTTATTTTGTCTATGACAATCATATGAAAGGGCCCATCGTTCACACTCTTAGCCAGCCCTATGGAGCGCAATATTGGTGGCCCTGCAAGCAATCGCTGCACGACAAAATTGACAGCATCGATATTTGGGTCTATACCGACACAGGAATGAAGGTAGCATCCAATGGGCTGCTTGTTCGCAGTAAAGTTATCAGTGATACATTGCAACTCTATATTTGGAAGCACCGTTATCCGATTGCAACTTATTTGGTGGCAATCGCCGTAACCAATTATGCCGAATATACCGATTCTGTCTATTGGGCGGGCGGAGGCAAGCCCATGCCGGTTTTAAATTATGTATTTCCCCAATTTTTGAGTACAGCCAAGCAGGAAACCAAGGGTGTTTTGCCCTTATTGCGTCTGTTTGACAGTCTATTTGTGCGCTATCCCTTTGCCAAGGAAAAATATGGACATGCCCAATTTACATGGGGCGGCGGGATGGAACACCAAACCATGAGTTTTATGGTAAATTTTTCATTTGATTTGATGGCACATGAAGTGGCGCATATGTGGTTTGGTGATATGGTTACCTGTGGAAGTTGGCAAGACCTTTGGTTAAATGAGGGGTTTGCAACGTATTTGAACACAATTGCCGTAGAGTATTTAAAATCCAAGGAAGACTCTTACCAACGCTTGAGGGGGATGAGGGGAGATATTACTGGGAAAGACAATGGGAGTGTATTTCCCAAAGACACTCTTTCTGTGGGGGGCCTTTTTAACGGACGACTTACCTATAATAAGGGCGCTTGGGTATTGCACATGTTGCGAGACAAAATTGGCGATTCGGCATTTTTTATGGGATGTAGAATATACCTTAATGGATCGGATCGTGCGTATGGATTTGGGTATACCCCTGCCCTTAAATCATCAATGGAGCAAGCGAGTGGACGCAAATTGGATACTTTTTTTACCCAATGGTATTATGGAGAGGGTTTTCCATATCTAAAAATTCACTGGCAACAGCGGGGCAGTCAAATGAAAATAACCGTAGACCAAATCCCTTCAAATTCGAGTGTTCCGTTTTGGAATTGCAAAGTGCCACTGTTAATTCAGGGAAGAGGCCTGGATACTTTGATTGTATTGGAGCCTGTTTCTTTGCATTCCGAGAAGGAGATCACCTTGTCTTTTTCCGCAGATTCAATGATTTTTGATCCCTTTGTAAAGGTACTGGCAAAAGCCAGTATAGGGGGGTTGAACATGGATAAGATTCAGAATGAACCTTTCATTGTCTCTCCAAATCCTGTGACCAGCATGGCAAGAATATTTGCGCGCAATCCTTCTAACTTTGAAGGGGTTATTTATGACGCGGTAGGGCAAAAAATTTGGTCAGGTAGCAGTCAGGAAACTTCAATTAATGGCCTTGCGATTTCGATGGATACTTGGCCTAGCGGGCCCTATTTTTTACTAATAAATGACAATAACTTTGTATATTCGTATAAGATTATAAAATTGTAAAAATGAAAGCACTGTTCACAACAACCCCAAAAAAAGTAATTTTTGCTGGAGTTTTTTTCTTTTTTTTGGTATTTCAATCTTGTGAAAGTCCAATTTCTCAACCCCCTCAAAAGGCTATTGTAACTGGAGTTGAAGTAAATTTTTCTGCAATGTGGGATAAAAACCCCATTGTTTTTCTGGGGGATTATTATAAAAATAACCCCAGTCAAATGTCAAATGCACAACCCGAGTATTTGCAATTTATCAATTTAGGAATGATCATTTCTAAATTGTCGTTGATTAAAGAAGATGGAACAACGGTTTTGTTGGGGGATGGATATCAGTGGATTGATTTCAAACAAGGACGTACCCGCTTTAATTATGAAATTCCCAAAGGCAACTACAAATCATTGCAGTTTACCTTGGGATTGGATTACGATATAAATCATGGGAATCCCAATCAGTGGGGTCCTGAGCATCCTCTGAACGGAAATCTATCGGGTATGCATTGGGGTTGGTCTGGTGGGTATATTTTTCAAGCAATTGATGGCAATTATAAAGACAGCACAACAGATAAATACAGCAAGGGATTGAGTTTTCATACAGCGGGTGACAATTTAAAGCGAAATTTTGTTGTTTCGGTTTCCAATGCTTCGGGAAGCTTTTCCGTTGTGGATGGAGCCATCAGCAAAGTGCTATTGAAATACCAAGTGGATCAGTTATTCAATACGATTGAGTTAAAAAAAGGGTCAGTTTCGCATTCAGAAGGGGTGAAAGAATTGCAGTTAATGGATAAATTTTTATCAAATCTCACCAAATACAATGCATTTAGATTTTCCAGTATTCCATAATAGTTTTTATGTCTAGGAATATTTTGTTGGGTTTAACTGCAATTGCCATTTTGGTCAGTTGCCGTCGTGATCCAGATTTGCCAGATTTGCCTGGAACCAAAACGCAATTTAAGGCAACAATTGTTAACCCTGCTGATGTATTTCCTGAATCAACATTTGGAATGCCTTCCTTGCCCATTGACAATCCTTTCACCGTAGAGGGTATTTATTTGGGACGGATGTTGTTTTACGACCCTATTTTGTCTTTTGATAGCACTATTTCTTGCGGATCTTGTCATTCACAAAAGAATGCATTTGCAGATTCTAAACCGTTCAGTTCAGGTATTTATGGTTTTGGAACGACCCGGAATAGTTCGAGCCTTATTAATTTAGCCTATAGCAAAAAGTTTTTCTGGGACGCCCGTCAAAATTCCTTGCGAGAGCTTGTATTTGAACCCATTCAAGCCCACAATGAAATGGCAATGACGCTGCCTGTATTGTCGCAAAAATTGGCAAAAATACCCCGATACGTTGCGTATTTTGACAAAGCTTTCGGCAGTCAACCAAACATATTTGATATGTCAAAAGCCTTAGAGTTATTTTTGATGACATTGGTCAGTAAAAATAGTCGATATGATGATTTTTTCCCCGGCAAATTCTCCTTGTTAAACAATGCGGAAAAACGGGGTGCTTTACTGTTCAACGGGCTTGTAAATTTTGATGCGTCAACAGGATTGACTTCGGGTGCGGATTGTTTTCATTGCCATGGTGGTGCTTTGGCGCAGCAGAACAATCCCAATATGGGAGGGATAGCCAACAATGGGTTGGATGCCAATTTTATTGATAAAGGGTATGGTGGCATAACAAATCGAGCCATGGATAGAGGCACGTTCAAAACGCCTACTTTGCTGAATATCGCTGTCAGTGGACCCTACATGCACGACGGTCGTTTTACAACTTTAGAACAGGTCATCAATCACTATAGCGACAATGTTCAATTCCAGTCTGCAACTTTAAATCCCATGATGTCTGCGCACAGTAATCAGCAATTAAAATTATCAGCGGAGCAGAAAACAGATTTAAAGGCATTTCTTCTCACAATGACCGATACAGTTTTTTTAAGTAATCCGGCCTACGGAAATCCATTCAAGAAATAAGGGTTTTTCAGGAGAATTCTTCATACCATTGTGCACTCATTTTGCCGTTAAAAACAAAAAGATGACATGCAATTACCCAAAGGATAATTTCTTTTGGCAAGTTTTAGCCTTGTGTTTTAAAATAGAAACGTTCAACAACCACTATTTTAGCAATTGCAGAATGTATTGTTTACCATGCGCAAACCAAATATTAGGACAACAGTTTTTTTACCGCTGCACTGATGAGCTTTCCATCTGCAAGTCCACCCATTGATTTCATAGCCAAGGGCATTACTTTACCCAAATCTTTCATAGTGAGGGATCCAGTTTCACTTATCAGTAGTTTTACCTGTGCTTCGATTTCGGCTTGTCCCAATTGGGTTGGCAGAAAACCATTGATAATAGCAAGTTCGGAATGTTCAATAACAGCCAGGTCTTCACGACCTTGTTCAATGTAAATATCCAAACTGTCTTTGCGTTGTTTGGCCATTTTTTGCAAGGATTTTATGCAAAGCTCATCGGTGACTTCTCCAACGCCTTCAGCACTTTTTAGCAATAAAAAAGCGCTTTTTATACTCCGTAAAGCCCGCAAACGATCTGTGTTTTTGGCTTTCATCGCTTCCATGATTCCGGCACTTACTTGTTCGACCAATGACATCTAACAAAGATAGTTAACTTTGTACTGAATTTATGAGTATAGAAAAAGCTGTTCGTGTTCGTTTTGCCCCAAGCCCAACTGGCCCCTTGCATATTGGAGGGGTTCGAACGGCGTTGTATAATTATTTATTGGCCCGAAAATTGTCGGGCACCCTGATTTTGCGTATCGAAGATACGGATCAGAATCGTTTTGTTCCCGGAGCAGAACAGTATATTATTGATAGTTTAAAATGGGTTGGGATAGTGGTTGACGAGGGTCCTGAGCAAGGGGGTCCCTATGCCCCATACCGACAAAGTGAGCGCAAATCCATGTATGCGCAATACGCCTATGATTTGATCGAAAATGGATGGGCCTATTATGCATTTGATACCGAGGATGAATTGGATCAAATGCGCAAGCGCCTCGAAGCAAGCAAAATGCAACCAGCCTATGACTCTGTCAGTCGCATGGGGATGAGAAATTCACTAACCATGCCTGCAGATGAGGTAAAAGCCAAAATTGCGGCGGCAGACAATTATGTGATTCGCATCAAATTACCCCGCAATAAAGAGCTTCGGTTTTTTGATCTGATCCGTGGTTGGGTTCTTGTAAATACATCTACAATGGATGACAAAGTGTTGTTGAAGAGCGATGGAATGCCGACCTATCATTTGGCCAATGTGGTTGATGATTACCTGATGAAAATTAGCCATGTAATTCGCGGTGAAGAGTGGTTGCCCAGCGCACCGCTTCATGTTATGCTTTACCGCTATTTGGGTTGGGAAGAGTCGATGCCCGCATTTGCACACCTTCCCCTTTTACTCAAACCAGAAGGTCATGGAAAGCTGAGCAAACGCGACGGAGATCGTTTGGGATTTCCTGTTTTTGCTTTGCCTTGGAAAGATCCAGATACCGGCGAGACCATAAGCAGTTATAGCGAAAGTGGGTATTATCCCGAAGCAGTAGCCAATATGTTGGCTTTGTTGGGTTGGCATCCAAGTGGAAATCAGGAATTGTTTAGCATGGAAGAATTGATCGCTGAATTTAGTTTAGAAAGGGTAAGCAAAAGCGGGGCGAAATTTGATTTACAAAAGGCCTTTTGGTTTAACCACCAATACTTGCAGACAAAGCCATTAGAAGAGCAGTATAGGTTATTGAAACCCTTGATTGATTCAAAAGGATATGTGGCAACACAAGAGTATATTGAGAAAGTAATCCTATTGATGCGCGAAAAAGTACAATTTGCAAAGGAAATTATAGAAGAGGGATATTATTTTTTTGTCGAACCCAGGGCTTACGATGAAGAGGCAATTCGAAAAAAATGGAAGCCAGATACAGCACAGAATGTCTTGGGGTTGTCGCTTGCGTTTGGGAAGCTAAACGAAAATGCGGATGCAGCTTCATTCGAAACAATATTTAAGGAATACTGTGAATCCAGTTCACTTAAAACAGGTGAAATGATGCAGCCTCTTCGCTTGGCCCTAAGTGGCGCAGCAACAGGCCCACCCATTTGGGACATGTTAACCCTAATTGGTCGTGATTCAACCATTGCCAGAATGCAAACTGCAGCCCAAAAAATCACCGCTACAACCAAATAGATTTTGCTTTCAGTATATAAATTTTTTTGTTAAACAAGCGTCACTACGTTTTCTTTTGGCGATGTAAATCACTATTTTCGCCTATTAATCAAACCTTAAAATAATTGTATACAGAACAATGACTTCTTTCACCCGTTTAAATCGAATCATGGGATGGGTCGTATTTGCGATCGCCCTTCTCGTCTATACCCTCACCCTAGAACCCAGTGTAAGTTTGTGGGATTGTGGTGAATTCGCCAGTGCTGCATACAAACTTCAAGTGGTTCACCCACCAGGAGCACCTTTATTTTTATTGATCGGACGCTTGTTTTCTCTGATGGCATCTTCCCCAGAAAATGCTGGCTATTGGATGAATATGGTGAGTGCTGTTGCCAGTGCGGGGTGTGTAATGTTCACCTTTTGGATTACCACGTATTTTGCTGAAAGGATGGTTTCTGATGACAATCAACTCAAGACATTGTTGGTTTTAGGTGCAGGTACCGTCGCTGCATTAACCAATACATTTATCGATACTTTTTGGTTTAGCGCTGTAGAGTCTGAGGTATATGCCTTGAGTTCTTTTTTTACTACACTTACATTTTGGGCAGTTTTGCGTTGGTGGAAAACGGCTGAAGACATAAAATCTGACCGTTGGCTCGTGTTCATTGCCTATATGATTGGATTGTCTTTGGGCAACCACATGTTAAACATGCTCGTAATACCCTGTGTTTGTTTGGCATATTATTTTCGCAAAAACACCATAACCTCAAATGGGGTTATAATGGCATTGGTTGCTGCTGCAATCTCCCTGGGTTTTGTTATGAAAATAATTTATCCCGGTATTCCTTGGTTGATGGCAAGAATGGATCGATTGTTTGTCAATGATTTTGGTTTGCCTTTTTATTCCGGAACCATTGCAGCCATTGTATTAATTGGGCTTTTGGCAGGATTTCTTTTGTTTTATACCCATTCAAAGGGAAAAAGAAATTGGAATATCGTTGTCATGTCGGCCCTATGCGTCATTATTGGGTATTCTTCTTATGCGATGGTAATCATTCGCTCTAAGGCCAACCCTGCCATTGATATGAATAATCCAGAAGATCCCTATAAATTTTATGGATACATTACCCGCGAACAATATGGTGATCGGCCGCTTGTATATGGGCCGTATTTTAATGCTCCTGAAGAAGATACAAAATCATTGGGAACAAGGTATTTTAAGGGAAAAAACCAGTACGAAGAGGGTGGAGAAAATTACGATTATACCTATCCAGATGAATATTTGACCTTATTTCCTAGAATGGGAAAAAGCAACAAATCCAATGATGCAAGGGGTTTTAGGGAGTACGGTGGGATGTCTGATGTGCAAAATAGCATTGATGAAATACAAGGCTTGGCCCAACAGCAACAGCGAGCAATGACCTCAGAAGAACAAGAAGAATCGCAATACCTTAATTACGAAAAGCCCACGTTTGGCAACAATTTGCGCTATTTCTTCAATTACCAATTGCGGTACATGTATCTGCGGTATTTTATGTGGAATTTTGTAGGTAGATTCAATGACCAACAAGCTGTAATGGGAAATACCCGTTTTGATGGCAATTGGTATAGTGGATTACCTTTCATAGACTATTTTGTTGTTGGCCCCCAAAAAGGTCTCCCTGATTTTTATAAAAATCAAAAAGGGAAAAATGCCTATTTCTTCTTGCCCCTTTTATTGGGTATATTGGGATTGATTTTTCATCTCAAAGCAAAAAAATATGATTTTTGGTTGGTAATGACACTTTTTATTTTCACGGGATTATTGATTAATGTGTATATGAATCAACCTCCTTACGAACCACGAGAGCGAGATTATGCGCTGGTAGGATCGTTTCAGACATTCTGTATTTGGGTTGGACTTGGCGTATTGGCCTTGGCAGAAATACTCAGAAAATTCATGGGAAAAATTTCTGCAATAGCTGCTACTGTCATTTCTTTATTATTGGTTCCAGGCAATATGGGGTATCAAAATTGGGATGACCACGATCGCAGTGGCCGTACAATTGGTATTGACATGGCCAAGAATTTTTTGGGAAGTTTAGAGCCAAATGCTGTATTATTCTGCAACGGAGACAACGATACATATCCTTTATGGTATGCCCAAAATGTGGAAGGATTTCGAAAGGATGTTCGCATCATAAACCAGAGTTTATTGCCAACAGATTGGTATAGCAGTGTGTTGTTAAACAAAGTATATGCGTCAGAGCCGCTTCCACTTACTTTAACCAAGAAAGATTTACAAACTGGTAGTTTTGATGGGGGCATTGAAATTATTGATCCCGATGGCGAAGTCACCTCTTTGGCTTCTGCTGTAAAGCAAGTTATTGAAGAGAATAATCCGGGTGCTGAACGCAATTATTTCAAGGCCAGAAAAGTGAGTTTTCCTGTAAATCGAAAAGCCGTGATTGCGTCTGGTTTGGTTCGTGGAAAGGATACATCAGAAATTGTCAACCAAATACAATATTCGATAGGGGGTTCTTATATTTCCAAGGGGGATTTGGTGTTAATGGATTTGATTTGCGAGAACGCAAGACAAGGATGGAAGCGTCCGATTTATTTTACCAGTGTAAGTGGGTATGATTTTTATGATTTAAACGATTATTTACAACTGGAGGGTTTGGTATACAAATTCGTCCCGATTCGGGGTGGATCCAATCAACGTCAACCCCAAAGGGTAGCGGAAGATAAATTGTACAAGAACTTGGTTAAGAATTATCGGTATTGTGGAATGAAAGAGAAGAAAAATTTCTTTTTAGACGATAAAGCTGCCTATGTCCCAGGAGATTTACAACAAATGGCCAGTCTGTTGGCACGGTCTTATTTAGGTAAAATAAGTTATTATAATCAATATGCCAGGGTTGTTGCTGAAAAAGGCAGTGGGGGGATTCCTGTTCCTCCAGGGTATGCTTCGGTAGATGCGTTTCTGGCAATAGAGGGTAAAAAGATTGCTGAATACCGCAAAAAAGGGATCGAGGTAATCGGTCATATTTTAACCGAAATACCTGAAAATGTTATGCCAATGCGCAAGGAGTATAAGGCAGACTATGGATTGGTTTTATTAGAATTAGGAGATACGAAGACAGCCAAAAAGACACTGGATTTGGCCGTAAAAGATTGTACACAATACGCCAGGTATTTTGTGCGTTGGGAGGACGAGACATTTGGTGCTAGGGAAGTCCAATCGAGTCGTGAAACCCTTAAGGGAATCATTGATGGTTGCAATCAACTGGGACGCAAAGACTGGGCTGCCGAGTTCACGAAACTCAGTAAGGGTATTTAATCTATTAACAGAGTTTCTCAAAAGAGGAAAAAACGGGTATGGAATTTAAGCAGAAAGACGTTTTTGTACACGGGATACACCCGGTTTTAGAGGCTTTACAATCAGGAAGAACCATCGACAAGGTATGGCTTCAGGAAGGTGTATTGCAGGGACAGTTGAAAGACTTACTTCCCCTCTTTAGGGCAAGGAATATTATTTGGAAGCAAGTTCCCATGGCCAAATTAAACAGTTTGGTGAGGGGGAATCACCAAGGGGTTGTAATATCTGTAAGTGCTGTTGACTTTGCGAATCTAGACGCCGTGGTTGCTGGTGCATTTGAAGCCGGAGAGGACCCTTTTATTTTGATATTAGACGGGGTTACCGATGTTCGAAATTTTGGCGCTATCGCCCGAACTGCAGCTTGTGCAGGCATTCATGGGATTTTGGTTCCCGAAAAGGGATCGGCACCCTTGAGTCCGGACGCGGTTAGAACTTCTGCAGGGGCCTTGTTGAAAATTCCCGTATGTAGAACACAATCTCTTTATGGGAGTATTAAAGTGCTCAAAAATAGCGGATTGAAAATTGTGGGGGCAACCGAAAAATCGGTAGAGAATGTATTTGATGCTGATTTGTCGGGTCCCATTGCATTGATCTTGGGTGATGAAGAAACTGGCTTGAGCCCTGATACATGGAAACTGTGTGATGCACACGTCAAAATTCCCTTGTCGCCTAATGGCGTTGGCTCTTTGAATGTTTCTGTAGCAACAGGCGTTATTGCCTACGAAGTGGTGAGGCAGCGTCAAAAACAATAATCGCATCATCCGCCCATAAAAAGAGTAATTTTGAAAGGGCAATGACAGCAAAATTGACAGGGTCATGACAGGGATTAAAATGGTTGATCTTCAGGCGCAATATGTTCGCTACCAATCTGATATTGATGAAAATGTATTGGCTGTAATGAGAGACGGAGCATTCATTTACGGCCCACAGGTTGCAGAACTTGAAAGGGCCTTGGCACTGCGTTATAATGTAAGGCATGTTATTGGATGTGCCAATGGAACCGATGCCTTGCAATTGGCTTTTATGGCTTTGGAATTGCCCCAGGGATCTGAGGTAATAACCCCTTCCTTTTCCTATGCAGCCTTGGCAGAAGTTTTGCTTTTATTGGGGCTGAAGCCCGTTTTTGTTGAAGTAAATCCCGTTACTTTTTTGGTGGATTTAGGGGCCATTAAAAATGCCATTACCCCCAATACCAGAGCCATTGCCCCGGTGCATTTATTCGGACAGATGGCATCGATGGGGGCTATCATGGAATTGGCACACCAACACAATTTATTTGTGGTTGAAGACACTGCCCAATCCATGGGATCGCAGTATTGTTTTAATGGGGAGCATGGGTTTGCTGGAACCATCGGGCATATCGGCACCACTTCTTTTTTCCCAAGTAAAAACCTAGGTTGTTTTGGAGATGGTGGAGCGATTTTTACCCAAGATGATGCCCTTGCTTCAAAATTGAGAATGTTGGCCAATCATGGCCAAAAAGTGAAGTACCAACACGATATTGTCGGTTTAAATTCTAGACTAGATACACTGCAAGCATCAATATTATTGGCCAAATTGCCCCATCTATTCGAATTTGAACAATCCAGGAATGCAGTGGCAAAACGCTATAATTTGGCATTGAAGAATTGTTCTAGAATTGCGATACCCGAGAAAAACGCTGAAAGCAGCCACGTGTATCATCAATACACCCTCATTTGTGAAAGCCATGCGCTTCGTGAATCATTGAAAGCGTATTTGGGCAACAATGAGATTCCAAGTATGGTCTATTATCCGATACCATTGCACAAACAAAAAGCCTATGCCCAACATGTTGATTTGCCCATTACAGATGACCTTTGTAATCGGGTTCTTAGCTTGCCAATATGTCCAGAACTGCAGGAAAGTCATCAAGATAAAATAATAAAAACAATCCAAGAGTATTTAGAACAATCACAATAAAGAAATGAATGTTGCAGTCATAGGTACCGGTTATGTCGGTTTGGTTAGCGGAACGTGTTTTGCAGAAACAGGCAACCGTGTAATGTGTGTTGACATTGATCAACAAAAAATTGATACGCTCAGGGCGGGTAAAATCACCATTTTTGAGCCTGGTTTAGACATATTGTTTAAGCGCAATTTGAAAGAAGGTCGTTTGTCTTTTACCACCAATCTTGGTGAGGCAGTGGCAGATGCACAGGTGATTTTTTTGGCTTTGCCAACACCCCCTGGCGAAGGCGGGTCAGCTGATTTGAAATACGTATTGGGCGTAGCCGACCAATTGGGTAAAACAATGACAGGCTATAAGGTTATTGTTGATAAAAGCACGGTTCCGGTTGGTACTGCCGACAAGGTATATGCCGCCATTGCTGCCAATTATTCAGGGGAATTTGATGTAGTAAGCAATCCAGAGTTTTTACGTGAGGGTGTTGCGGTGGATGATTTTATGAAACCCGATCGGGTAGTTATTGGAGCCCAAAGCCAACGGGCTTTTGAAGTAATGGATGAACTTTATGCTCCCTATGTACGTCAGGGAAATCCAGTTATTCACATGGATACCCGAAGCGCCGAACTGACCAAATACGCGGCGAATAGTTTTTTGGCGACCAAAATATCTTTTATGAATGAGATTGCCCAAATGTGTGAATTGTTGGGAGCCGATGTAGATATGGTTCGCAAGGGGATAGGCAGCGATGAACGCATTGGAAAGCGTTTTTTATTTCCGGGTATTGGCTATGGTGGAAGTTGTTTCCCTAAAGATGTTCAGGCCTTGGTATACAGCGCAGACCAAGTAAACTACGATTTTAAGATTTTGAAAGCCGTTGAGGGCGTTAATGCCAGACAAAAAATGGCATTAATACCCAAAATCACAGGGCATTTTGGAGACATTAAAGGCAAGACGATCGCTGTTTGGGGATTGGCGTTCAAACCCAATACCGACGATATTCGAGAGGCACCTGCCTTGGAAATGATTGCTGCTTTATTGGAACGGGGTGCATCTATCCAGTGCTATGATCCCGAAGCAATGGAAAATGTGAAACATGTTTTAGGAGATAAAATTCGGTTCTGTGATAAAGCAAGCAGCGCTTTGGAAGGATCTGATTTTTTGGTAATTGCCACCGAATGGTCAGAATTTCGAAACCCCGATTTTTCCATGATGGCAAGTCACTTGAAAGAAAAAGTTATCTTCGATGGACGAAATCTTTTTGATTTAGATCAAATGCGCAAACAGGGATTTACGTATTACAGTATAGGCCGCCAGGATATTAAATGAAAAGAGACAGGGTATTAATCACCGGTGCTGCCGGATTTTTGGGCAGTCATTTGTGTGATCGTTTTATTAAAGATGGATACCATGTTCTTGGAATGGACAATCTTATTACGGGAGATTTGCGCAATATTGAGCACTTGTTTGCTTTGGAACAATTTGAATTTCTCAACCATGATGTAAGTCAATTTGTACATGTTGCGGGTGATTTGAAATATATTCTTCACTTTGCCTCTCCAGCCAGTCCTATTGATTATCTTAAAATACCAATTCAAACCTTGAAAGTGGGTTCTTTGGGAACCCATAATTTATTGGGATTGGCACTGGCCAAGAAGGCGCGTATTTTGGTAGCAAGTACCTCTGAGGTATACGGAGATCCCACGGTGCATCCACAAACTGAAGATTATTGGGGGAATGTAAATCCTGTTGGTCCCAGGGGTGTATACGATGAAGCCAAGCGATTTCAAGAAGCCATTACCATGGCGTACCACACGTTTCATGGTCTGGAAACCCGAATCATTCGTATTTTTAATACCTATGGTCCGAGGATGAGATTAAATGATGGCCGTGTTTTGCCTGCCTTTATGGGGCAAGCACTTCGGGGCGATGATTTGAGTATTTTTGGCGATGGTAGTCAAACCCGTAGCTTCTGCTTTGTTGATGATTTGATAGAGGGCATCTGTCGTTTGTTGTTGAGCAATTGTTCAGATCCAATCAATATTGGAAATCCCAATGAAATTTCAATTTCGCAATTTGCTGAGGAAATAATCAAACTTACCCAAACCCATCAAAAAGTAATTTACAAGTCTTTGCCAGTAGATGATCCTAAGCAGCGACAACCCAATATTGAAAAGGCAAAAAAAATACTAGACTGGGAGCCCAAAATAGGAAGAGAAGAGGGATTGCGTATTACTTGGGAGTATTTCAAAAACTTGCCAAGAGAGAGATTATATGAAGATTCCCACCATAGAAATTTCTTAAAGAATGGGTAATTGTTTCAGTGAGTGTTGTATTTGTTGCTTCTTATTGAGCGAGTTGGTTTGCCAATTGACCACAGGCTGCATCGATGTCTTTTCCCCTGCTTCTGCGAATATGTACGATAAGTTTTTGTTTTTCTAGGCCTGCGGCAAATGCATCCAAACGATTCGTGGGCTGATAGTTGGCTAAGGAAATCGGATTGTATTCGATGAGATTTATTTTTGAAGGAAACTTGCGGGCAAAAATAACGAGTTCTTTTTCCTCTTCTAATCCATCGTTAACCCCTTCGATTACCGTGTATTCAAGTGTGGGTCGGATGCCTGTTTTTTCATACCAGTAGGCCAGTGATTCTGCCAGCATTTCCAGAGTGTTGCTTTCATTGATTGGCATAATCGCCGATCGTTTTTTGTTATTTGCTGAGTGAAGGCTTAATGCAAGATTGGTTTTAATCCCATCATCGGCCAGTTTTTGAATCATTTTGGCGATGCCTGCAGTAGAAATTGTTATTCGTTGAGGACTCATCCCCAAGCCTTCTGCTGCGCTAATAATGAGCACACTGCGCACTACATTGGCATAATTAAGCAGGGGTTCTCCCATGCCCATATAGACAATATTGTCGAGCCTTTTTCCATAGTGTTTTTCGGCCAGTTCATTGATAAGCCAAACCTGGTCAAATATTTCGGCACAGCTTAGGTTTCTTTGGCGCTTGAGGTATCCGGTAGCACAAAATTTGCAATCCAAGGAACAACCAACTTGAGAGCTTACACAAGCGGTGGTTCGGCTGTGGGTTGGTATTAGCACGCCCTCAATTTTATTGCCATCGTATAATTCAAATGCCACCTTAATGGTGCCATCTTTCGAAAATTGGGCTGTGTGTATCGTTGAAATATGAAAATTAAATTCTGCCACAAGTTTCGCCCTCAATGGTTTGGAGAGGTTTGTCATTTCCTCAAAATTACGTGCGCCTTTCTGCCAAAGCCATTGGAAAATTTGCTTGGCACGATAGGCTGATTCACCCATGCTTTTCAGCACATCTGTTAAAGATGACAAATCAAGATCGCGGATATCGATTTTTTTTTGTGCGTCCATGATTGGAGCAGATATCAATTGTATTATTTCTTGCGATAAAACAAACTGATGGGGATGCCCGTCAGGTTGAATTTTTCCCTCATTTTATTTTCCAAAAAACGGGTATAGCTTTCTGCTACATATTGGGGAAGATTGCAGAATAAGGCAAAGGCAACACGCTTACTGGGTAGTTGTGTTACATATTTTATTTTGATGAATTTGCCTTTTTTACTCGGAGGCGGGCTGCTTTCCATCAGGGGTAACAAGAAATCATTCAAGGCACGGGTTGGAATTTTCAAACTGAGGTTTTCATAGACCTTTAAGATCGTTTCCATGCCCTGAAATACCCGTTGTTTTGTGAGTGCCGATACATACATGATTGGAACGTCAACAAACGGAGCTATAATTTTTTTAATTTCTTCGGAATAGGCCAAATGGGTATTGCTCTCTTTTTCTACCAGGTCCCATTTATTTACCAAAATGGCAAGTCCTTTGCCTTGCCGGTGTGCCATCCAGAAAAGATTAAGGTCTTGAGATTCCATTCCCAGGCTTGCATCTAAAACCAGAACTACAACATCGGCATTCTCAAGGGCACGCAAACTGCGCATAACCGAGTAAAATTCTATATTTTCACTCACTTTACTCTTTCTGCGAATTCCTGCCGTGTCTATCAATATAAATTCTTTTCCATAGGCCTTGTATTTTGTATCAATACTGTCGCGGGTGGTTCCGGCAATGGTTGTTACAATATTTCGGTCTACACCGAGAAGGGCATTGATCAAACTACTTTTTCCTACATTGGGTCGACCTACAATGGCGATCCGTGGGAGATCCTCGATATGGTCTTCGTCTGGTTTCTCATCTCTTAGGAATTCTACAACTTCATCTAATAAATCACCTGTTCCACCCCCATTAGCGGCAGATATTTCGTGGAAATGGTCAAACCCCAAAGAATAAAAAACGGAAGTTTCCAATCGCAGGCGGTCGTTGTCTACCTTATTCACTGTTAATACCACAGGTTTTTTGCTTTTGCGCAATATGTGTGCAAACTCTTCGTCAAGGGGATTTACGTCTGTTTGAACATCGACAACAAAGATCAATACTGCGGCTTCTTCTATGGCTATATGCACTTGTTCACGGATGGCCGCTTCGAATGTATCATTGCTTTGGGGAACAAATCCTCCGGTATCAATAACGGTAAAATCGATGCCATTCCAATCTGAATAACCATAGTGTCTGTCTCTGGTCACACCGCTGTAATCATCAACAATTGCTTTAAACTCCCCTGTTAATCGATTAAAAAGGGTACTTTTTCCTACATTCGGTCGACCTACTATGGCTACAATTCTGCTCACAAGGCGGCAAAGATACACAAGCTACTAAGGTTTGGGTTCAGAAGTGTTGAATTTTGCCTTGATAGGCAATGTTTTGCTTCTAATTGTGTTCGGGAATGCGAATTTGTATATTTGACCCATGCGAATCTCGATTATCGCGGCCTTGGGGGTCAATTTGGAATTGGGGGCAAACAATGCCCTATTGTGGCACTTGCCAGATGATTTTTCCTGGTTTATTCAGCATACAAAAGGCAAGCCTTTAATCATGGGGAGAAAAACCATGGAGAGCCTTGGAAAACCTTTAAAAAACAGAACAAATATTGTATTAACATCGGCACTGTCAGTCTTGCCTGGGTTTGAAATAGCAGAAAATTGGGACTCCGCCTTGGCCATGGCAAAGGCGTCTATCTTACGTTTACAGACAAATACACCTTCGGATAGCCCTGGAATCAAGCCAACGGAAAGCAGCGCAATCTCGCTGAAAAATAGCAATAAAAACATTCATCAAATCCCTACGATCGACCCCAAGCACATTTCAGGTCAGGGTGATGAAGTCATGGCAAATTCTCCAATAAAGGGATATTCCCCATCAATATTCCCCGAAATAATGATTATAGGGGGAGGTGAAATCTACAAACAAGCGCTAGACTTTACAAACAGGCTCTATATTACACAAGTAAAAGGAAATTTTCCGCAGGCCGACACCCATTTCCCACCCTGGAGTCCCCAAGATTGGAAAGAAACCTATCATCAACACCATATTGCCGATGACAAACACAATTTTTCATTTGATTTTCGTGTCTTTGATCGGCGTTAATAAAAAACTTCGGCCAACAAAATCGGGAATAATCAAACTTCTTCGGCCAAAAGTGAGTCATCATTTTTTAAGTCCCCTATATACGCGTATACAAAATGTATGCGTATGTGGATGGAAAACCAGAGTATCTTTGTTTTGGATATAGATGTAAAATTGCGGGTAAAAATATGAAAATTGCGGTCTATGCTAAAACACTTAAAGACACCAAGCACCGAGAAGGATTGGCCGAATTGCTCTCAGTTTTGGGAGAAATGGGCCACGAAATCTCCTTGCCTGCTGCTTTGTTGCCTTTTGCCCAACCCTATATAGCATCGGGGCATAAAATAGAAGTTTTTTCATCTTTTTCTATGGGGGATGTGATTCCAGACGTATTAATTTGTGTGGGTGGAGATGGAACAATACTAGATACACTTAGTTTCGTTCGCGATTCTGGCCTACCAATTTTGGCACTTAATACAGGCCGATTGGGGTTTTTGGCAGACGTTCAATTGGAGAATTTGCGTCATTCGATTGAGGACATTGAAAAAGGAAATTACACCCTTGAGAAAAGGAGTTTACTCCACCTAGAATCCTCCCAACCCCTATTTGATTATAATTTTGCACTCAACGACTTTGTGATACACAAAAATGAAACATCGAATATGATTGTGGTTCACACCTTTTTAAATGGCGAGTTTTTAAACAGTTATTGGAGCAATGGATTAATTATTGCCACCCCAACTGGAAGTACCGGTTATTCGCTCAGTTGTGGAGGACCAATTGTTTTTCCCAAGAGTGATAGCTTTGTGATCACTCCCATTGCACCCCATAATCTCAATGTAAGACCCATTATTATTAAGGATGACAATATCTTGAGTTTTGAAATTGAAGGCCATGAAATGAGTTATCTAGCCAGTTTAGATTCGAGAAGCAAAAGTATATCTGGTGGAGTCAATTTGGCCATTCGCAAAGCCGATCATGATTTTTATCTGATGCGCTTATCGAATATTCATTTTCTTGATACGCTTCGCAGTAAACTCAATTGGGGTTTTGATCGAAGAAATTAATTGGGTCGCCTAAACCCACAATACACCCCAAATACCCAGAATATTACCGGCCCAATCATCTCAAATCTTAACCCCGTTTTCAATTAAGTACGCAATAGTTGTATCGCCAACTCGTCTGGTTTGGGTGTAGACCAACGGATTCCGGATAAATCGTTTATGATTCGCACTGCAGTTCTCTCAAGTCCCTTACCGGTATTAATATACTCTTTGGATAAAGCAGGTATCTTTGTATTGTGAGAAGGATTTTTATGCTGTTCATGGGCTACGGTATTCTTGTAAATCTGCTGTTTGCCCAGGTCCCTAAAATTGGGTCTGACACCACACTGGATATTGCACAATGGAATATTGAGTGGTTTGGTGATAGCCTTAATGGGCCGAATAACGAGGCAGTCCAACTCAAAAATGCCAGCAATGTCCTATTGGAAATGCAAATGGATATTTATTCTCTTTGCGAGATATCGAATCCGGGTTATTGGCAAATGCTCCAAAAAAAATTACCCGAGTATGGTGCTGTAATTACTTCCTATTCCCAATCCCAGAAAACAGCCCTTTTATACCGCAAGTCGATGTTCCGTCTCTTGTACAGCAAATCAATATTGTTGGCGTTTGATTATGAATTTGCGGGTGGTCGTTTTCCGTTGGAGGTGGCATTGGAAAGCCAATGGGGAAAGAAAAAAGATACCTTGTACTTTTGGGTTATTCATTTAAAAGCCAATACGGGCAGTAATTCTGAAAAGATAAGTGCCTACAATCGCAGGCAAAAAGCCGCAGAAGAACTCAAAAACTACACCGATTCCAAAAAGGGGCTGAAAGGATTTATAATGGGTGATTGGAATGATGATTTGGATGTTTCGATTGTTTCGGGAAAAGAAAGTCCTTTTTTGGTGTGGCGCAATGATTCGGATTACCTGTTTCCAAGTTATCGTCTGAGTCTTGAAAAACAAAAAAGCACGGCTGCTTATTCAGAAATGATAGACCATATATGTGTATCCAAAGCCATAAAGCAAAATTATTTGCCAAAGCAAAGTGGTATTATGGTTGGTGACAGCTATATAGCCAGTTACCGTTACAATACGTCAGACCATTATCCAGTTTGGGCAAAATTCTCGATGGATTTGTCTCTTAGTGCCAATGTTACTTCTGTCGACCCGCAGGCATTTTCTTTTGTAGCAGATGATTATCTCTTTTGGAGTGGAAAGCAATGGGAATGGAAATTACACAAGCCATTTTTGCACAATACAATGTTGATGGATGGCATTAGCCAGGTTTTTAGTGCCGATGGAAAGAGGTTGTTCAGGGGTAATATCCTAGAGTATATCCCGCAATCTCCAGGGGTATATTATTTTGTAATTCAATTAAGCACAGGGAAAATGTATCACCAAAAAATGATGTGGGTAGAGTGATTTAATTGCAAAGTGAAGAAACTCCTCCTTGGACAGGCTGGCAATAGACAAATCCCAACGCAATTGTGAATCATCTGTTTCAGGGCCCCATCCTCAGCCACCATATGGGTTCAATCCAGGTAGTGGAAGCCCATGTTTTGGGGTAGAATAGGATGGTTTGTTTTTGGGCAACCATGCCTTGTGTTGAAAGAGGTAACTCCAAAACGCGCCAAGCAAAGGTATTTCTAAACCCAGCCCTGTTCCAGAGGAACAAAACAATTAAACCCAGCCAGTCCTCGATCGAGTGCTTTTAAATCATTTAATCCGCCACAATTCTAGACCGAAACACAAGGTCTTTTTCATCGCATACTTCAATCCAGTATATACCCATCTGCAAAACAGGGATGTGAATAGTTGGATTTAGGGGATCAAAAGCAATGTCTGTATGGTAAACCTTTTGTCCTTGGGCATTGTTAATCGTACAAAATACCCTTGAATGCGTTTTCGCAGACAATCCCCCAATGACCCAGCCCGTACTACTGGGATTTGGCCATATGTGGAGCACAGTCTCATTGGGTTTTTCTATCACTGAGGTAGAACCAGTATAGGTTGTAACGGTTTCAGTGGGGCTATTGTGTCCGCTTCCTGGACCCATATTTCCCGCGGTTACCATCCCGTAATAACTGGTGTATGGGACATAGGGAAATGAAGGAATGTGCTTTTCATCAAGGGTCGCAAAATAGCAATAAATTCCATTGGGGTAATCTGGGGTTATGCAGAATCGTCCGTTGCGTTTATCCAAATCTCCGGATCCATCTACAAATTCATAATCTTCCATATAACATCCCAAAGGGTAGCTTGGACCAATTGCAGGACCATTGGTTCTTGTGACCATGGATTTGAGTTTGAAGCTACTACGCATCAATCTGATGGCTCCTTGGCCATTTGTTTTGGCATATGCACAGGCACCATATATTGGAAAGCCGTCAAATGCATATCCGATGATTGGACTATGGTGCATGGTATCGTTATGGTTGTATAAACATTTTGGGCTCACGTGGTGGTGGTATTCTCCATTTGGCGCCGGATGTCCAAGGCAGGTGTCAAAACTTGGACCTTCCCAATAATAAGCGTTTCGGTTCCACACTTTTTGGTTTAAATAGCTTTGCGCATCTGAAGCATTAAAAATACTTACGCCGTTGCTAAATACGCCAATATGACCACCTCCAATGGCTGTTGGATTCCCTAAATTTACGACTGGTTTACGGGTGATTTTAAATTGAAAATTTTGATTCGCAGGGGTATTCGGGTTGCCTTTCCAAGGGCCGATATCATAACCGGGGATACATGCCGCAGTGATATATATAAAATTGTCAGAGTATTGTACTTTTTGAACATTAGACAGAATGCCTGCATACCCTTTGGCTGTTCCGGGATTTAGTATCCAACTGCTCAGTTCTGGTTGGGCAAAGGACAATTTTACTCCGCCCATGAACAAGATGAGAAACAGTAAATAAATTCTTGAATTAAGCAGTGTAGAAGATCTTAGTATCATCAGTGGGATTCAGTGTTTTTCCCTTTTTTATTGGCGGAGTTATGGGAGGCAGTGAACAAAGTGGAACTTAAAAGTGATTCGTTGTGGGGAGTTTCTACGCGTAATTGGGTTTTCCGTCTACAAACATAATGGCAGTAGTTTACAAAGCAATGGGAACGGGGATATGTGACATAATTATGGCAAATCGCCAATCATTAGGCCAGTTCAAATACAGTAATTTCTGGAAAAATACCCATGCGACCGGGATATCCCAGATAACCAAAACCGCGGTTTACATAAAGGTGCTGATTATTTTCAGTATACAGATCCATCCATTCTTTGTAAATTAACTTCACAGGACTCCAGCGATAAAATTTGGTATCGATGCCAAATTGCATGCCATGGGTATGGCCAGAGAAGGTTGCAGCGATATTTTTTTGCTTCCGCAATACTTGTTCACGCCAATGGGAAGGATCATGGCTCAACAACAATGTAACCGTATTTTTGGGAGCCAATGTTAGGGCTTTTTCAAGGTTTCCATATTTTGGAAATCTTGCTTTAGTGCTCCAATTTTGAACGCCTACTATACATAGTTTTTCGCCTTCTTTCTCAATAACCCGGTGTTCATCAAGTAGGATGTCCCATCCCAATTTTTTGTGATACCCTATCAAATCATCGAGATTTTTTGTTTTGGCTTCTGGGCTTGGCCATGTCACATAATCGCCATAGTCGTGGTTACCGAGAATACTAAATACACCCATTGGAGCCTGTATTTGAGAAAATACATCCATCCAAGGAACAATTTCATCGGAGCGATCATTAACCAAATCTCCAGTAAAGAAAATGATATCAGCTTGTTGCTCTTGTATCAACTGCACCCCGCGTTTAACCGCTTCTTTATCCCAAAAACTTCCCGAATGGATGTCGGAAATTTGTACAATTTTAAGTCCTTTGAATACATCAGGCAAACCCGTCAGGGGCAATTTTTTGCGGTGTATTGTATAGTTATGGGCACCCTTCACTATGCCCCAAATCGCAGTTCCAATAAAAGCCATCCCAATTCCCAATCCTGTATAATGCAGAAATTTAAGTCTGCTGATTCCGGGAGGTTTTTCTAATGCAGTTTCGATAGGAGAGAAAAAGTATTGAAAAACCCATCGAAACAGACGGATGATATCATCCAAAAGCAAGAAAAAAATCCAGCATAATTTGGCGATTACTATCGCAAAAACGATACTCGAAATTAATTTTATCGTTTGAGGAGCAGGCGAAATACATTGAAAACGATACAGCATAAAAAAAATGAAAACGGCAACCGCATAACCCCAATACACAAATTTTAGAATGCTTTTAGAACGGGTTGGCCAATTAAAAATCAAGGTTTTTACACCTTGCCAAACATAACAATCTATTGCAAAAAAGAAGAGTGAAAAAAATAGGAATCCAATAAGTTGTCCTTTAAACATATATTCTTTCTGTTGGGATTTGCAAAGGTAGTTTACTTAACATTCATTGGCTTTTATTGTTTGCTCAAAATTCAGTATAATCAGGGTTAATAAGTAGTTTGGATTGGTAAGCGATGGGTTCTATGGTGGCTGAAAATTCTGGTTCAATTATTTTTATGGCCCACTAACAACCTTTACAATTTGTTCAGGCTATCTAAAAGACGTAATTTCGATAAATGAGAAGAAATTATAATGGGATTCAAAATATAAAGGGTTCGACCCCAAGACGCAATCTTGGTAGTTTTTGTCGTATATTTCTTACGCGGTATATAGTTTTTACGGTTGCTGCATTTTGCTTTGTTGGTGTTTTGGGTATTCAATCCCTATGTTCCCAGGACGGTTCTTGGGGGAAAATTGATTCTACCCATAAAAACAAATCTGTGAATAAAACGCCTTTGGCTTCTCCTTTGAAAACGGCCGAATCTAAAGAACCGATTTTGGTCAATATAAACAAGCAACAAACTTTGTTTCAACTGATGGCGCTTATCCCCAAACGAAATATAGGTCCAGCTGCAATGAGTGGAAGAATCACTTCTCTTGCAATGCCTCGATACGGTGCATTGGGGTCTATTAATCGCAATATCATTTATGCAGGTACTGCCAGTGGGGGGGTTTGGAAAAGCTTGAATGGGGGTATAGCATGGTCACCTATTTTTGATGATATGGATGTACAAAGTATCGGTTCTGTTGCCGTAGACCCTACCAATGCATCGATAGTTTGGGTTGGAACGGGTGAGGGAAATCCCAGAAATAGCCACAACAGTGGGAAAGGGATATACCGCAGTATCGATGCTGGTAAAACATGGAAATGTATGGGTCTAGAGGGAACAAAAACCCTGCATAGAATCATCATCAATCCACACAATAACCAACAAATTTGGGCCGCTGCAATGGGCAGTATCTGGGGTTCTAGCAATGAAAGAGGGGTGTATCGATCCAATAATGGGGGTGAGACCTGGACCAAAATATTGTTTGTTAATAGCACGACTGGTTGTGCTGAATTGGTAATCGATCCAGAAAATCCCCAAAAAATATACGCTGCCATGTATGATTATGTGCGCAAGCCATGGACCTACAGGAGTGGTGGACCCGGTAGTGGCTTATATATTACTATGGATGCTGGTGTATCCTGGAAAAGGGTATCAGAAAAAGACGGCTTTCCAAAGGGAGAATTGGGACGCATCGGATTGGCGGTGTCGGCATCCCAACCCAATCGGGTGTATGCCATTGTGGAAGCAAAAGAATCGGCGATTTATACCAGCAATGATGGAGGGGCCAATTGGGCCAAAACAAGTTCTGAGGCCAATGCGGGTAACCGCCCTTTTTATTATTCGGAGTTGTATGTTCACCCCCGCAATGAAAACCGTGTATACAGTATTTGGAGTCAAATTTCTCGTAGTGAAGATGCCGGAAAACATTGGGATATACTGGCAGACTGGGGCCATATTCATCCTGATCACCATGCATTTTTTATTCACCCTGACGACCCCAATTATATTATCAATGGAAATGATGGAGGATTGAATATTTCCTATGATGGAGGTGAAACTTGGCGCTATGCTGAGAATATTCCTGTTGGCCAATTTTACCACGTAGATGTTGACAACCAAGAGCCGTATAATGTGTATGGGGGTTTGCAAGACAATGGAAGTTGGATGGGACCTGCCTATCATTGGATTTATGGTGGCATTCGCAATAGTGAGTGGCAAGAGGTAATGTTTGGGGATGGATTTGATGTTTCGGCTATTCCTGGAACCAAAGATGAGGGATATGCCATGTCGCAGGGGGGGGAGCTCCATAAATTTAATTTGCGTGAGCACAGCAATCAGTTTATCAAACCACAACATCCTGAAGGCAAGCCTTTAAGATTTAATTGGAATGCAGCTTTGGCTATCGATCCAGAAAATCCCAATGGACTGTTTTATGGCAGTCAGTATGTGCATTACAGCCCCGACCAAGGCAGAACATGGCAAATCATTTCCCCAGACCTTAGCACCAACGATACGGCTAAACAGCACCAAGCCCTGAGCGGAGGCTTAACAATTGATGCAACAGGGGCAGAAAATCACTGCACAATTTTGGCCATTGCACCCTCTCCTGGTGATAAAAATGTTATCTGGGTAGGGACCGATGATGGCAATGTTCAGTTAAGCAAAGACGGGGGGAAAAATTGGGAAAATGTAGCATTGAATATGCCCGGGAAACCCCAAAATGCATGGGTACCCTATCTTTGGGTTAGGCCATCTAGTAAAGGAATCTCCCATTCAGCAGAGTGTTGGGTTGTGTTGAACAATTACAGACAGAATGATTGGTCTTCTTATGTATATAAAACACTCGATTATGGAAAATCATGGAAAAGAATAGTTTCGGATGAATCTAGCCCTTTGACTGTGGGTGCTAACAATTCCAAATCCAATAGTACCCCAAAACCAATCAAAGAGGGGGGAGAAAATATAAAGGGTTATGTCTTGAGTGTTTTGCCAGATACCGAATCACCCAATTTGGTTTTTTTGGGAACGGATCATGGGCTTTGGGTGAGCATAAATGGGGGAGAAACATGGAACAAATGGAAGAAATTTCCGTCTGTTCCAGTGGCAGATATGAAAATTCAATCGCGAGAAAGAGATTTGGTCTTGGGAACATTTGGACGGGGGATTTGGGTATTTGACGATATTTCAACCTTGCGAAATTTGGCAGCAGGAACAATACCCAAGAAAGAATTACAGATTTTAAATGCGGGCAAGGGGGTGCTGGTCCATTTTACACAACCTGTAGGATCGAGATTTTCTGCCGATGAATCTTGGGTTGCCCCAAACAAAGCTTTTGGAGTGCAAATTGACTTATATGTTATTGGAAAGAAGGATGAAACCAGCCAAGATTGGAAGAAAATTGATTGCACAGGAAGGGTTTTCAATGAAGCCAATCAATTGATACGCACCCATAAATTTTCTTTTGACAGCACAGGGTTTTACCGTATCGCTTGGCCAATGGTTCAGGATGGATTTTTATGGCCCTCACACAATACCCCGAAAATCGATGAGGATATTCCTGCAGGCCAATCGGTCATTCCCGGGAAATACAAGGTGCTCATTGGTACTATTGCAGGCAAATCTGATTCGGCTTGGGTGGAGGTGGTTGCACCGGAAAATTTGCCATTTAATGCCCTGGGGTATGCCCGAAAAAAACAACTGATGGATACCCTTAAAATGAGTATTCAAAGGGCTCGTTTTGCCTTCGAAGACCTTAAAAATGCCGAGAAAGAAATCGACCAAGTATTTGCTGCAAAATATCAGGATGACAGCGCAATCGATCACCTGAAAAAATTTCAACAACCTTTAAAAGACAGCATTTCAAACCTAAAATTATGCTATATGTTACCCAGCGATTATCGGCCCTACGAAGAAACCACAATTCGGTTAATGGATCGTCTGCAGACTGCCTATTGGCTCATTGAGGGAAACGATATGCCGGCCGAAAATTGTGAATTTGCACTTAAAACGGCACAACGAGAAACCCTAACAGTGATCCAAAAAGTCGATTATTTTTTTGAAAAGCAGTTTCAACTTTTTTTGGATGCAGTTGGAGAGGAGGATATTGCTCCTTTAGGCCGGAAATATATTCAATATTGATTCATTGGATTCTCAGTAGGCAAGTCTTCTGGTTTCAAACAATTACAGTATGGCAATCTGGTTTTATACTTGGAGGTAAAGCATGCCCGAACTCATGGCAATCATGAGGGCATCTTCAATAATTGTTATATTACTCATGGGAAGATTAAACATATTTCCCAAACAAGCACATTGAATTTTTTCTTTGTTTAGAACGCTTTGCAAAACACCCGTAAGGCCAATTGTCATGACAATGAGTGTCGTTGCGTTTGTGATGAATGGATTGAAATTTATCAGAAAGGCAATGCCAAGCAACAACTCTATGAAAGGATAAACATATCCGTATCCTCCCATTTTTTTTGCAATGATGTCATACATCGCATAGGTTTTGGCAAATGAGTGAATATCGAGGAGTTTAAAGAAAGAAAAGACAATAAAGAAACCGGCCATGAAATATTGCATAAAAATCATCCATTGTATTGTATTTCCGGACCTACTTGTGAGCAAGGATATACCCGCAATAAATGCGAAAATGATCAGCAGGGGCTTATAGGTTGCGAACCAACTTTTGGTTGAATTTTCAGGTGTTACTTGCGTGTCCATTATTGGACTGGGCGCCTCGGGAAATGGAGCTTTTGTTGGAGCAGACAATACATGGGTCAACGCTGGGCTTTTAAATGCAGAGATTGTGTATTTCCCATCTTGCCCAATTGCGTGTTGGAGATCATGTAGGGGTATACTTTTGTTCATGTCAATAACAACGCTCTTATTTTCTTTTGAGACAGACACTATTTCAACACCCGGCAAAGCAAGTAAAGCCGATTTAATCTTGGCTTCACAGTTGACACATGTCATCCCCAAAAGCGTATATGAGTGTTGCATTTTTTTGCTAAAGATAGCATATCATTTATAAAACAAGGTTTATGCGCCAATAAATCCCTGGGCTTTTTTTAGGAAGCGTTCCAATGATTCACCCTGTAATTGTCCACGTTGTAACATGGCTAAATCCATACAGTATTGTAACAATTCATTGCGATCATTGCCTTCAGTAGACAATACTTTTGATGCCAAAGCATGGTTGCTATTCACCACCATTGTTTGCTTTTTCAATCCCATATCACCATAGGGGAATCCCTGTCCCATTTTTGCCATATCTTCCATTCGGCGTTCCCATTCACTTCTGTGAACAGAAATAAAATCGTCTTGTGGCGGCAAAGACTGAACAGATATTTCAAAAGCCAATTCATTGACAACAATCTTTACACTGTCTTCCAGAGATTTTTGTTGCTCGCTTGTTAAAGCTGATTCAATGCTGATTTCTTTTTCAATGAGTTGGTCCATCGGACCACCGTCCACACAGCGAAATTTTACTTTTTCAAATTTTCCTTCAACCCAACCCGCAAAATGGGTATCAAGTGGGCCGTTTAGCACAATAACTTCGTAGCCTTTATCTTTAGCAGCCTTGATATTCATGTGTTGCACGGTCATATCGGTAGTGTATAATACAACCGTTTCTGCATTTTTGTCGGTTTGATTGATTTTAGCATGGTCTATCCACTCTTGGATGGTATGCAGTCCACCCTCGGTGGTTTTTACCAAGCAAATATCTTTTGTGCGCTCAGAAAATTTTTCATCAGAAACCATTCCATATTTCACAAATAAATCGAGATATTCCCATTTAGAATCAAAATCTACGCGGTCATCCTTGAACAATTCTGCCAATTTATCACTGACTTTTTTGCTAATATGTTGGGTAATTTTTTTGACGTTTGAATCACTTTGCAGCGCACTTCGAGAAACGTTTAAAGGAATATCAGGAGAATCAATTACTCCTTTTAGCAATACCAAATACTCTGGCAATACATCCTTTACATCTTCGGTTACAAAAACCTGGTTGCAGTATAATTGTACCCGGTTTTGGCGGTTGTCAATCGCTTCGGTTACTTTGGGAAAATACAAAACCCCCGTGAGGTTGAATGGGTAATCGGTATTGATATGAATATGAAACAATGACGCCTCCTGCATTGGATAGAGTTCTTCGAAGAACTTTTTGTAATCTTCGTTGTTGAGCTCGGCGGGTTTTTTCGTCCAAATGGGTTGGGTATTATTGATGTCTTCATCATAAAATACAATGGGAACAGGAAGAAAACGGCAGTATTTACGCAGCAACTCACGAATTTTCCACTTCGACAAATACGTTTCGGCATCTTCATCGGTGAGTTGTAAAATTACATCCGTACCGCGTTTTTTTCGTTTTCCTTTTCCGATGTTATAACTGGTCGCGCCATCGCAATCCCAATGAACAGCAGTGGAACCTTTTTGGAATGATTTTGTTTCGATACTGACGTGTTTAGATACCATGAAGGCGGAATAGAATCCCAAACCAAAATGTCCAATCATTTGCTCTGGATCTTTGTCTTTCCACTTTTCGGCAAATTCAGAGGCTCCTGAAAAAGCCAATTGGGTAATGTATTTTTCTACTTCTTCTTCGGTCATTCCAATACCAGAATCTGAAATCGTAAGGGTTTTTGCTTTTTCATCAAATGACACTTCAATCTTGCAATTTTCTATGCTTTCTTCAAATTCGCCAACCCGTGATAGCGTGGTTAGTTTTTTTGTTGCATCGACCGCATTGCTGATTAATTCACGAATAAATATTTCCTGGTCAGTGTATAGGAATTTTTTAATAATGGGAAAAATATTTTCCGATTGAACTGAAATTTGTCCTGTTCTCATATTTATATTTTTGCAATCGTCGTACCAATTTTATTCAACTGCAATTTTGTCAGTTTTGCCACATATTACGTTCTTAAGGTCGCCAGTTCCTCCATTTTTGAAGCCAATATTGGCATATTTGGTCTTATTCGCGCCCTTGGGTTTGATGTTGTACTTGAGGACCGAATGGCAGTTGCGAAATTGCAGTTGCGAATTTTACAACCACTCCATCACCGATAAACGATATTTTTGTAACGGATTCTAATCTTATTTATGGAGAACAGCACTGCCCCATTCAAAAAAAAGCATACCCCGTCGCAGGCACGGCCCAAAATAGAAAAGTATTGTGCCTACCAAGAGCGCAGCCACCTTCAGGTAAAACGCAAATTGGCCGGACTCGGATTGCATACTTCAGATGCTGATCTTTTGTTGGTAGAGTTAATGCAAAACAATTTTCTCAATGAAACGCGATTTGCCATGGCATATGCGCGGGGGAAATTTAATATCAAACATTGGGGACGCTTAAAAATAAAACAAGGGCTTAAACGAGAGGGTATTGGCGGGAGATTGATACAAGAAGCGCTCGCTTCCTTGAGATTGGCAGAGTATCAAAAAACATTACACGCCTTGGCACAAAAAAAATGGCCATTCATCAAGGCAGCTTCTCACAGGGAAAAGGTCGCTAAACTACAGCGTTTTCTTCTGGGTAAAGGATACGAATACGACGCCATTGATTGTGTTGTGAAGGAAGTGATATCAACGACCAAAATCAGATAAATGCATATTAAGCCATTCTAAGGCAGAAGTCCCCAATAGTTGGCTTGTTATTTCAGGGGCAAAATTGCAATTGCGAATCAACGATCCTGGATTGTCTTCACCCAAGGGAAAAGGATAGTCCGATCCCAATGCAATGCGATTGGCACCGATCAAATCAATAAGGTAATGCAACATTTTTGGGTCATGAACCAGGCTGTCCAGCCAGAATTGTCCCAAATATTTTTTTGGATTATTGGGGTTGTCGATTGCTACTAAGTCGGGTCGAGCATGCCAGCCGTGCTCAATTCTTCCTATGGTGGAAGGAAATGAACCACCTCCATGGGCAAAGGCTACCCTCAGTCGTGGCAAACGTTCAAAAATTCCACCAAATATCATCGAACAGATGGCCAAGGAAGTTTCGGCTGGCATTCCAACCAACCAAGGCAACCAATAATCTGGCATTTTTTTGTTCGCAGAATACCACCAGGGATGAACAAATAAAGCCATGTCTAAATCTTGCATCGCTTCAAAGATTGGAAAGGTAGAGGGGTCATTGAGGTTGAGGTGGTTCACATGTGAACCTATTTGAATGCCTTTTAGTCCAATTTCTTTGCATCGTCGCAATTCTTTAATGGCCAATTCGCTGTGTTGCATGGGTAAGGTTCCCAATCCTACAAATCGCTTGGGATAGCGAGAACAAACACCTGCAATGTGGTCATTCAGAAATTGGGCAATTTCCAATCCATCTTTTGGCTCAGCCCAGTAGCTAAACATAATTGGGATGGTACTTAAGACCTGGACATCAACGTGGTGGTGTCCACATTCTGTTAGCCGTTGTATGGGATCCCAGCAATTGCTTTCTATTTCTCGGAAGAAAGCATCATCCACCATCATTTTGGCACAACAAGGTTTATGGTGCTCGAGATGTATAAATTCTCCGTAGCCAAATTTTTCCTTCCAACGGGGTAGATTTTCGGGTATTATGTGGGTGTGAATGTCAACGGTAAAAAATTTCTGCGGCGAAAGCATGGAACAAAAATAGCAACATTCGCGTAATTGCCTTTTTTTGCAGTCAAAATGAGTACTTCAAAGAGAAATGTGAATTTGTTTGGGGCAATGAGTATTGTGGTTGCAAACATGATAGGGACAGGTATATTTACCAGTTTAGGTTTCCAATTGTTGGAAATTCAAAGTGGGTTTGGTATATCCATGGTTTGGATTGTAGGGGGTATTTTGGCATTTTCTGGTGCAGTTTGTTACGCAGAATTGGCTACTCGCTTGCCAGAAGATGGGGGAGAATATTATTTTCTTTCTAAAATTTTTCATCCGGCATTGGGTTTTGTTGCCGGGTTTGTGAGTTCAACGGTAGGATTTGCTGCACCCATTGCAGGGGCCGCGATTGCTTTGGGGGCTTATATGCATGGTGTTTGGCCAGGGATCAATGAAATGGTTCTGGGCATTGGGGTTATTGTAGTCATTAGCGGTATACATTGGTGGAATGCGCGTTTGGGAATTGATTTTCAAAAGGGTTCAACTGTGCTAAAAGTGGGTATGATTGTATTGTTTGTTGTTTTTGGATTTGCTATGGCAACCGAATCTGTTAATTTTTTCCCGAATGAGCAAGCCGTGGCGGAGATTTTCGGGCCCACTATTTCTCAAGAACGTGTATGCAATTCGTGGTCGATGTTTCATTTTATTACCCCAGCTTTTGCCACAAGTTTAATTTGGGTGAGTTTTGCATACAGCGGCTGGAATGCAAGCAGCTATATCGCAGGGTCTATTGAGAATCCCATAAAAAATTTATCGCGCAGTATAATTTTTGGGACCCTAATGGTCACTATTTTGTATGTATTGCTAAATATGGTTCTTATGATGTCTACCAATCTGGGAAATTTGAAAGGGGTAAAAGAGGTTGGATTGGTTGCTGGTAAGGCATTGTTTGGAATAAAATTTGGTCAAATAATGGGCGGTATCATTAGCATTTTGTTGGTTTCAACAATTAGTTCGATGGTTTTTACAGGGTCCCGTGTATTGGCTAAAATGTTTGAGTCAATTCCTCGATTATCGGGTTTGGCCAAACGGGAGGAGGATGGCAATCCCCGCCGGGCCATTGTTGTTCAAATGATCCTTGCCCTGGTATTAATGATAGTCATGGATTTCCCCCAATTAATATATTATATCGCGTTTACCTTGAGTTTGTTTACAATGATTGCTGTTTCGGGAATGATCGTATTGCGTTTTAAACAAGGAAAACCCCAAGGGTATCGTGCATGGGGGTATCCCATTACGCCCATTGTATTTATAGTAACAACGGGTGCCGTAGCAGTATTTTTTATTCAAGACAAACCCATAGAAAGTATATATGGCTTATCGACTGCCGTATTGGGATTTATATTTTACCTCTTTAGCAAGCCAAAAACCCCTTTCTAGAAAAATACAGCTGTTCTATTGGTACAACATTTCTGGCGATCCATCAACAATGTAGCGTACGAAATCATCAACAATTTGGTTTTGAAAGATTTGAGCCCCTGACATGGATACATGAGAATGGGGTTTGCTCAAGACCACATTGTGAGAATATCGTCCTATACGGGGGCTTAAAAGTTATTTGAATCTACGCCTTTTTCTAGAAGGGGTTTCGCTGAATTTGCAGAACTTTGCAAAATGGAATTAACGCAATTGGTATACAATATAGAGCAAGCTATTCACGATTTGGGTGTCGACCCCCAAACCGCAAAAGGAGAGGAATTAGGGCAGTGGTTTTTAATGCGAAATGAAACATCCATATTTATTGATGCGTGGAATGCAGAGCAAAAATCGCCTTGGAATTATTTTATTTTCGATACCGACAAATCCACTTTTCAACTTACAATTCCATTTTGTTATGCGCCCACCCTAAAACGAGAAGCTTTTTTAGAAGAATTGCTTACAGTCAACCTAAATCTGTTGTATGGAAAGTTTACCTACAATTCAAAAGACAATGTTGTGGCTCTCGTTTACCGGGTTCCAGGAGATGCATTTCGCCATACAGAATTGGGCAATATTGTCGATGCGTTATTGTATTATGCAGAGATGGCCTACCATGTTCTTAAAGACGAATTTCAACTTAAGCGGATAGAAACAGAGGGGCAGTAAAGCCAATTTTGAGATTACCGTATTGCTTGTTGGTCACGACATGTCCGGGTATGAAAGGGATCTTATACTGTGACGATGAAGTTGTTTGGCAAAACAGCTTAATGTTCGGCATAAAGAAAACCAAACGTTTGGTGATTGTTGATGAGGCGCCACATTTGCCGGAGGATTACATGCTAAGTTGTCCCTATACAACAATCTCACCGGTATTCAAATACTTTAGCGGCCCTGTCTCTGGGCAGCAATTCGCTGTAAATCCGATATGCTTTGCTTGGCAGCGAAAAAATTGGGGTCTATTTTAAGTGCTTCCTGCAATGCGGTGGCCGAGCTTAGGATATCTCCGATTGCATTGAGCATAAGGGCTTGTAAATATACAAATGCTGCTTTTGCAGGAACATTCTCTTGAATATGTGCTTGAATATGCTCCATCCGCACTTTTCCCTGTTGTAATGTGGAGTCTTTCAGGGCCAGCGTAACCATTGAATCACATGTATTAATATTTCCACGTGCCATTTCTACAAAGCACATATCCCACCAAAATGTTGGGTCTTTGGTTTCATTCCACAGTTCTTGAAAAATCACCATGCAGGCAGTGTCTTTTCCTTGTTCTAAATACAACTTTGATTTTATCTCGCGTAAAAAAGTATTTTTTGGATTGAGATTTAGGCCTAAATCCACATAGTACATGGGTGTTTTTGTATTGCGAATCGTTTGCCCACCCACCAGTCCATTGTGGAAAAAGTGGAAATAAGCCAAACTATCATAAGCCCATGATTGGATGCTGCTGTCTTGATTTACCCAGTGGGTTAGAATTTGGGTCGCCGTTTGATAGTCACCGGCAGCCAAACTCATAGTATAGGCCCTTTCAGTAGAATTGTCTTTGTTATTGCTGCAAGAAGCCAATAGTAATAAAAGGAAAACGACAACAATTGGGTGTATAAGTTTCATTGCAGTCAAAGGTAATTAGATTTTGTGAACCAAAAAGTAATCGCTTTTATTAACTTTGTGCTACCTATGTTTGAGAACCTACAGAACCGGTTGGAAAAGGCCTTTAAGACACTAAAGGGCCAGGGAAGAATCAATGAAATCAATGTGGCCGACACAGTGAAGGAAATTAGAAGGGCATTGATTGCGGCCGATGTTAATTTTAAAGTTGCCAAAGATTTTACCGATACTATTTTAGAAAAAGCCAAGGGTCAGGAGGTGATTAAATCCATTTCCCCCAGCCAGCTATTGACCAAAATTGTAAATGACGAATTGGTGAAATTATTGGGAGGAGAAAAAAGCGATTTACAACTTCATGCCAGTCCGACAGTCATATTGGTTGCTGGCTTACAGGGGTCAGGTAAAACGACATTTACGGGCAAATTGGGTATGTATTTAAAGGGCTTGGGTCGCAATCCATTGTTTGTAGCGGCTGACGTTTATCGACCGGCAGCCCGTGAGCAATTAAAGGTATTGGGACAGCAAGTAGGGGTATCTGTATTCAGTGAGGATACAAATAACAATCCAATCGATATTGCGGAAAATGCACTTGCATTCGCCAAAAAAAACAACCACAATGTCCTCATTGTTGACACTGCGGGCCGTTTGTCTGTAGACCAGAAAATGATGGAAGAAATTGCCCAATTAAAGCGGGTGCTTAAGCCCCACGAAATTCTATTTGTGGTTGATTCAATGACTGGGCAGGATGCCGTAAATACCGCAAAATCCTTCAATGATGTTTTGGATTTTACGGGTGTAGTTCTTACCAAATTGGATGGCGATACAAGGGGCGGTGCAGCGTTGAGCATTAAAACAGTCGTTAATAAGCCCATTAAGTTTGTGAGCCATGGAGAAAAGATGGAAGCATTGGATGTATTTTATCCCGAACGCATGGCGGGTAGAATCTTGGGTATGGGCGATGTGGTTTCACTGGTAGAAAGGGCTCAAGCAGTTTTTGATGAGGAAGAATCAGAACGGTTGTCAAAAAAAATTGCCAAAAATAAGTTTGACTTTGAAGATTTTCTATCGCAATTACAACAAATTAAAAAAATGGGCAATGTCAAAGATTTGTTGGGTATGTTGCCTGGAGTTGGTAGCCAAATCAAAGATTTAGACATTGATGACAATTCATTTAAAGGCATCGAATCAATTATTCAGAGCATGACTCCAAAAGAGCGCGCTTTTCCAGAAATTTTGAATGCCAGTCGCAAACAGCGTATTGTTCGTGGCAGTGGTAAATCTATCCAAGATATCAATAAATTACTTGCGCAATTTGAGCAAATGCGAAAGATGATGAAGGTGATGAATAATTCCAAGGGCAAGATGCCAAGCATGCCGAACCTGTCTAGCATGAGACGATAATGGCATGAAAAACATCGCAGACATCCGAAAAGAGTACACCAAAGGTGCGTTGGAGCCCCAAGAGATGGGACACGCTCCCATTCCGGTGTTTAGGGAGTGGTTTCATCAAGCGATAACCTCTGAAGTTTTGGAGGCAAATGCCATGGTTTTGGGTACGGTTAATTTACAGGGAAGGCCATCTTCTCGGGTGGTATTGTTAAAAGGTATCACCGATGGGGGCATCGTATTTTATACCAATTATGCGAGTAGAAAAGGACAAGAAATCGCGGCCAACGGATTTGTTTCGGCGGTATTCTTTTGGCCGGAGTTGGAAAGACAGGTGCGCATGGAGGGGCAGGTGAAACAGGTAAGCGCAGCGCAGAGTGATACATATTTTTACAGCAGACCAAGAATTTCTCAGGCTGGGGCGGTGGTGTCGGAACAAAGCCAAGTGATATTGAGCAGAGAGGCCTTAGATGCTCGGATGACGGAATTGTTGGCCGACGAATCGATCAAAATAGAACGTCCCAAGCACTGGGGTGGCTATGAAATTGTGGTGGATCGCGTAGAATTTTGGCAAGGCAGACCCGGCAGGGTGCATGACCGTGTGCTGTTTGAAAAGCTCAGTGGCATTTGGCTGAAATCTCGATTAGCGCCCTAAAGAAGATAGACTTTTTTTGGGCATGATAGGGTTGTAAGATCTTGAAGGCAACAAAACGGCTCTTTGTACCCGACTAAATTTTCTACCAATGTTTCACAAACTCTTGGAAAGTGGTGCTTTACCACGGGTGATTATCCGGCAGCGGGATCCCTGAAACCGTCCATTAGGTCATTGGAGATGCCGGTGAAGCTGAAACCACCGTCGTGGAAAAGGTTTTGCATGGTCACCATGCGGGTGTAGTCAGAGAACAAACTCACGCAGTATTCTGCGCAAGCGGCGGCACTGGCGTTGCCTAACGGACTCATTTTGTCGGCATAGTTAAAGAACGCATTGAACCCACCTACGCCTGAACCAGCAGTGGTTGGTGTTGGACTTTGGCTGATGGTATTCACGCGAACGTGCTTTTTCTTGCCGTAGTGGTAGCCGAAAGAGCGGGCGAAGCTCTCGAGTAACGATTTGGCATCGGCCATTTCACCGTAGTCAGGGAAAGTTCGCTGCGCAGCGATATAGCTCAAGGCCACAATGCTACCCCATTCGTTCATGGCGTCTTTTTTGATCAAGGTTTGCATCAATCGGTGGAACGACATCGCACTGATATCGAGTGTTTGGTGCATATACTCGTAGTTGGAGTCGGTGTAAGGGTTTTTCTTGCGAATGTTCAAACTCATGCCCACGCTGTGGAGTACAAAATCAAAGTTGCCTCCCAAGGCCTCAGTGGCACCGGAAACCAAATTGTCTAGGTCTTCCATTTTGGTTACATCGGCATAAATTAAGGGTGCATTCAAAGCCTTGGATAAAAGATCAGTTTGTCCAATTTTTGCTGCCACAGGCGCGTTGGTGAGAACAATGCTTGCGCCCTCTGCATGGCATCGTTCGGCGACTTTCCAAGCAATGGAATTTTCATTGAGTGCTCCGAAAATAATGCCTTTTTTTCCTTTTAATATATTGTTTGACATGGTTTGTAAGGGTATCACAATAATACATGTTTTATGGCAAATCTATTTACGTCTTCAGGGGGGTATTTTTGATGATTGGGGAGTATAATAAAGTTTTATCATACCCATAAATCCACCGAGTAGTGCTTCGATTTTTAATAAGACCGCCCAATACCACATTTGGATTGTATTGCCACTTTGGAAGAACAGTGCTTCACAATTATTTGACAATTTGAGTATTAATGTGTTAATTTACATAGCGTAAATCAGATTGAATTCGTATGAAAAATTTTTTACTATTGGGGGTTATTTTATGCTTATTACCCTTAAAAGCGCAACTTGTTGAAGGGGGAAGGAAAATTGTTTCCGATATTCCTCAATTAACCAAAAAATCTGTAGAAAACAGGAGCGCTTCTAAACCTACAAAATGCGGTGCAGATACGTCGTATTTTCCTTCTGCTGGCACAACAGCATACAACAGTATCACAATTAAAAAAGGGAGTTCTCTGGGACAATTTTTTGATGCGCCCTCATCAATGACAGTATCGGGGTTTCGTTTTTTTGGTTTTTCGGTTCCCCCAACGCCTGCGCGCTCTTTGAAAATAAACATTATTTGTAATTTATACAAGGCAGGTGCCGACTCCTTGCCCAGCGGATCTCCATTGGCCAGCGATACGATCACTGTAGATACTGTTATGGGAAGCACTATACCCTTGAGTCGTATTGTGCTCAATGCCGATTTTGGCAAAGCCGTCTCAGTTACAAGCCCCTATATTATTGTAGTTGAATCTGACAGTTCAAGTGCTTTGGCGGCGGTGGTTTCAAATTCTTGGGCCAACGGTGATGGCAAGAAACGCAACCTATGTGTTGGCTCGGTTAGTGGCAAATGGTATCGGTGCTTGAGTTTGAATATTGGTGGTGTTTCGTTCAACAGCCATATGCAGATGTATCCATTTGTAGGTTATAAACTGGGGGCTGATTTTTCCTTCACACAGAATTGTTATGCAAATTCAGACACCTTGTACTTTGCGAACCAGAATAAGAAAAACGTGAGTGGAAGCATATTTTACAATTATTATGTATATGCCAATTTTGAGAGGTTTAGCCATCTGTGGATGTTTGACAACGCCACTTATCTCAACGCCGTGAATGGGAAATTCAAACCCCAATCACGAAAAAACATACCTGTTCGCTTAATTTCAACCCTTTACGGATATTCAGGACCTCCGTATTTTGCGAACCGAATTCAATGTGCTGATACGTCGCTACAAACCATTTATTTCAAACCCAGTACTCCCAGTCTATACGATTCAGCCAAAGGGTGCATTGGCGATACTGTATCAATCATTGTCACATCGGATGCACAGGCCAAATTGCAATGGTTTGCTAAAATTGGAGATCCAAAGCCCTTCTTTGAGGGAAATAAATACACTATTTACAATGCTCAAAAAAACGACACATTTTATGTTAAGGCAGTCAACAATACCTGTGAATCGGGTTGGTTAACGGTGGCATTTTCAGTCAATAATTATCCTACTCAATTTACAATTAAGAATGATTCAATTTGCGCGGGAGCGACAGCCAATTTACAGGCAAGCACAAATTTTGGAGAATTGTATTGGTATGACCAAGCCATAGGCGGAAATTTGGTGTATACAGGTTCTGTATTGCAAACAGGCAAGCTTAGCAAGGATACCCAATTTTATGTCATCGCCAATAATAATGGTTGTTATTTTGCGGGTGGTCCAAAGCGGGTTAAAGCATTTGTTGGATCCAGTTTTGCGCCCAGTGCGCCCAAAGTTCCTTCCGATACATTTGTGTGTGCAAGGGGAGGTAACAATACAGTTACCTTAATCGCCAAGCCCAATGGCAATGATACATTGCGGTGGTTTCTCGTCGCCACAGGGGGAAATCCAGTGGCAATAGGAAATCAGTATACATTCAAAGGGGGTAAACGTGGAGAAGAGTTTGTATATGTTGAGTCTTGGAATGGAATATGCGGAAGTGGCCGATCGTCAGTTAAAATAAATATACTTGATTTCCCTGAAGTATTTGGTGCACAAGGCGATACAGCGTGCTCGAATGATTCGGTCAGACTCTTTGGATCAACACCCTGGGGGAAATTACATTGGTATTTGAAAAAAACAGATAAAACACCTTTTTACAGTGGCAAAAATCCGGTTATGGGCGGGTTAACGGGTGAACGGTTTGTCTATTATAAGTCTTCTGAAGGGGCTTGTTTTGCAGGGAGTTTTGATAGTGTTGCGGTCATTGTGAATGAAATTCCCATACCATTATCCACAGATGCAATACCTGTATGCTCTAAAGGGCTGGGTAGTATGAAAGTTCTAATCCCTTTTGGCAAAGTATATTGGTATGAAGATACCCTTGCAACAGAACCTTTATATATTGGATCTACCTATAATTTGGGCATGGTGTTGAGCACCCGAAAAGTGTATTATCAAACTGAAAACAAAGCATGTTTTGGTAAGCGTACGCTATTGGAACTCAAGGTAAAACCCCGACCTGCGGCCGGTTTTACTTGGAACTTGTTGTGGCAACACAAACTCAATTGTGTGCCCATTTCTACTGCAGGTCTTAGTTTTGACTGGGATTGGGGCGATGGAACCAAGAAAACAGGGTTGCCAGGCGTACACCAATACAGTAGTGCAGGACAATACATGGTTCGTTTAGTGGCCACCAGCAATAGCAATGGATGTAAAGACACGGCCGATATTTCTGTATTGTTAAACCATACCGCTGTCAAAGATATCACCAAGCAACAAATTCGGGCTTATCCAAATCCATCAACAATCGGATCAAGTATCCTTTTGCGGGGATTGGGAAATGTGTCTGTAACATGGATTGATGCTTTGGGGCGCATTGTTGACATGGGAAATACCCTAAACGATGTGCTCATTGTCCCATTAAAACTTAATCCAGGCTTGTATTATCTTCTGGTTAATGGCAGTTCCCGATATTACCCCATTCCCTTGGTGATTCAAGCGAGATAGTAGGTATAAATAATACCGCGGCAAACTGCAATGACACACAAGTCCTATTCGTCCATACAAACTACTACTGGGTAATTTGCGTTGTAAGGGCTTTTATAACCAAGGTGTTTTCTTCTTTCACGCACAAAGGGTATATTTTATTCTTTGTAAGGGTCTAGTGCATCGCGAAGTCCCATTGACATTAAATTAAAAGCCATTACAAGAATCATAATGGCGATTCCTGGAATCAGTGCCAAATAGCTATTGTCAAGCACCAAATAACCTAAATTTTCTTTCACCATCAAGCCCCAGGAAGGTGTTGGAGGTGCGACACCCAGTCCCAAGAAGCCCAATCCTGCTTCTAACAATATAGCCGATGCAAAATTGGTTGTTGCCAAAACAGTGAGAGAGCCTTTTAGGTTTGGCAAAATATGCTTAAGCATGATGCGGGTATGAGAGAATCCCGTGATTTTGGCTGCGAGAACAAATTCGCGTTGTTTAATTTGAAGCGTTTGTCCGCGAACAACCCGCGCCACTTCTACCCATGTGCTCAATGCGGTTGCAAGCAAAACCTGGTAATATCCCTTGCCCAATAACATGCTGAGGCCCAAGGCAATAAGCAATGTGGGTACCGACCAAAACACAGTGATTAGCCAGGATAGGAATACATCAATTTTTCCTCCAAAATACCCTGCAATAATGCCCACTGCAATGCCAATAATCAAGGATATAAGCATGGCAAAAAATCCAATGGATAGGCTAATACGAGCACCAATTATCATTCTACTGAGGATATCTCTTCCAAATTGGTCGCTGCCAAGCCAGAAAGTCCGATTCTGTATTGGTTTGTCTGTAGCGCGTAGTTTTTGATTGCCAAGATTCTGGTTTTTTGTACTTTCTAAGGCTTGTATTTTCGGCAAATCTGGATTCCCTAAAGCCCAGTATAAATAGGGGGGTGTATTGGCAAAATTTTCTGCATTCATTGGCGCCGATGGGGCTATTGCAGGTTCAAGTACTTCTTGTGGAACTTGGATTTCATCCCGAAAATACACCGTACTCCCAGGCCCGAGGTTAGACCATTCTGGCACGATTTGGTTGGCATTCGGTGATTTGTCAATGGTGATGGAATATCCCAAAACACCCACAACGACGAATACCAGGCAGAGTGAGGCCCCAGACAGAAACAATTTACTTTTTTTGAGTTTCTCGTACATTGTCGAGGGGTTCTTTATGGTAAATGTCGAGTGCGGCAATGACTGCCGTGAACGTCCACAAAGGAACAGCAATTTTATCGTACTGACTGTAGTTGTTTATGAATCCATGCACATAGTAGGTGATCAGTCCCAGCATTGCAATCAAGACTGTGTAACGGACTTTACCGTTTTGGTGCGCATAATAAACCCTAAACCCGATGGCCAATGTCGAAAGTACGACTCCAAGCCAGGCGATAAGACCAGGAAATCCAATTTCACTCATCGCAGAAAAATATTCGCTGTGTGCATCACCCATATCACCCCTAAATGTGCTAATAAGTGTGAGTTCATTGCTCTTTTGGAATGGCGAATATTGGAAAACATACGTGCCTGGCCCAAATCCAGACCAAGGGCGTTCTGCCACCATTCTTGCAGCGCATTTCCAACGATTAATGCGTTCCATATTGCTTGGATCTGTGCTTACATTGGATGCAGATTTTACATGGCCTTCAATATCATCACTGCTTCCTTGCTTGTTTCCTTCTAAATCAAACATAATTCTGTCTTGCTCAACGATACCATATAGTGCCGTTAGAAATAACAATAGGGCGATCAACTTAAATCGAAGACGCAATGTTAGGGCACCAAAAACCAGTAGGGCAATAACCAAGCTTAGCCAGGTTGCGCGGGTATAGCTTACGACAATACCAAATACCAAAATGGTTAAAAGAAAAATTATTGCTGGTGAAGAGAGTAAGGGAATCCTGAAATGGCGCCCTGCAAAGCTGTATACAACCAAAATGGACACCGCAAATGCAATGGCTGCTGCATACATACCATGGTCTGGGAAGAAAGGCCATGAAATGCTATAGCTGCTGCTGCGAACAAATCCATCTGCAGCGTGTTTGGATAGGGTAAAAATCACCAGTAAAAGTGTTGTAAATGCAAAGGCTTTGAAAAACCAATGCATATTTTTGAAGGAGGAGAAAATACGTAAAGTACAGAAATAGAACAAAACAATGTAACAGGTTCGGGCCACCGTAAACTTGAGACTTACCATAGGCATTGTACTGAATAGTGTCGAAATCCACAGCAAGCAGAGGTAAATTAAAAGGCAAATACTGATGGGATGAAGGAGTATTGCACGATCAAATTCGGGATGAAGAAGCCAACGAAAAATCACAAATACAAACAGTAGGGTATAGAGAGGTTCAGTGGGGAGTGAAATTCCAAATCCTCCCCCGATATCATCAAAATTAATGCTCAATGGGGCAAGGGCTCCGAAGAAAAGTAAGCTGCGTTCTGTATAAAAGAAAACCAATAAAAGTAGACCAAGCACCACGGGGATAAACAAGAGATAATACAATTCAAACAGGGTCGCGAATACTGAAAAAACGACAATGAGTAGAACAGATGCGATAACCGCAAAACGCGATTGTAGATTGGGTATTGCGTGTGGGTGTAGCACAATTTATGCGCCGGGTTGTTTCCGGAAAAGTTCAATCATGACAAGCACCAATGAGGTAGCCAGCAAGGTAGACAAAACAGAAATTATCATCACAAAACCCCGTTTTGGCCAAAATTTTATTTCGGGATTTGAAGCCGCCTCGATGGTCATTTTATGCGACATTTGTTCATTCACATCGACAACACGTCTTTCATATTGTGCGATTAAATCACTTTCTTTTTCTTCTTCTAATTTGATTAATTCTTGCAATGCCACAAAATCTCCGCCACTCCGAACCAGGGTCTTTTGCTGCTCTAAAAGTGAATTCATTTGGGTAGTTTTTCCACTCGATTGTGCTTTATAAATTTCTTCTGCCAATGCCCTACTCTGTTCTTCGTAATTGGTAATGCCTTCTTCGCCCAATTTACGCATCTGGTCTTTTGTAATTTGGATTTTGTTGCGCTTGGCCTGCAAAGCCCGTTCAACAATTTTTAATGCAGGAATTGCAATCTGGTTTTGCACTTCAGTTTTAATAGAATCAAACAAAATCGCCATTCCGTTGGCCAAATCTGCAGCCATTTGGGGATTTTCATCGAGCACTTCAATTTTAACACTGAGGTACCTTGTGCGGGTGACACTAAAATTGTCTTTTAATTTATATTGCAATGCCGTTTTCGGATATTTCTCTGTCTTTGAATTGATATTGTAATGTTTGTACAAATCAAAATTTCTTACCAATCTGCTGGTTAAATCACCTGAGAGTAAAATTTGCATCGCTTTTTCAGCCTCTTCTTCCTCCCCAAATTCGAGGGGGTCATTTTTACTCTGGTGGATATCAGATAGCAAAGCTTCGGAAATAGAATTGTTTTTGGTGGGGTAAAATATATGTGTAGCCTGGTATTTTGGCTTGGTAATAAAGGGCATGGTTACAACAAACGCCAGCGCAGCTGCAATGCTACACGAAACAAAGAGAAGTTTCCGCCAACGCCAGAAAAAATTGATAACATCTATAAGATTGAGAGGTTGTATGGTTTCTTCCGAAATGAGATTTTTTGGCTTATTAATGGGGTTTGATGGCATCATTTCCTTCATGTTCGAGATTCAAAATTACCTATTCTACGATTGTAAATCGTTAAAATTTTATTTGCTTCAAAAAAAGTTCAATTTGTTTAGATATCAAAAAATTTGAAGGCAATATCAAAGGCTTTTTTGTCATTTTCATCGTGGTCTTCGGCCATGAAAACATGTTCAACCACAATTTGCTGTCGGTGCAAGGTTGCCAGTATTGCTTTTACCTTGATACTATTGAGTTTGATATTAATTCGCAACTGCCCATCCGAAGTATGATTAATCATGATTCCGAGTATTTTCGCACCATTTTCTTCTATCCATCTTGCCAATATAGAAGGTGCGAAATCGCGGTCGTTCATCAAGAGAACCAAAATGGCACCCATTCCACGATAAGTAAAACTTTCTGCAATGTGTTTGTTGATATTTTTTTGTTCAATGATACCCAAAAACAATCCCTGGTCATCGACCACAGCCAAAAGAGACAAGTCATTTACGGCCAACATGGGCACAAGTTCGTATAAATGATTATTGGATCTAGCAGCAGGGGGAAAGGGATTTTTTGCGATCGATTCGTGTAATTTTTGTGTTTTGGGCAAAGTCCCAAGTTGGGACAATCGTGCATAATTGTATAATTTTTTCTGTTCTACTACCGGTAGTTCAGTAACGCCTTGTTCGATCATGAAGAGCAGGGCGGCTTCTACAGAGTCGGTTATGCGGAGTGGGCACAAGTGTTCATTTATGAGTTGGGATGCAATCATCGAATACAAATATAACGTGACAGGGGTTTATTTGTTTGATTTTTCGGGTGGGAGTTATTCCAAGGGGATATTTTTTATCGATGTTTTGCCTTGTGTGCGAAAAAAATTGTTCAATTACATTGAATTGTCAGATTGTTGAATCACAGTGAATCACCAGATTGTTGAATCAGAATTATTCCAGGTATTTTGCAATTTCATTACTTTTTCGATGAGTTCGCGTGCACAGCCCATTCCCCCGTTTGAAGTCGAAATATAATGCGCGATTTCCAGCACTTCTTGGCAGGCATCTGCAGGGCTGCAAGGCAAACCTACTTTTTTCAATACAGGCAGATCTGGGTAGTCATCCCCCATATATGCGACATCCTTGGCATCCAGATTCCATTTAGAAAGGAGTTCTTCAAAGGCTCCCATTTTGTGGCTTTGCCCCAAATACACATCTGTTATTCCCAATCCTTGCAGTCGTGCTAAAATACCACTTCCTTTTCCACCCGAAATAATCCCAATACAATACCCTTGTTTAATGGCGTGTTGAAGTGCATATCCGTCTTTGATATTCATGCTGCGAAGCATATGCCCTTCCTCTGTTATCAAAACTTGACCATTGGTGAGTACACCGTCGATATCGAATACAAAGGCCTTTATTTTTTTGAACGAGGTGCTTAGATTTTCTGACATGATCAATAGGTGCGGGTCATGTTGGTCGGAATAACAATAACAAAATCGGCGATGTTTATATTTTCTTTTTCTAAGGGATTCACTGCGTCTTGTAAGCGAGAAGCAATGGTTATTATGTGGATTGGTTTGGGTATTTCTTTGCAAACAATGACCGCATTTCTTGCTTCTTCTTCCTTGCGCAAATACCACGAAATACTTTCATAGTGGTCGGAATGGTAGGTTCCATTATAGTGTATGAAAATGCCACCACCGACTGTATGTGATTTTTTTTGGGTGCTGGGTTCAGGCGTTCCATCTCCAAGAAATGTGGCAGTGGCCTTGTTTTTTTTGGATAAGGGGTTTGGTGGTTTAGATGAAGATTCAGATGAAACTTTTGGAATGCCATCTGTGGGCTGGGGAAGATTTGACCATATTTTCCATGCCATGGTGGCATCTTTGATAGCCTGACTTTTAGGCAAATTTTGTCCACCATGTCCACCCGTAGCCATAAATATTTCTTTGTAGCAGCGCAGGGAACTGTCGTAGGATATCGGGAGGTTTGGAAATAGTTTTTTCTGATCCAGTGGAAGCGTATCTAAGGACTGGAAGTCGCCGCGGTATACCAAATTTGCATATTTTCGGGGAATGTTGGTGGCAATAAATGGCAGGCCATTTTCCTTGGCAAAATTCAATAATGGGGCGTAATCAGTTTTATAATTTGGCCACAATTTTATGGATTTTTTCAATGCGGTATAGGCAGGATCGTCTCCAGTCATGGCTCCCATGGGACTCATTATTTTTTCGGCAGCTTGGTTTGAGTCGCTAGGATTTAGGTATTCATCCAACGCCATTTGCTGGTTTGTTTCGAACATTTCAGCGCCCAAAACCATGTTGTTGTTGCTGCGGTACAAATCAGAACTCATTTGAATTTGAAGCCAGTGAACAATCGGATTGTCGTGTAATTCGCCAAACAACAAAACGGTACTGGTCTCTGAATGGGCTTTAATTTTTGCTTTCAAAGATTTGAGAAATTGGGCGTAGGAAATTTTTTTACCCTTGGCATTGTATAGTTCAAATGCACTGATATTTTTTGCAGAAACAGGGGAAGATATTGTTTTTTCATCCTGTAACGATTGTGCATGTACTTCCGAAAAAAAAAGATACAACAAAGCGCCACACATTTTTGGTATTGAGAGCATTCGGCAAATATAGGGTAGATTTTCTGGCGCAATATGGGGATGATTTTTAGAACGGAAGCGATTTGTCAGGATAGACGATTTTCCGAACAGGTTTTTTGTTTTAATACCTTCGGTAAGTTGCAATCCACCCTTTTACTTTTATTTCTTCAATCCGGATTAAGCGGTGCAATCTTTTTTGAAGGGGCTAATTTTTTTTCAGAAATGCCCCCCAAGTATGTTGCTGCCTTTTATCGAGATTGATATCGGATCATTCCATTTTTTTGGGAAGATCCATTTCCAAGTATTGTTTGATACATAAAAATCAAAATATATAGTTGAATCAAAATGATGCTTAATACAACTCAAAATAGTAATTCAGAAGCACCAAGCTTTTGGCCCAACAACTGGGGAGTATTACAAACAGCACCTTCCAAATAAATAAAAAATATTGAAAACAAACAAAATGAAAACTCCATCTATTTCAACTATAAAAATAGCAGTTGTATTGTTACTACTTTTTTCAACCGTGTCTTTATTTGCGCAACATACACCCAAAAAAACAAAAGCATCTATGAAATCTGGTGGTTCAATATCGGCAAGTTATCATGCTGGATCTGAATCTGCATTTTTAAATTTCGGAGGTCCAGGAGTAGGGCTCGACTAAGGAAAATTTGGAATTTCTTATCACATGTTTCCATCGTTAAGATATTTTCATGGTGATCAGGATGAAACAAACCCATATAGAGTCAAAACTAAAATAACACCAATGCATCTTTTTTACCATGGTGGTTTCAGGTTACGAAAGAAAATATTTACAATTACATACCCAAAACATAGGCAAAAATCAAGGGTACTACGATGGTGGCATCGCTTTCAACGATGAATTTTGGAGTATGGATGTCGAGTTTGCCCCAGGTAATTTTCTCGTTGGGTACCGCTCCACTATAACTACCATAGGAAGTTGTAGAATCGCTAATCTGACAAAAATAACTCCAAAAAGGTATGCTGGTCATTTCCATGTCTTGGTATAACATGGGCACCACACAAATTGGGAAATCGCCTGCGATACCCCCACCTATTTGAAAAAATCCTACGCCTTTTCCCCCGCTGTTTTTAACATACCAATCGGCCAACCACACCATGTATTCTATGCCTGTTTTCAGAGTAGATGCGTTCAGTTCTCCTTTGATTACATAGCTTGCAAATATGTTGCCCATCGTGCTGTCTTCCCATCCAGGAACGACAATGGGAAGGTTGCGCTCTGCAGCCGCCAACATCCAACTGTCTTTGGGATCAATTTCGTAGTATTGTTCTAATTCGCCACTGCGTAAAATTTGGTACATATATTCATGGGGAAAATACCTTTCACCTTTGTCTTGGGCACCTTTCCAAATGCCGTGAATGTGTTTTTGCAATCGGCGAAAAGCTTCTTCTTCTGGGATGCAGGTATCGGTTACGCGGTTGTAATGATTTTCGAGTAAATCCCATTCGTCCTGTGGACTTAAATCCCGGTAATTTGGAACCCTTTTATAGTGTTTGTGTGCAACCAGATTCATGATATCTTCCTCCAAGTTAGCACCAGTACAAGAGATAATGTCTACTTTTCCTTGGCGAATCATTTCGGCTAGGCTTTTGCCTAACTCAGCTGTACTCATCGCACCCGCCAGGGTAATCATCATTTTACCTCCCTCGACAAGGTGGGTTTCATAGCCTTTGGCAGCATCAATTAGGGCTGCAGAATTAAAATGCAAATAATGCTTCTCTATGAATTGTGAAATAGGGCCTTTCATACAAGTTCAAAGATACAAAAATTTGGGCAGGCCATTGTTAACGGGGGTAAATGCCCATTCATTGTCAACCCCCATAACCCAATCAACCAGAGAACTACCGACACTCCGAAATAAACCGATGTGTGGACACTGTTGCAGATAACAATGAGATTACATTGAATTTGCTTGCCCCAATTCAAAATAGAAGGGTGGGAAAATGGAAGTTATCAGAAGCAAACGCTATTGCGATTTAATACCCTGACAGAGTTCTACAAGTACCCCATTGCTTGATTTTGGATGCAAAAATGCAATTAATTTATTGTCTGCACCGCGCCTAGCTTCTGCATCGATGGGTTCGAATCCCTGGGTTTGTTTTTCCTGTAATGATTCATTGATGTTTTCGACTTCGAAGGCTATATGGTGCAGTCCTTCACCCCTTTTTTCGATATACTTGGCAATTGTGCTTTGGTCATTGCTCGCAGCAATTAATTCTATTTTGATATCGCCCACTTGAAAAAAAGAGCATACAATGTGTTCGCTTTCAACGATCTCTCGCTTATACGGAGAACAGCCCAACAATTTCGTAAATAGCAATTCAGAGTTGTCGAGATTGGCTACAGCGATTCCGATGTGTTCAAGTTTTTTTATGCCCATAATCACTACAAAGAACATTCTTTTATTAGAAAGATAAAATATTGAAACAATCATTCGTTTTATCACGTAATTTTGCAGTTTAGAAAGTATCTAAATAACCCATAAAACAATGTTAAAATTACCTGTTTATCTCGACAACAATTCAACCACCCAAGTAGATCCTCGGGTGTTTGATACAATGACACCATATTTCCTGGAAGTATATGGTAATGCTGCCAGTAAAAGCCATTCTTTTGGTTGGGCTGGTGAAGAAGCAGTTGATTATGCGCGGTGTCAAATTGCAAGCCTAATTGGGGCCAATGAAAAAGAGATTATTTTTACCAGTGGGGCCACTGAAAGTAATAACCTAGCCATTAAAGGGGTATTCGAAATGTATGCCTCGAAAGGGAATCATATTATTACCCTTACCACAGAACACAAGGCTATCTTGGATACTTGTAAACACCTCGAAAAATCTGGGGCTGAGATTAGTTATTTGTCTGTGGCGGAAGACGGATTAATTTCCCTAGAAACCCTCGAGGCGGCCATCAAGCCCACAACCATTTTAATTTCAATTATGTTCGGAAACAACGAGTTGGGAGTGGTTCAGCCCATTGCTGAAATCGGGGCAATGTGTAAAAAGCACGGTGTATTGTTTCATTCAGACGCAACACAGGCAGTCGGAAAAATTCCAGTGGATGTGTTGACAGACGGAATTGATTTAATGAGTTTTACGGCCCATAAAATGTATGGTCCAAAGGGTGTTGGAGCCTTGTATGTTCGCCGGAAGAATCCCCGTGTTAAAGTAACAGCCCAAATGGATGGTGGTGGTCACGAGCGAGGAATGCGCAGTGGAACCCTCAATGTACCGGGTATTGTAGGTTTTGGAAAAGCGTGTGAAATTGCCCGTTTAGAGATGGCCGATGAATACCTGCGCTTGAAAAAGATGCGTGATCGTTTGGAGGCCGCTTTGTTGTCAATAGAAGAAAGTTATCTCAATGGAAGCAATGAACACCGTTTGCCCCACACCTCCAATATCAGTTTTAAATATGTGGAAGGCGAAGGATTGATGATGGGTGTGAAAGACATTGCCGTTTCGAGTGGATCTGCCTGTACTTCTGCTTCTTTGGAACCGAGTTATGTGTTAAAAAGTTTGGGCCTAGACGATGAATTGGCCCACAGTTCATTGCGTTTTGGATTGGGGCGTTTTACCACCGAAGAGGAAATTGATTTTACCATTAAAACAGTTAAAGAGGCAGTATTTAAACTGCGTGAAATGAGTCCGCTTTGGGAAATGTTCAAAGACGGAATCGATCTAAAGTCAATTCAATGGTCCGAACATTAACCTGTTGTTTATAATCACCCTAAATTGTAACTTTGTAGTAGTTTTTAAAAACATTAATATGGCATATTCAGAAAAAGTAATCGATCATTACACCAATCCTAGAAATATTGGGACATTGGATAAATCTCAAAAAACCGTTGGTACAGGATTGGTCGGTGCACCCGAATGTGGTGATGTGATGCGATTGCAAATCATGGTAAACGAAGAAACCGGGATTATTCAGGATGCCAAGTTCAAGACCTTTGGCTGCGGATCTGCCATCGCTTCATCTTCTTTGGCTACCGAATGGCTCAAGGGAAAGTCTATCAACGAGGCCCTGACCATAGACAATATGGATATTGTAGAGGAATTGGCCCTGCCACCTGTAAAAATTCATTGTTCAGTATTGGCCGAAGATGCCATCCGTTCTGCCATCAATGACTACCGCTCAAAGAATGGTTTAGAACCTCTGGTGAGCGAAAAAACGCACTACTAATAACAACATCCATGATTGCCCAAGGAAATGAAATTCTGATTACAGACAAGGCGTTAACAAAAGCGTATAGTTTAATGAGAGAAACCAATATTTCTTCTCCTGAGTATTTTTTGCGTGTGGGTGTTAAGGGTGGAGGTTGTTCAGGACTCACCTATGAATTGGATTTTGACAATGAGATCAAAGCTGGAGACATGAATTTTGGTGATGAGCGGTTAAAAATTATATGTGATATGAAGAGTTTCTTGTATTTGTGTGGAACAGAACTCGATTTTTCTGATGGATTAAATGGGAATGGATTCAATTTCATCAATCCGAATGCTTCCCGCACTTGTGGATGTGGAGAGAGTTTTTCCATTTAATTTTTTTGGGAATCACCGGGGGCAAAATTTTTTTCTCTCAAACAAGCGCACAACGCACACAAACAGATTCGGTAAATAATTCCGGCAACCTTCAATTTACTGGGTACCCAAGAATTTCAATTAAACCCCTAGATCACGCAAATTCTTTTGGAAAGCACATGACCAAATTCAAGGAACAAATTATCATTCATACCCCCTATATTCAACTCAATCAAGCGCTGAAGCTATTGGGATGGGCGGACAATGGTGGAATCGCCAACGAGTTCATTACGCAAGGTTTGGTTGTTGTGGATGGTGTCGTTGAATACCGCAAACGCAACAAACTTTTTCCGGATGCATGCATAGAATTCGATGGCAAAAAAGCCATTGTTATGGCCCGATTGTAATCTTGGAACAAAGTTAATTATACCACTACATTCACAATTCGCCCCTTTACAAGTATGAATTTCTTCATGGGTTTGCCTGCCATCCATTTAACAACCATCGCATGGCCCAAAACAGCAGCCTGAATTTCATCTTCTGAGGCATTGAGATCGAATTCGATTTGCGCCCTTGTTTTGCCGTTGATACCAATGGGATAGGCAAAGTAATCTTCTGTTAAATACCCAGAATCATGCATTGGCCACTGGGTGGTATGTATGCTCATCGAATCAATGCGTTTGTCATTACTAGAACCTGAATTACCCAAGCGATGCCATAGTTCTTCGCTTAGATATGGGGTGAAAGGGGCCAACAATACCAACATGGGCTCAAGTATTTCTCGCTTGCGAGATTGAAGACCAGTAAGTTCGTTGACGGCAACCATAAAGGCCGATATTGAGGTGTTGAAACTCAAATTTTCAATATCATCGCTTATTTTTTTAATGGTTTTATGTAAAATTTTTAATTCTTCTTTGGTGGCAGGAATATCGGTAACCGCCCAGTTTTCTCCATGGTAAAATAGTCTCCAAAATTTGCCAAAGAAGCGACTTACTCCTTCGATACCTTGTGTATTCCAGGGTTTTGAATCGGTAATAGGTCCTAAAAACATTTCATACATTCGCAGCGCATCCGCCCCGTATGCAGCACAAACATCATCGGGATTAACAACATTTCCCCAACGCTTGCTCATTTTTTGCCCGTCCTCACCCAAAATCATTCCCTGATTTACCAAGCGTTGAAAGGGTTCATCCCATGCGATAAAACCCAAATCAAATAAGAATTTTGTCCAGAACCGGCTGTAGAGTAGGTGTCCTGTTGCATGTTCACTTCCTCCGATATACAAGTCTACTTGATTCCAATAGTGTAGTGCTTCTTTTGAGGCAAAATCTTGCGGATTGTTTGGATCTGTATATCGAAGAAAGTACCAGCTGCTTCCCGCCCAACCAGGCATGGTATCAGTTTCCCGAATGCCCTTGGGAGTATTGACCCACTGGGTGAGTGCAGAGAGTGGACTTTTTCCGTTCCCTGTGGGCTTATAGATTTCGACAGAGGGTAATTCTACAGGCAATGATTCCAGTATCGAGGGAATGCCTTGGGCATCATATACCAGGGGAAACGGTTCTCCCCAATACCGCTGACGTCCAAAACCCGCTTCGCGCAATTTGTAATGTACGGTTGTCTTTCCCCATCCGGCTTTTACAATTTTGGCAGTGGCAGCGGAAATGGCGTCAGCCACCGATAATCCATCCAAAAACCCGCTGTTGAAACACGTTCCTTCTTTTGCAGAGAAAGCTTCTGTGAGGGGCAAATCCAATTCCGAATGCGCAGGTTTTATGACAGGGATGATGGGTAGATTAAAGGATTTTGCGAAAGCAAAATCCCTCTCGTCATGGGCGGGTACCGCCATGATTACGCCGGTTCCATAATTGGCCAATACATACTCTCCTACATAAATTGGAATGGGTTCTCCGGTAAAAGGATTGATGGCTTCCAATCCAGTAAATACCCCAGTTTTATGGGTTTCAGCCATTCGTTCTATTTCACTTCTATTGCGCGACTTGTTTGCGTATGCAGACACCGAAGGCCAATTTTTTTCCGTGCAGAATTCGCTAAGATTTTCCAATTCTGGAGCCACGACCATAAAGGTTGCGCCAAATATTGTGTCGGGTCTTGTCGTGAAAACACGCAAGGTTTTGAGTGTACCTCGAACGACAAACTCAATCTCTGCTCCCTGGCTTTTTCCTATCCAATTCCGTTGAATTTCTTTAATGGCATTGCTCCATTCGATTCGATTTAATCCCTCGATTAACCGATCAGCATAGGCGGTGATACGCAAGCTCCATTGCTTCATTTTTTTTCGTATCACAGGGTGTTCGCCCCTTTCGCTCAGTCCATTTACAACTTCTTCATTTGCCAATATGCTTCCCATCGCTTCACACCAGTTGACGGTGGTTTCATCCATGAAGGCCAAGCGGCATTGGTTCAGAATTTCGTGTTTTTGAAGGGGAGAAAAAGCGCGCCATTGGGCTGCTGAAAAAGGCGTAAAATCGCCAGGGTATACACAACTATTTTTGCTGCCATGGACAGAAAAATGCTGTTCTAACTCCTTGATAGGCTTGGCTTTTTGTGCTAGAGTATCATACCAATGATTGAAAAATAGGGAAAATATCCATTGGGTAAATTTATAATAATTGGGATCGCAGGTTTTTACTTCTCGTGTCCAATCAAAAGAAAAACCCATTGTATTGAGTTGTTCCCTGAATCGTTTTATATTCTGTTCGGTAGTTATGGCAGGATGTTGCCCAGTTTGTATTGCATATTGCTCTGCAGGCAGTCCAAAAGCATCATATCCCATGGGATGCAAAACGTTAAAACCCTTTAAGCGTTTATAACGGGCCACAATGTCACTGGCGATATATCCGAGGGGATGTCCGACGTGTAAACCACTTCCAGAGGGGTATGGAAACATGTCTAGCACATAGTATTTGGGCTTATTGGGGTCAATTTCTATTTTGTATAATTCGCTTTTTTCCCAAGCCAATCGCCATTTTTTTTCTATATCCGAGAATTGGTATTGTGAAGACATACAGGTTACGGATGCGAAAATACAATAGATGGGGGTTTTTTAACGACCTTTGTAGACAATGGCTGACAGCAATTTTATTGATTATGTGAAGATTTGCTGCAGAAGTGGCAGCGGGGGCCCAGGAAGCAGACATTATAATCGAACAAAGATTAATCCCCGGGGGGGTCCGGATGGTGGTGACGGCGGAAAGGGTGGTGACATCATTCTTCAGGGCAATACCCAATTGTGGACCTTATTACACCTTAAATACCGCAAACATGTTTTGGCAACAGATGGCATTGCTGGAAGTGAAAATCGAAGTTCTGGAGCCTATGGAGATTCTATTGTTTTGGAAGTTCCTTTGGGCACTGTTGCCAAAGATGCAGAAACGGGCGAAGTGTTTTTTGAAATCACCGAAGAAGGAGAAAAAAAGGTATTGGTTCCCGGTGGACGTGGAGGACTCGGCAATTGTCATTTTGCAAACAGTGTAAACCAATCCCCTCAATATGCCCAACCAGGTGAAACGGGTATTGAACGTTGGATTGTATTGGAGCTTAAAGTATTGGCCGATGTGGGATTGGTTGGATTTCCCAATGTAGGAAAGAGTACTTTATTGAGTGTTATTTCTGCAGCAAAACCCGAGATTGCCGATTATCCTTTTACAACACTTGTCCCCAATTTGGGAGTCGTAAATTACCGTGATTACCGCAGTTTTATTGTTGCTGATATTCCTGGAATTATTGAAGGAGCCAGCAAAGGGAAGGGTTTGGGGCATCGTTTTTTACGGCATATTGAGCGAAATGCAGCCCTGTTATTTTTATTGCCTGCAGACAGTGCAGACCATCGAAAAGAATACCAAACGCTCTTGAGTGAGTTGGAGAAATTTAACCCGGAATTACTCATCAAACAACGCATTGTAGCCGTCAGTAAAAGCGATATGTTAGACGATGAATTACAGGCCGAAATTCGCCTACAACTTGATGGGATACCCATCGTATTTTTTAGTGCAGTAACTGAACAAGGAATTGCCGAATTATTGGATGTGCTCTGGAAAACGGTTTCCCAGGATGATTGAAAACTTGAGATTTGTGTGTATTTTTGAAGACCGTACCCAAAATTAAACAATCATGAAAATAGTTATTGCAACAACCCTGGTATTTGGATTGTTTTTATCCAATCTTTTTTCGCAGGTAAGTACCAGCCAAAAGGAATCTTTCCAAAGCGCAAAACCCTTTGTTTTTAGTATCAATGAAGACAAAGTGTATGCCGATGAATTTAAGCGACAATTTCTAAAAAATATTAATCCAAAAGAAGATCCCATAAGCCAAGCAGACATCAGCAATTACCTCGATTTGTATATCAAGTTCAAACTCAAGGTAAAAGACTCCAAAGATGCTGGACTAGATACTGCAACAGCCTATGTGCAGGAATTGCAAATGTACCGAGACCAATTGGCGCGTAATTATTTATACGATAGGGCGGTTACAGAAACACTCATTAAGGAAGCCTATGATCGCATGAAATTCGAATTTCGGGTTTCACATATTTTGGTTCTGCTAGCACCCGATGCTCCAGAATCCGATCAAAAGAAAGCCTTAGAAAAAATCGAAGCCATTCAACGAATGTTGGCAAAACAGCCATCAGCCGAAAATTTTGGCGAAATCGCCCGCACCGAATCGGAAGATGTTGGAACCAAAAACAATGGGGGTGATTTGGGGTATTTAACAGCCCTTCAGGTTGTCTATGAATTTGAAAATCAGGCATACAAAACCCCAGTGGGAGAATTCTCAGAAGTATTTAAAACAGATTTTGGGTATCATATCTTGTTTGTTACCGATAAAAGATTGAACCGTGGAGATATCAAAGTAAACCATATTCTGATTCGCGTAATGAATAAAGATGAAAATACCGATTCCGAAGCCAAAAAGAAAATAGACGAGATAGCGGCTAGTATTAGTTCTGGAAAGGAAACATTTGACAATATGGCCCGGACCAACAGTGAGGATTATAATAGCCGTTATAATGGAGGACAAATGGACTATATGAATGTTACGCAGTTTGTGGGTGATTTGGATCGCCAATATTGGATAAGTCAAGCCTTTGGATTGAAAAAAGATGGAGAAATAACAGAGCCTTTTCGTACAAATTATGGGTGGCATTTACTGCAAAGAGTTGCCGTCAAGCCTATTGGGTCTTTTGAAGACAATGAATTAAAAGCCCTTTTAAAAACGGAGGTTCAGAAAAACCAACGCTCTCAAATTTCCATCGATTCATTGGTGGTAAAAATCAAAAAGCAGAATAAATTCATCCTCAACCCAACGACCATTGATATTGTGCTTTCGTATTTAGACAGCAATTTCATGAAAGGAAAATTTGATGAAACACGGATGCCCGAAATACATACTCTTGCTATTGGGTCGGGTAAGAAAGCAACCAAAACCCAATTTAATTTGCGAAAAATGGAAGTGTTTAATTTGGGGGGAGAGGAATTTTCTGTTGCCGATTTGTTCATTCAATTATCCTACAATACGAAGCCCATTACAGGAAGCAAAAAAGAGGGCTTAAGCAAAATTGTTGATGCGTGGATTAATCAATCATGCGTGGAATATCAAAATCTTCACCTAGAAGAGAAGTCGCTAGAATTCAAAGATATTTACCAAGAATATAAAGAAGGAATTTTGATGTTTAACCGCATGCAGGAATTGGTATGGGATCGTGCAAATACGGATTCTGTGGGATTAGAAAAATATTTTGTAGAACACCAGTCTGCCTATGTATGGGGCAATCGGTTTGATGTGGAAGTCTATTTCTGCAATGATGCCAAGATGATGAAATCCGTTGCAAAAGGCGTTAAGAAAGGTTTGTCAGCCGACAGTTTACGACGGCAGTATACCAAGAAAAATATTTTGGATTTTTCTTCCCGCATGGGAAAATATGAAATCAGTGATACGTTTTTATTTGCACCATCGAAGGTTTTGAATATATTGTTTGAGGATGCATCCTCCCCTAATTCCAAATACAAAAAACCCGGCATCTATTCTATGGGACAGGTTGCAGATGATTTTGTGGTCTTGAAGGTCAAAAGATTTTCAGCTCCCAGCCCCAAATTATTGGATGAAACGCGGGGACCGCTTGCATCAAAATACCAAGAGCAATTAGAAAAAGAATGGATTGAATCATTGAAGAATAGGTATACTATTTATATTGACAAATCGGTTTTACAATCATTGCAAGACGAATTGGTTAATACCAAATAAGAAAATGAATCATTCAGGGTTCAAGTTGGCCTTTGTTTTTTTTGTTGCATTCCTTGGTTCTGGGTGCGCTTTGCTCCGTGCACAAATCATCACCAGCAATATGTCTCCTGCCTTCCAATATGTCGATGGAATATTGGCTATTATTGGCGATAAAATCATTATTCAATCTGAATTTGAAACACAAAAAATTGAACTTTCTCGTGGAATGGCGATAAAAGATTCCCAGCAATTGTTTTGTAAGGTACTCGAAATGATGATGGTTCAGAAGTTAATGCTTAACCAGGCTGAGATCGACAGTTTGGTCGTAACTGACGAGGAGGTTGAGAGAGATGTTGACAACCGTATTCGCTCTTTTCAAAATGAGGCAGGTAGCTTGGCTTTACTAGAAAAATATTTGGGCAAAAGCATTGGAGAGTTCAAAAAAGAGATTCGTCCCAAAATTCGGGAACGAATTTTGGTAGACCAAATGAAAAACAAAATTACTTCAGATGTGCTTATAAGTCCTAGCGAAATAACTTCCTTTTATGATTCTATTCCCCGAGATAGTCTACCCATCATTCAAACCCAGGTTGAGGTGGCGCAATGTATAATAGAACCATTAATTTCAGATGAGGCCAATGCGTTTGCAAAAGGGCAATTAGAAGAATTGAGGAACCGCATACTGCTGGGCGTAAATTTTGAAAAATTGGCACGTACGTATAGTATGGATCCGGGGTCGAAGGACAATGGTGGACTATTGCCAGAGTTTGGGAGGGGGGAGATGGTCCCTGCTTTTGAACGGGTTGCTTTTAAACTAAAGCCAGATAGTATTAGCCAAGTATTTGAAAGCCCAAATGGGTTTCATATCATTAAAATGATGAAGCGAAAAGGTGAACGCGTCTTGGTATCTCATATCTTGTTGCGCCCAGAAAATACGAGTTTTGACTACTCGATTGCTTCGCAAAAAGTGGATAGTGTATACCAAATACTGACAAATGGAACCATGACATGGTGTGATGCAGTCAAAAAATATGCCAGCAAAGAAGTAGTTGGAAATAGAGGCAATTGTGGATTTTTGGTAGATCAAACTACAGGCATACAAAATTCACTCTTCGAATCTTTACCCCCTGATGTTAAACTTGTGGTTGAAAAGTTGAGTCCTGGCGATTTTTCCAAACCCACCTTAAGCAATACCCCAGATGGACGCAGTGTATACCGGATTGTATTTCTTAAATCCTTTACATCGCCTCACCAGGCAAATTTGCTCCAAGATTATAGTTATATCCAATTGCTTGCACATACAGCCAAGAAAAAAATGGTCTTTGACCAATGGACTGCCAAACAACGAGAAAAAACCTATATACGTATTAAAGGTCGTTCGATGGATTGTAATAACTTAAACAGTTGGAACCATGATTAATGCCACTGAAAAAGCCCAAGAATTTACCCTAAAAATTGCCCAATTAAAAGCGGAAATTGGCAAGATTATAGTGGGACAGAATGAGGTAGTTGATGCCCTTATCAATGCTGTTTTTTGCCATGGGCATGTGTTATTGGTGGGCGTTCCAGGATTAGCCAAGACATTGTTGGTAAAGACATTGTCTCAAATATTGGACCTGTCCTTTAACCGAATTCAGTTTACACCCGATTTGATGCCATCTGATATTATTGGGAGTGAGATATTGGACGATGAACGGAAATTTTATTTTGTAAAAGGGCCCATTTTTGCCAATATTATCTTGGCAGATGAAATTAACCGTACGCCACCCAAAACCCAGGCAGCTTTATTAGAGGCCATGCAGGAACGCCAGGTAACCGTTGCGGGAAATCAGTACAATCTCGACCAACCTTTTTTTGTTTTGGCCACCCAAAATCCCATAGAACAAGAGGGTACTTATCCATTGCCTGAGGCCCAATTAGATCGATTTATGTTTCAAGTAATACTCGACTATCCTTCGTATGAAGAGGAGGTGCGCATTCTAAAACAAACCACTGGGAACAACCATTCGGCAGTCAATTCAGTTCTCAATGCTGCCGATATTCAACTGTATCAAGAATTGGTGCGCGAAGTTCCCGTTACCGATTACGTCTATAATCAGGTGGTTGAATTGGTTCAAAAAACCCGTCCCAATGCAGCAGCAGGACACCCATTGGCGACCAAATATTTGTCTTATGGTGCTGGACCCCGTGCTGGGCAGAATTTAATTTTGGCCGCAAAATGTCATGCCTTAATGAACGGAAAATACAATGTAGACATGGAAGACATCGTGGCTGTTTCCAAATGGGTTTTGCGGCACCGCTTTGTTCGCAATTTCAAAGCGGAGGCTGAGGGAATCTCTACAGATCAAATTATTGCTGAGATTTTCAAATAAGCATTGTTATTTCTTTTTTTCACGGCTTCCAATGACAGAACAAATTGGACAATTTCCCGTATTATGACCGCGCGCTTTGCAATACTCCCTTCCAAAAAAAATAATTTGAAGGTGAATTTTATTCCATATTTCAGGATTGAAAAGTCGTTTGAGGTCACGTTCTGTTTCTATAACTGTATGGGCCGCGCTTAATTTCCAACGGTATGCCAAACGATGTATATGTGTGTCTACTGGGAAAGCAGGTATTCCAAAGGCCTGAGACATTACCACCGAGGCTGTTTTATGTCCAACAGAAGGCATGGCCTCCAAGGCTTCAAATGATTGGGGCACAGAACCTCCATGAAGGTCCATAATCATTTTTGATAATCCCCAAATGCCTTTGCTTTTGGCAGGAGACAATCCGCAGGGTTTGATAATCTCCCGGATTTCTTCTATGCTAAGTTTTAACATATCTTCCGGGGTTTTGGCAAGCGAAAAAAGCTTAGGGGTAATTTGATTGACTCGAATATCAGTACATTGGGCGCTGAGTAAAACCGATATTAACAATGTATAAGCATCTGTATGGTCTAAGGGTATTGGGGTTTTTGGGTATAAATTTTCGAGCGTATCGAGGATAAATTGGACGCGTTGCTTTTTATTCACGGATCAGAAGAATTGATATAACAATGGAATTTTTCCCAGCGGGGTATTCGAAAAAGCGCTTGCAATGGTGGCCATTGCGATGGGCTTTTGCAAGGTGTCTGCGCATTGTTTTTCAAAGACAGAATTTCCATGTTCATCGTTCAGGGAAATAGTGCAAATCATTCCCCTTTCCACTTCCATATTGAGTCGTAAGTCTTGCGTATGTTCATTGTTTGAATTTGGAAAGGAAATAGTGCGGGTATGAATATAGTTTGGGGAATATCCTAAAATCCATGCTTCGGTTTCGAATTTTTCTGTCTGCAGGCGTATAATTGAGGTTGTTTCTTGTTCCGAAAACCCAGAGATATTTGCCAATAGCAAGGGGGCTAATGCTTGGCTTAGTTGCACAATACTTTGCTCTATTTGCATGAGTTGTGGAAAATGGTCTGCAAGATTTGTAACCTCACTGCGGACACTCCTTACGGATCTATCGCTATACGTACCTTCGGTTTGGAGAACCCTGCTGAGTTTTTTGAGATTCGCATTTAGCAATAAAGTTCCGTGGTGCAATACCCTTTTTTTTTGTTGCATGAGGTGTTGGGCGTTTCCACTGATTTTTTTCCCTTTGTAAAGCAAATCGTGCCTTTGGCTATAGCTTGTCTCAATGCCCATTTTTAGCAGCGCTTTGCGCACGGGCTCTAAAAATCGTTTGTAATCAATGGCATTGTCTAGAGATGTTTCTAGCCCTTGGATAAAGGTAAAATTGACATTGCCCAAGTCTTGGTAAACTGTACCACCGCCGCTAACGCGGCGGGCAGGAAAAATACCCAATTCTTTGCACAGGGAATAATTAATTTCAGCGCAAATTCCTTGATTTTTCCCACATACCACCGCCGATTGACTTCGCCATAACATGCAAATATTTTCTTGGGTATGCTGCAAAAAATACGCTTCTGCTGCAAGGTTAAAGTATACATCCGTAAATGGACTAACAATTAGCCTCATGGCTCTACACTGGTATTTTCATTGCGCCGCAACTCGAAATTTTGCCCTAGGTATACTTTTCTGACCAGGGCGTCGTTTGCGAGTTCTTCGGCGCTCCCGTGCTTTAACAATTTTCCTTCAAATAATAAATAGGCCCGATCGGTAATGGTGAGGGTCTCCCTCACATTGTGGTCGGTTATAAGTATGCCAATATTTTTCTCTTTGAGTTTGGATACAATGTGTTGGATGTCTTCTACGGCAATGGGATCGACGCCTGCGAATGGTTCGTCGAGAAGGATAAATTTTGGGTCCGTTGCCAATGCTCGTGCAATTTCAGTTCGTCGTCGTTCGCCTCCGCTGAGTACCTTTCCCAAATTCTTTCTAACTTTTTCCAGACCAAATTCAGCGATGAGGGTCTCAAGTTTTTCGGACTGCTCTAGGATGCTGAGTTTTGTCATTTCGAGTATTGCCTGAATGTTTTCTTCAACACTTAATTCACGGAATACTGAAGCCTCTTGGGGCAAGTAACCAATACCCTGTTTTGCTCTCTTAAACATTGGCCATGCTGTAATTTCTGTATCACCCAAAAAAACAGATCCCTCATCAGGGCGGACCAAGCCCACAAACATATAAAACGAAGTGGTTTTCCCGGCACCATTTGGGCCCAATAAACCTACAATTTCTCCTTGGTTCACTTCAACATTTACGCCATCTACAACGCGTTTGGCGCCGTATTGCTTTACAAGATTCTCTGCGCGAAGTTTCATGATTACAAAGATAGGATTTTCAACATTGTTCGGCTCTCCCTATCAAAAGGATGGCCGATTAATCTTTTTTGAAGGCGATTGCCTGTGAAATTTCGATGATTATGGGTGGTTTTCCCGATTGGGATAAAATAAAAGGGCTTCCATTGTTTGAAAGCCCTTTTATGGATTCTATTTATTTAGTAACTTTGTATTGGCGGTACGGCCAGCTCCCCATTCACTTCCCCAGGGCCGGAAGGCAGCAAGGAAAATGGGTTGTAGCGGCGCGATACCGCCTTTTTTATTGAACAGATTTACCCTAATTGTGCGTGAATTACACCAATTTTTTTAGGGCAAATTATTAATAGCGGGTATTTGATTTCTTTGCGCCATTGTTTCCAGCACCCCAACGGTTGTTATTGGTATTGGAGTTTCCTCCGCGGTATCGAGTACTTGGCCGACTTTCATTGGCACCTTGGCTGCCGCCATTGCTGCGATTATCCGAAGAATCTCCGTTGTTTGTGCTGCGCGTCGCATTTCTGTTGCCATAGCCACCACCAGGGTTGCCACCGCGATAATTGCTTTTACTGGCCGAATAGCCTCGGTGGAAGCTATTGCCCCCGCCACCCCCGCCACCAGAACGGCGTTGTGGTAATTCAATGCGGTAATCATGTTCCATTTCGGTGATACACTCGCGGCCGTGTACTTTGTATATTTGATCCAAGAGGTTGGCTTCTGAACGATCACAAAAAGAAATTGCAATCCCCTCAGCGCCTGCCCTGCCTGTACGTCCAATGCGGTGCGTATGTGTATCGGCATCCAATGCCATATCATAGTTTAATACGTAATTCAACTCTTTGATGTCCATTCCACGCGCTGCTACATCAGTTGCAATCAGTAATTTTGCCCTTCCGCGTCTAAATGTATCCAAATTGTTCGAACGTTCGCGTTGGCTCTTATCGCCATGAATAGCTACTGCTGAATAGCCATCAATTTTGAGACTTTTAACCAATTTGTCGGCTCCGTGTTTTGTTTTTGAGAACACCAACATCGACTCTACTTTTGGGTCTTCGAGCATGTCGCACAACAAATTGTATTTGTTATTGCGATCTACTGCGAACAACCACTGCGTAATTTTGGGCTTGTCTTCGTCTGCAGGTAAAATATCAATATGCTCTGGATCTACCAACATGTCGGCAGCCAATTGCTTTATTTCGCGGGGAGCAGTGGCGGAGAACAACAAGGTTTGCTTGCGTTCAGCCAACATCATTTTGCCAATTTCGCGGATATCGGCAATAAATCCCATGTCTAGCATGCGATCGCACTCGTCTAGTACAAAGGTTTGAATTCCGGAAAGATCGATAAAACCTTGCTCAATCAGATCGAGTAAACGTCCTGGAGTTGCAATAATTACCTGACAACCACGGCGAATTTCTTGTACCTGGCGCATTTGTGACACACCGCCATAAACCAAGGCGATGCGCAAGTTTGTTCCACTGGCGTATTTGCGGAAATTATCAGAAATTTGATGTGCCAATTCACGGGTTGGTGCTAACACCAAAGCGTGTGTTTTGCGCTGGGGTGTGTTGATGATTTGTTGAATGATAGGGATGGCGAATGCTGCTGTTTTTCCAGTACCCGTGGGGGCTGTGGCAAACAAGTCGCGTCCTTTTAAAATACTTGGAATGGCCAATGCTTGGATTGGCGTGGGTGTGGTGTAGCCTTGTTGTAAAACAGACTTCACCAGGGGACTAATTAGTCCCAGGTTTTCGAATGATTGCATGTATGTTTTTTTTTACTTTCTATATGCGAAACACTTCTGAGTTAGTGTTTTTATCGCAATCGCACTATAAAGCACGGAAGTAAAAGACTGACTCTAGATGAATTAAGCGCGGCAAATATACAAAAGAATATGGGATAATTGCTACTAATATTAAAAAATAATGCCGATCAGACCCTAAATTTGAATTTCTATGACTCAACAGAATATTCAATTTAATAGAAATGAGGATTTGAATAAGCGTGAATGGGACCTGATAAGCGCACGTTTACAAAAGATTTATAGTGGGGGTGGAGAGAAGGCATCAGCCAAACAAAAAGAAAAAGGCAAGATGTTGTGTAGGGAGCGGGTAGAATATCTGCGCGACGAGAATACAGAGTGGATAGAATTGGGTGCATTTGCAGGATATGAGATGTATCCTGAGCATGGGGGTTGCCCGGCTGGTGGTGTGGTTACTGGCATCGGATATGTGGGTGGACGACAATGTGTGATCGTGGCCAATGACCCAACGGTAAAAGCTGGTGCCTGGTTTCCGATCACAGGAAAAAAGAATCTGCGTGCCCAAGAAATCGCGATGGAAAATCGGCTACCCATTGTCTATTTGGTAGACAGTGCAGGGATATTTTTGCCTTTACAAGAAGATATTTTTGCCGATAAAGAACATTTTGGCAGGATGTTTCGCAACAATGCCAAAATGAGCGCCATGGGAATTGTCCAAATTGCGGCAGTCATGGGAAGCTGTGTAGCCGGGGGTGCGTATTTGCCGATTATGAGCGATGAAGCGCTCATCGTTGAAGGGACTGGCAGTATTTTCTTGGCAGGCAGTTATTTGGTAAAGGCAGCGATTGGAGAAGAAATAGACAATGAATCATTGGGTGGAGCCGCAACACAAACAGAAATTTCTGGAATCATTGACGACAAATTTCCCGATGATAAAAGTTGTTTGGATCGGATACGCTATATCATGGATAAAATTGGCAAATACGCGGAAGCAGGATTTAGTCGTGTTAAGCCCAAGCTTCCTAACAAGAACATGTCGGATATTTGGGGAATTCTTCCCAATGAGCGCAACAAACCGTATGACAGTGCCGAATTGATTTCTCGTATGGTAGATGATGGTATTTTTGAGCAATACAAACAGGGATATGGCAAATCAATTTTGTGTGGATATGCCCGTATCGATGGCTGGGCGGTGGGCATCGTGGCAAATAATAGACAAATCGTCAAGAGTAAAAAAGGTGAAATGCAGTTTGGTGGCGTGATTTATTCTGACAGTGCCGATAAATCGGCACGGTTTATCATGAATTGCAACCAAAAGAAAATCCCCTTGGTTTTTTTGCAAGATGTAACCGGATTTATGGTTGGAAGCAGAAGCGAGCAAGGAGGCATCATCAAGGATGGGGCAAAAATGGTGATGGCCATGAGTAACAGTACAGTACCGAAATTTACAGTCATCATGGGAAATAGTTATGGTGCTGGAAATTATGCGATGTGTGGTAAGGCATATGATCCCCGATTGATTGTGGCTTGGCCTGGAGCAAAAATTGCGGTGATGGGAGGAGAGCAAGCCGCAAAAACATTGTTGCAGATTGAAAAAGCGAATTTAAAAGCCAGGGGTGAAATCATCGATCCAACCGTTGAAAAAGAATTGTTGGCCCAAATAACAGACCGATACAATTCACAAACTACGCCTTACTACGCAGCAGCGAGATTGTGGGTTGATGCCATCATTTCACCCATGGATACTCGAAAATGGATTTCAATGGGTATTGAAGCTGCAAACCATGCACCTGTTATGCCATTTAATCCAGGCATTTTGCAGACATGATTTATCTGGCAATTCTTAGCTTGGGGGTGAATGAAATATAATTTGCACCTGTTGATTGTTTTCTGCAAAAAATTTCTACTTGTGTGCTGAGATGTTGTATCTGTTGTCAAGAATTCTCGGCTGGAGTATGCCGGTTTTTGGTTTCTTCTACTGCAATTAAATTCTTGAAGTTCTGGGTCTATAGCCCATAATTTCGCCCTATTTTTGCGGTATTGCGTAAGATTCTTTAAGTATAGGTGCGTGAATACAAAAACACATGAATTATATATCGGCTGAGGGGCTCAGTAAAAGTTGGAATGAAAAGGTGTTGTTTAGCAACATCACATTTGGGTTGAGCAAGGGCGATAAAGTTGCACTTATTGCTGGCAATGGTGCAGGAAAGAGTAGTTTGATGAATATCTTATCAGGAATCGACAAACCTGATTCAGGTTCTTTTAGTATTCGCAAGGAAATTCGTTGGGAATATTTGCAACAAGACCCACAACTCAGAGAAGAACTGTCGGTATTAGACAATTTGTTTATCGGGCAAAACCCTTCCATTTTGGCCTTCAAAGAGTATGAGTCTGCGTTATTGGCCTATTCTTATGAAGCCACTTCGGAGAATGAAAAACGTTTGGATACAGCAACAACCGAGATGACCCTTACAGAGAGTTGGGACTATGAGGCCAGGGCCAAACAGGTTTTGGGAAAATTGAGTATTTACGATGCTGATTTGATTAAGCCGGTGGGATTGTTGAGTGGGGGACAAAAAAAACGGGTAGCCTTGGCAAGGGTTCTGATTGATGTACCGGATTTGTTGATTTTGGATGAGCCTACCAACCATTTGGATTTGGATATGATCGAGTGGTTGGAGGAGTACTTGAGTGATAAAAATCTTACACTATTGCTTGTTACCCACGACCGATATTTTTTGGATCGTGTGTGCAACCGTATTTTAGAATTGGATCGCGGACAATTATATGTGTACCATGGGAATTACGAGTATTTCGTAGAAAAGAAGGCTTTGCGTGAGGAGGTAGAATCCAGTGAACGAGACAAAAATCGCAATACATTTCGCCGTGAATTAGAATGGGTAAGAAAAATGCCTAAGGCCAGAACTACCAAAAGCAAGTCTCGGGTTGAAGCATTCGATGAGTTGTCAGAAAAGGTGAAAGAACCCTATACCCAACAAGCAGTGCAATTCGGGGTTAAAATGGAACGATTGGGAACCAAGATTTTGGAAATCAACCACCTTGAAAAATCTTTTGGAGAACTGGAAATCTTAAAAGAATTTACATACACTTTCAAACGGGGAGAAAAAATAGGCATAGTCGGTCCAAATGGTGTAGGAAAAAGCACTTTGCTAAACATGATTATGGGCTTAGAAAAACCCGATCGCGGCAAAATCACACCAGGTGAAACCCTAGTCTTTGGATATTTCTCGCAAAAGGGCATTCAAGTTGATGGAGATAAGAGGGTAGTCGATGTGGTAAAAGACATTGCAGAATATCTTCCCTTGGCAGATGGAACCAAACTCACAGCATCACAATTTTTACTTCGTTTTGGCTTTAGCAATGAAACCCAATACAATGTTGTTTCTAGACTGAGTGGTGGCGAACGCCGAAGACTTTATTTGATGATGGTGTTGATTAAGAATCCAAACTTTTTGATTTTAGACGAGCCCACCAATGATTTGGATATACTTACCTTGGCCACCTTGGAAGGCTTTTTGATGGATTATTCTGGCTGTGTACTCATAGTAACCCATGATCGGTATTTTATGGACAAGTTGGTAGACCATGTTTTTGTCTTTGAAGGACAAGGGAAGGTGCGTGATTATCCAGGAAATTATTCAGACTACCGTTCATGGAAAGACAACCAAGACATGCAAAACCAAGGCAAAAAAAAATTGGGAACTTCCGCCAAGTCTTACGATGATCCAACACACGCTGCCAATTCAAAATCAGGAACATTGCATGGTGGCGGAGTAAACAATATTCCTTCTACAGAATCAAAAGGCACAAACGGGGGCAATAAAAATGTCGAAAAACGAAAGCTTACGTACAAGGAAAAATTTGAGTATGGAGAATTATCCAAAGCCATAGAAATCTTGGAAAAAAACAAAAAGACACTAGAACAAACGGTTTTGGGATTGACGTTTGAGTTCGAGGAAATTTCGAGAATAACGACCGAAATGGGTGCAATCAATCATCAATTAGACGAAATGGGAATCCGTTGGCTCGAATTGGGGGAACACATTTAAGGTATGGCAGAAGCGAGGCTTAGAAATATTGATGGGTTAAAGGGCGTGCTTTTGTTTTTGGTGATTATTGGCCATGTATTACAAGGCAAGGTCGATCAGCATTTTGGGCGCTATGTTATTTACAGTTTTCACATGCCACTTTTTATTGGAATTTCGGGCTATTTATTTTCTATTGAAAAAATGCGCGCCTTGGATTTGAAGGGGTTTTTGGAAAAATATTTTCTTCGCGTTTTGCTGCCTTGGACTTTGGCTATGCTTGTTTTTGCATGGTATTTGGGAGGGTTCAATGCAAATCCTCGGGATTGGAGTATACTCAATGGCGGGAGGAATTTAACGCACCTTCAATCTTGGAGTCATTATATTTTGCAGCCCTATTATCATTTGTGGTTTGTACCCGCATATTTGTTTTGGTCGTTTGTAGTTTGGATATTCATTAAATTCGGATTTGACAGGGTGAAATTGCTCATAACGGGTGTGGCAGTGGGACTAATATTTTTTTGGATTAAAAACGAATACAGAGATTTTTTTACCCCATATCTGGGTCCGGAACTGGGCGGTTCTGTTTTATGGACCCTTCGATTGTTTTATTTTCTTTTTTTTGTATTGGGAATATTTTTACGGGGATTGCCCCCGAGGGGTCATAATCGTTCTGTCACCGATCGCTCTCATCCCAGTATTGCTGGTTCAAACCCCCAAAAACCACCCTCATTTACCCTGAATCCCTTGGGTTCACAGCTGAAAAATCCTGTGTTTATTAAAGCGGAAAATCCTACCGAAAACAAGCTTGCAGGACCAAAAAACACAGTTTTTTGGTCCTGCGGAGTGGGGTTTTTATTGCTGTATTGGAGTTTTTTTTGGACCATCTCCAATCCCCATGAATATGTAAATGCGAAAGATGGGATTATGATTATAGGCAATGTGCTATTCATGGTTTGGTTATTCGGCATGATGCGAATAGATGCGCTGCCTAAAGTTGCTTGGATTGAATGGTTGGGGGCCAATTCGTTGGGGATGTATTTATGGCATGTGCTTCCCTTGCTCATGATTAAAGATTGGATGGGAACAAATCATCTCTATTCTTTTTATGGCTGTGTTTTCATGGCTGAACTGCTTTTGTTTGGGCTCTTTATCTTGATCAAACGAAATAGGGTTACATCCTTGGCATTTTTGGGTGTATAATACCAATAAAAATTCTCCAATAAATACGCACCTCGGAGGCAGAATTCTTCAACGTAAAAGCGAATCATCGCATGGGGTATTTTCGAATAAACAATTTTTAAAAAGCCGCGGCTGAATTACAATTAAGAGATGTAAAACGTGCCGTAAGTTCTCAACAAAATGGCTACACTACCCACCTGTTTTGTCAAAGAAAAAACGAATGGTTCGAACACCATTTTGATATTTCAATGTTGCCTTTACCCGATGTATTGCTTGTCGCAAAACTGTTCAAGAATCAGATTTTTGATACCAGATTGGGAAAATACGCATGTTGACTATTTAGGGTTATTTTCGTGGCCATTATGAACCAACACGCGTATATTTTTCCCGGACAGGGAAGTCAGTTTGTGGGTATGGGTAAAGACCTATACGAAAACAATATCCAAGCCAAAGAAATGTTCGAACAGGCCAATAAAATATTGGGTTTTCGAATTACAGATCTCATGTTTTTTGGAACGGATGAAGATTTGCGTCAAACGCGTGTAACCCAGCCCGCTATTTTCTTACACAGTGTTATTCGGGCAGCCATTATGGGCAAGGGTTTTAGACCATCGATGGTGGCAGGACATAGTTTGGGAGAGTTTAGCGCCTTAGTATCTGCAGGAGCTTTACAGTTTGAAGATGGGTTAAGATTGGTAGAGCAACGTGCTTTGGCTATGCAACAGGCTTGTGAAATGCAAGCCGGAACCATGGCAGCGGTTTTGGCTTTAGAGGATTCTATCGTCGAATCTGTATGTGTTGAAACAGAGGGGATTGTGGTCCCTGCCAATTATAATTGTCCAGGGCAATTGGTTATTTCGGGTGCCTATGCGGCTGTTGAATTGGCTTGTGAAGGCATGAAAATTGCCGGTGCCAAACGCGCCCTGATTTTGCCCGTCGGAGGTGCTTTTCACAGTCCTTTGATGGAACCTGCCCGTGTAAGGCTTGCCAGAGCCATTGAAGCAACAGAATTCAAGGAACCCATGTGTCCTGTATACCAAAATGTGACCGCAAGTTCCGCAATCAATAAAGAAGAAATCAAGCACAATTTGGTGACCCAATTAACCGCACCTGTTCGTTGGAACCAAAGTGTTTTGGCCATGGTATCTGATGGGGCAACAGTTTTTACAGAAATCGGCCCGGGAAAAGTGTTGCAGGGATTGTCGCGAAAAATCGCCCCTCAGGTTGAAGCTGAAAGCACTGCCTAATCGTGTTGGTGGTATTCTGGTTGCTGGAGCAGACACCCACTTTTCCGGCAGCGCAAATTTGGACAACGAACAGCAGGTTCCACTTGGGTCTTGATTTGTTACAATATGTAGCAAATTCGTCTAAACGGCACAAAAATGGGTTCATTGTATTGAATATGAACTGCTTGTTATGGGCGATTAAGAAATCTCCTGATTGCTTATTGGTCTCGGAGCAAATTAATAGAACCGGAGAATAATTTTGGAGCCTTATTATAGCGGCTTTTGATAATATCAAGTTGGTAAAAATAGGTGCCACTTGGCAATTCTGGACCGCTGTTGTTTACTTTCCCATTCCAACATAGTTTTAGGTTTTCGGTATAAAAAACCCGTTCGCCCCAGCGATTAAATACCCGCAATTCTGCCTTGTCGCAGTCGGGTGAAAGCCCGAATACCCTAAAACAATCATTTTTATTATCACCATTGGGTGTAAACACATTGGCAATTAAGATTTCATGGGTCGAATCGCTGTTAACCAAAACGGGAATTGAGAGTGTGTCAAGACAACCAGAGCGTGTATTTTTTAGCAAAATAAGGGGAGTATATTGTCCGGATTTGTATTGATAATTTTTTTGGATGAGGCCATTTCCCGCAGTAATTTGTGTTTGAGATCCGTCACCAAAATTCCAAAAAACAGAGTCGGTATTTGTTATGTCAAGGTGGAAATCAATTCCAGACCCACAGATTGTTTCACTGTAGGTTATACTCCCTTTTGGCGTAACAAGTATTTGGATCGTTTGCTTGGAACTCGCCAATGGATTGCATGAATTTGAATCTTTTACTGTGAGTGAAATGCTATAGGTTCCGGAGTCTTTGTATAGATGACTTGGATTTATAGAATGGGAGGTGTCTCCATCGCCAAAATCCCAAAGGTACTGTGCTTTGTAAATGTTGGCCTGTTTGAAGAAAACGGGAGCATTGCGACAAAGTCTTTTCGGGTTGACAGTAAAAATAGCATCGATAGCATAACCCAATCGAAAATCCAATTTAAAACTGGCATTCGAACAACGAACACTCACATTATTTTTAAAGGCTACATTGGCAGGCGAAGTAGGAAAATCATTGAGGCCAGGGGGGGTGTTGGGGCAACTGGCACAGACGCTTTGGTATATTACCCCACGCTTGTCGAAGCGACTGGTTCCTCCATCTACATGGTCAGCGCTTTTGTTTCCTCCATAGTAGGAGGCATATTTAAGATTTTTGGCATCTTTTCCAAGTACAATGAGGTAAAAATCTTTGTTATCGGTTGTTTTTTGGTGTGCGTCTATTGTAATGGGTAAGCCAGATGTGCTGCCAGAGTTGCCCACCCCAATCACCGAGCCCCATCCGCTAAAGTAAATATTATAACAATTATCGACCATAAAGGCAGAAGGACTTAATTCGGGTTGGCCAGTGGTTCGGTTTCCAAATGTGGTTACAAATTCTTCTGTTTTGAGATCATTGCCAAACCTTCCAATAAATTGTGCACTGTTATTCTTGCCATAGGTTCCTGCACTCCGGTTGATGTTCCCTTCGGTTTGACCCGTAAAATATACTTTCTGTTGAATGTCTAAATCAATAAAGTAAACCTGATCATATTCTTCGCTACCCCAGTATGTCCCAACTTCATAGTTTCCAGTATTTTGTCTCAAACGAAGCACATAGCCATCAATATTTCCTTTGCCTGTTTTTAAGAATCCATTGCCTACCATTGGAAAATTTCCACTTGAAGTACCCCCCCCCACAAATACATGGGCAGAATCATCAATTTTGATTGAATAGGCTGCATCATCTTTGGTTCCGCCAATGAGGGTAGACCAAATCAAGCCTGAAAGATTTGGATTAATACACAAAATGGCCGCATCGGTAGCCCCATTGGGTTTGCTTTGAAAAGCACCTGGTGTTGTCGGAAAATCGTCAGAGCGTGTACAGGTTGCCAAATAAATATTGCCACGCGTATCTGTAGTTATATCACCGCGGTAATTGTCGGCATAGTTATAAATTAAATCAGTAGAGGGCGATTCAGTTTGAAATCCATCGGCATCCTGTCCACCGATCAATGTCCCGGCGAGCAACTGCGTTCCATTTGTGCTGAGTTTATTGATAAAAATATCATAATCTCCCTGGTGAATATCGCTAAAAGCCGAATCGGTTTGTACCGGGAAATTTGTAGAGAGGGTAGTTCCAAAGACCAATAAATTGTTGTCGGAGTCTACACACAGGCTGTGGGGGTATTCGTCATCATCCCCACCCATATAGGTTGCATACAGGAGTTTGCTTCCGTCTGCACTGTATTTGCTTATCGAAATATCACACGGAAGGGTAACCGGGGGAGATCCGATACCTCCTCCTCCGTAATTGGTTTGGAATGCCCCCGTTGTTACCGGGTATTTTTGGATGCTCGCGTCTACAATTCCTCCAGAATACAAACACCCTGCAGTATCAAAGGTTGCAGTAAAACCAAAATTGTCGCCCTGAGAACCACTATAGGTACTGAACACCAAAATTGGATCTATCGTAAGCACTTGGCCTGTGTCGTATTTGCCCACTGAAAGTCCTATGAGGTGGTCAGTTCTATGGGTGTATCTGCAGAGAATGGGTTTTATTTTTTTTGTGATGGCCATTACTTGGCTTGCCACTGGTGCTTGAATAAGCCATTTTCCCACCGATGTTGTGGTGATAATTTGATTATTTTTAAGGTTAAATATTGAGCTAGAGTCAATGCGCAAGGCAATGTCGTTGGGATGGGAACCGGGGTGTAAAATCCAATCAAACTCGAGGTGATCGCCTACAAAATAAATTGCAATATCGATACGGGGGTATACTTCACGCAAAATTATTTTTGCTGCGGGCTGCACATTATTTTTCCAATACGCGGGATTATTTCCGAGGAAATAGTTTTCGTAAAAGGGGGCCAAATTTTCGTAATCAATGCGTTTGGGTGTTTGGGAAAATGCAAATTCAATGTCACTCACATGGTAGCGAAGTACAAATAGAGAATCAGTGCTCCGATAATGAAAGGCCTTGTGCTTAATGGCTATATCGTCGGGATGACTACTTACAATGCGGATTCCATTTTTACGTATGTATACCGACCCGCCTGGAATATTGGCTTTGGCGATGCTCGTAATGTCATTACTCCACTGACCCTTGTTTGGGCTGAAGTATAATTGTTGGCTCGATGGGCTATCTTCTTTTTGCTGTGAATTATTTTTAGGGCGTTTTTTTTCTGTGAAAACACCATGATGGGCATTAGCCTTTGATGGCTTTGCATTTGCCAAGAACACAAAACAAAGAATATGAATGAATAACCAGATTCTCAATGCAGTAATACAATAACAAAGTTATTGAAAACAAAAGACCATTTTTCGTTGCCTTGATAAATGAAGACGGGTTTTTTGAAATTGGGTATCTAAGAAACGACTAGTGTTTCACCACAAGGACAATATTTAAGGCGGCTCCTACTGTTTTACACACGGTTTCCACCTTGTCTGTATTGCGAAATTTCCCCGTAAAATGCAGCTTGCTGTTAAGACGGCTCGATGGATTCTCATTCCCTAAAATTCGCAAAACCACACCATAACGAGATTCAATGGCAGTCATGAGTTCAGACAATATAGCATGGTTGAATACCAAATCACCTGTTTTCCATTGAACCGCATCCAAATTAATATTTGATTCAATAAGGTAGGGATTGAGTGCATTGATACTGGTTTGGATTGCATCTTCGTTAAGCCCAATTGTATTATTTTTTTCATCCACTATTTGGGTGAGCCGCATTCCATTCGTGAGTATTGCCTGAATGCGGGTGTTTTTTTCTTTTGTTGTGACGGTTTTCTCGACCCGAACCCTTCCATGATTTACGGTTATTTGAAGGGGTTTGTTTGTGTAGGACCGAACATCAAAACCGGTACCAAGCACTGTCACCCGATTGCTGCCTGCAACAATTGTAAAGGGGGCATGTGGATTTTTTGCTACTTCAAAATGGGCCATACCCTTGAGTTGGATCAAGCGTTCTGTTTTGCGAATGGTATATGAAACCGAAGAATTTGCATTGAGCGTGAGAACAGAATTGTCGGGCAAGACAATTTGTTTTACTTCAGCTTGATTTGTTTGAATTGTGCCTTCAGCCAGAACAGGAATGCTTGTATCTTGTTGAACTGTCCAATAAGACAAAATACCTACTAGCAGAATAACGGCGGCAGCGGCAATGCGGATAAGTGGCCATCTCGTGCGTCGAAGGGTTGGGATTGGATTCTTTTTTGTTTTCAATGAATCACTGACGGCAGTTTCAAATTTTTTCCAAGCGGCATCATTGCTCGATTCCAATGCGTATTTATATGAAGCAGCGGCATCCCAAATTTTTTCAAATTGGGGATCGTCTTGGCTGTTTCTAGTTGGATGGGTTGGCATAAATTATGGGGTCAATCGGGTGTTTTTGGCAGCACCGTTGGAAGGATTAATGGCACTTACTTGTTTTGAAATGATTGCCAATGCAGGCTTAAATTGGGGATTGTTCTTGAGCCAAGTTTCCAAGGTGTTTAATTCATCGTCTTGCATCAAACCAGCAGCATATTTTGTAAATAGATTGCTTTCAAGTTGTTCAGTGGTCATAAATTTCTTAATTTATACGGGGTGAGTCTTGGTGGAAGACACAGATAAATGCATATACCCCCAAAGAAATGGAAAAAGTTTTTTATATAGGGGATGATAATTAAATAATCAATTGTAAATCAATCAATTGCATATAAATTATTTTTTCAACAAATGCAATTTTTCGATAATACCCACTACGGCCCTGCCATCCTTGGCATTGGTAATGCAGCGCTTGTTATGGCTTAGATTGTCAATCACTTCCTGAATTACAAAATGGTGATTGGCCGCACTGCCCGTGTAGGGCCCGTAATGGTTGGCGGGGGCAGATTTGGGTATAATTGGCAATGTGTATCCCGGGATGTCACAATATTCAATGGTATTCATATATTGCCCGCCCAGTTTTACGGTGCCTTTTTCTGCAATAAGGGTTAATGAACTCTCAAAATTTTTGTTTGCCAGACTGGTCGAGAAATTGAGCGAACCTTTACCCCGTTGTCCAAAGGAAAATAACGCTATACCGCTGTCATCAAATTCACTAAGGTGTTCATGATTGAAATTTGAAAAAACAGCATGGTCTATGTCGATGGGCCCCAATAACCAATAAAGCATATCAATAAAATGCGAAAATTGTGTAAACAAAACCCCACCATCCAAGTCTGCAGTTCCGTGCCAATGGCCAATTTTATAATATCGGTGGTCGCGGTTCCAATAACAGACCACCTGTACCTGGTAAATTTCGCCCAATAGATTGTCTTCGAGTATCGATTTAAGCCACTGTGATGGGGGCGAAAATCGATTTTGCATCACACAGAAAATATGCTTGCTGTGTTTTTCTGCTGTATCAATCATTGCATCGCAATCTTCGGTTGATAGCGCCATGGGTTTCTCTACCAACACATTAGACCCAGATGACAGTATCTGAATGGCATGCTGGGCATGAAATCCGTTGGGGGTTGCAATAGAAACAACATCAATTTTGGGATGGTGCATGAGCATATCTTCGATGTTTTCATATAAGGGAACGTCGATGTCTCCAAGCAGAAGCTCTTCCCGAATGCGAACATCTACAAGTGCTACCAATTTGGCTTGTGGATTCTGCCAAATCATGTGTGCATGTCTACTTCCAATATGGCCAACACCGATTACGGCAAAATATATGGGTTCACTTGTTTCGACCATCTTTAGAATTGGCAAATTTGCATAAGTTTTAGCACAAAACAGTTGCTTCTTTGCAAACCCAAACAAAAAGGTTTGGTAATGTGGAGTGAAGAGGCAAAATTTGCAGTAATATGTCGAAAGAAACGGTATTGGTGATTGGCTCATGTGGGCAGTTGGGAACGGAATTGGTAGAAGCCTTGCGTTCTATTTACGGCGATGCGTTTGTAATTGCCAGTGATGTGCAAAAATCATCGAATCCGGTATTTGATGCAGGGCCATTTGAATCCCTGGATATTTTAGACCAAGAGGGTTTGTCTATTGTGTTACAGAAATACAAACCCAGTCATGTATATCATTTGGCCGCATTATTGAGTGCCACGTCCGAAAAAAATCCCGATTTTGCTTGGAAGTTAAATATGGATGGATTGTTTAACATTTTGAATGCGGCCCGCGATTCGGGTATTATCAAAAAAGTATATTGGCCAAGCAGTATTGCTGCATTCGGACCCAATACAGAACGCTTCGGAACTCCCCAATACGGAACCATGGATCCAAGTACCATTTATGGAATCAGCAAATTGGCTGGAGAATTATATGTCCAATATTATTTCAATCGGTGGGGTATTGATACCCGCAGCTTGCGTTATCCTGGATTGATTGGTTATAAAAGTGCACCGGGGGGAGGAACAACAGATTATGCGGTATCTATTTATCACGATGCTTTGAAATCGGGTGAGCACACTTGTTTTTTGGCGGAGGGAACTACTTTGCCAATGCTGTATATGCCCGATGCCCTCAAGGCAACCCTTGAGATTATGCATGCCCCTGCCGAAAACATAAAAATTAGAACCAGTTATAATTTGGCGGGGATGAGTTTTGCGCCTGAGGAAATAGCGGCATCAATTGCCAAGCATATTCCAGCATTTTCCATACACTATGAACCCGATTACCGCCAAGCCATTGCCAATAGTTGGCCAGCAGTTATTGATGATTCTCGCGCACAATCAGATTGGGGATGGAAGCCCGATTACGATTTGGATAAAATGACTGCAGATATGCTGTTAAATCTTCGTAAACACTATAAACTGGCGTAACCGATTGCCTTGCCAATGAGCGTGGTGGTTGTCGATTTTTCGATCAATACCTCCACAAAATCTCCTTTTTTATAATCTCCACAAGGAAATACCGTTACATTGTTTTGTTCATTGCGGCCCATCCAATCAGCGTCACTCTTTTTGCTTTTGCTTTCAATCAAAACAATGGCGGTTTTACCAATCATCGCACTGTGTTTATTGCGTGAAATTTGATTCTGCAAGTCGATAATTTCTTGTAACCGCCGGCCTTTAACACTTTCTTGTATTGTATCGGGTAGTTTTTTTGCTGCTGGGGTACCGGGACGCTCTGAGTATTTATACATATAACAAAATTCAAATTGTGACCATTCCATCAGCGATAGGGTATCTTGGTGCTCCGTTTCTGTTTCGGTGCTAAATCCTGCAATGATGTCGCAGGAAATTCCGCAATCGGGCAAAATTCTGCGAATCATTCGTAATTTGTCCATATAATATTCGCGGGTATAATTGCGGTTCATGGCTTCCAATACACGGCTGTTCCCACTTTGTACAGGAAGGTGAATATAGTTGCAGATGTTCTTGTATTGTGCCATCATCAGGACCACTTTCTCGCTAATATCTCGGGGGTGGCTTGTGCTGTATCGAATGCGCATGCCTGGAACCGATAGGGCAGTCAATTTGAGTAGGTCGGCAAAGTCTATACTCCGGTCTTGTTCTTCGACGCTGAGACGTTTAAACTCCTTTTTTGGTCCGCCACCAAACCACAAATACGAATCTACGTTTTGCCCGAGCAGTATAATTTCTTTATACCCCTGGTATTGTAAGTTTTGGGCTTCTTTGACAATGCTTTCAGGATCCCTAGACCGTTCACGACCCCGTGTAAAAGGCACTACACAAAAACTACACATATTATCGCAACCCCGCATAATCGATATAAATGCATTGACCCCATTTGAGTTGAGGCGAACCGGATTAACATCACCATAGGTTTCCTCTCGGCTGAGCAAGACATTCATTGCCCGTCCTCCATCGTCTACTTCGGCAACAAGGGCTGGCAAGTCGCGGTAGCTATCTGGACCTGCCACCACATCTACCAATTGCTCTTCTTCCAAGAGTTTTTCTTTGAGTCTTTCTGCCATACAACCCAATACCCCTATGATCAAATGTTTATTGCGTTTTTTATTGCCCCTAAGGTGTTTTAATCGTTCGCGGATGCGCTGTTCGGCATTGTCGCGAATGGCGCAGGTATTTAAAAATATAACGTCGGCTTCGGCAGCATCTTGGGCAGTTTCAAAGCCATGCTCACCCATAATTGAGGCAATAATTTCGCTGTCACTGAAGTTCATGGCACAGCCATAGCTCTCAATATAGAGTTTTCTTGTGTTCGTTTTAATAGACTGTTTTACTGATTCTAACATATTGAGAGTACAAAAATACAAGCCATCATTCCAAATCCGAGCAACTTTTTTGTTTCTTTGCAGTGAATGAAACATTTCTTCACCCTAATTTTCATCGGCCTAATTTTCCAAACTGATTTTGTGTATGGCCAGACGAACGATTCGGAAAGAGGGCAATTTTCTGGAAATTTGTTGCTAAACTATCAAAAATATCTCCGCGACGACAGTATTGGAGCCAATACCAAAGTATATAAAGAAAATACAGCCAGTACCGATGCCTGGCTGTTTATGCAGTACCGCATCAAAGGCTATTCTTTTATTGTCCGCTACGATGCGTTTAACAATTCTCCTTTACTCAATCCACAAGACGCCTATACCAATCAGGGGATTGGTTTTTGGCAAGTCAATAAGCGTTTAGACAAGTTGGATTTAACGGTGGGTTCATTCTACGAACAATTTGGTACAGGTATTTTATTTCGCAGCTATGAACAGCGATTGTTGGGAATAGACTATGCCATGCAGGGCATTCGTTTAAAATACAATATCAATGAAAATTGGGTAGTTAAAGGATTTTCTGCCACACAGAAAGGCAATAATAAGAATCGTTTTGGCCATGCAAATCAGGTGGTTTCGGGGGTCAATATAGAGGGGTTTTTGCCTTTGGGTGCTGCGGGGAAATTGGGAAATGTTCAATTGGGATCTTCGTTTGTTAACCGAACCCTAGACCGAGAAACGATGGATCGTTTGGTGTCTAGTATTAACAATTATGATAGCAAGGACCGTTTTTACCCCACCTACAATTTTTATGGATACAATGCCTATGCAACCTATACCAAAGGCAATTTTTCTTGGTCAAATGAAGCCAATGTAAAATCACCGGAAGCAATATTGGGAATGAACAATTTATTCAAATTGCGTGGCGGGTCTGCTTTGTATACCTCTTTTAGCTGGGGAAAAGGGGGCATAAAAATGGGCAAAAACGAGGCTTCTATTGGACTAAATGTTCAGGCTAGACATGTTGACAATTTCTCGTTTAAAACAGCACCGACTGAAACATTATTAAATGGATTGCTGGGGTATTTGCCTTCAATGACCCGACAAAATACATACCGATTATTGAGCCGATACAATGCTCCCGGACAGGAGTTGGGTGAGGATGGTGTGCAGGGCGAAATCGAGTTCAAGCCCCGCAAAGGGACCCAAATTTTTGTGAATATCAGCTATGTTCAAAGTCTGGCCAGCAATGGGAAATTGGATCCTGTTTCGGGAAACCGCGTCGCAGAGAAATTGTTTTCTGAAAACTACATAGAAGTATTGCATTCAATCAGCAAGCAAGACAAATTAAAGCTGGGAATACAGCGGATTAGTTATAACCAGGCAAGGTATGAATCCGAACCTGAATACAAGGTTGTAGAAACCTTTACCCCATTTGGAGAATGGTTGCACAAAATGGAGAATGGAAAAAGTTTTCGTCTAGAATGGCAGTTTCTGTCTACACCCTACGACCAGGGTTCCTTTGCCAATTTGCTTTTGGAGGTGTATTTAAAGAAAAATCTCAGTGTGGCCTTGGGCGATATGGCGAATGTAAAGCCCCATAGATATGATCGGATGATCATTGCCAATAAGGTATTGCATTACCCTTCCTTTTTTATTGGGTATACAGAAAAAACCACCTTTTTCTCCTTGGCCTACCTCAAACAACAACAAGGAGTTAATTGCTCTGGTGGTATTTGCCGTGAAGAACCTGCCTTTAGTGGTATTCGCTTTACCGTCAGTAGTAATTTTTAATGGGCACCCAAATTCAAACACTACAGGGGGAAATTGGCCCCGGGGTATGTAAATGCGGGTCTGGTAGACGGGTCGACATACAAGGAGGGGTATTAAGATGGATCAAAGGGTTGGCCTGCCTATGCTTGGGTTTTACAAATATATTTGCCCATTTAGTCTTCATTAAGTTCTACAAAGGGCCGTGCAGGAATCGGCTGATTCATGAAAAGCAAATCGCTGGTATTCGAGTGCAATGACATGGTGGCAATGCTGTAAAGACAAAGCCAAATCATGGCTACTATACACAATATTCCTTTGTTCTGTTTCTGCAATCTGCATCATTAGTTCTAAGAAATCGTTTCTGCTGGGGTAATCGAGAAAGGCGAGTGGTTCATCGAGAAGAATCAATTGACTCTTTTGGGCCAAACACCTTGCAAGCATTGTTTTTTGCTTAATCCCATCGCTGAGTTTGCCAAAATTTGTCTGGGCATATTGTTCAATATTGCTTTTTTTCATGGCGTCAGTTACAGCCAGATTGTCTTCCGCAGTGGGATTTCGCCATTGGTGCAAAAATCGTTGTCGACCACTGAGAACCAATTCTTGAACACTCATGAGGTCAATGGCAGGTGGAGTAGAAAGCATAATACTGCAAAGCATTGCCCTTTTTTCGGCATCAACTTGGTGAATATTGAGCCCATCAATTTTGACAGTGCCATCCAATGCAGGCAATAATCCACAAAGGGTTTTTAGGAAAACAGATTTTCCTACACCATTTGGGCCTACGAGAAGCGTCACCTTTCCCGCACCTATACGCAGGTCTATATTTTGGTGCAAACACGTATTTGTTTCCTTGAAGCCGGTATGAAGATTATGGAGTAATAACATAAATTACTGCTGCAAAAATGCGAATTTTGAAGGGTGAATTTACAGTTGATTAAGGCAAGTGCCGATAATATTTTTACAATACAAAGCCTTGCATGCAGAATTTGGCAGGTAGCGTACCTTCCCATCATAGGGCAGAAACAAATTGATTACATGTTGCAGATGATGTATTCGTTGGATGCAATGCGTCTGCAAATGGAGAGAGGACATCAATTTTATTTGATCCAAGCGGAAGGAGAAAACGTGGGTTTTATGGGTATAGAGTCAAAAAACGAAGTCAATTTGCATTCCACCCCTGAACGCGAATTGTTTATCCACAAATTTTATATAGACAATGGGAAACAACGAAGCGGGATTGGCAGCAAAGTATTTGTCTTGATGTTGGAATCGCAATCCATTGTATCTGAAGTTCGATTGCAGGTCAATAGATTAAACTATAAAGCAATTAATTTTTATTTCAAATTGGGATTCGTGATCGAAAAAGTGGCTGATTTTGATATTGGTGGGGGTTATTTCATGAACGATTTTATCATGCTGTGGCGAAGAAATCAGCAGGTTTGATTTTTACTGGGGGTATTGGTTCGTTTTCGGCTGCATGTCTTACCTTTGCCGCGTGTTAGCGTTAAACGATTTTTCTTTTGAATTTGCGGGCCGATATTTATTTAAGCAGGCTTCTTGGCATATTAAACCGAGTGAAAAAATCGGATTGGTTGGCTTGAATGGAACCGGGAAATCTACGCTGTTGCGTTTGATTTCGGGGGGTTTTGAATTGCGAGAAGGCACGTTTTCAAAACCTTCAGATTTGCGCATCGGCTTTTTGAATCAAGATTTGTTGAGCATGGATATTGGTGAAAGTGTGCGCGATGTTGTGTTGAGTGGCCGGGATGATTTGGTGCAACTTGAACATGATATCGAACGCTTAATCGAAAAAATTGAGGTGGCGTATGATGATGAAACCATGCAACGATTGTCAGATGCCCAAGAGCGATTTGGTTCTTTGGGTGGATACGAATGGCATGCTGAAGGCGATAAAATATTGGAGGGTTTGGGTTTTCCAACCCCCAGTTTGGCGCGTCCATTGCGGGAATTTTCGGGTGGATGGCGCATGCGCGCCATGTTGGGGAAATTGTTACTTCAAGCCCCCGACCTATTGCTTTTAGACGAACCCACCAACCATTTAGATTTGCCAACCATTCAATGGCTGGAAGAATATCTGGCGAATTATGAGGGCACTTATGTAATTGTATCGCATGATCCGTACTTTTTGGATCGCACGGTAAACCGGGTAGCAGAAGTCGCACACCAACAAGTGTTTCACTACAAAGGAAATTTTTCTGATTACCTCGAACAGAAAGAAGAGCGCGATTCACTGATGATGCGCAAATACGAAAACCAACAAGATTACATCAAGCAGCAGATGAAATTTATCTCCCGCTTTCGTGCCAAAGCCAGTAAAGCAACCGCGGTTCAGAGCCGCGTTAAGATGCTGGATAAAATTGACAAGATAGAATTGAGGCAAGATGAAAAGCGTGATTTTGATATTCGTTTTAACATTAGGGTGGCCCCCGGCAAGGTGATTGCTGATTTGCGTGGCGTTACAAAATCGTATGACGAATTGGAGATTTTAAAAGCCTCAACAGCGAAAATCATTCGCGGTGATAAAATTGCTTTGGTTGGAGCCAATGGAAAAGGGAAGTCGACCTTGCTTCGCATGATTTTTGGCAGTGAACCTTGTGGAGGTATAATTGAGGCGGGATGGAATGTAGAAGCGGCTTTTTTCGCCCAACATCAACTAGAAGCATTGAATTTGAAGAATGATTTATTGGGTGAGTTGGGAACCGTGAGCGCAAGTTATACAGATGGGGAATTGCGTACGGTTTTGGGTTGTTTTCTGTTTTCGGGTGATGAGGTTTTTAAAAAAGTAAAAGTGCTTTCGGGTGGAGAAAAATCGCGTTTGGCTTTGGCCAAAACATTAATAACCCAATCCAATTTTTTGCTTTTGGATGAGCCTACCAATCACCTGGATATGTTTAGCACCGCCGTACTCGCCGAATCTCTCATTGATTATGAAGGTAGCGCCTTGATCGTATCACACGACAGAAGTTTTATCAATAAAGTTGCCAATAAAATTTGGTGGATAGAGGAGGGTGTATTGCGTGAATATCCTGGCAATTTTGAAGAGTATAACGAATGGAATAAGCAGAGATCAGCCAGTAAAATTTCTTTGTCGAAATTACACGATGGCAAAAAAAAGCCGGTTACGATAGCCGAAAAGAGTCCATCTTCTCCCTCAGTTTTGCAAGAAAAAAATTTAGCGATTGGTAAAAATAAAGTGAAAAAAGTAGAGGAGGCGATGCATTTAAAAGAAGCTGAAATGCAACAATTGGAGGCCGTCCGTTTGCGTGTCGAAACGCAATTGCTTTTGCCAGAAATCGCCAGTGATTATCAAAAACTCGCAGATTTTACCCAACAATACGAGACCGTAAATCAAGATTATCTCAAGGCAAAATTGGCATATGAATGGTTTTTTGAAGAGTGGATGCTTTTGCAAGATTCTTGAATTTATCTTCCCACGCATTGGGTTGGATATTCTAACATTGGTGCTTATTCATTAAGTTTGAGGCAATGAGGCCAGGCATTTTTTTTACAATTGTGTTTTTTATGGGATTCTGGAACAAAGCAGAAGCCAATAAAGACTCAATTCTTCGGGCATGCAATGCAATTTATGAGGCAGACATTCGGACCATAAGGTTTTATCAACAAAGCAGTGGTTTCCCTTTTCCGATGATGGGTTTGGGGAGTTCCGATGGATTGGTTCTCGAGTTTGATCAAATTAAAAGCGAGCGCGATTTTTACCAATATACCCTCATTCATTGCGATGCTAAGTGGAATCCTACGCCGCTATCCCGCACCCAATCTTTGGATGGTATGGGCTATGAAAATATTGAGAATACCCAGTTTTCTTCGGGTACATTGATGCAATACACCCACTATTCTGTTGTGCTACCGAGCGATCAGGTTAAACCAAAATTGAGTGGAAATTATCTTCTATTGGTATACCGAAATTTTGATGAAAAAGACATTGTTTTTTCTCGCCGAATGATGGTTGTGGCTAACAAGGGATCTATTCAGATGGAGGTGATGCAATCGCGGCAAGTAGAATTGCGCAGTTCGCACCAACAGATTAATTTCACTTTTAGTAAAAATGCCGATTACTTTATTCCCAATGCCATGCAGGATGTAAAAACTGTTATCTTGCGCAATGGCGATTGGAACGATGCCATTGCTGGCTTGAAACCCTTATTTATTGTTGGCAACGAGATAAAGTATAACCATCAAATTGGAAACCAGATGGATGGATTGAATCAATACCGGTTTTTTGATATTCGTACTTTTAGAAGTTCAACAGCAGGGGTAAAACAGAGATTGAATATTGACAATCAAAAACATGTGATTTTGGTAAATGATAAGACACGGCAGTTTGAGCGCTATTTCAACTGGGCCGATTATAATGGAAGGGTTTTATACGACAACAGAGATTTGCCCACCCCCAAAGGAACTTCCTTTGAGAGCGATTATTGCTTTGTGCATTTTGCCGTTTTATCTGAGTCTGAATTGCCCGATCCGGTATATGTATTTGGCGAATTAAGCGATTGGCGGGTTTTGGAGTCGCACCGAATGTATTTCAACCCAGACAATAAAGCCTATGAAGCGGTGATTCCACTAAAACAGGGGTACTACAACTATATCTATGGTGTCTTGGATGAAAAAAACAGACGCTTGCATTTCAAGGAATTTGAAGGAAATCATTCTGAAACAGAAAATAATTATATGGTATTGGTATACCACAAAAATCCGGGAATGGGGTATGATGAGTTGATTGGGTATGGACTCAAAAATAGCACTTCAGTGAAGTGAGTTAGTGCCCGCTCGTACTCTTCAACATCGCAGGTTTTGTGAGTGCACGCCAGGCGTTTTCGCTTGGAATTTTGTATAGATATAAGCCGTTATAGGTATGTCCGAATGCAGCGGTAAATGCCCATCGGGGTTTTATCATTAGGCTATCGATGGTTTGAAGAAAGGGCACTTGTTTGGGACCTACCCGGGAAAGAAAATACCGCGGTATATTGGGGTTGAAAGGAAAATGTTGGGGGTAAAATTCAAATCCATAAGTCCAATGTTTTGCTTGTGGTGTTTGGGCCAACCAGTATTCTGCAATGGGCTCACCGAGAATTTCACCCCCACCCATTTGGTTGAGATTGTTGTTCAGGAATTCGATGGCCGTGCTAGGATTTCTCTCAGGGCTTTGCAAAATAGCCACTGTGTGACGGATTACATAGGGAAATAGCAGTAAAATTACGCCTGTTCCAACCACTAATTTGCGCAAAAAAGGTGAGCTCCACTCGGGGAATAAGTTCCCATTAGAAACTCCAGGTCGGGTATGAATGGCAATGAAAATCTCGCGCCTAACCCTGGGTTTGTGGGTGTAAAATAAAACCACAAATACCAGTAGTCCCAGCATGTTTTGGATCGGGTAATAGCGGTGTTGCGGGGCTAGCAGCATTGCTGCAGGAATCGAAAATGACAGAAATAGTATCGGAATCAGTGTATAAACTTCGCGCGTGTGAGGGTGTGAATCTTTGTTTTTATTCAACAAGTTTCGCCAAAATGGTGCTAGGGATTTGTATTGTTTGAATAGCAAATAGAAGGAGGCTATCCAGGCCATACAATGTAGAATAATCGTATAGGGCTGTTCGAGGGTATAGGGGACAAATCGGGTGTAAAAAAATCCGACAATGTTTTCAAGGAAAGAATTTGCTTGGTGGTCTCTGGCTTGGAAGGAAATTTGTGCAAACAGGTTATGCCACTCGGGCTTAACGCTCACTATAAAGAGAAGAAACGGAGCCAATAACCCAGTGATAAAAGACACAATAGAAAGCCCGGTTTGGCGATTTTCTTGTTGGATACATTCTTTGATTAGCCACAGGCTGGAAACAAAGACTATGGGCCAAGTATAGAGGTGTGCCATGGCCAGGGATCCTAAAACCAATCCAAGAAAGACCATCTGTTTGGCGAATGTATAGGGTTTGTTTTTTTGAATGGAAGCTTCACCCAATTGTAGGGGCGGCGGCAATTTCTGAATACCATAGATTAAACCCAGTAGCAGTAGCATTACCAATACTTCGACCCGCATACTTCTGGAGATTTCAGCTGTCGATTTGTCTAAAAGAAAAATGGCCGTAAACAACAAAGCCAAACCATGAATTACGGATTCCAAAGAGGAATTCATGGCGGGGTTTTTGGGAATTTTGTTGGGATTTAAAATGGCCAATACGATGCAATAAAAAAGACAACCCGAAATGAGTTGAAACAACAGAAAAGGCAATCGAACCATCCATATACTTTTGCCCACATAAAGCCAAAGAGTATGCCAGCCTTCGATGAGGGGGGGATAGCTTAAGAAATGTGTTTCTGCACCTGGGTTGGGCCATAAACGAGATGCGTATTCGCCTGTAGCATGCCAAACCAAGGCGGGATCCAAATTTTGCACTTCATCGGTCCAAGCAATCGGCAATCGATCGAGGTTTATCAATCCCATCAGGCCATAGATCCCTAAGAGTAACCCTATCCATCGTTTTGGGAAAATCAATTTTTGGCGATCATGGGTTTGACTGGGTGGCCATTTCATAGTGTATTTTACAATTGTCGTTGTTTGAAATAAATAGTTAGCCTAAACGGCAGTATAAATGAATTGTGTTTTTGATTCGATGAGAACCTTGTCCAATGGTGGTGCATGTATAAGTTACGCTAACAATCCTTTGGCTTTGAATGGGTATCGATATAACTGCGACTGCCCAATCGGACTATTCGAAGCGAATCAAAACAAGGTTTTTATCAACGGCCTGTCCTTTGCAGATTTCGATTGAGGCAACAACCCCTGCAGTGGGAGATTTGATGGCATTTTCCATTTTCATGGCTTCCAATATCAACAATTTTTCACCCAATTCTACTTGTTGTCCTGGGACCACCAAAATATCCAATACCAAACCGGGCATCGGTGCTTTCAGCAATGAAATTTTCGATTGCAATGCATTTTCTAAACCCATCGTTTTCAGTAATTCATCCATCGGTTCGGTAATCGCTGCCACATAATTTTGGTTTTTGTATTGCAGCCTAACTGTTTTGGCTTGCCTATCAATACCAAGACAGCGCAACTCAATGGTTTGGCTTGGGCTTTGGACGAGGAGTGTATTGGCGTCTTGGAAAATAAAAGCAACGGCTTCTGCATTGGCAGTTACCCAGTGATTGTCTTTTTTTACCAGGGTAATACTCCGGTTTTGAATATCAACTTTCATGGTTATTGGGTTCTGTCAATTACAAAATTAACCAGTTTTTGTAGGCTTTGTTTGTGCTGTTTTTCGGCGGGGATAGATTCCAATATTTCAAAAGCCCGATCGCGGAATTCATCCATTTTCCCACGGGAGTATGACATTCCTCCGTGGGCGGTAATGAACGATACAATGTCCTTCATTTTTTGCGCGGTATTGTCCTCGCTGCGAATGAGTTTTTTTATCTTTTGGACATCCCTGCTGCTGGCTTTTGAAAAAGCATGAATGATGGGCAGGGTTAGTTTGCGTCCCTTAATATCTATACCAGATGGTTTTCCGGCTTTGTTGTCACCAAAATCGAATAGGTCATCGCGAATTTGAAATGCCAATCCAACCTGCTCGCCAAAATTGCGCATATTTTTCTGTACTTCGGTATCGAGTGTGGTTGAGGCTGCTCCAATTTCACAGCAGCAGGCAAATAATGCAGCCGTTTTTTGTTTGATGATATGAAAATAGACATCTTCAGTAACATTCATGAAACGGGCACGCTCTAGTTGCTGTAATTCTCCCTCGCTCATATCTTTTACTGCCTTAGAAAGTATTTCGAGCATGTCGAAATCTCGGTGCTCTACGGCAAGCAACAAGCCCTGTGAAAGCAAATAATCACCCACCAAGACGGAAACTTTATTTTTCCAGAGCGCATTGATACTCCAAAATCCCCGGCGTTGAAAACTGTCGTCTACCACATCATCATGAACGAGACTTGCAGTGTGTAACAATTCTACCAGAGAAGCCCCGCGATAGGTTCTGATATTGATATCTCCAAACAGCTTGGCAGCATACATGACAAACAGCGGTCGAATTTGCTTCCCCTTTTGCTTGACGATATAGGACAAGATTGTGTTTAAAAGGGGTAAACGTGTTTTCATGCTCTGTTTGAACATGAATTCGAAGGCTTTGAGCTCTTTTTCTATGGGGATTTTTAGTTCGTTTATCGACACGCTCATTTTGTATATACAAAGGTAATAATATCTTTGTGTGTAATAGAATTTAGCAGTATTTTGCTTCATTGAAACGACGCATTGGCATTGTACTTTTAGTTTTTGTTTTACAAGGATGTAAATTCTTAGACAAAGGGAAGTCTAATAATTTTCCTTTTGAACCGGTTCGTCGTCAAGGCAATTTGTTGCAAGTCGACGTATCCCGAAAAGAGGTCATGGGCCTCATTGGACAGCACCCGACGCTGTATTATATGAAAGAACAATTACAGATGATGCACGATGGGAGTGGTGAATTTCTAAACCATTCAGATTCTGTTTCCCAAGCCGATGCCGGTATTTTTTTGATGGAGTTTGAAAACGAGTACATGCAGTATATACCCGATGATGCGGTGTTAAAAACCCTCCGTCTAAGAATCGCCCAAGATTTCTCTGTCCAATACGCTCCTTCCCAAACAACGGGTTCTACTCAAAATATTTTTCATTTGAAGGCGATCGGAGGCAATTGGTGCGCTGATACCCGCACTGGTCTTCCCAGATTGTGCAAGATTCTAGATATGCTTGTGCAAGATCAGGTTGGCGATTCTGGATGGTCTATCCGCGGGAGTATTGTTTTTACCTATGCGATGGTGAACCGAGAATACAAATACATCGGGGTGCTTACGTATCCGACGCACGCCATCACACGGGTACCCGAACTCATTATTGCAATGGACAAAGGCTTGCAGGGTATTCAATCTTGCGGCTCTATTGTTGAGACACCTATCCAAACCTGGGAGGAAGATCTCCTGAAATATATACAGATGTGTGGGATTTAATGAAAAACGAGGGGGACACTGCTAAGGTCAATTCTTTCTGCATTCCACAATGACGAGAAGTAGGCAATGCTACTCTCCAAGCGGCGGCTAAATGTCCGGGTTTTTGCAAAGAGAACAGCCAGCAAAACAAGCACCGTTACAAACAAAATCCAGGCTCCGGGGTTTTGGGGTATTGGGGAGTGATTTCCGATTAAGTCTTTTCCCAAAAAATACAAACAGGACAGAATGATAGTACCAAAAAGTAGAAATATCCGTTGATGCGCCCAGGCACCGAGGCTAAGAAAAATGTATATTTCGTTGTCTACACCCCGGAATTCTCCTCGGCAAAAGCCAATCATTCGCTTTCCTTCTTCTATTGTTTCAAGTGAAAAATCTTGGTCTGTAAGCGTGCCAAAAAACACCCTCGAATGGGTATCAGTTTTACGATAATTGGCGTCGCTCAAAAAACACTCACGCATTAGAAGGTCTTTAATCTGGGCCCTACTTTTTGCGCTCTTTAGGATGATGGTTTTAAATGGGTAGATAAACATGGTTTGAGACGAACTAAGGGTTTGGTGTGGTAGAAAAAAATTTATATTCTGTGAAAGTCGGCCCAAGCATAAGGACAACACAAAGAAAATACATTTTTCTATTTTTTGTCTTGAAGGCAGTTCAAGGGCGGATGTTTCGATTTTTAGTGGAGTGTCTATTTTTTCATTCAAATGCAACTTATTAATAAGCAATATGATGCACGAAGAAGCCTATTTTTATTGACTCCATGTGTTGTCAACACCCTGAATCTATTGTCAGTAAGGGTTTGCCGTATTTGTGTGGAAAACATCTTTTAAAATCTTTCAAGTACTACAATAGATTTGTTATTCACACCAGAGTTTTACATATCAAAAGCACCCAGCATACCAATCGATTTAACAATGAGCCAGCAAAAAGTAAACAACAAAGGGTTAAATTTTACCCGACAGAATACCCTCGACGGAGTTTCTCCCTTCAAGCAATTCAATTACGATTACCGCACATCGGTGATTAAAAAACCCGATGGAAGTATCGTCTTTGAGATGAAAAATGTTGAGGTTCCGGAAGGATGGAGTCAGGTGGCAACCGACATTTTGGCTCAGAAATATTTGCGCAAGGCTGGTGTGCCACAAGAAGATGGTAGTTTGGGCTGCGAAACATCCGTAAACCAAGTGGTTCATCGTTTGGCTGATTGCTGGAAATCATGGGGTGAGAAGCATGCCTATTTTGAATCGAGTAGCGATGCACAGGTCTTTTATGATGAGTTGGTATTTTCATTGTTGAACCAAGAATCAGCACCCAATTCTCCCCAGTGGTTTAATACGGGCTTGCACAATAGTTACGCGATTACTGGAAAACCCCAAGGACACTATTTTGTGGATCCTGAAACCGAAAAATTGTTGAAAAGCACCTCAGCATATGAACGTCCCCAGCCCCATGCCTGTTTTATTTTATCGGTTGATGATGACCTGGTAAATGAGGGTGGGATCATGGATTTATGGGTTCGTGAAGCCAGAATCTTTAAATATGGATCGGGTGTAGGAACCAATTATAGCCGGATTCGCGGCAGTGGAGAAAAACTCAGTGGTGGTGGAACCAGTTCGGGTTTAATGAGCTTTTTGAAGATTGGAGACCGCGCTGCGGGTGCCATTAAAAGTGGAGGAACCACCCGTCGTGCAGCCAAAATGGTATGTTTAGACCTCGATCATCCTGAATGCATGGCCTTTATCAAATGGAAGAGTGAAGAAGAGAAAAAAGTGGCCTCTTTGATCAAAGACGGCTATTCTAACGATTATGAAGGAGAGGCATACAATACTGTATCGGGTCAAAACAGCAACAATTCATTGCGGATTCCCAACAAGTTCTTTCACAATTTAGAGAAGGGGGAAGACTGGAATTTTACGGCGCGATCTACCGGTGAGGTGATGCATTCTTTGCCAGCCAGTGAGGTTTGGGATGTCATCGGAAACGCGGCTTGGGCGTGTGCAGATCCCGGAGTTCAATACGATGATTCGATCAACGATTGGCATACTTGCCCGGAAGGCGGCCGTATCAATGCGTCAAATCCTTGCAGTGAATATATGTTCTTAGACAATACCGCTTGTAATTTGGCGTCCCTCAACTTGCGCAAGTTCTTCAATGAAGAAACCAAACAATTTGATATCGAAAAATTTGAATATGCCACCCGTCTCTGGACCACCGTATTGGAAATTTCAGTTTTGATGGCACAATTCCCCAGCAAAGAAGTGGCACAATTGAGCTACGATTACCGCACATTGGGCTTGGGATATGCCAATATCGGCTCTGTGTTGATGAGTGCAGGGATTCCATACGATAGCCCAGAAGCCACCGCAATCTGTGGTGCTGTTTCGGCAATATTAACCGGAATATCCTATGCTACATCTGCCGAAATGGCGGCAGTAAAAGGCCCGTTCCGCATGTATGAAAAGAATAAAAAGCACATGCTTCGCGTTGTTCGAAACCACCGCTATGCTGCTTACAATACTCCTTTGGCTTTTGAAGGTCTTGGCATAAACCCAGTGTGTTTGGATGAAAAAAATTGTCCAGATTATTTGTTGAATGCTGCGTGTAATGCTTGGGACAAAGCCGTTCAGTGGGGTGAGAAATACGGATTCCGCAATGCGCAGTCTACCGTTATTGCGCCCACTGGAACCATTGGTCTATTAATGGATTGTGACACCACAGGTATCGAGCCCGATTTCGCCTTGGTTAAATACAAGAAACTTTCGGGCGGCGGGTATTTTAAAATTGTAAACCAAACTGTACCGGTAGCCTTAAAACACCTTGGCTACGATGAAACCCAAACCCAAGAAATCGTAAACTATGCAAAAGGCTACCAAACTTTTGTTGGGGCTCCGCATATTAACCACGAAAGTTTAACTGCATTGGGATTCAACGAAACTGACTTGGAGAAGATCGAGTCAGAAGCGCCAATGGCATTTGAAATTGGGTATGTATTCAACCAATATTCTTTGGGAGAAGAAACCCTCAAACGCCTGGATTTTAGCCCCGAACAATACAATAACCCCCGATTTAACATCTTGCAAGCCCTTGGATTTAGCAAAGACCAAATGGCCGAATGCAATGACTATGTATCCGGAACAATGACCATTGAGGGAGCACCTCACCTCAAAAAAGAGCACTACCCTGTATTTGATTGTGCCAATAAATGTGGCAACAAAGGCGTTCGTTTTATCCCTGCTGCAGCGCATATACGCATGATGGCTGCTGCCCAGCCTTTTATTTCTGGTGCAATTAGCAAAACAATTAACTTACCCAATGAAGCCACCGTTGATGAAATCAAAGAATGTTATAAATTGAGTTGGAGTTTGGGATTGAAAGCCAATGCTATTTACCGCGATGGGTCTAAACTCAGCCAACCCCTCAGCAATAAATCTGAAACAGCCGATGACAACAAGGAAGAAGCCAATACCCGTTCTGACAATGTCATCGGGGGTAACACAGTTCTCCACAATGCGGGTGAGTTTACCCCAGAGATGGTTTTGGAGGCCGCAAAGCGCATATTGAACGAAAGTACCGATACCAAATTCAAACGCCAACTCTCAAATATCGTTGAGAAAAAACGCTTGCCCAACCGCAGAAATGGATTTACCCAAAAGGGTCGTGTGGGTGGACAAACAATTTTTGTTCGTACGGGGGAATATGACGATGGCACCTTGGGTGAAATTTTTATCGACATGCACAAAGAAGGAGCAAGTTTCCGAAGTCTGATGAATTGTTTTTCAATAGCCGTCTCGGTGGGGTTGCAATACGGAGTTCCGTTGGAAGAATTCGTAGACAAATTTGCTTTTACTCGGTTTGAGCCCAGCGGCATGGTAGAAGGCCATCCCAATGTAAAGAATGCTACCTCAATTGTCGATTATATTTTTAGATTATTGGGCTTCGAGTACTTGCGCCGCGAAGATTTGGTTCAGATAAAACCGATTGATTTACGGGCACCTGAAATAGCAGAAATACCCGTAATAAGTGAATTCCGACCCAGCTTTAATCCTGAGCCCGAACCCATTGTATCTACCATTGCATCACCCATTGGTTCTACTATTGATTTTCCGGCTGCCGAAGCCATGTCGGCCCCAGAGCCCTTGGCAAGCAAGAAAGACATGCAAGATTATCTGCGTGAGATTCAAACAGATGCACCTTCTTGCAATGTTTGCGGTCATATTACTGTTCGAAGTGGGGTTTGTTACAAGTGCTTGAACTGTGGAAACAGTTTGGGTTGCAGTTAACAGCTCCGGGTAAAAATGTAAAATCTCAGTTAGAACCTGGGCTTAGGTTTTGGGATTGTGGTGGGTTTTTTTCAATCTGCTTAAACAATATAGCACAAAAAAACCTGCGGCATCGCTGCGGTTTTTTTGGCTTCCGATACCATGAAAATTATCAAAAGCCTCGGTTCAAAAGAATTAACTTTGCAATGAGTTCAACCTATGGCTTTTGAAAAAGTAAAACGCAGCGAAAATTATAGCGAATGGTATAATAACCTGGTTAAAAATGCCGACATGGCCGAACACAGTGCGGTGAAAGGCTGTATGGTTATTAAACCCTACGGGTATGCCATTTGGGAGAAAATGCAAGCCCAACTAGATTTTATGTTCAAGGAAACGGGTCATTCAAATGCGTATTTTCCCCTGTTTGTGCCCAAAAGTTTGTTTGAGAAAGAAGAAAAAAATGCAGCTGGATTTGCCAAAGAATGTGCTGTTGTTACCCACTATCGTCTTAAATCGAACCCGGATAAAGAAGGATCGTTGATGGTTGATCCAGAGAGTAAATTGGAAGAAGAATTGGTGGTACGCCCAACCTCTGAAGCCATTATTTGGAATACCTATAAAAATTGGATTCAAAGCTACCGAGACCTCCCTATTTTGATTAACCAATGGGCCAATGTAGTTCGTTGGGAAATGCGCACACGTCTGTTTCTAAGGACGGCTGAATTTTTGTGGCAGGAAGGCCATACAGCCCATGCTACAAGAGATGAGGCCTTGGAAGAAACAAAAAAAATGCTCGATGTGTATGCCGAATTTTCAGAAAAGTTTATGGCAATTCCAGTCATTAGGGGAATTAAAACAGAAAATGAGCGGTTTGCTGGTGCCGACGATACCTATACCATTGAAGGTATGATGCAGGATGGTAAGGCGCTTCAAATGGGCACAAGTCATTTTTTGGGACAGAATTTTGCCAAGGCATTTGACGTAAAATTTCAGACCAAAGAGGGCAATCTAGAATATGTTTGGGCCAGCAGTTGGGGCGTTTCTACCAGGCTTATGGGCGCACTTATTATGGTTCACAGCGATGATGAAGGATTGGTTTTGCCGCCCAAATTGGCACCCATTCACGTGGTTATCGTTCCGGTATACCGCAGCCAAGAGGAAATGCTAAGCATTGCTGCTGCGATGAAACCCTTGATGGCAATATTGAAATCGAGTGGTTATACCGTAAAATTGGATGATCGTGATACCTATAAACCTGGCTATAAGTTTGCAGAATGGGAGTTGAAAGGTGTACCGGTTCGGATTGCTGTGGGTCCGCGCGATCTAGATTCTAAAACTGCCGAAGTGGTTCGTCGTGATACAAAAGAAAAATCAATCGTTCCGATGGACGATTTATACACCCATATTTGCACATTGCTGTTGGATATTCAAGAAAATTTATACCGCCGTGCAGAGCAAGTGCGTTCTGTGAAAACATTCCTTGCCGATACTTGGGATGAATTTTTGGACGTAGTCAATGTAAAAGAAGGCTTTGCCATGGCCCACTGGGATGGAAGTGCCGAAACTGAAACAAAAATCAAAGCATTAAGCAAGGCAAGCATTCGTTGTATTCCATTAGACCAAATTCAGGAAGAAGGGGTTTGTGTATTTTCTGGAAAACCCAGCAAAGGGCGTGTGGTATTCTCAAAAGCCTATTAAGTAAGTGTACAAGGCCATTAACCTTTTCTGGATAACCAGGCCTGCGCAAAAATGGCCAATACAATAATGCCTGCTCCAAGGTAAAAATAGGGGTTGAGTGATTTATTTTCATGAAATATCAAGGCGCCCAAAATTATACCATAGATGGGTTCTAAATTAACGGTTAGGTTACAGGTAAAGGCACTCAAATACTGGAGAGAATAAGTTCCTAGGTAGAAGGTTAAATTGGTGCAAACCAAAGCCAGAATAATTACCCAAATGCCATCCCATTCACCGCTGGAAAGGGTGTTCAGGTGCAAAAGATGGATGTCTATAGTGGGCCAGAAATAACATGGTTTTTCGGCAATAAAAGGAAGAATTGCAGTGAGTAGAACCGCTCCCGAAATCATTTCTAGGGTCGAAATGGCCAAGGCGGGGGCTTTGTTAATATGCTGTTTATTCAAAATGGTAAAGCTTGCAGCCAATAAGGCACTCAATAACCCTGTTAGTATTGCCAAGCCATTTGATACCCCCTGCACCTTGGATTGGGGGAGTGAGAGATAAATCAACAATATACCGAGCATTACGACCAAGCCGAGTAGGATGTGTTGCTTCGAAAAAGGTGTTTTCATGGCAATCGGTTCGATGATTGCCGCAAAGAACGTCGCCGACCCAAGACAAGCCAGGGTAATAGAAACAGAATTTCCCAATTTAATACTGCCATAAAATGTGAGCCAATGGGCACAGACAATGAGGCCGATACCCAAAAAAATCTTCATTGTTTTTAGAGGCAAGCCTTTTAGCTGTCTCCAAACACTGGGAATTAGAAGATAAACCAAGGCGGTAATGAGCATGCGGTGCCATACCAAAGTAAAGGAGTTATACGAAATTAGTTTGCCCAAAATCGCGGTAAATCCCCAAATAAATACCGCTATGTGCAGTGCTAGGAGGGCGTTGCTTTTGCTTGTAATGGGTTTTCCCATACTCTGTTTTGCTGCGGTTCGGGAAAGTCTATTGAAAGCAAAAATCGAGCGCAGTAAGTCTCGACGTTTAGTTATATTTTCCCTTGTAGCGGTCTTTGATTTCGTTTACAATGCTGCGAAGTTCTTGTTCTTTGTCTTTGTTCATCACCAGCAATACTTCATCCGATTCTACAATGACAATATTACTAAGTCCGTTTACAACAATGGGCTTTTGGGTTGTATTGAAAATGAGCGAATCACTGGTATTGTATGAATGAATGTGTTTGCCAATGACTGCATTGTTTTGTTCGTTGCGGTTATTTACATCCCAAAGGCTTTTCCATGTTCCCACATCATTCCAACCAAAGTTGGAGGGCACAACAAAGACTTCACTTTCTTTTTCCAAAACGCCATAGTCTATAGAGATACTTTGACACAGGGAATAGGCATTTTCGATTTGGTCAGTATAGTCATCGCTGTCGATAGAAATAGCTTCAAAAAGCTGGTGTATTTCTGGAAGGTGTGATGCAATGCTTTTCATGATGGCCTTCACGCTCCAAACAAAAATTCCCGCATTCCATAGAAATTCTCCGCTTTCTACAAAAGTTTTGGCAATGTCTTCGGTGGGTTTCTCGGTAAATGTTTTCACTTTAAACAAGCCACTTTCATTCACTTTTGGGTTAAATTGAATATAGCCATATCCTGTATCGGGTCGGGTCGGAGTGATGCCTAGGGTAACCAATGATTGGCTTTTAGCTGCAAATTCCATGGCTCGCTTGGCCGTTTCGATGAAGGCTATTTCATTGCTAATTAAGTGGTCGCTGGGTGCAACCAGACAAATCGCATCTGGATTATTCTTGGCGATGTGCAGGTTCGACAAGGCAATACAGGGGGCTGTATTTTTTGCCATGGGCTCGCATAATATGCGGGAAATATCAATTTCGGGGATGTGTTCTTGCACCAATGAAACATAGGTAAGATTGGTTACGATAAATATATTTTCTGTGGGAACCACATGGGTAAAGCGTGTATAGGTCTGCTTAATGAGCGATTCGCCCGTACCCATAATATCGATAAATTGTTTTGGAAAACTTTTTTTGCTAACGGGCCAAAATCGACTTCCGATTCCGCCTGCCATAATCAACACATAGTGGTTTTTATTTACAATCATACAATGCCTTCTTTATAAAAGTCGTGCAAATGTACCATTCCAAAGTAAATACTTTCTTGTGTAACAATGATTTGGGTAATTTTTTTGTCTTGCATCATTGCAACAATTTCGCTTGCCAAGGTGCCAACGTCTGCCATTACAGGGTTATTTCCCATCATATCAGCTGCCATGAACGAATCAAAATCGGTGTTTTTTTCGAGCATTCTGCGCACATCACCATCGGTTACGATGCCCAATACTTTGTTGTGGGCATCGACTACGGCAGTGGCTCCCAAACGGTTTTTGGTGATACTGAGTATTACTTCTTTCCAGGGAGAATTGGGTTTTACCTGGGGTTTTTGGTTTTGTTCTGCAATGCTTCCGCATTCTAGGTAAAGGCGTTTTCCCAAAGTGCCACCCGGGTGGTATTTAGAAAAATCATCGCTGCCAAACCCCCGCATTTGGATGAGTGCGATGGCCATTGCGTCGCCCATTAACAATTGGGCAGTGGTACTGGTAGTGGGTGCAAGGTTATTAGGACAGGCCTCGGTATCGACACTTGTATTCAATACATAATCGGCTGTTTCGGCCAATTTGCTGTGCATATTGCCCACCATTGCAACCAAAATATTCTGGTAGCGTTTGAGCAGTGGAACCAAAGATTGTATTTCGGGGGTATTGCCACTTTTAGAAATAGCAATGACAATGTCATTTTTTTGAATCATCCCCAAATCACCATGAATGGCATCGGCGGCATGCATAAATAAAGCAGGCTGACCCGTGCTATTCATCGTTGCAACAATTTTTTGGGCAATAATTGCGCTTTTACCGATACCAGTGAAGATTGCTCGGCCCTCATTTTTCAATAATAATTCTATGACAGATGCAAAGTCATCGCCAACAAAACTCCCCAAATGTTGCAGAGATTGCAACTCGCTGTCAATGGCTTGAATGGCATATTTCTTGATTAATTCGGCCTTGCTAGAAGATATTGACATGGATTTTTGTTGCAAATTAACCTAAAATTTTGCGAGGGTTTACAAAATTTGAAATTTGTGTTGAAGTGCATCTATTTTTTTGTATTTTCACATATTGCTTTATCATTAATCCAGTATGTATTTTATTTTAACTATCTGTGGGTATGCCAACAACCGAAGTGGGTCATAAATTAGAGCCCCGCAAGGTGCTGAAGGAGTTTTTTGGTTTTGATGGTTTCAAAGACAACCAAGAGGCTGTTATATCCTGTATTTTGGCAAAAAAAGATTGTTTTGTCATTATGCCCACGGGTGCTGGAAAATCGATGTGCTACCAATTGCCAGCGATGATGATGGAAGGAACCGCCATTGTAATTTCTCCCTTGATTGCCCTGATGAAAAACCAGGTCGACAATATTCGTGGATTTGCCAATAAGAGTTCTTTTGCCCATTTTCTCAATAGCACTTTGTGCAAAGCCGACCTCAGTCAGGTGGTGGAAGATATGTTGAGTGGGGAAACCAAGCTATTGTATGTAGCACCCGAAACACTCAAAAAAGAAGAAACCATCGAGTTGCTTAAACAGGTTAAAATTTCTTTTGTTGCAGTGGATGAAGCACATTGTATTTCTGAGTGGGGCCACGATTTCAGGCCAGAATACCGCCGCATCAAGCAAATGATAAAAGCCATCGATGATGTCCCCCTGATGGCATTGACGGCAACGGCTACACCCAAGGTGCAACAAGATGTTCAAAAAAATCTTGGAATGATGAATGCCCAGTTGTTTAAGAGTTCGTTCAATCGCCCCAATTTGTTTTACCAGGTCCGTCCCAAGGGCCGCAAAGACATCGTTCACAAAGAAATCATTTCTTTTATTAAGGGGCATCTCAATTCTAGTGGTATTGTGTATTGTCTATCGCGCAAGAAGGTAGAAGAAGTGGCAGAAATGCTCAATATGAATGGCATCAAGGCCTTTGCCTACCATGCCGGATTGGATTCAAAGGTCCGTGTGCAACACCAAGATGCTTTTTTAATGGAAGATTGCAATGTTATTGTTGCCACTATCGCTTTTGGAATGGGTATCGACAAACCAGATGTTCGCTTTGTTATTCACTACGACGTGCCCAAAAGTTTGGAGGGATTTTACCAAGAAACAGGCAGGGGAGGCCGTGATGGTTTGCAGGGAGATTGTTTGTTGCTCTATAACCCCAGTGACATTGAAAAACTGGAGAAGTTCATGAAAGACAAGCCTGTTGCCGAACAAGAAATTGGCACCTTACTCATTGCCGAAACGGCTGCCTTTGCCGAAAGCAGTCAATGCCGTCGTAAAGTGTTGCTTCACTATTTTGGTGAAATATTTGATGAGAAAAACTGCAATAAAATGTGTGACAATTGCGCCCATCCCAAGCCAAAGAAAGATGTTACACAGGATCTTGTAGGCATGTTAAAAGCCATTGGCAAGCTCAAAAACGAATTGTCTATTAGCCATTTGGTCAACTATTTTGTAGGAAATAAAACCGATGAAATCAAATACTATGGCCACCATGAATTGCCTGATTTTGGATTTGGAAAACACAAAGACAAACTTTTTTGGAAATCACTGGTTCGATTGGCTTTGGTGCATGGGTTTTTGAATAAAAACATCGAAAAATATGGACTATTGAGTTTGTTGCCCCTTGCCGAGGCATATATCCAATCGCCTACTGCCCATGAAATGGCGGTAGATATAGAATACGAAAGTGTGAATGATGAAGATTTTGAACATTTCAAAGCTGAGAGTATCTGCGATGAAGAGTTGTTTTCTCACCTGAAGGATTTGCGTCGAAAAGTCGCCAAAGAAAAAAGTTTACCGCCCTATGTGATATTTCAGGACCCTAGCCTCGAAGACATGGCCACGAAATACCCCATTACAATCGAAGAACTAAGCAATATCAATGGTGTCGGCAAAAACAAGGCAAGAAAATTTGGAGAGCCTTTTGTGGAGTATATTGCCAAATTTGTCTTGGAAAACAATATAGAACGCGAGCATGATATTGTGTTAAAGGGAAATTCAGAGCGTTCGGCCAAGCGGGTCAATATTATTCTTAATGTCGATAAAAAAGTTGATTTACCTGTTATTTCCAAACAGTTGGGGATTAGTTTCGACGAATTGTTACAGGAATTAAACCAGATTGTCAATTCGGGCACAAAACTCAACTTGCGCTACTTTTTCAATGAGTTTTTGGAGGAAGACTTGCAAAATGAAATAACGGCCTATTTCCGTACGATGGAAATAGCCGATGTCGATGCAGCTGTGGATTATTTTGATGGAGAATATAGCCACGAAGAATTGGAAATCATGCATATTCAATTCTTGAGTGATGTAGGCAACTAAAACCCTCTCGTCAGAAATTGAACGAGATTTTTGTTACCTTGCAAAATATAGAAGCCCCTTGTTGTTGAAACCCATACCTTCATTTGAATCCGTATACAAGCAATACCGTCCGTCCTTGCTTCACTTCTCAATGTCGATTACCAAAAATATGGCCGATGCCGAGGAGGTTGTCAATGATGTATTTATGGCAATATGGGAGCGCAGGGCCGATATTTTGGCTGAGGATGGATTAAAAAGTTATCTGTTTCGGGCAGTAAAAAATCGTTGTTTGAACAAAATTAAGAGAGACCGATTGCCCTTTGATTCCATGCCCAGCAACATGCCTGTACCAAGCAAAGAGAATACCATTTTGCAAAACATGGAAGCCAGAGAAACAGAGGAGAGATTACAAGTGCTTATCGATCGTTTGCCCAATAAATGCAAACAGGTTTTTTTGTTTAGTCGAAAGCACGAAATGAGCTACAAAGAGATTGCTGATTTGATGGATATATCTCCCAAGACCGTCGAAAATCAGATAGGATTGGCCCTCAAATTTCTGAAAGAGAATTTTTAGGGGTTCTCGCCATGGTAATAATAACAATCAAATTATTTCTTGGGAAATTTCATTTTGTATGCTGCCTGCACAAGGCCTTTTGAAATAGTTTGCAATTTTTTCTTGAGCATAGTCCTTTTCAGCGGGCTGATGCGATCAATAAACAAGATTCCTTCAATGTGGTCATATTCGTGTTGAATAATTCGAGCAGCTATTCCACCAAAGGTTTCAGTTTTTTCAATAAAATTCTCGTCTACATATTGAAGGGTAATTTTAGAGGAACGTTTTACATCGGCACGAACAAACGGAATGCTCAAACACCCCTCTTCGTATTCCCATGCTGCATCAAATTCCTGTATCATTTTAGCGTTGATAAACACCTGTTTTAAATTTTTTGTGGTATTGTCTTCATCAATTTTACACCCATCAACAATAAATAAGCGAATAGACAAGCCAATTTGGGGAGCGGCCAGTCCTATTCCATTGCTGTCGTACATGGTTTCAAACATGTTTTTAACAAGCTCCTGTAAACCTTCGTATGGAGGAGTGATTGGGTCTGCTTTTCTTCGGAGTACGGCCATACCGTAAGCGTAAATGGGCAGTATCATGAAATCTTTTGTAAATAGGTTTGAAGAATTAGGGCAGCACTTACCTTGTCGACGAGTCCTTTGTCGGCTCTTTGGGTTTTCTTGGCGCCAGACAAAAGAATACTATGTTGGGCTTCTCTGCTGCTGAGTCGTTCGTCTATTATTTCAACAGGAATGCTTGGGTATGTCGTTTTTAAGGCATTGATGAATTGTTTCACGGGTTGGGTTGCATCGGTATCTTCTCCCGACAATTGTGTGGGCATTCCTACCACAAAACAGTCCACAATTTCATCTGTCAAATAGGAGTCTAGGTATTGTTTCAGGTCAACAGTATATACCATTTCAAGGGGTTGGGCAATCATTTTCATGGGGTCAGTTATCGCCAAACCTGTTCGTTTACTTCCATAGTCGATACCCATAATTCGTCCCATTGTGCAAAGATAGTGGATGTCTATCAAACCCTGGCTTAGAGCTAGCAAATGGCATGGATCTGATGAGGGTAGCAATGTAAACAGGTGGAAAAATGGCGGTGTTTGGTCTACCCGTTAAAAACGCCTAAAATCAATCGTATTTTTGTCGAGATCGACCATTATTTCTTCCGGCCGGTGGGATTTACGCAGGCGATGGATCTTTAAGATTACAATCAAATTGGGCGCGGCAATTACAACATGAGGGGAGAAATGATATTTACCCAACTTTTTTTTTTGCAATTTTAGGGCCGCCGAAAACATGAGACCATGGATCCTGCGGACGTGCCGAACTCGGAAACCAACGATGATTGCACCAGATGCCTTGAATTTGCTTTCAGTATGTATAATCCCAACATAAAATAGGGCAGCACAATGGCTGCCCTATTTTATGTTGAATGGTTTCAAGTTGCTAACGCAAGAATTTGTCCATCAAGATATGATTAAGCGAGGACGGATGAAATTACATCATTCCACCCATTCCACCCATATCTGGTCCGTGGGCATGGCCTTTTTCTTCCTCTTTAATTTCACTCAATACACATTCTGTTGTTAAAATCATGCTGGCAATAGAAGCTGCGTTTTCTAGAGCAACGCGGCACACTTTCTTTGGATCAATAACGCCAGCCGCAATCAGATTTTCGTATTTTTCTGTTCGGGCATTGTATCCGAAATCGTCTTTGCCTTCAAGTACCTTTTGCACAACAATACTTCCTTCACCACCCGCGTTGGCAACAATTTGACGCAATGGTTCTTCTAAGGCACGGCGGATAATCTGAATGCCTGTATTTTCATCTTCATTTTCGCCTTTTAAGTTCAACAAAGCCTCAATGCTTCTGATCAAACTCACACCACCACCTGGGACAATTCCTTCTTCAACTGCAGCGCGGGTCGCGTTTAATGCATCATCTACACGGTCTTTTTTCTCTTTCATTTCAACCTCAGTCGCTGCACCAATATACAATACGGCCACACCACCACTTAATTTAGCCAAACGCTCTTGCAATTTTTCGCGGTCGTAATCAGATGTTGTGTTTTCTATTTGCACTTTTATTTGGGATACGCGGGCTACTATACTTTCTTTTGCACCGGCTCCATTTACAACGGTTGTATTGTCTTTGTTGATGGTAATTTTTTCGGCACGGCCAAGGTCTTCAATCGTTGCATCGTCTAGTTTGCGACCTTGTTCTTCACTGATTACAGAACCACCGGTTAGGATGGCAATGTCTTGTAACATTTCTTTTCTACGGTCGCCAAATCCAGGAGCTTTTACAGCAGCAATTTTGAGAGAGCCACGGATGCGGTTTACTACTAAAGTAGCCAAAGCTTCTCCGTCGATATCTTCTGCGATAATCAATAAGGGTTTTCCTGTTTGAACCACTTTCTCCAAAACAGGCAATAAATCTTTCATGCTACTTATTTTCTTGTCATAAATAAGTATGTAGGCATTTTCCAATTCCGTTTCCATCTTTTCTGCATTGGTTACGAAATAAGGACTCAAATACCCCCGGTCAAATTGCATTCCCTCCACTAAATCGACGGTTGTTTCAGTCCCTTTTGCTTCTTCAACAGTAATTACGCCATCTTTACCCACTTTTTTCATTGCCTCAGCGATGAGTTTTCCAATGTTGCTGTCGTTATTGGCAGAAATGGTGGCCACTTGTTCAATTTTACTATTGTCATCACCAACGGATTGAGACATATCATTTAATTTTTTTACAACTGCAATGACAGCTTTATCGATACCTCTTTTCAAATCCATCGGGTTGGCACCAGCCGCTACATTTTTCAAACCAGCGGTTACGATTGCTTGTGCCAAAACAGTGGCTGTTGTTGTACCATCACCAGCCACATCTGCTGTTTTACTGGCAACTTCCTTCAACATTTGGGCGCCCATGTTTTCAACAGGGTCTAACAATTCAATTTCTTTTGCAACGGTGACACCATCTTTGGTGATTTGCGGTGCGCCAAATTTTTTGTCGATAACCACATTTCTTCCTTTTGGTCCAAGGGTTACCTTAACTGCATTAGCCAAAGCATCTACGCCGCGCTTCAGGCCGTCTCGGGCCGAAAGATTAAAATCTATTTTTTTTGCCATGATTTTTTCTATTGTGTTCTTTAAATAATTAAATAATTGCTAAAATGTCGCTTTCGCGCATGATGAGATAATCTTTCCCCCCAAAGGCCAATTCAGTGCCAGCATATTTTCCGTAAAGAACAGAATCTCCTACTTTTACTGTAACGGGTTCGTCTGTTTTTCCGGGTCCAACCGCCACTACGGTGCCTTTTTGGGGTTTTTCTTTTGCAGTATCTGGAATGATGATTCCTGACGCAGTTTGCTGTTCAGCTTGGACAGGTTCAATAAGAACCCTGTCGGCCAATGGTTTGATGTTTACTGACATAGTATATATTTTTGTTTATTTTGAATAAGCCAATCTCGTGCCAATGGTAAAAAATTGTAAATGTACTATTTTAAGTCCGTAATAGTGTCAGTTTGGCTTTGTTAGGTATGTCAAGTTGACAATTTTTGGGTTTTGGTAGTTGCTCAGATAGGCGGCATGGAATAAAATGGTTTAACCATAAAAGTTTGATGCAAGCACAAGGATTCGGTTTGGGTACAATCGGTTTGGGCTGCCTTTTTAGACAATTTTCGGAAGTGACTTACAGAATTTTAAAATATGGGCTTGCTGAGAAATGGAAAATTGTTTCGAAATTTCTGCGCAATGGGCAAGCAAATTTGAATCAAAAAACAATCGATTGAGCGTTTCATTAAATTCCGTTTGATTGGAAATTGAAAATCCAAATCCAGCATCTATAGATTGTTGCGCTTCTGGAAACTTGGAATGATTGGGGCCAAATAGTATCGGCATTCCAAAAACAGCAGCCTCAATGATATTGTGTAAGCCTTTGCCAAATGCCCCCCCAATGAAGGCTATTTTGGAATGCCGATAGCATTCGGCGAGTGTGCCCATAGAATCGAGAATAACACAATCCCCCAATTCTGTTGAAGTATTCGATAAATCAGTGTCTTTATTGTGTGTATGATTTGACAATAGTATTGGTTTAAGCACCTCCAATTTTTTTGCAATTTCCTGACAATGTTCTGTTCGAATATCATGGGGGGCAATGAGTATTTTCCATCCAACGGGTAGTTCATTAATCTTCAAATAATGGTTTAAGAAACTTATTTCAGCAGGCCAACAACTACCCAAAATAAGTATATTATTTTGGGTTACCCAATGTAGCAGTATTTTGGGTAGCAATTGAATTGTTTCGAGACGTTGCACTGTGCGGTTAAATTTTGGATCGCCGAAAACAAAAGAATTGTTCAATCCTTTGTTTTGGGCTAGGGTTAACATGGCTTTATTAATAACGCCAACACTTTGAAACTTACGTATTAATTTTAGCCAGGGTTTGCCAAAAAATGTAAACAAAAAATGGCGTGGTCTTAAAGCAACACCCAAAGCGTGTATGGGAATCTGTTGGCTTAGGGTTTCTTTAATACAGTTGAACCAGAAATCATATTTAATAAAAATGGCAAGTGAAGGCTGCCAATGAGCAATCCATTTTTTGGCATTTTGTTGTGTGTCTAGAGGCAAGTATGCTTTGACATGATGTTTGGACAGGGCTGCGTTTTGATAGCCCGAAGGCGAAAAGAAACTGAACAATATCCGAATTCCGGGATGTTCATTTTCTAGGGCTGACGCTATGGGTTTGGCCATTTCGAATTCCCCCAAGGAAGCGCAATGAATCCAAACCAATGGCGGTTTTTTTGATTCACCTTCCGATTTGTCATTTTCTCCCCCAGTGGGCAAAGTGGCCCAAGCCAAATCTTGGCCTTGCATTAGGTTTCTTGCCTTCAAATTCCAGAGGGCCGAAAAACGCATCAAGAGGCCAAAGCACCGTATCGCGATAGTATATAAGAGCATGGCTTATTCCAAATAGTCTGAATCTTTTACCCCATTCGAATTTCCGATATTAATAGGAATGATCAGCCCTCCATTTAACCCGATTGCAAAATCAAATTGTGATGCATCGGGAATTCGATTTGTACCCATATCCCAACCGCGCATATTTCGGGTAAAACTTTCCATCAAGTGAATCCCAAAGGTGAAACTCAGTGTCTCGGTATTCATGTATTGTAATCGAAATTGTTGCGATAGGCTAAATCCCCTGCGATAATTGTCGTGTCCACTTTCATACACTCCCTCAAGTTGTGGCAAACGGCCTTTGTCAAATTCGAATTTTGTGTAATGTTCATGGAAACCCATCCCACCCATGGCAATGAACGAAAGCGTTCGGGGATTTTTGGATGTACTTTGTCGTATAGGGAATATTTTCCCACCCATTGCACTCAGATTAAAACCGCGTAAGTAAGTCCTAATGATGGCGGGATTTCCGTTTATATCGAACAAGTAATTGGAAGGGCCAACCATTGCACCATAGATACTATCTTTTCTTACAGTGCCACTAAAATAAGGCATATACTCGAAACCCAAGAGCCATTTTTCTTGGTGTTGGTATTCGGCACCTGCGTGTAAAAATGCATTGCTTGGGTAACGCGCACGCCAATTTCCTGCATTGAATTGATATCCGGGACCAATGTGCATGCTAACCCATGAGGGTCGGGGATCGGAAGTGGGCAATTGAACCCGTGCTTTTAATAGCGAATGTGTGTTTCCACGCGCGATGACGAAGGATTTAGCCAGGAAAAGTAGCAACAAGAGGAGTATTTTCTTTCGCATTTTCATTCGATGACGAAGGTACGAAAGTGAAAGCAGAAGTTAGTGGAGTATTCCTTGCAAACAATCTAAAAAACCTTGTGGATTGTCTGCATGGACCCAATGTCCTGCGTTGTTTACCTTGTGAAATCGGGCATTGGGAAAATGCTGTAAAATTCCTTGCTTATCTCCTTCATCGATATAGTTGCTGTTGCTACCACAAACAAAATCTGTTTTCTTCAAACAGGATGATTTGATGGGCAATTCCCCCACAATTTCTTCATAGTATTGCTCTATTGCATCAATATTTGTTTTGAGTGTATACCCCCCACTTGCATTTGATTCGATATTTTTCACAATAAATTGCCTTATAACCCTATCAGGGGCAAAAGGTTCAAAGGCCAATTCTATTTCTTTTCTTGAACCCAGGGTGTGCAAAGGAACTTCCTTGAATGCACGGAAATAATTTAAATGAGAGGGCGCATAGGCCTTTGGCGCGATGTCTACAACGATTAACTGTTTTGTCATTTCGGGATACAGATGCGCAAAGTGCATGGCTGTTTTACCCCCCATACTATGCCCCAAAATGACACCCGTTTTGTCGTTAAGATGCTGCATCAATTGCTTTAAATCTCCAGACATATCATTATAGGTATTGGAATTCGAATGAAAACTATTTCCGTGATTGCGTGCATCAAAAGAAATTACCCTATGGCTTTCGGCGAGTTTTTTAGCAACCAGATGCCAATTGTCGAGCATGCCAAAAATACCATGCAAAATGTAAATCGAGGTGGGATTTTCTGCTCCGTAAACGCGGTAATTGACCAGCTTGGTCATGGTATATTAATTCAAAAATTGATCAACCGGAGTATAGTCTAAATTAAAGGCATCTGAGACCCCTTTATACACGATTTTACCATCGATTACATTCAAACCCAGTCGCAATTCAAGATTATCTGCACAGGCTTTTTTCCATCCCTTATTGGCCAACTGGACTGCATAGGGAAGGGTTGCATTGGTTAATGCCAAAGTTGATGTATAGGGGACCGCGCCGGGCATGTTTGCAACACAGTAGTGAACTACGCCATCGACTTCGAAGCATGGCTCTGCATGGGTAGTAGGTCTTGAAGTTTCAAAGCAACCCCCTTGATCGATCGCTACATCTACAATCACCGCGCCTTTTTTCATGGTATGGAGCATGTCTCGGGTTATCAATTTAGGGGCTTTGGCACCTGGAATCAGTACGCCACCGATTACCAAATCTGCGGTTTTAATTGCGTTGCGTATATTGTATTCATTTGAAATCAGTGTTTCTACGTTTGCGGGCATGATGTCGTCAAGTTGGCGCAAACGCGGCAAACTGATGTCCATTATGGTTACCCTGGCGCCCAATCCAGCGGCCATTTTAGCAGCTTGTGTCCCTACGATACCACCTCCAAAAACAAGGACTTCGGCAGGTTTTACGCCAGGTACTCCACCCAACAATACACCCCTTCCACCCATCGGTTTTTCGAGGTATTTGGCACCTTCTTGGATACTCATTCTTCCAGCGACTTCACTCATTGGAACAAGCAATGGCAAACTGTGGTCTGGTTTTTCAACTGTTTCGTAGGCCAAACAGACAGCACCACTTTTAATCATGGCGTGGGTCAGAGGCTCATAGGAAGCAAAGTGAAAATAGGTAAATAGTAGTTGGTCTTTTTTAATCAAACGATATTCACTTTCTATGGGTTCCTTTACCTTGATAATCATCTCGGCAATTGCATATATTTCTTCTATGCTTTTGAGTATAGAGGCGCCAACGGATGAATAATCTTGATCTAAAAATCCACTTCCTTCTCCTGCGGTAGATTGCACATACAGGGTATGGCCGTGTTTGATTAATTCACTTGCACCGGCTGGGGTTAAGGCCACTCGATTTTCGTTATTTTTAATTTCTTTTGGGATTCCAATAATCATAATTCTGGTATATTGCAAAGATACAAAAATGTTTGAATATCAACCCCAATGATGCAGATTGAACCAGAAAGTCCGCAAGTAAATTACCCCATTCGGGCTATTTAAATGGATTTCTCAGTGTGTATTTTTTGGATTTGTAAAAATAATTTTTATACAATTTTACCAAGTAGAACAAAGATGTACTCTTCGAAAAAAATGCATAACTATTTTCGACTGCGACTGCTCCCATGGAGCTTTTAATTTCTGTGGCTGTTCGCCCAAAGCTGACGAATTCTTTTTTCGTTGTGATGCTATACCCAATTAGATCATAAAGCATGCGTTGGTATAATTGGTTGTTCGCTGCTTCATCGGTGAGTCCAATATGCATTGCATACAATTCATTTTTGTTGGGGATAGCAGAAATAAATCCACAGAGAGTTTTATTGCGATAATACCCAAAAACGACATAATCAGATTTTAACACCCTTGAAAAAGTGTGAAGCATGGCCGACAGGTTGGAAGAAATAACCAAAGTTTTTTCTTTGAGGTTATGCCCCAACATCTTTGCGCATTGGGGAATCCATTCATTGGCTTCGTGATGGCTTAGTAGTTGACAATGGTATTCTTTTGATGTTTCGAGCGCTTTGTTGGTTCGAATACGGTATTTCGAATTCATGGCATTGAGGTAATCTCCGAAATGGACCCACTCATTTTTTATTTTTAGAACCATAAACGGTTCTGCTTGAATTACAATGGCATTGGGAATGCTTTCGTTGCCCAATATATTTGCAATTAACAATCCACATTTTGGATTTAGGGATTCTGCTTTGGTTGTATAGATTTCCTGCAATCTTGGGAAATACAATCCTGGACAATTCGCATTTCCAATCATGCGCACAAATCCATTTTTGCTAATTTTAGTGAGTAATTTTAGCAGGAATCTCGGCAAATATTTTCCAGTAGGTTTTGATAATTCAAAATAGCTTGATGGAAATAGCTCGTTTCCAATGTAAATAGCCTCACTTGCATTTTCAAATGCCAGGTGAAGTTGCTGATAGGTTTTGAAGGGAAAGGAGTTCAATAGAATTAGAGCCTTCGAAATTCGAGTTTTTTTGCCAATAAGCAATGGTATTTGAGATTTTTGTGGGGTATTCAGCAAGAGAATATTCCAATTCGATGAAATAGTTGGGTAATTAATGGGTTAGAGTTGGTATACTATTTTGCTTCTGGCAAAATTCTTGTAGGTTTGTAATTCGAACATGAAAAAAATCTTTGTTAATTTCTCCGTAAGCCCTAAAAATCCTGTGATATTTTTGGCTGTATTGACTTTAATTATACACCCGATTTATGCGCAGAAAACCCCAAAAAGCAAAACAACTCCTGAGGGCAACACGTCTTTGCTTCTGCCCGAAAATGTAGCAGCGAAGCAGCTAAAAACCTACAAAAAATTTACATTGTTAACGGATACTGCAAAGCTTAGTGTTGCAGAAAGAACTTGTATTACACATTTGATAAAAGCTGCAGAGATTTTAGATGGCATTTTTTGGAAGCAAACCATTGGTGAAAAGAAGAATATCCTCGATGGGATCAAAGATAGCAGCGAGCGCAAATTTGCTGAAATTAATTACGGACCATGGGATAGGCTTAACAATGACAAACCCTTCGTAAAAGGGTATGGACCAAAGCCTTCTGGGGCAAATTTTTACCCAATTGGATTTGATACGGCGACCGCTGATAAAGTGATGAGGTATCTGATTTACGATCCTTATACTGTGGTGCGTGAATTCAAACCCCCAGGCCCACGAGACCTTAAGGCGGTAGATCCTACCAAACCAATTATCCCAGATCCTGCGGGTTTACCCTTTCATACAGCGGGAGGAAAAGACTATCAGACCATAAAATACAGTGAATATTATCGTGGAGACATTATCGAAATTGCTGATGAATTGTTGATCGCAAGCACGGCCATTGAAAAAGAAGATTCGGCATTTGCCATGTATTTAAAAGGAAGGGCGATGGCGATGATGACCGACAATTATATAATATCTGATATTGAATGGTTGTCTTTACAATCGCATTTGGATATTATTATCGGTCCAATTGAGAATTATGAAGACAAATACGCGGGCAGGAAAACATCCTTCGAAGCTTATGTATTGGTTCGCGATAAAGAATGGGGCGCCAAACTCGAAAAGTTCATTGCATTTCTCCCCGAATTGCAAGCCAACTTGCCCGTAGAAAAAGAATATAAACCAGTATTGAATGCTTCAACCATCGATGAAAATTTCATCGATGAGCCCATCATGGAAGTAGGTTTTCCACCCATTACAAAACCAAAATCAGCCTTGAGTCAGTTGGCGGTATTTGATGTTGTTTATTATGCCGGCGACTGCAATGCTGGAAGTAAAACAATCGCGGTGAATTTGCCGAATGATGAGCGCATTCAGAAATATTTTGGAACCCGCCGTTCACAATTAAAAAATACCATGCGTGCAAAATTTGAGCACATCGTTTTGCCTATTTCCCTGATTTCGATTTCCCCTTCTCAGCAGGGTAATATCAAATTTGATGCTTTCTTTTCAAATGTCATGTTTCACGAAGTGGCGCATGGTTTGGGGGTAAAGAATTTGGTTAATAACAATCAAACCACTGTTCGTGAAGCACTTGGTGCCGATTACGCGGCAATTGAAGAATGCAAAGCTGATGTCTTGGGATTGTTCATGGTAACACAATTGTTCGATAAGAAGGAACTCGAGGGAAGTATTGAAGACTACTATGTAACTTTTGTTGCGAGTGTATTTCGATCGGTTCGTTTTGGGGCATCCTCGGCCCATGGCAAAGCCAATATGATTATATTTAACACCCTGTTAAAAGCTGAGGCCATTGCTTTGGAGGAAAAAGGTAAGATTGTTGGTGACAATGCTGCTGAAAAAAGATATTACCGGGTGGATGTGATTAAAATGAAAAAAGTTATTTCCGATTTGGCAACGGAACTACTCATCTTACAGGGCAATGGTGATGCTTTGGGCGTGAAAGATATACTGGATTCTCGGGGAGTAATCGGCAATTCTTTGGCGATTGATTTAAAACGCATAGAAGTTTCGGGGATTCCTGTAGACCTTGTTTTTAACCAAGGAATTGAAACCCTGGGATTGGGTAAGTACTATGAGCCCAAAAAGCGCATGTACAACAATATGAATTCTTTGCAGGGGCCGGGGGGTCGTGGCAATCCGGGTGGACCTGGAGGCAATCCGGGTAGGCCTGGAGGCGCTATTCCTCCAACACCCCGAGGGCATTCCTCCCCTCCAGGGCAACCGATTCCTCCCAATGGGCCTTGATCAAGAAAGAATTTTTTATAAAAATGGATTGTTAAAGTATATGAGAAGCAGCAAGTGGATTATTGTAACAACAACGTCAATGGTTTTGGCATTGTTTATTTTTTGTAGTAGTAAGAAATTTGATGGAAGCGACAATTTTTTGCGAACGCTATTGTTTATGCTCAATGAGGCGCATTATCAATCCAAAGACATTGACAACAAACTATCTGAAGATGTATTTTCCAATTTGATTAATAATATTGATCGAGACAAGCATTTTTTTATGCAAAGCGATATCGACCGTTTATCGGAGTATAAAACTGAGATTGACGATCAAATTTTGCTTGGGAAGTTTGATTTTTTTGATACAACATGGGTGATATTAATTCGTCAGATGAGCCAAATAGAACCCTTGATTGTCTCTTCACTTTCCCAACCGATGAACTACGATGGGGATGAGAGTTATACAGTGTATGATAAGCCCCAGGGGTTTCATCCAAATTGGGCTTCTCTGAGCACTGATTGGAATAGATGGCTCAAATTTCAAACCCTTGAACGTCTTTCACGCAAGATTGAAACCCAAAAAAAGGCCAAGGATTCATCTTCTATCGCCAAACAAAAACCTTTTGACACACTGGAATTAGAGGCTAGAAACGAAACCAAAAAATTCTATACGGATTGGTTTAAGCGATTGCGAAAAATGGATCGAAAGGATCAAATCGGTATGTATGCAAATACGATCTCAGAAATTTATGATCCACACACAAACTATTTTCCGCCCGAAGACAAAGAAAATTTCGACATATCAATGACAGGCAAGTTGGAGGGAATTGGCGCAACACTCACCGAGCGTGATGGATATGTGAAAGTAGAAAAAATTGTTCCAGGAAGTGCAAGTTTTCGTCAGGGTCAGTTAAAGGCTGGTGATTTGATTTTGAAAGTTGCCCAAGCAGAGGCAGAACCCATAGACATCGTTGACATGAAACTCGACGATGCAATTCAATTGATTCGCGGAAAAAAAGGCACACAAGTTCGCTTAACAGTAAAAAAACCCGATGCATCTGTCGTGGTAATTTCTATCATTAGGGAAGTTGTAGTGATTGAAGAAAGTTTTGCCCGCAGCGCGATCATGAAATTCAATAACAAGTTTTATGGATTAATATACTTACCCAGTTTTTATGCTGATTTTAGTCAGCGAGGTCGGGGTCGAAATTGCGCTGGAGATGTAAAAATAGAAATTGAAAAATTGAAGAAGTCGGGTGTTTCTGGGATTGTCTTGGATTTGAGGAATAATGGGGGTGGCAGTTTGGCAGATGCAATTGAGATGGGCGGACTGTTTATACCCCAAGGGCCCATTGTTCAGGTTAAAGATATGCGGGGAATTGAAGTCCATACAGACAGAGACCCCATGGTGAATTATAGCGGACCACTCATTGTTTTAACCAATACCTACAGCGCTTCTGCCTCTGAAATATTGGCTGCTGCCCTCCAAGACTATGGTCGAGCGATTATATTGGGCAATAAGAGTACGTATGGCAAGGGAACGGTTCAAACCTTTGTTCCCCTTGAAGAAGGTTTGATAACAGAGAACTTTCCAAGAGGATATGGTCAGTTAAAAGTGACCATTCAGAAGTTTTATAGAATCAATGGAGGAACAACCCAATTAAAAGGGGTTGAGTCTGATGTGGTTTTGCCCGATGTTTACGATGGAATCGACCAAGGTGAGAAAGAAATGGATTTTCATCTGGCGTATGACAAAATTCCCGCTGCAGCGTATAAACCTTATAATACGTACAAGGAAATAAATCGCAAGAAGGCAATTGAAATTGCCAAAAAACGCATTCTAAAAAACGAGTATTATAATTTGGTTGCTAAGCGGGCCATTGAATTGTCTGAAGTGCGCAAAAAATACACGTATTCACTGAATTTGAAGAAATTTGAGGTTCAACAGGGAATGATGAGAGCAATGGATAAGCCCCTTCGGGATTACAAATACCACAGTATATGCGATACTTTAATGGCGTTAGAAGAAGACATGAAATACGTAAATAACGACGCCACCAAAAAGGCACAAAAATTGGATTGGTTGAAGCGTTACAGAGAGGATGCTGGTTTTGACGAGGCTGTGCAGATTTTGAACGATTGGGTTGATAAATAAGGTTTGCAGATTTTGATTTAGAGGCAATAAGACAGGGTGTTTTTTAAGTTTTGAATAAGCAGAAGTCCTTAAAAAAATCATTCGGTGGACTCCATTCTTATTTACTATTCTTTTGGGATTATATGGGACGTTCAAAAAGAAAAATTGTCTACGTTTCGTGCCTTCTCACAGCAGTGTAGTATTTATTCTTTCCAGAGTGGTTGAAACAATATCCCACACAGAACCACGATGAGAAAATCCAGTGCACCCACCAAGGCAATGTCTTTGTAAACAGAAGAAACAAGTACTGGGTTGAGTGTCTTGTTTGAGGCTTGCATACCTACCAATATCAGGGGTAAAATAACCGGAAGACTTAGGACAGGTGCTAGAAATCCGGCTTGATTGGCTTTTGTGGCAATGGCCCCAATAAGGATAAACACACTCCCAATTCCTGCCGCAACGAGTATCAAGTTTGTAAAATAAACACCAGGATGTGCGATCGGAAACCCCATAAAAAATCCAAAGAGCAAAAGGTTTGCACAGGTTAATACAATCATCGATATCCAGCCATAAACCATTTTAGACCATAAAATAGATTGAACCGAAGAAAGTTGGTTGAAGTAAATCCATCGGGCTCGATGGACACCCAAAAAATTCTTAGAAATGGCTTGTAGGGTACAAAATAGTAGAATTATCCAAAAAAGACTGCTCCATATTTTTGGATTGATACTGGGTTGAGACAAAAACGCCAGTAAAGCCATGGTTGACATTTGTAAGAATGCCGATGCCAGAACAGCAGGTTTTTTAAGGTCCAGCTGAAATTCTGCACGGATTAGCAAGGCTATGCTTTTCAGTTCATTCATTGAAAATGGTTGGTACGAAGGTAATTTAAATCGCGTATCTGAAAGCAAATCCCATTGAAGTTGATGCAAATCGATTGTCAAAAGCGATATTTGTGGCATGGTCTTGTTTAAGAAGATTCTAGTAGCCAACCGGGGAGAGATTGCCATTCGTGTGATGAGGACATGCCGAGAAATGGGCATTTCAACGGTTGCTATATTCAGTGAAGCAGATTCAAAGGCCTTGCATATTCGCCATGCCGACGAGGCATATTGTATAGGGACAGCCCTGAGTGCAGATAGCTATTTGCGGATGGATCGCATCTTGGATCTTTGCAAGAAAACAGGTGCTGAAGCGGTGCATCCAGGCTATGGATTTTTGAGTGAAAATGCCAAATTTGCACGAATGTTAAAGGAAAATGGCATTGTTTTAATTGGTCCAAGTGCGGAATCAATGGAGGTAATGGGGAGTAAAATCGCTTCTAAACAAGCAGTAAAAGCTTTCGGTGTTCCCTTGGTTCCTGGGATTGATGAAGCAATTGTGGATCCTGAAAGTGCGTTAAAAGTAGCCTTAACAGTGGGTTTTCCGGTCTTGGTTAAAGCGAGTGCCGGGGGTGGTGGAAAGGGGATGAGGGTAGTTTATAATAAGGAAGATTTTTTGTCTAGCCTTCAGATGGCTCAAAATGAAGCCCGCAATGCATTTGGGGATGACAGTGTTTTTATAGAAAAATATGTAAGCAGTCCGCGCCATATAGAAATACAAATTATGGCTGATAATTTTGGCAATACATGCTATTTGTTTGAACGCGAATGCAGTATCCAAAGGCGTCATCAAAAATTGGTAGAGGAGGCGCCCAGTTCGGTTCTTGATTCCCAGATGCGAAAGCAAATGGGGGAAGCTGCGGTGAATGTTGCGAAGGCTTGTAATTATTCAGGTGCCGGAACCGTGGAGTTCTTATTAAGTGAATCGATGGAATTTTTCTTTTTGGAGATGAATACGAGATTGCAAGTTGAACACCCTGTTACAGAAATGATAACCGGTATTGATTTGGTAAGGGAGCAGATTTTGGTTGCAGCGGGTGAAAGATTGGGATTTTCTCAGGAAGACTTGCACATTCATGGGCATGCGATTGAATTGCGGATTTGTGCCGAGGATCCTGCCAATCAATTTTTGCCCAATGTGGGTAGGGTGGAAACGTATAAATTACCCCAGGGGATTGGTATCCGTATAGATGATTGTATAGAAAGTGGTACAGATATTCCCATCTACTACGACAATCTGTTGGCAAAACTTATAGTTTGGGCACCAACAAGGCTGCAGGCTATCGATCGAATGAGAAGGGCCATCTCTGAATATGTAATTGTTGGCGTAGAAACAACCCTCATGTTTGGTGAATTTGTAATGACCCATCCCGCTTTTATTAATGGAAAATTCAATACGCATTTTATCCAAGAATATTTCACGGGGTCGAACATGGCTAGCCGTATTTTGAGCCATGAAGAAAGTGATTTATTGGGCATGGCCGCCATACAATTTTTTCAGGCTGAACAACAGATTCCCGTTTCTCAACCCAAACAACACGCCGATGATTACACTGCAGAATCTGGGCTATCGGATTGGTATCGACAGCGAAAAGAACAGTAAACATGAGAGCACCCAAAGTATTGTTGATTGATGAATTTCATACGCATGTTCACCAACATCTAACAGCATTCGGTTTTGAGGTTTTTGATTACAAAGACATTCTGGCTTCTGAGGTCCTTTCTGTTATTTCAACCATACAACCAGAGGGTTTATTGCTTAGAAGTAAGATTCGCATCGACGAGATTGTGTTGAAGGCTGGAGGATGTTTGCGCTGGGTTGGTAGGGGCGGTGCGGGTATGGACAATATCGATGAACAAGCTGCCGACAAATTGGAGGTATATTGCTTTAATGCTGGAGAAGCCAATGCAGACGCAGTGGGCGAGCATGCAATGGCAATGCTCTTGGCCTTGTTTACAAAATTACTCCCCGCACATACTGGTGTCGTGAATGGCCAATGGGATAGGGAAGAAAATCGGGGTATTGAATTGAAAGGCAGCACAATAGGGATTCTAGGTTATGGTAATACCGGATCTTCTGTAGCCCAAAAATTGGTGGGTTTTGGCGTGAAAATTATAGCGCATGACAAATACCTTTCTGGATTTTCCAATGGGTATGTAAAGGAAGTTTCTGAACAGGAACTTTTAGCGTGCTCAGATATACTTACCCTCCATGTTCCCTTAACCGCAGATACCCAGGATTGGTTAAACGCTTCGCGAATAGCGCAAATTTCGAAGCCTTTTTGGTTGCTTAATCTATCTCGTGGCGGGGTTGTAGATATCCAAGCCGTCTTGGATGGACTAAATCAAGGCAAAATATTGGGCTTTGCCGCCGATGTGTTGGCGTCAGAACCTCCAATGAAAGGCACTGTATTATTTCAGCATTGTTTTCTTGCTTTAACAGAAAAATCGAATGTTGTTTTTAGTCCACATATTGCCGGATGGACGGTTGAAAGCCACCGTAAGATTTCTGAGATAATAGTGGATAAAGTATTGAAATTGTATACAATTGAACGAGAAATTCTCAAATTTACCCCAAGACAATGATTGGCATATTAAAATATCCATTTGTTTTTGGGTCGTTAAACTTGATTAATTCTATTAAATTGGGTAAACTTGCGAGTGGTTAGTTATTTCTAATTCACATACCAAAAAAAATCGCACATGCTTATGAAGTATAGTATCCGTAAAATTACCACCTTAACACTCTGTTTTTTGTCTATTGCATATGGTTTTTCACAGACCAATTTTGCCGATTTTAGAATTACAACAAAGGACGAAGAGGGTAGGAAGTTGAGTGGCGTAACCATTCGATTAACCCTCAACAATATCGATGTTGCTTCTGACACCACAGATTCTGATGGGAATGCGGGTTTTACTACCCTTAATCCCGGAATTTACGATCTCCAAGCCACAAAAAGTGGATTTCCCGATCAGAATTTAACAGGCATTACTTTGTTGAAAGGATTCAATGAACCCGAAGAAATAATTTTTGTAAAAACTGGCGTCGGTGGCCCCGTTATTATTCGTGTCAAAGGGAAAAGAGGTCCGGTAGACATGTATCGAAATGAACATGTATTGGATGGTGATAAGCTAATTCAATCTGGTCAGCGTGGAGTGGGATTATTAGAGAGTACAAATGCCGCAATTATCAGTACACCCCAAGGTATTTCAGTCAGGGGTACCCGTGCTGATGGCAATGGTACCTATATTGACGGTGTGCGGCAGTTTGGTGGTGGGGGATTACCCACATTGGGTACAGAACAAATTGCAGCAAATGTGGGCGGAATCCCTGCTGAATTTGGAGATTTGACAGGGGGAGCATTTTCCTTTACCTCAAAAAGCGCGACTGAAAAGGTCGTTTTTCTGGTAGAAGGTCAAACCTCAACCCTGTTGGATGCGTTTGGACACAATACGGTCCAAGGTGTTGTTACAGGGCCTTTGTGGACAAAAGACGAGAAAGATCTTGTGAGTGGTAAAAAACGCAAAGTGATTAAACTGGGGTATATGGCTACAGGTACTATCGGATATTACAAAGATCCCGCTCCAACGCGAACTGGGGTATATGTGGTAAACGAATCAAAACTCAGGGAAATTGAGGAAACCCCTATGCGGTTCACCCCCAATGGATTTGTTCACAATGCAAGCTACTTGCGAGAATCAGATTTTACCCGGCTAAAAGCAAGACCCAACAGCCCCAGGGCCGATGCGAATTTTGTCGGAAAATTAGAATGGCGACCTGTTTCGGGTATTACGATCATAGGGTCTCTTAATTATTCGTATTCAAATGGGTTGGGGGTGACGAATTCACCCATGAACTACAAGAATAATTCACGAAATGATAATTCCAATATTAATGGATACGTGCAGTTTACCCAAAACTTCAAAACCAACAAAGAAAGTTCGGTTAAAAATGCTTTTTACTTGGTTCGTGCAAATTATTTTAACAATTATTCCGAAACCCGCGATGCTAAGCACCTCGACAATTTTTTCGACTATGGTTATCTCGGCACTTTTCAGGCTTATCCAACAGCGGTATTTTATTATCCTGACAACAAAGAACCCAAGATTGTTCGCGACCAATTTGGAAATTACGTACAATTGAAGAACTATTGGGAACAAGTGGGCTTTTCCGATACGCTGTTAAAATTTACACCCAGTAACCTCAATTCTTTGCGTGCCAAATACACCGAAAATATTTACAGTTATTATAAAAGTCGTGGCTTTGATATTAACAATTCAAATACCATATTGCAGTCACAGGGCTTGCTGAATGGGTTAAATCCCAATTCGGTTTATTCTTTGTTTCCAACCCCAGGTGGAAATACTTCTGGCTGGAGTAAAAACAACAGTGAGCAATACACCTTGTTTGCCTCAGGTCAGATGTCAGTCAAACCCAAAACCGTAGGCGGACGAGAGAGAACACAACATGATTTGTCGGCAGGTTTTTCGTACGAACAACAAATTTTTCGAGGGTATGGCTTGGGTGCCAATGGTCTTTGGGTGCTGATGCGCCAGTTAATGAACAAGCATATTTCCGAATTGGATTTATCCAATCCGATACTCAGTTATGATGCCAATGGTGTGTTTACAGATACGGTTCGCTATAATCGGTTGATTAATTATGGAGAACAATCGCATTTTGACCGGGCATTCAGAGAAAAACTGATTGCCAAAGGGGGAAAGGATGTCTATACGCAAAATATAAACGAACGAAGTTTTGTAGATATTAACTCATACAACCCAGAAGATTTTTCTTTGGATATGTTCAATGCTGACGAATTGCTAAACAATGGCAATGCATACGTAAATTATTTCGGATATGATTATTTGGGGAAGAGAATTTCGGGAAAACCTTCCATAGAAAAATTCCTAAATAACAAGGATAATAGAATTATAGGGGCATTTCAACCTGTTTATATAGCGGCTTGGTTACAAGATCAATTCCAAGTCAAAGATTTAATTTTCCGTCTGGGATTGCGGATGGAACGGTATGATGCAAACCAACTTGTATTAAAAGATCCCTATTCTTTGTATCCCATTAAAACTGCCGTAGAGGTAAAAGAAATTAATGGATTAAGCATCAACCATCCTACAAATATTGGAGAGGATTTTAAGGTTTACGTTAACGACATTGATGCTCCTACCAAAATTATTGGGTATCGCGATGCCGATCGATGGTATAATTCGGATGGTTCAGAATTGCGCAGTGCAGAATTCTTGGCCAACCAAACCAGCAATGGTCGAATAGCACCCTACTTAATTAATCCCAATAAGCAAGAATTAACAAAAGATGCCTTAGAAGATTTTATCCCAGCAATCAATTTATCTCCTCGGATTTGGTTTTCATTTCCTTTGGAGCCCAAGAAAAAGACGTTTTATGTCTCCTATGACATGTTGACCCAAAGACCCAACTCGGGTGCTTCATTTTTAACCATTGACGAACTTTACTACCTCAAAAACAGGCAGGGTTCTACGATATCGAATGGCAACTTAAAGCCCCGTATTAAAACAGATTATGAGGCGGGATACAAGCAAATATTTGGCATTAAAGGAGATCGTGGTTTAGAAATTGCGGTATCGTATTCAGAAAATAGGAAAGATTTTGGATTGTATCAAATTAGCCAAGGATACCCAGTAACATATACAACCTATCGCAATATTGATTTTTCAACGGTTACAGGATTTCGTGGCAGTTATATCATGAACAATATTGGAGGCAAAGGAAATATGCCAGGACCTTTTTCATTAATTACCAGTTATATGTTACAATTTGCCGATGGAACAGGATCAAACATCAATTCGCAAGCTGCATTAATTGCGAGTAATCAACCCAATTTGCGCAATGTGATTCCCTTAGGCGAACTTGATATTCGCCACAATGTAAAAATCATGGCTACTTGGGTTTGGGGTGGAGGAATCAACCCAATCAATAAAAAGAATATGTATACTGGACCCCGTTTGGGAGGCAAAGAGATTTTTAAATACACCAGTTTTAATGTTATTTCAAACTCATACAGTGGAACTCCCTATACGCCCACTGTATTTCCCGTTCAAATTGGCGCTGTTGACCGTTCCCAAATCAAGGGAGTGCCTTTTGGTGCACGTTTGCCGTGGACACAAACATTTGACATAAACATTCAAAAATCCTTTCGATTTAGCCGCGAAGACAATGCCAAACCCCTCATGTTTGATGTATTTTTCATTATTCAAAATGTACTTAATACCAAAAACATTAATGGGGTTTTCCCTTTTACAGGTCAGGCAATGGATGACGGATTTCTCAATTCGCCACAAGGGTTGTTGGCTGCTAAAAATCAAATCGATGCCCAGAGTTATATTGATTTATACAAAATATTGTTGAATTCACAAACAGGGCAACTTCAAGGTCCTCGAACCATTAGGTTGGGATTGCGTGTAAATTTTAAGTAAGAAAAATAGAATTGCTATTATGAAACGGATAAAATTTTTTGTTATTGCATTTACACTGGTACAAATAGCCATTGCTAGGCCTGTCGTAAACCTGAATGGCAGGGCAAATACAGGCCGCTTGGATCGCAGGTCAGGTCAAATGGCCAATACCTGTGAGCCTGCATCACAAAGTGCCGACTTGGATGTGAACAATGTGCGAACCAAACTCCTTAATGGTGGAGATATGTGGTGGGATTTAAACAACCCAAAATATGAAATTCCCAAAATAAATGATCCGAATGCAGTTCGCAAACATTCCTTGTTCTCTGGGGCTATTTGGATTGGTGGAAAGGACAACGGAGGGAGTTTGAAATTGGCAGCGATGACCTATCGTCAAAGGGGTTCTGATTTTTGGCCAGGGCCGTTGGATACCACAACTGCCGCCACTGATCCCTTGCGTTGTAAAGCGTATGATAAAATGTGGAAGGTGACGCGTGATGAGCTAGAAACATTCGAAAATAGCAAGTACCTTACCCAAAGTGCTGGTATTAGAGACTGGCCTGCCGGGCGTCAGCGTGCAGTCTTAAACGGCAATGAAGCCAAATATTTAGCGCCGTACAAGGAAATCACGCCAGATGGCGTTTACAATCCGTTTGATGGAGAACATCCTGTTTTGGATGACCGACGTCCCTCTATTGATAACGGTGTTGAGAAACAGCCTGATATGTTTATTTGGTGGGTTTACAACGACAAAGGCAATATTCATTCTGAAACCCAAGGCCAGCCTATTGGCGTTGAGATTCAAACTACGGGGTTTGCATTTGCAACCAATGACGAAGTAAACAACATGACTTTTTACAGTTCAAAAATTATCAATAGGGGTTTTACAACCTTAAATGATTGTTATATGGGCGAGTGGGTAGATGCCGACTTGGGTAATTATGCCGATGATTATGTGGGGTGTGATGTGGGGCGGAGTTTGGGTTTTTGTTATAATGGGGATGATGACGATGAAGGTGTGTTAGGGTATGGATTAAACCCCCCTACTATCGGAGTAGATTATTTTGAGGGCCCAACGGATTCAGTAGGCAATCAGATGGGTCTTAGCCACTTCATGTATTACAATAACGACCAGAATGCTGTAAGTGGAAATCCGGGCGATGCAATTGAATTTTATAATTTGATGCAGGGGAAATGGCTTGGTGGACAAAATGTTACCTGGGGTGGTACTGGTTTTGGGGGAAGTAGGCCAGCCAAGTATATGTTTCCTGGGGATACAGATCCAGAACATCTAGGCGAATCTTGGACAGAAAAGAGTTCGGGCAATAAACCCGGTGATCGTCGTTTTATTCAATCTACCGGCCCATTTACTTTGCGTCCCGGACAAATACAGCGTATAACATTGGGTGTGGTTTGGGCCAGAACCACCAGTGGGGGTTCTTTGGGGTCTTTAAATTTGTTGCGATTGGCTTCAGACAAAGCCCAAACCTTGTTCAATAACAATTTTAAAATATTAGATGGTCCCAATTCGCCTGATATCGAAATTCAAGAATTGGAGCAAGAATTGGTGTTGAAATTTCTAAATACAAATTCCAGTAAAGTTGAATACTATAAGGAAAAATACAAGGATGCAAAAAACCAATTTCGAACTTACAAATTTGAGGGGTACCTGGTATATCAATTAAAAGATGCAACCGTAAGCACTACCGATCTTGAAAATGTTGACAAAGCCCGTTTGTTGTTTCAATGTGATGTAAAAAACAACCGTGCACAAATTATCAATAAAGTGTATGATCCAAAGTTGGCAACCCTTATTCCAGTCGAAAAAGTTGACGGAGCTGACAAGGGTGTTCAACACACATGGAGCATTAAAAATGATCTGTTTGCCACCATTGCCAATACCCAACTTGTCGATTTTAAGCCAGTCTATTATCTGGTTCTCTCCTATGCTATATTGGCTGATGATACCCTGCAATTAGATCCCAACCAATTTTTGGCTGGACGTCGAAATATTAAAGTTATTAAAGCCATTCCCCACAAAAGCGAGCCTGAAAATTTTGGAACTGAGCTTAATTCTATTTATGGTGGTGGACCAGAATTAATGCGCTTGTCAGGACGGGGAAATGGAGGGAATGAATTGAATTTTACCAAAGAAACCCTCAAAGAAATATTGGAAAAAAATGTGAGTTCCAAGCCAGTTTACAAGAGTGGAACAGGTCCAGTAAAAATTAAAGTGGTAGACCCGCTCAAAGTTCCAAATGCAAAATTTGAGTTTGTATTCAAAGAAAATAAAATATCTCTAGCCTCTGGATTGAAAGATTCAATGACCAAAAATACCAAATGGTTTATGGTGAAAAAGGGCGAAAATGGAGCCAATAATGACACCATTTTTTCTGATACAACCATTGCATATCGGTTTGAATCAGTTCAAGGAAAGAAAGGAGCAAACAATGCAACCAAACAAACCTTGGCCGACTGGGGGTTGAGTGTAGAGGTTGAGCAAATGTATAATCCAGGTGAGAATTCCACGGCAGACCCTTCTAATGGATTGTTGAGCTGGACTTTAGAATGGGAAGACAATGGCAAGCAATGGCTCACCGCCATCAATGACAATGATGGCCAAAGTACAGAAAATGCGGGTGCATTATGGCTAAATTGGATTCGTGGAGGTAGCAATGGCAGGGGAGGCACATTCAATCCTTTGATTCATGATTTTTTCAATCAGGATGGATCTGCTGTTGATCCGGGCCAGGCATTTGAAAGAATTTGGGGTGGTAGAATAGCTCCTTATGGAATGGTCGCTCGTGAAAAAATGACAGCCACAGGCCGAAACACCTTCGGGTTTGCTTGGTGGGGAAATTCCAGTGGATTGCAAAATCCGATCAGTGAATTGGCCAGTATTGAATTGGTAATCACGCCCGATAAAACCCTGTGGACGCGATGTCCAGTTATTGAAATGGCTGACGATGAAATGAAAAATAGCGTGCAAGGTCAAATGGGTAAATTTAACATGCGTTGGGGCAATTCCAAAGATAAAAATGGCAATGAGATTGCAGGTAGTCAGGGTTTGGGTTGGTTCCCAGGGTATGCCATCAACATGGAAACAGGTGAACGTTTGGCATTGGCTTTTTCTGAAGATAGCTACTTGGTAGGTGAAAATGGCAGAGATATGATTTGGAATCCAACCGATAAGGTTTACAATGACAATGGAATATACCCTGCGATGGGTGGTAAGCACTTTATTTATATTTTTGGAACTGGACTAACTGGTATCTCCAGGAATGTAAGGGGAGAACGCTATATGGGTGAAGATGAGGCAAATTTTCAACGTTTCAAAACTGCATTGTTGCCAACAGCCGCCGGTGGAAGTACCAATACACTTGATAAAACAAGACTTTTAACCCAAGTAATGTGGGTAATCCCAACCTATATGGCCCAAGGATTCTCAATGAAAGATGGGATTCCACCCACCACTGTCAAGTTTAAAATCAATATTCGAAAAGCCTATACAAGTTTTGATGCAGGCAATAATGTAAACAACAATCGCCCAATGTATGAATTTGATGCTGCCAGTATTGCCCCCAAGATTTCAAATGATATCGGCAAGAAAAACTTGGATTTGGTTAATGTTGTGCCCAATCCATACCGAGGTTACAGTGCTTACGAAAATAGTCCGCTCGATTCAAGGGTTAAAATCACAAATCTGCCACCAGAATGCACCATCTCAATTTTTGATATGGCTGGAAATCTGATTCGCAAAATTAAAAAATCTGATGACAATACTTTTTATGAGTGGGATTTGAAAAATGGGAGCAATGTGCCTATATCCAGCGGATTATATTTGATTCATATCAAAACAAAAAATTTGGGAGAAAAGGTAGTTCGGTGGTATGGAATAATGCATGCAATTGATTTGGATATTTATTAATAATTAGAAATGATGAATCGCAAACAAAAGAATATTCTTTTTGCTGGCTTGTTGGTTTTTGGCTTGTGGGGCAATGTATTTGCTGGTAATCCCGAGCGTCAAGGGCAGGCAGGTGCAGCACAACTTACCATTAATGGCTGGGCGCGTTCTAGTGGAATGGGTTGGGCAAATGGCAGCAGCATCAAGGGTGCTGAGGCCATGTTTATGAATGTTGCAGGGCTGGATCGTTTTCGAAATAAGACAGAAATGGTTTTTGGCCGTACAGAATGGCTAATGGGATCGGGCATTGCCATTAACAATGTTGCATTGGCCCAGAAGCTAGGCGATGAGGGTGATGGGGGAACCTTTGGATTGACTGTCATGCAATACAGCATTAAACCCATTGATATTACAACCGAACAAAATCCCTATGGAGGTATTGGAACCTTTCGTGTGAGTATGTCAAATATTGGATTGGCGTATGCAAAGAGTTTTAGCAACAATATTTCAGCGGGTATAATTGCAAAAATGGTATCTGAGGGAATTCCAGATGCCAATGCATCAGGCATTACGTTGGATGTAGGGGTTCAATATATTTCTACATTGCGTCCTGTTCAAGGAAGCATTAAAAAAGATGATTTTAAATTTGGTATCTCAATGAAAAATATTGGTCCAGACATGACCCATACTGGTGACGGATTAAGTTATAAAGGAATTTTACAAAACGGAACTTTTACAAAAACCATTCAGGTAAAGGTTGATCCAATAAAAATGCCTGCGTTACTCAATATTTCTGCTTCGTATGATATACGTTTGGATAAAGACCCCAATCAATACGACAACCGTCTGACCATGGGATTTGGTTTTACAAACTTTTCTTACAGTGCCAATCAACTTACCTTTGCTGCAGAGTATTCATATAAAGATTTTCTTACTGTTCGGGGTGGGATTCTTTACCAAGGGGGTATTTTTGCAGAAGAAACACGCAGTTCTGTTTTTACAGGACCCATGGCTGGTTTAAGTTATGATTGGAAAATGGGAGAAGATGGAAATGTTGTAAGTTTGGATTATAGCTTCAGGGCGACCAATCCCTTCAATGGGGTACATTCGTTTGGTGTTCGCATTGGTTTGGGAAGTGCCGAATAATTAAACAGAATTAATATATTTGTATCGTGTGCATCAATCGGTAAGGTGGGTGCACTTTTTTAATAAACCAGAACGATGAGTGAAATTCAATATGTATCAAAAGAAGGCTTAGAAAAGCTCAAGCAAGATTTGCATTTTATTAAGTATGTAGAACGTCCCCGCATCACCAACGCAATTGCCGAGGCAAGGGATAAGGGTGATTTGAGTGAGAATGCAGAATATGATGCGGCAAAGGAAGAGCAAGGGCAGTTGGAATTTAAGATTAGTCAATTAGAACATACGCTTGCCAATGCAAGGGTCATCGACAATTCGATGATTGACACCAGCAGGGTAAGTATTATGTGTAAAGTGAAGGTCAAAAACCACAACGTAGGCAATGTTGCCGAGTATCGTCTGGTTTCTGAAACTGAAGCGAATTTGAAAGAGTCCAAAATATCCATAAAAAGTGCCATTGCCCAAGGTTTAATGGGTAAAATTGTTGGAGATGTGGTTAATATTTCTGTTCCAGCCGGTGTGGTAAAACTAGAAATCCTTGAAATAGGCTTGTAAAAATGGCATCCTTGTTTTCAAGAATAGTAAATGGCGAACTACCCTGTCATAGAATTCATGAAGACGCGTATCATCTCGCTTTTTTGGATATTAGCCCCTTGGTTCCTGGCCATGTTCTGGTTATACCCAAGTGTGAAATTGACCGTTTGTTTGACATGGATGCTGAGGCGCTTTCTGCCCTGTGGAAATTTGCCAAACCCATTGCAGAAGCCATTGAAAAATCTGTTCCTTGTAAGCGAATTGGAACGGCCGTCATTGGATTGGAAGTACCCCATGCGCATATTCATTTGGTGCCCCTAAATACAGTCGAAGACATCAATTTTAGCAATAAAAAGATGCAGCCTACTACTGCAGAACTTGTGACAATGGCTGCGCTGATTCGAAGTAATTTATTGCCGTAAAAAAGTTTTATCCTTTAGAAATTTGAGTAGGTTTGTATCCCATGAAACCTGAGGTATTCTATTTTACCAGCCTGCATATGTATGGTTATGGTTTCTATATCCTGTTGGGTGTTATTTTTGCCCACTCCCATTTGTGGGTTAACCGAAAGCAATTAACAATGGATACTGAAGGCATTGGCGCAATTATGCTGCGCAAAAAAAACACCATTACAATACCATGAAGTTTTCATCAGTCATAGGGCAAGAAGGGCCTAAAAACCGCTTAATACATGGAGTGAAAACAAATAGGGTAGCGCATGCCCAATTGATTTTGGGGTCGGAAGGGAGTGGTAATTTGGCATTGGCATTGGCATATATACAGTACCTACTCTGTAAACAAAAAACTGATAACGATAGTTGTGGCGAATGTGGAACCTGTAGAAAAGTTTCGGCCTTGGTTCATCCAGATGTGCATTTTACGTTTCCATTTCCCAAAAAAAAGGATGAGATAGAGCAATGTTCTGATGCCTATCCACAATGGCGCGAGGCCTTTATCGATGATCCGTATTTAAATTATGGTGATTGGATGCAACAGATGAATGCTGAAAATAAGCAAGGCAATATTCCGAGCAAAGAATTGCGGTCTATTATTAAAAAGGTATCCTTAAAGTCATTTGAAGGGGGTATGAAAATTTGTCTCATATGGTTGCCAGAATATATGGGACAAGAGGGGAATATACTCTTAAAATTATTGGAAGAACCTCCCGATCAGACACTGTTTTTATTGGTTGGAGAAAATGCAGATGATATCTTATCGACCATCATCTCCAGAACCCAATTGATGCGAATTGCCCCTATTTTAGACTCAGATATGGCCCTTGCACTCATCCAAACAGAGGGATTGTCTGATGAAGATGCAAGTCGTCTGGCAAGGGTTGCCCAGGGAAATTATCGCTTGGCTCGAGAATTGGCAAAAGAAGCTACAAGCCCCCACCTTGATGCATGGAGGCAGTGGATGAGTATATGTTTTAAGCGCAAGATGGTAGAGGCTTTCCAATGGAGTGATGATACGGCAACCATGGGTAGGGAAGGCATAAAGTCATTTTTATTGTATGGTATTCAGGTACTGAGAACCTGTGCAATTATTCCTCATAAGGGGGCTGAGGGTTTGTGGGCAGGTCCTGAGTTAGATTTTGTAGTCAAGTTTAATACCCTCAATATTGGGTTCACTAAAATTGAAGCTATGGTTGAGGTTTTGGAATCGTGTATGGATGAGATTGAGCGCAATGGCAATGCAAAAGTTATATTGATGGATGCCAGCTATGCCATGGTCAGGGCTATCATGAAAAAATAATAATTGGGTATGAGGCAACCCAAAGGGATGAAATTTCTTCTTTGGTCTAAAGCCTTACCATGATTGTGAAGAATGACAAATCAGCAAGAGCCAAAAGCCAACCAAGTATTGAGGGATTGTATTGCAGGAAATCGCAGTGCCCAATATACTTTATACCAGCTTTTTGCCCCCATTGTGTATGCCATTTGTTTGCGTTATATGGGCCAATCTGATGATGCCAAAGACATGTTGCAAAATACCATGATAAAGGTTTTTCAAAAAGCGGAAGAATTCCGTTTTCAAGGCTCTTTAGAGGGTTGGGTTAAGCGCATTGCTGTGAATACCTGTTTGGATCAATTAAAACAGAAAAAAAATATTTTTATCGATGGCTTAGAGAGTGCCGAGAAAATCAGTGGAGATGTAAACGCATCGCATATCTTAGAAGCCAAAGATTTAATGCACTTGCTTTCTGTATTGCCTGTCGGGTATCGAATTGTATTTAACTTGTATGCCATTGAAGGGTATAGCCATGCCGAAATCGCAGCCATTTTAGGCATATCGGAGAATACCAGTAAAACCCAATTGTTTAAAGCACGCAAATCACTCCAAAGTAAACTAGAGCGCAATTAATGGAAGAGGGCCTTAAGCATATCGACGAACTTTTTCAGCAACACTTACAAAATGCCATTGTTGAGCCCCCCACAGGTATTTTTGAGCAGTGCATTCAACATCTCAATACCGGTTCTGTTGGAAATGCAAACCCCTTAAGTCAAACTGTTTTGTCACAGGGAAAGCAATTGGCACTGGCTTCTATAAAAGCCCATATTGTATCGATTTTGGGAGTGGGCATTGTGGCTGTCACAATTGGACTTACAGCCTATTTTTTGTCAAAAAAGCAATTGGGAATCCCGTCTAATGTATCTTCAGAAACAGCCATCGTCAAGCCTGTATCAGTGAGTCCAAAAGAAGGATTGTCGGCGCATTCCAAGCCCGTAAATGGTAGAAACCAAAAGATCCTTGAACGTCAAATTCTCAAAGCAGAACAAGTGGATATTGACAGGCAAGCACCGAACGCTTCGGGCAGTAGTATGTACAACAATACACCCAAAAAATTAAATGCTAAACCCCATTCAGATCATGTGCAAGCTCAAAACACCTACGAAAAAAATGCGAATGTGTCAGGGCATATTTCCAGTAAAATAATCACAAAAACTGAATTTGCGGGCAATCCACCCACTGGTCTTTCGAGCCATGGCAAGTTGCCTGTTCTACAGGGTGGGAAAACACCCACTGCTGGATCAAATGCCAGCATGATCCATGTTGGCTTGCAGAATAGCATTTGCAATGCTGTTTGGAAGCCCAAGGTAATAGACTTTCCCGCGAATGCATTTGAAATTGCCATTGAAGGACAAGCAAACAGTGTATGTATTGATTGGGGTGATGGGGTCAAATCAAATCAAATTTATTGGCATCAATACCTTGTAGAACACAACCGTAAATTTAACGTGAAGGTGGTAAATACCTATGTTCTTTCAAGCAACGGACACATTAAAACCTGTAAAGACAGCCAATATTTGCTGATCTCAGCGCAACCCCAAAACGAATTTGTAGGAAATTTTATTCCCGATGTGTTTACCCCGAACGGAGATGGGTTAAATGAAGAATTTTGGGTAAATATGGCCCAACCTGCCTTGTTTGATTTGTCTATTTACGATACCCAAAACCGCACTGTTTTTCGCACCTCAAATTTCTTTGCCAAGTGGGCAGGAAATTGTGGTTCAAACCCCTGTTTTCCCGGCACATATCGTGTGGTTATCGCCTATAAATACAGCGGTGATACAGAGTGGAAATATCACCGAAAGCCCCTAATATTATTGTACAAAAACAATTAAATACGAACTATGAAAGCATGTAACGAATTTGGTAAGCCAAGCAATTTTGAAACAAATCAACCTGATATTTTGGCGAATCGGGTAAAAATTTATATTTTTGATAAATTGCATAATGTAAACACAACGAACATGAAAGGTTTTAACAGAATAGCAAAAGGTTTGCTGATGGGTTTGGTAGTAATTTTTACCTATATCGGCGATGTTTCTGCCCAGTGCTCGATCTCTTCTGATGGGGCACCCTGTGTGGGATCTCCTATCCGTTTTTACGGATCGAATACGGGCACCACCCACGATTGGGATTTTAATGGTGAAAACACCCAAACTGGTTTAAAAAACGTGAATTATGCATTTAAAACTGCCGGCAGCAAGACAATCACTTACATCACGACCATCAATGGCGCAAAGTGTACAACATCGTTGGCTATTGTAGTGTTTCAGCCTCCTACCATTAAGCTAAAACTACAAAATCTTTATGAGCAGTGTTTTGAGAAAAACTTATTCTGTTTTATCGATAGTTCATTTTCCAAAAACAAGAAAAAAATAACCAATATCACCTATTTGGTGAGCGATGGACAATTGTTTGATTATACCAATCCTACATTGCCTCAAACATTTTGTTTTTCAATTAAAGATGAACGTGGTGGGCTGTTTGATATCTATATTGAGGTAACAGATGAAAATGGATGTGTATCAAAAGACACCCTTAAAGGGGTGGTTAAAGTCAGAGAAAAAATAGGTGCACGTTTTACCAGTAACAAACCTGTTGCGTGTGATAGCGTTACAGCAATCATCAAAAATATTTCTCGAATCGATAAAAGTCAGGTTAAAAAAATCACTTGGTATTGGGGTGATGGCACTACCAGCAGTGAGTGGGGTCCAGATATCAAAAAGAAATTTTATGGCCAAGGAACCTATACCTCTAAAGTGGTCATTGAAACGTTCGATGGGTGTAAAGATTCCTTTACAGTGGTGGCCTCGGCACAGGTCTTCAAATCTAAGGCCAGGATAATTGCAGATAGAGACTCAGCGTGTATGTCAGATTCTAAAATTGCTTTTAATGTAGACCAAATTCCCAGTGGAGCCACTGGATTACTTTGGGTATTCGGGGATGTAAATACTGGTCCAAGGAATTTTGACAATAGAACTTGGTCTCCAGAGCACATATTTTCTGGATTGGGCCCTTTCCAAATAAAACTCACATACAGCCATCCTGTTTGTGGCAATAAAACCGCCTTAGACACAATTATTATATTGGGTCCTCTTTCCATGATTGAGGCAGGACCTGGCAAACGATTGGCTGAATTTGAAGTGTTTCAGTGTCCCAAGGATGTAATGGATACAGTGCATTTCAAAAACTTTTCGATGTTTTACCACAACGACAAAAATTTTACTGATGACGACAGTACTTTTTATAAATGGAATGGCACATTGGGCCACACTTTTAACAACGCCCAAATATGGAGAAAGCGTTGGAATTATAATGCCACACCCTCGCAAGGAGGAGGAAATGATCCCCAAAAAAGACAGCGTGTTTGTGCGGTGCGTTTGTGGGATTTTAGCGATGGATATACGCCAAAATGTACTACAGATGTAACCCGTAACAAGAATGTCTTTGTAAATTGTAATTTTTCTCGCGATTCCCTGCCATCGCATTATTACAAGTCATGGGATTTGGTGATGTTGCAAGATTTTAAAAATGCGCCCATGGAAGATGCAATCTTTATCAAGAAAACGGGTTTGTGTAAAAAAATTCAGGTATGGGCTTCTGATACCCTTGTTGTCGTAAGAGATTCTATTTTGTTTATTCCAAAAGACACCGACGATTCTTCCACTGCCAATAATCCCAAATATGCCAATTCAATAAAGAAATTTGTTCCTTACAAATGGTTGAAAGGCAAAGGAGAGCGGTTGGTAGAAGATTCTGTAACCATTGAGTTGGGAGCAAATGATTCGGTGTTTATTAACAATAAACTGTATGTTGGTCCTAAAAAAGTATTGGCAAAAGACAAGGATTTAATTCGATTAACCAGCAAAACAGACTCTGTAAAGTATCTCTTCTCAACCTATACAAGGTATGATACATTGCCGATGCCCTTTCTTCAAATTAGGATCAAAAAGGGTGAAAATCCAAAGGTTATTAAAATCTTGCTCATGTCTCAAATGGGCAGATTTAGGGGCTTGAACTACGGAACGGATTACATAATAAATTATAAACGCTTCAGAGATCTTTATTATGCAAGAATACCCAGTTGCAATGCCGTTAGGTTAAATCACAAAGACACTTGTCATCCCATGCAATGTGAAAATACAGCCGAAAAAATATTGGCCATGCTACACGCAAATGCGGGTGGCGTTGGTTCGGGGTTGCTTAAAACTTCAATTGAATGTTTGGGAGCCAAAAATCCCCAATATGGTATCACTTTTATCTTAAGTGACTTAAAGCCGGGTTGTACCTTTTCGGATGTACAGATCAATTTTGATTCTACCTGCAATCCAAATGGTTGGGTTGCTCTTAGTGGTTTAAGTGGTGGCAATCGACCACCAGGTCCTCCTTACCCAGGATACCAGCCTGCAGGAAATCCGCCCAGTCGATATTCAAAACAATACAGTGCAGCTCAAGTCTGTGACCCTAGTGGCTGTATTACGGTGGGTATTGTTGTAGGAAACGGTGTTAGGAAGCCCGGAACATTTGCTCCACCAACGAAAGATCGGCCTATGTGTTCAGATACACAATGGTATAGACGTTTTGCTTGTTTCCCTTTGATTGATCCTGCTTTTGAGGTGATGACCCCCTTGCCGAATCCCAACAATATTCGCAAGATGTGTAAAGGAGAACCGGTAATTGTGCGGCCAATACCTGCAAATAAAACCCGCACTGACGATTTGAAAACCTTGCGTTGGTCATTTGAAACAGGCAATGCTTGCCCATCATATTCAAGGGGTTGGCGCAGGTTTATTCAGGAGGATTATTACAGGTATAAAAAAGTACCGGGCAAAAACCCGAACTATTTATACAGTTATATGGTTCAAACTAGGGGCGGGGAAGATCCTGTTCAGGTTCCTTGTACTGATATTTGGAATGATGGCAATACCAAACTTTTCAAAGGACCAGACACAACCTATACCGCTGAAATTAGGGCCTGGCAAGTAGGTGCCGATGTTTCAGATGTATGGGATTTAATAAAGGAGAGAGTTGAAGCCCGTGGATTTGATCCATTCTCTCTTACAGGTCCTCAAATTGCCGAAATGATTTGGAATCAAAAAGGGGTAATAGGTCAACCTTCAACTGGCGCATATGGATGTGTCGATACCACAGGATTTGGTAGATTTATTAAATATTACATTGTGCCAAATTCAGACAGTATGCGTATCTTAAATTTGCGGGACTCGAGTATTCGTCCAACAGATATTGAAACCGTTAAAAATGTAAAATACAGTGCATACAAGTTTGTCCCCAAGTGGAGTGGTTATCATATAATTAGTTTGGCGATGACCTCCTCAAATGGAAAATGTGATGACATTGCTGCGTTTCCGGTTATTGTTGGTTTTGCCATGGAATTAGAACTTCCCGATAGCATCGTATGCCAAGACCAAGCAACGAGTCTGGAGGCATTGCCTAAATACAAAATGTTCCATCCAGATCCAATCAATTTTGGAACATGGGATTATACAGACTACTGGAGAGATCCTGTTCGACAGGCAGAAACGGCCCAAGGTTTTAAAAATCGTGAACCTTTTACCAAATGGGATTGGAGCAAAGCTGATGACGACAAGAGTAAGCCCGTTACCATATTTGGAGGACAACCTTGGGGAGGAACTGGCGTAGGAACAATTTTATCTCCTTGGGTTGATTTGGGTGGCGGTGGATCTTTGGCTAAATATTATAAAGATGACTCTGGAGTGTATGTTTTCCGAAATGTTGCTGGAGATAGTACTGGATGTTTGGATACAATTGAGCGAAGATTGTTTATTTCTCGTTTGGATGTGATGTTTAATCTGAATGTCAGAACCCCAGAATGTAATTCAATCATTGAGTTCTTTGACAGCAGTTATCTGTTTGATCCTTGTAACTGGGCCATTAAAAACTGTAACGGACCTACACCCATCACCTGTGACTATATCAAAGAATGGTTTATTGATTGGGGCGATTCCAAATCCAACTTATTTAAACGATCTGCTTCAAATCAGTCTGGATTACCCGACCGCATAGCCCATAAATATAGTCGAAATGGGTGGTTTAAGATTCAATATCGTTTGAAAACGGATCAAGGTTGTGAAGACACATTCAGTCGCTGGTTAAAAATACCTGGACCAAGACCTAAGTTTGAGTTTACGACCAAAGCGGGAAATACGGTTACCATTTGTGAAGGGGATAGCCTCCAGTTTACGAACCTCACCGATAGTGCAACAACCTCTGCCGATTGGACTTGGTTCTTTGGTGATGGGGTTATAGACAACAAAAAAGATCAGTTTTTATGGCATAAGTATAACAAACCGGGTAAGTTCTACGTATTTCTAGAACAGTTTGATTCTTTGTTTATACCTCCGAATATTCGCAAGTATTGCGATGAATCTTTTCCTGATACGCCAAACCAAGCAGCCTTTATTGTAACAGTGTTGCCCCGTGACACAGTGCGTGGATTTTTATTGAAGAAGTCCATCTGTATTGGAGACAGCAATACATTTATAGACAACTCGGATACCATATTCAAATCGTATAGGTGGAAGTTTCACAACCTTAGCACCGGTCAAATTGACACTGTAACCACCTCGTCTAAATCGATCAGTTGGCGGTTTACGCAAGCGGGAAATATTCGGGTTTCACATTTTGGCGATTACAACCCAAATCGACCGCGACCTTGGTGTCCAACCAAAGTTGCTGATATGTTCTTCTTGGTAGATTCTGTTGTCTCTGATTTCAGCATCGATTCCTCGAAAACACCCGATTACACCTATACACGCACCGATATCAATGGCACGAAATGGAGATGGGGCTACAAGCACCAGAATAATATTAAGTTGACCAAAGAACCCTTGAATGTCGATTATAATGGCGAAGAGAAGATCGTTAAAACATCGTACAGCGGAACAGATACTTTCTGGGTTTGTTTAGAAGTTACCAATCCTACTGGTTGCAAAGACACAATCTGTAAACCTGTATACGTCAATCAGTTTATTTATTTGTCCAATGTATTTACCCCTGGCGACGAAAATGGAAAGAATGATGTTTTCCGTGTTCCAATTGCGGGTCAGTCTTTGTTTGAAATGCGTATATACAACCGATTTGGTGAAAGGGTTTTCAAAACAACGGATCCCAGTATTCAATGGAATGGAAGGGTTAACAACGACGGCCCAGAAGTACCATCGGGTACCTATTTCTACCAATTGACTTACCAATTCAAAGGGAAGCCAAAAGTAAATAAGGTTAATGGTTCCGTGAATTTGATTCGCAATGCACCTTAAAAATTGTCCCCATTGCATTGGGTGATTTGTTAGGGCGATTGAGACAGTAAATAAATAAATAAGACTTGAATTTAGAAAGCCCCGCATAACCTGTGGGGCTTTCGTTATTTTTGTAAAATGCGGAACGCAGATACGATTGTTGCTAGGGCAAGTGCTGCCGGTATTGGGGCCATTGCTATAATTAGGGTTTCGGGTCCGGATGCATTTTTATTCACAGACACACTTTTGGATTCAGGTAGCGTTAAATCTCCCACTCGCCGAACATCCGACCTAAATTCACACACAAGCCACTTGTGCACCCTGTATGATGCCGATGGCGCCATGGATGAAGCATTGATCACTCTGTTTAAGGATGGGAAAAGCTATACAGGTGAAAACACGGTTGAGATTTCTTTGCACGGGAGTGAATATATTGTGGGACGTGTTTTAAAGGCTTTTATCTGTATCGGTGCAAGATTGGCCGATCCTGGCGAATTTACGCAAAGAGCATTTATGCATGGGAAGCTCGATTTGGCCCAAGCAGAGGCGGTGGCAGATATAATTGCCAGTGAACACAAGATGGCGCATAATTTGGCTTTTAAACAGCTCAAAGGAGGGTTCTCAAGCGACATCTCTCAATTGAGAGACCGTTTACTGCATTTTACCAGTTTAATTGAATTGGAGTTAGATTTTGCAGAAGAGGATGTTGAATTTGCATCGCGCAAAGATCTCCGCATACTGGTTGAAAAAATCAAAGCGGAGATGGATGCGCTTTGTTGCTCGTTTGCTTTGGGAAATGCAATAAAAAAAGGATTTGCCTTGGTTTTGGCGGGTAGGCCCAATGCGGGCAAAAGCACCTTGTTTAATACGATGCTCAATGAAGATAGGGCCATTGTAAGCGACATCGCTGGAACCACAAGAGACGCCATCGAAACCCAATTGTTTATGGATGGCATGGTGCTCCGTTTAATCGATACAGCAGGAATTCGTGAAGCCAATGATGTAATTGAAAAGGAGGGAATCGCCCGAACCTTTGCACATGTAGAAAAATCAGGCGCGACCTTATATACAATCGATATGGTGCATTGTAGTTTTGAAGATGCCCGGTCAGACCTTCATTCACTTCTGTCTCGAACCTCTCGCGTTTGGATGGTTTGCAATAAAAAAGATCTCGCGAACGAGTCGATTTGCAGCCAATGGTTAGAATTGGCTTTAGGCTTGGGATTGCCTGAGCCTTGGTTTTTGTCGGCAATTGATTCACAAGAGGTAGAAGCACTCAAAAACCACTTGCAACATCGTTTTTTACAAGGCATGGAAGGTTTGGCCGACCAAACCATTGTGACAAATCTCCGCCATGCCAAATCATTGGAAGATTGCGGCATTGAAATGCAAGCGGTATTGCACGGGCTGGATTCAGAATTAACTGGCGATTTGTTGGCGTTTCACTTAAGAAGGGGCATCAGTTTTCTATCGGGTATAACGGGTGAGATTGGCGTTGATGAAATTCTTGGATCAATTTTCTCTAAGTTTTGTATCGGCAAGTAATGGCCGATAATCAACGATAAACAAAAACAACGAAAGATAAATAGAACCCTTGCCTAGCAAGGGTTTTCGCGTTTTTGGGGTAGCTGACATTTTTCG
>NSIM01000010.1 GCA_002737705.1 Flavobacteriales bacterium
CCTCTTGAATTTTTCTTGCTTTTACCACACGATCGCGAATAACAGAACTCTTTTCTCCTGAACTAGACCGGTTAATAATGTCATCATAGCCAACTGGACATACCTCCACATGGATATCAATTCGATCCAATAAAGGGCCGCTGATCTTCGAAAGGTATTTGGAAACAGACCCAGGGGCACAGCTACATTCTCGCTCTGGATGATTGTAATATCCACACGGACAGGGATTCATACTTGCTAAGAGCATAAAATTGGCTGGATATTGAACCGTTTGCTTTGCACGGGATATGACTACATGTCGATCCTCCAACGGCTGACGCATTGCCTCCAATACCGAACGATGAAATTCCGGTAATTCGTCTAAAAACAGGACTCCATTGTGCGCCAGAGATATTTCTCCCGGCTGCGGATTGGCTCCGCCACCTACAAGGGCAACATCTGATATGGTATGATGTGGTGAACGAAACACCCTGCGTGAAATAAGCGGTGCTTGAGCACCCAACTTTCCGGCTACAGAATGAATTTTTGCTGTTTCCAATGCCTCGTACAAACCCATAGGCGGCAGAATGGAGGGGGTTCGTTTAGCCAGCATTGTTTTGCCTGATCCTGGTGGTCCAATCAAGATTGTATTATGCCCACCTGCACACGCAATTTCCAGCGCTCTTTTAACACTTTCTTGACCCTGAACATCCGCAAAATCTACATCAAAGTCATCGGTACTTAAAGCGAATTCAGCACGGGTATCTATCTCAACTCTTTCTAACTCGCCACGACCCGCTAAAAATGAAGCTACCTCTAATAAAGTTGATGCCCCGTAAACAAGCAATTCGTTTACAATCGCTGCTTCCCGAACATTACTCATTGGCAAAATAACACCCTTAAAACCTTCTTTTCTGGCTTGGATTGCAATAGGCAGAGCCCCGCGAATTGGAAGAATTTTTCCATCTAATCCCAATTCACCCATTATTATATACTCCTTCAATTTGTTTTCAGATATTTGAAAACTCATGGCCAACATTGCCAATGCAATTGGCAAATCGTACCCAGTTCCCTCTTTTCGCATGTCGGCTGGCGATAAATTGATGATCTGTTTTTGCCTGATGGGTTCAAATCCTGAATTCTGTATTGCGGCCTCACAACGAAACAGGCTCTCCCTTACTGAGTTGTCTGGCAATCCAATAACATAGGTCAATCCACCCTCCCCAGATAAAGACATACTGCTTGCCTCTACCGTAATTGTTATTGCCTCAACACCCTGCAGCGCCGATGCAAATCCTTTCACTACCATACCCGTTTTTTTAATAGCTCAACCTAAAATACCTTGGGAATTCATCTGTTCAATTACTCTTTTCCCACCCATTTCATTACTCTCTTCCCACCCATCTTACACAATACTGCTTCAACCGAGGACTTATAATATAAGCGGTCCTTTTTGTATTTTCACCCCTACGTCCTGAATACCTAATAATGATTCCTCCCGCATATTTTGCACTATCGTAATCTGATAAACACCGGCCTTCAATTTTATCTTTGGAATAATAGGTTTTTCGTATGCAATTAAATTTGACATGCCAACACCAAGCCAACTACCTGTTTGGTCTGCAATTTCTATCGAAAATTGTTCTTTTTGATTCCAACCAGAACATTCAATGGTATAAATCATCCAAATATTGCTATACGCATACTTTCCCGTAATGCGTAATCCCGTCGAAATTGCGTAAAAACAAGTTGTATCGTCTATTGTAAATGTAAATTTTTTGCCATCTTTCCAATTCCATGAACCATTTTCAATGGCCTTAAAATCTTCTGTAACCAAACCATCAGGAACGGAGCAAGACTGCGTTAATCCCGTCAAAACAAGAAGTAATACACCGCATTGTAGCAATAGCGTCGACTTTATATATTGTTTCATTCGTGGTGTTTTCATTGTTTCATTAGTAATTCTTTCAAATTTACTTCAGCTCCAAACAAAAATTGAACTTCTGAATACACAGTATACAAAGATAATTCGGATCCTTGGTAATCAAGTAAAGGCTTTATTCTAACCAAATCTTTCCTGGTAGTTACAATACAAACCGCTTGGTTTTTTTCTGTCAAAATTTGTTGCCGTTCTTTTCGCCATTGAATAATGTCTGAATCATCAAACTCATGGTGATCACTATAAACAATATGTTTGATAACCTGATAGGATTTCAAAGCAACTGCAACCCTTTGTGGTTCTGCAACACCTGTTACCAATATAACCAGTGTGCCGGGTTCAATAAATTTTCCCGAGAGGTAATGCGTAGGAGTAGAACTTTTATAGTGCGCAAAATATATATTCTGGGAGTTGAAGGATTTTGAAGTATTTCCAATGGACTTCCTGCCCATATCCGAAAGAAAAGAATGTCTCCAATCCTCCGCCTGTTCCAATGAAAGATCCGCATCGCAATGGGTGGCAATCATTGCATCGGCATACTTAATCGCAGCGGGAAATTCACGAAGATTCCCTGCAGGTAATGGCCAATCCTTGGTGAATGAATTGTGAAAATGGGTTAATACAATATACCCTGTGGCTTCCAATGAAAGATGTTGAAAACCATCGTCTAACAATACCATATTCAAGGACGGCACATCAATCAGCATCTGATTTAGTCCCTTGACTCGGTTTTCACAAACAGCGATATTGATGCCATCGCTTACATTGTAAAACATCTCAAGTGGCTCATCACCAACCTGCTGGGCAGTGCTGCCTTGGTCAACCCACCTAAATCCACGTGAAGAACGACCATAACCACGTGATAGAATGCCTATTGATTGGGGTTTTAGGTTCGGTTCATTTTCCTGTAATAGTGTGATCAACGCCATTACCATGGGCGTTTTCCCAACCCCTCCAACATTGATATTGCCAATCACCCAATTTGTAACTGGAGCCTTTTTTCGCAAACTTAACAATGAAAAAACACACCTGCGTAAACCTGTTGTTATGCCCCATAACAATCCAAGGGGCCAAAGCAATATGAGTCGAATCTTATCCACTTATTCCAATTCTACTACCTGTCCTTTTTCTGGGATCAGCACCCCGCAATGTTTGATATCTGAAGACAACATTTCCATTTGAGGCACAGCACCATGTACCAAAAAAATGGTCTTCAAATTGCCTGTATTGGATTTGGAAAGATACCCCAGTAATTGGTCATGATCTGGGTGGGCGCTAAATACATCTGTACGCTTAATTGACGCCCGAACTGCTCTGGGTTTGTGGTTAATTTCAACGAAATCCTGTCCCTGCAGCAATCGATCGCCCAAAGTTCCTGCCGCACAATAACCTGCAATTAATATAGTATTATTCGGGTGACCTACATTGTTTCTTACATGCATTTGTATTCTGCCTCCTTCTACCATACCCGCTGCTGAAATAATCACACAAGGTTCGTCGATTACGCTCAAAATTTCGCTTTCTTTTTCATCCTCAATGACATGCAATAAAGGAAATTCAAATAAATTGCCGTATTGCTTGAAAAATTCTTGGGCTTCTTTATTCAAAAAATTAAGATTGTGTTGATAGACTTTGGTGCTTCGGATAGCCAGCGGACTATCTGTAAAAACCTTTATTTCTGGAAGCCTGCCTTGACGGTATAATTGGTGCAAGGTAAAAATAATGGCTTGTGTTCTGCCAACACTAAATGCGGGAATTACCAATTTTCCACCACGATTTACACACGTTTCTTTAATTTCATCAAGCATAATGTCTTCTGCCTTATTTGAAGAAATACTGTGTTTCCTGCCACCATACGTGCTCTCAGAAACCAAATAATCAAGGCCTTGCATAGGCAATGGGTCTGGAACCAATTTTGAATTCATATTTCCCAAATCACCTGTAAAACCAATCACTTTTTTATTGTTTCCTTCCGTTATGGTAAACCGAATACTAGCCGCACCCAGAATATGGCCAGATTCATGCAGGCTAATGCCCAATTCATCATTAAATTGAAATTCCTCTCCATACTTCAATGAATAAGACATGGCCAACATTTCAGTGATATGTCGCTTGTTATACAGTGTTTTTACCTCAGGTATTTGCCCTTTTTTATTTTTTTTGCCAGACTGATTCCATGAAAAACGTTGTTTTGATGCCATTTCCATCCTCTGAATAATAAGACTATCATGCAATAAAAAATCACTCAATTCAAATGTCGGCTCAGTGCCAATAATCGTTCCATGAAAGCCCTGACGAACCAAATTGGGAATATTTCCTGAGTGATCAATATGAGCATGGGTCAGCACCAATACATGCACTGATTTTGGATCAAAGGGAAAATGCGCATTCCGTTCTTCAAATTCTTTTCTCTTTTCGTAATCCAATCCACAATCAATCAAAACCCTTGTACCGCCCGGCAAATCTAATAAATGCATACTTCCTGTAACCTGTCTAGCGGCTCCCCAAAATGTAATTTTCATGTTGCAAAATTACAACCCCAACAGGGTTCTATTTTTCTTTCTTATCAACGACTTACACATATGTTTGTGCATTTAAAAACCTGGTTTAATTCCTGAATGTACAGACTTTTTTACCTTGGGGTTTTCCCTCCTCATCCAACCAACGCAATATGTATATTCCATCTGAAAGACCACAATTCCAATCATCAATATCCCTTTTGTAATTATAATGCCTAACCAATTTCCCTTGGATTGAAAAAACATCAAAGCTCAGTGGCAATACATTTCCTATGCCATTCATAACGTTAATTTCCCCAATTCCCCCAATCATGCAGTCATAATAAAAGTCATCTGCACCTGACATCTTCAAGCCATTACTTAGGCTATTATACGGGTTGAAACAAACCGTAAATATGGTTTTCGAAAGCTTCCCTGTAATGTCAACTTCCAAAAATTTTCCTCCAACAGCACAATACCCAAGGTGTACAAATTTTGCCTGTATAGAATCCATCGAAAATTTTGCATTCGTGGGTTGCCAATGATTTTCACCGATTGAAAATAATTGCCTTGAATTTGACCACATTGTGTTGGTGGTATCAAGATTCAATCCGCCTGCAATCTGAATTTTTGAACCCTGTTTGGCATTAGACAGAATAAAGTTATTGCACCCATTTAGGTATAATTTCGATTGCTCTAGGAGAATGGCATACTTATCTGAATGGGCGAATGTATTGCTACCACTGATGATGGTGTCATTACCCAACAATATTTTAGATCCAGCACCCATTACCAAATTGCCATTGTTTATTTCTATTCCAGTGCCATTATATCCAAAAACAGAACACCCAATTGCCAACATTCTATCAGAACACTGTATGGCTTTTGTATTGCGAAAAAAATCACATCCTCCCACAAAAACACCACTTTTTTTACTCCCCCAAGGTTGAATTGCTATACCCACTGTTTCGCTATTAATGAAATCAGTATTAATAACGCTATCTATATGCTCCCCTCCACTGAGCTCCAATCCAACAATATTGTCTTTAAATCGAGAATCAGTTAATGTAAAGCCCCCATTATATATAGATAGGGCTGTTCCACATCCAGTAAATAACAGTTTGTTGAGTTTTATAATCCTAACCGAATCCAGTAAGCGTATTCCATTGAACAAATTGAAAAAGTCGCTTCTTTCTAGATAAACATTTCCTCTCTCAAACACGATCCCGTCAACACCTATTTTTGCCCATTCAGTTGACGACACCCTGGAATCTACCATGCTCAAATAACCACCCATTCTCCATTCAGAATGATTGCCCATATGAATAGATGTGCGTTCTAATACTACCCGGTCAATTACACCAATTGTTGTTATTTTCCCCTCAATTTGCAATACGGGGGAGGTGTTCTTATCGTTTCCCTTTACCCCTAGTTTCGCATTACCACCTCCACTGATCGAAAATAATCCATAGCCTTTACCAATATTACTCCATTTCATTAAGCCCATAGAAAATCCAGAATCTGCGATACAATTTAGCACTGTATTTGAATCAAGAATGAGTTTGCCTTTAATATGCAACATTGCTCCCAAACCATTTAAACGAATATTTACATTTTGCCCCAAATGAATAATCGCGCCCTCTTCTATTATAACAGATGTACCCTCTCCGATAATAAAATTACTGCCGTCCTTCAAATTCAACTCCGCGCCGCTGGAAACTATTAATTGAGAACAATTGGATTTTAATCGCAAGAAGCCTCCCTTTTCGATTACAAGTTGCGTCGATTTTGTAAGTCTAAGCGTTGTTATTTGCTTTCCCTCACTTCCAGAACCAATTTCTATTTTTGCGCCGTTTTTTACGCGTACAGTGGATGGTGTGCAGGTACCGAAATAAAAATCACGCCGTTTCAATCCAACAAGTGTGACAGAGTCTTCCTTCGAAATCATGTGTGAACCAGACCACTCATTAATTTTAAGAACTCCACCACTGAAAACCGTTACATTTTCTAAAAAACGATCGCACAAACCCCCAAAAAAAATTGTATTTTTTATTTCTGTTAACCCAGATCTAGACAATTGAAGTATCTGGTGTAACAACCAGTGTGTATTGCCAAGTTTGGATGAATCAAAAAATACATGGTCTTGATTTTTAGATTGCGAATAATATACGTCAAAAGGGGTAGAATGGAGTTGTTGCCATCCCTTACCAACTTGTATTTTTAAGGGTAAACGCCAATTTTTTTCACCGTCTTTTATATTTAACGCACTCCACGTGGGCACAAAACCTGTTTTTTTACAAAACAATTTGCTTGCAACAAAACTCTGCGCCAATTGGCTAAGATCTCCCATTTGGGCCAAACCAGAACTGCTTGATCCGGGTAAATGATCATAGCCCAAACCTTTTAAATCGACATACCATGTTTTGTCTTTTTTGATATTTGATTCAAAAACAGCAACGGCTTTTTTAGTGTCTCGACCGGAGACTAGCGTTGTAGCATGGCAGAAAAGTTTTGCATCCATTGTTGGGATTAGAAGTGCTGCCAAAAACAGCCATTTGATCCGTGTTTTTTCTGCAAGCGATGTCAATTTTTGTTTAAGTCCATCCCTAAACTTAAACTGGGCCAGCAAATCGCCTGGAACCAAATCCATACCATCTATTTTCTTCTGTAATTTAGTTGTATCACTGCCATTGACAATTGCCAATTTATAGGGAATAATAGGAAACAATTGTAGTGATGGGTTGGATAAAAATTGAACATGTAGGTTATGGGGTTTGTCGATTTGAGTGTAATGCATGAAGAGTGTCTGCTTGCTAGCTGGGCGGTCTAACATGCGCACTTTTATATCCCTTGTTAAGCCTATAAAGTCACTAAAATAAGACATTGTAGCCTGCAAAGACATTGGAATATTTGCACCCAAAAAAGGGGTGTCAAATGCAGTAAAACTGCGAATACACATTGCGTTTGAGTCTGATTCAAGTAGCGTCAAGGCACTCCTCGCAACAAGACCTCCCATACTTGCGCCCAGTACATGTATTTCTTTGCCGCAAAGTCGATTTGAAATTCTTTTGAGAATTTCCGCGACGACTACAGCATTGTTTTCTATATAATCAGCTCCGTCCCAAAAATCAACATATACAATATCAAGGCCTGAATCCAAATACATTCTTATTATCTCTGGAGTAAATTGAATGGCTGGCCAGTCTTCCCAAAATTTACCATCTGCATTCCATTGTTTCCCTTTTAATAAGTCCAAATACCCCGTATTGCCACATTTTCCATCCCTATACCCTGTTGGATGGCCTTTATAACCAAAATCAATACCCTCCACAAATACCAGCGGTCGCCGCAAACACCTGTTTGGAATACCAACTGTATCCTTATTTAAACCGAAATGAATCGTAATATGCGCACCGGAATTCATCCATTGTCCATCAACACCGATAAAATTATGTGAAACATCAAATTGTTCTATCGGTTTATTGAATACTACCTTTTCCCATTCATGCTCATTAAAGTGAATGTTGATAATAGACCAAGAAAATAGCCGTGCCATTCCGAATGAAAATGACACAGGGGGATTTATTTTGAGAAATCTGTAATTTGCTTGGTCGGCCTCGAGCCAGATATGACAAATGTTGAGTCCTTTCTGAATACCCCTTAGTGCCACTGCTTGATTCATTATTAGGGGTGTTTCATTTCCATTCACGGTAATGCCAATCTGTATTTTAGAATCCAAGAAGTGATGGCCAAAAATAAAACGCGGATCCAAAACAACCCTTGTATAGTTTGCACTCCACCGCAAACTCATCGGAGTTGCCATAAAAATATTGTGCTGGTTAAAATCCGACTTAAGAAGAACCCTTGTTTCCTCTAACATGGCACTGTCCTCATTTACGGTATATCCATCACCCAGCCAAAAAGAGTCTGAAAGCTCAGCACATTGAGCATCCACAAGCAGAATGGGAACGATACCTTGTTTTAGGTATTCATTGGTCCAAACCAGCAAACTATCCCATTGGTTGGCATCGGGTTTTTCTTGCACTTTGGCATATTCTAGAATCCTCAAAAGTTCCTCTGCATCCTCTAAAACGATTGTATCACTTCCAAGGCCTCCCGTATATTTTTCTATATCAAGTTGTGGACAGCTTATATCCAATAAACGATTGATGGGGGCTTTTTGTAGATTCAATCCACGGAAATACCCCTGATAATTCTTCATAAAAGTTTGGGCGTGAATCTGCGAACCCAACACCAATAAAATAAAAAGTATTTTTTGTTTCATACCCAGAGCCTCCATGCATTTTTTTGGGCTGCCGGAAAGAGCATTGCAACCCATAATCCTTTGTTATACCCATTGTTAAAATTTTCCAAATTGCTCTCAGGCCAAGAAAAATACATCCAATCCCGATTCACCCATACATCACTATTTTTAATTTGCTTTCCCATCATCACATATTGTTTAAATTACCCCAACAAAAATGGGGATGAAGCTTCTTTGATTGCTGTCAATTATTCCCAATACTCGGCACCAAAAAAATTAATATTTGTAATTTTCGCAATTCTCTTGGGTGTTTAAGCCCATTTTATTGTGTTAACCAAAAACAATCTAAAAATCAAAACTTATGCGAATGATTGACACATTTACCCAACTACTTCACCAGAAAACAAAACAACAAGGAATGAAAACTGCGAACATCGTTGCTGACATTCTATGCATCTCACAAGACTCGGCCTACCGCCGCATTCGAAACCCGCTTTCCTTAAGGGCAGACGAATTAATGAAACTGGCAAAAGAATTTAATATAGATCTGAACACTCTTGTCAATATGGGTCATAACTGGTTTCAAGGGGAGTTTAAATCTATAAATAGTACCTATACGACCCACCACTACTATGCAGATCTGAAACATTATATGCAAAAAGCCATCGATCGACCCAATAGTTTCATATCTATAGGTGCAAGAGAAATTCCCTTGTTTTACAATTTTTGGTTTCCCGCATTGGCCTCATTCAAAGCATTTATTTGGAGCCGCGATTTTTTGGGTAATCCAGCACTCCGAAACAGCCCTTTTCATGCAGGAATAATGCCCGAAGAAAAGAATTTTGAATCCCTAAGTACGCAATATATGAATATTGCAAGTGAAGAAATATGGAGTTACGAAACCCTGTTCAGCACCTTGTATCAAATCAAACACTATAAAGAATGTGGGTTGTTTGCAAATGAAAATGAATACAAAGCAGTACTTGATGAGTATGATTTATTGATTGACCATGTCCACGAACAAGCAGAAAGAGGCAAAAAACTTCATCCCTATCAACCGCATATCCAAGGGGCCGATTATCATTTGTATTTCACACCCTTAGTAAACAATGACAATACATTCATTGTAAAAACCATTCGCGACAGCGTGGCATTAATTTGTTCTCAAATGAATGGCGTATTGATTAGCGATTGCGAACATTGGGTAAATTCTGCACAAAATTGGTTGGAAACATGCAAAACCAATGGGACTTTATTAAGTGTAACAGGCAGTGGCCCACGAAATCGCTTTTTGAGACAAGAATTCTATGCTAAAAAGAAATTGTTGGGGCTAAACCAGTAAGTTGTGTAATGCTTATTCGAGGTCAAAAACAATATTGTCTATCAGGCGTACTGCTCCAATATATCCTGCGAAGACCAATGCATTTTGGGTATTTGTGTCCAATAAAGAGGCATTTTCCAAAGTGGGTAAACGAACCCAATTCAAATATTCAGTTTCAATTCCCTTGCCTCTAAGATACTCAATTTGGGAGATTCGACCCGCATGAAAATCCCGTATATTTCCTCGAAGAGACAAAAGACTTTTCCATATTCCTGAGGCATTTTGTCTATCGCCAGGAGATAAAAGGGTGTTTCTGGAGCTCATTGCCAATCCCGACTCTTCCCTATGTGTTGGAACCATATGGAAAAAAATATGCCGAAACACTTGGTTGAGCAATTGCCGAACTACCAGGCATTGCTGTAAATCTTTTTGTCCGAAATACACCGAATTGGGCTTGGTAAACATAAATAAACGGAATAAAACCTGAATTACGCCATTAAAATGCCCAGGCCGATGTTCGCCCTCAAATCGCTTGCCCAAATCGTATAAATCAACTTGAATATCTTGAATACCTGGGCTGTATAATTCATCATAACTAGGAATAAGAACTGCGTTTGTACCCACATTCTCCAAAGCCAGCAAATCGGATTCTATCGTTCGGGGATACTTTTCTAAATCATCTATGTTGTTAAATTGCAAAGGATTAACAAATATACTGACCAGTGTAAACTCTCCATTTTTTTGCGCTGCCCTCACGAGTGCAAGGTGGCCTTCGTGCAAAGCGCCCATAGTTGGTATGAAGGCAATCGGCTTACACAAAACATTCTCTTTTGTAAAATCTAGATCCTTAAGACTTTGAATAAGCTTCATATTTATTGACAAAACGGTGTGCAAATAACGATTTTTTCAATGTTCTTCAAAAATTGTTATTTCAAATTCCAATTTTTTTATTATACTTTTGTAGTCTTTTTCTACACATAGACCACCCAAATTATGACGCAAACCAAAAAACGTGTTCTGTTTGTAAGTTCAGAAATGTCTCCCTTTTTAGAGACATCCCCTTTGGCAACCATTGCCAGAATGTTGCCCCAAGCATTGCAAGAACAAGACAACGAAATTCGCATCCTTGTTCCCCGATTTGGCGTTATTAATGAACGAAGAAATCGACTTCACGAAGTTGTACGCTTGTCTGGAATCAATATTTCAATTGATGACAATGACAATCCGCTGGTCATAAAAGTTGCCTCTATACCCCAAACCAAGATGCAAGTATATTTCTTAGACAACGAAGACTACTTTCACCGCAAACATGTTTTTCGGGATGATAAGGGTAAATTATTCGATGACAACGATGAACGAACCATTTTTTTCTGTAAGGGTGTACTGGAAACTGTAAAAAAATTGGGCTGGTCCCCTGAAATTATTCACTGCCAAGGTTGGATGACCAGTTTGATTCCTGTTTACTTGAAAACACTTTATCGGGATGAACCTGTTTTTAAAAATACAAAGATTGTTTTTAGTGTGTATTGTGATGAAGATAAAGTTAAACTCGGCAGTGATTTTACACGCAAAGCAGGTTTAAATGTAATGGAAAATAGTTTTGGTGATGCAAGTGTTAATGATATGAATATCGGTGCAGTTAAACATGCAGATGCAGTTGTAACATCAAGTGAAGAAGCCCACCGCGTTGTAGAAGACCACCTAGAAAACAAAATCGTAATGCGCCATAGCGATGACAATACCGCGTCACAATACAGCAGCTTATACGAACGCCTTTTATCTTGCTAAAATCAGTGTTTATTCGTGTTGCTCCCTTTTTGATAGTGCTATTCATAGGCCTTAATTCTTGTACCAAAGAAAATGGCAATGTTGTTATATCGAATCAAAATCAAAAAGAACAACTTTCGCTATTTCGCACCGATACCTTTTCACTGATAACCCGAACCATCAGGGAAGATTCATTGCCCGGTAACAATCTTAGTTACGCGCTTCTAGGAGAATTAAACGATCCAGTCCTGGGGAAAAGCAAAGCCAGTTTATTCGCCAAAATGAACATCATTGAACCCGAAAACAATTTTCCGAATACCCGAGAGCCCGACTCTGCCATACTCTATATACCCCTGGTCGAGGGATTGAATTTTTACGGAAATCGTGGTTCTTCGCAGCATCTTCGAATTTATCCCCTAAGCGAAACTATCACCGGCAATGTTTATTATCAAAAACAAAGTGTTCAATACCATCAAAGCAATGCATCAGATTATTTCGGGAGTCTATACCTTCAAAAAATTGATTCTATTGGTTATCGAAAAACCAAAATGGCATTAAAACCGGGATTGATTGTTAAATTGAGCAAAGAATTTGCACGATCACTAATGCAAATGCCTGCAGATGCTTATAAAAACAATGAAGGCCTGGCCAAATATTTCAAAGGAGTTGCCATTATACCTGAAAATGATGAATTGCTTCCAGGAGAGGGCGGACACGCCGTCTTTGACATCTCCAATACGCAATCGATCGACTCACGTGCCAAAATTCTGTTGTATTACAATGACACAGCCACATTTGTATTTGGATTTTATGGAAAATCTGCCTCTGTAAACAATGGACAAACTGGGCCCTATCCTCCACAAATTGTTGAACAACTCGCAAACCCAAAAGGCCACTTCACAACCACCTATATTCAGGCATTGTGTGGACTAAAGACACAGATAGAAATTCCCTATTTATTAAATTTAATTGCGAAAGGAAATATTGGTATCAATAAAGCCGAATTGTATTTATACACCAACAATATCAGAAATGCAACCTATTATGCACCCCCGCGCATGAATATTTTTCAACCGAATTCCAAAACCGGAAAACGAAATAAATTCATTGCAGATGCACTAGAATCTCTTAGCAATTATGGGGGCCTTTATAATGAAACAGGCCATTACTACAAGTTTGTAATTACCCGCCATTTGCAAAATATCTTGAATGCCAAAGCATTGAATGGCGAAGATATTAATTATGGATTGTTTTTTGCTTTGCCAAGCGACAACCCTGTAATTGGAGCAAGAACAGGTATCGATCATAAAAAAACACGGTTAATAATTACCTATACCAAACCGAATTAACACCAGATTGTTTTTAGACTATGGGAAACCGAAATCCATACCAATTGGTCAGTAGAGAATGGCAACCAGAAGATACCCATTTCGTTGTTAATGGTGTGGTTATTGGCAAAGATTTGATGATGATTGCAGGGCCTTGTGCTGTAGAAAATCGAGAACAGATTTTTACGATTAGCGAGTACTTGTCTAAATTTAATATCAAATTTCTCCGGGGCGGAGCATACAAGCCACGAACAAGCCCCTATTCATTTCAAGGATTAAAAACAGAAGGCTTGCAATTGCTGAGAGAGGCCGCAGATAAATATAACATGGCGGTAGTTTCTGAAATTTTGGGCACCGAAAAAATAGAAGAACTTTGCGACTATGCCGACATATTGCAAGTGGGTACGCGCAACATGCAAAATTACCCGTTGTTAAAGGCATTGGGGAAAATAGAAAAGCCTATATTATTAAAACGCGGAATGATGAGCACCATTGAAGAATGGTTGTTGGCAGCAGAATATATCATGAGTAGTGGCAACGAAAAAATCATTTTGTGCGAAAGGGGAATTAGAACATTTGAAAATGCCACAAGAAACACCTTGGACATTTCGGCTGTTCCTTTGGTAAAATTGTTGAGCCATTTACCCGTAATCCTCGATCCGAGCCAGGGGACAGGTATGCGTGAATTGGTGACTCCGGTTTCTTCGGCCGCCATTGCCGCCGGTGCGGACGGATTAATTGTTGAGGTTCACAATCAGCCCGACGAAGCCCTTAGTGATGGCGACCAAAGTTTGTACTTGGATCAATTTCGTGATTTGCTCCCCCTGTTAAGAAAACAAGCAAATTTTCGGAATAAGCGCTTTGATTATGATGGGGTATATGCACTTTCCCCTTTGAAATAATGGTTTGGTTTGGATGCATGGAATCGAAGTGCATTGTGGGCGCATGTTGTAATCCCGCCTTTTGTTAAATGCCTCTTTTCAATACCCAAAATGGTGCATTTTGGGCATTGAATTTTTTGTAAAATGCGGCCACACTTTCAATACTACTTCCTTCAAAGTCTAAGACCATATTCCGGTTTTTAAAGGATTGAATCACATGGTTTAAAATGCCGTGCATAATACCCAGGGTTTTGCCTTTAACGGTGGGTCCTGCACAGACATAATGCAAATATCCCGGCTCATTTTCGTTGCCCTGAGTACTGAGAAAAATTGCAGCACCCAACAATTCATCATTTTCAGAATGCGCCGATACGGTGAAAGCATTTAATTCGATTTTGTGACATGCCATTGCAAAATTATCATATGTTTTTTGACTGATATCTGGGTTTAAGTGACCCCAAGCGGTACGATAAGTTTGAATGACTTCCTGGTAACCGATTTCGTTTTTTTTATACCGAATTTCCAATGATTCGAGTGCTTTGATGTTTTTCTGGGCGTCTTTATTGAATGGATTAACTACCAATAGTGGCAGTATGAAATTGTCTTTTTGTTGCAATACCCCCCGCTGTATAAAGTGCTTTATAAGGGATGACAAAAACATCCTATTGGGTTTTTGGGTATGAAAAATTGCAGTCCCATCAATACCTATTGGGATGTCTTTGAGCGCAAAGTAGGGATTCAGTTGCAATCTTACCCGAACAAATCGCCAAGGAATTCGTTTGATAAATGCCTCCGTTCCTATGTGTTCGTCATTGCCAAATGCTCCAAGTTGCTGACAAAAAGCAGGCTGCACAATATATTGAAGACCCCATTTTTTTTTGATTGGAAGCGGAAACACAGCCTCGTAGTCACCATAAATTAAGGCATCCCATTCCCCTTTGCAGACCACATCCAAATAATTGCTATGGGCATAGGCTAAATTGGGCTTCCCAGCCGAAACACAGCAATTCCATTTGTCTTTGTTTATGCGGTTATTGGACACATAGCAAATTTTTTTGGCTTCCTGTTTCATGGTTTCAACCATTTATTTATTACCGAACCCCAGCCTTTCCAAGGAAAACATTCACAGACCGATTCATTGTGAAAAATAAAACAAAAATCACCACCAAGTGCGTGAATGGACATTTTTAATTTTTCTCCCAAAGCAATCGATTCGCTGGGGCTTAAACCCAAGTATAATTTGCAAGTAACATCCATAATGCAAAAAGGGTGAACCAACAGCCTTGTGGATTTTTCTGCTACTAAATCATACCAAGAAAAAGGGAAACTGGTACCCGCCCGAAAACCCACAGCCTCAGGATAACCCATACTCCAGTCGTGTTCAATGCCAAGCTGGTTAAGGTTGCGATAGCTTGAAGGAAAGTGAAGATTAATATAATGTAATCTTGCGTGCAGCGCTTTTTCCCCAGTATATTGGGTTAAATAATCCAGCTCTTTTCCCCAAACATCCCCTGGGTTTGTATAAGTAGTAGGGGTTTGATAAGAGGGGTGAAATCCAGTGGCATTGGCTCCAAGGGCATTGACAGCGCCTGAAATAGCACTTGCCAATTGCCTGTTGTCCAAAGAAATTTGTTTGTTGTGCTGGGTGCGTTTGTTGCTAAGCAAGAAAAACACCTTGCTGTTATTAACACCTGCCAACAAAGGAATTGTGAATTTCAAGGGGTGATAGGGATCAATCTTGCCAAACAAAACAGCCAATCTATCGGCCAGTAAAACAGGTCGGGTAACTAAATCTTGGACTGTGCTGGCCAAATACCTTGCAAAAGATCTGCCTCCAAAGCGCAACGCCATATCGATATCAGCCGTAGCACTTGTGCTTGCTTTTCTTGGAATGGTGCAGCCTAATTGGGAAAATAAAAAAGCCATTGCTTTGTCTACGATGGGAATGTCAAGCCAGCCCAAGTTGGCAAGGTGGCTGTATTTGGCTTGAAATCGGTCGTGTTGATCGGGCGGAAAAGTGTGTGATTTTATCAAAAAATGCTTTCCCTCGTTGGCATTGTATAAAGATTGAAGATTGGCCCATTGGTATTCTTCATAGCGAGAAATGCACCAAAAAATATGGGCGAATACATCAAAGCACAAATGATCAAAGCCAATTTCTTGTGTGTTTTCAGAGATAAAAAGTCCCTCAAGCGTATCAAAAGGCAATGGATGTCTGGATGCAGTAACAGAAATAATGCCATTGGAAGGTGTCCAGCCCCAATCTCTGGTGGTGGTTTCGAACAGGAAACCTCCATTGGGAATGTAAAGAAACCCCGAAAGTTTCTGGGTTTGAAGCGTGCTTATTCCCTGCAAGAAAGATCCATTTTTAAGCCACTCAGTTTGGGTATATACAATCTTAATCCCTGCTTCACTCCGAACAAAATCGTCCCAGTTGTCTGTGGTTTCAAAAGACAATTGTCCACGCAAAACAAATACCTCGTTGAGAATGTAGTCGAGACGTTGAGATTTTTGATCATTAAACAATAACACCATGTTTGTTTTGCGTATTTTTGTGCAAAATAATGAAGGTTGCACTAATCACGGGCATTACTGGTCAAGACGGGGCGTATTTGGCCGAATTTCTTTTGAAAAAGGGCTATGAAGTACATGGAATCAAACGCAGAAGCTCATTATTTAACACAGAAAGGGTAGATCATATCTACGAAGATCCCCATATTGAGGGTGGGCATTTTAAGATGCATTTCGGCGATTTAACCGATTCTACCAATCTAATTCGTATTATTCAACTGGTTCAACCCGATGAAATATATAATTTGGGAGCAATGAGCCATGTTCATGTCAGTTTTGAGATACCCGAGTATACCGCCAATTGTGACGCGCTTGGTACCTTGCGCTTATTGGAGGCGATTCGCGTTCTCGGACTTACCCAAAAAACCCGAATCTATCAGGCCTCCACCTCAGAACTCTATGGTTTGGTTCAGGAAATCCCCCAAAAAGAGTCCACTCCTTTCTACCCACGAAGCCCGTATGCAGTCGCAAAAATGTACGCATTTTGGATTACCGTCAATTACCGAGAAGCCTATGGCATGTTTGCCTGCAGTGGAATTTTGTTTAACCATGAAAGTCCGGTAAGGGGCGAAACATTTGTTACCCGCAAAATAACACGTGCTGCTTCACGAATAGCCCTGGGTCTGCAAGACAAATTGTATTTGGGCAACCTTAATTCCAAGCGAGATTGGGGACATGCTAAAGATTTTGTTGAGGCAATGTGGTTGATTTTACAACAAGAAAAGCCAGAAGATTATGTAATCGCCACGGGTGTAACTACAGAAATTAGGGAGTTTGTGCGCTTGGGATTTCAATACTTGGGTATAGATTTGGAATTTAAGGGTGAAGGCGTTGATGAAATTGGATGCGTTTCGGTCATTAATGCGCCTGTTTTTGAAAGCACTACAGGCAAAAAATGTACCTTGGTCGTTGGACAAGAACTTGTCTTTGTCGACAAAAAATATTTCAGACCCACAGAAGTAGATTTACTCATAGGAGATGCCACCAAGGCAAAACAAAAACTGGGATGGTCACCAAAGCATAGCTTACATGATCTGGTTATAGACATGATGAAAAGTGACATACAGCGTATGCAAAAAGAAATGTACTTGAAAGACGGAGGGTTTGAAACCAAGAACTATTTTGAGTGATGGATAAAAGCGCAAAAATTTACGTTGCGGGGCATCGGGGAATGGTTGGTTCTGCAATAATGCGCGAATTGGCCTTACAGGGATACAATAATTGTGTAGCCAAAACATCTTCCGAATTAGACCTTCGTAACTCTTCAGCGGTTGCTGTGTTTTTTGCAAAGGAAAAACCCGAATATGTTTTTATAGCGGCAGCAAAAGTCGGCGGGATTTTTGCAAACAATACCCAACGGGCAGACTTCATCTATGACAACCTATCGATTCAAAACAACCTGATTCACAACGCCTATTTACAGGGTGTAAAAAAATTGTTGTTTTTGGGAAGTTCTTGCATTTATCCTAAGTTCGCACCCCAGCCGCTCAAAGAAGAATACCTGCTCACCGGATTGTTAGAACCCACAAACGAGCCGTATGCCATTGCAAAGATTGCGGGTATTAAGATGTGTGAAGCCTACCGAGATCAATACGGTTGTAATTTTATTTCTGCGATGCCTACAAACATGTATGGCCCAAACGACAATTACCACCCCGACCACAGCCATGTTTTACCAGCCCTCATCCGCAAATTTCACGAAGCAAAGACAAGCAATGCAAAAACCGTAACGGTTTGGGGAGATGGGAGTCCAATGCGGGAATTTTTGTATGTAGACGATTTGGCAAATGCCCTATTTTTTTTAATGTGCAACTACAACGCCAGAGAATTTATCAATGTTGGATATGGAAGCGATGTTACGATATTGAACTTAGCACAAACCATCGCCACCACAGTGGGCTTTGGCGGAGAAATTGATTTTGATACAACACGGCCAAATGGCACACCCAGAAAATTGTTACATAGCAAGCGAATAAATACCATGGGTTGGCATGCAAAAACTGATTTAAAAACTGGAATTCTGTTGGCCTATCAAGACTTTTTGTCAAACCAAGGCCAATAAAAAACTACCTTTGCAAAACCCAATAAAAAATAGACAATAATGAAAGTAGCCATCAATGGATTTGGTCGTATTGGCCGCCATGCCTTTAAATTTCTTATAAACACACCCGGTGTGGATGTTGTTGCCATCAATGACCTAACCGACAATGCCACCCTTGCGCATTTGCTCAAATATGATTCTGTTCACGGAAGGTTTTCTGGAACTGTTTTGTCTGATTCAGAACATTTAATTATCAATGGTATAAAAATAAAGGCCCTTTCCGAAAGAGACCCCAAAGCACTTCCTTGGGGTGCTATGGGTGTGGATGTTGTTTTGGAAAGTACGGGCATTTTTACTGACTCTGCCAAAGCCGCAATGCATTTGGAAGCAGGCGCTAAAAAAGTGGTTATTTCTGCTCCTGCTACTGGCGATGTAAAAACCATTGTTTTGGGAGTTAATGACCAAGTAATTGATGGCACTGAAACCATTTTGTCCAACGCCAGTTGTACAACAAATTGTTTGGCTCCGATGGTGAAGGTTCTTGATGAAGCCTTCGGATTCGAGCAAGGTTTTATGACCACCATTCATGCCTATACTGCCGATCAAAATTTGGCAGATGCTCCGCATAAAGATTTGCGTAGAGCCCGTGCAGCCGCCTATAGTATTGTTCCTACTAGCACAGGTGCTGCCAAAGCGGTTGGATTGGTTTTGCCCCATTTGAAGGGAAAATTGAATGGGAACGCGATGCGTGTCCCCATCCCCGACGGATCAGTAACAGATTTGGTTTGCACCCTAAGAACAGCCGTAACAGTTGAACAAGTCAATGCCGCCATGAAGACCGCTGCAGAAGGGCCAATGAAAGGAATATTGGAATACAATACAGATCCAATTGTGAGTATAGACATTGTCGGAAATACGCATTCTTGTATTTTTGATGCTGAATTGACCCAAGTTATAGGCAACACAGTCAAAGTGGTGGGTTGGTATGACAACGAGACAGGATACAGTGCCCGCGTTTCAGATTTGATAGCCAAAATAGGCTAAAAAATACCGTTAATTTACATATACCGAAATAGAGCCAAGGGTTTTAACCCTTACCCAAAGTGCATCTTTTTGCAAACTCCATCCTTCTATTTCTAAGGATTTTATCGAACCCCGCAATTTGATATTTCCATCAAGGGTTTGGTTGAGCGATTCATGGATTGATTTTTTGGTAAGCAACAGCAAATCTGAAACATCAAAGACCATTTGTGATTCCAATTTTTTTCGGATGGTTTCATCCAGCATCCATTTGGCTGTTTTAATCAAAACATTTTTGGTTGCAACATCATAGGCTATGTTTTTGAGAACAATCTGATTTGTTGGGGCGATAAACCCAGGAACGCCAAGCAAATAAAAAATCCCTTTTTTGCTCCCAGAAAAACCAACTTCAATACCCAATTTATCTTTCACAGGAAATAATCGCAATCCAGTAATCGTGATTTTATCTCTTCCCAATGCATAGGTTTCATTTTTAATCACATCAAATAACTGTAGTGATAAACTGTCATAATTGAGTTTGAGATCTGTATATACCGCAAATCCATCTCCTTTTTTATAGGGACTGAGTTCTGGTAAAACAGTCAAGGGAGTATTCCATGGAGTGCTTTGGATGGCCGGCAAGGCCAATAAGGAAACTGAGAAATACAAAAATGGCCCATTCATATTGAGTTCGCCAATGCTCATGCGTTTGGGCTGAAAACGAAGATACCCTGTATACGGAATGAAAATATCTTCTTGTAGGGCTTTCCATACTGGCGAGACGTAGGGTTTAAGGTCTTGTTTGCCAATATCAGCGTCAATCATTGTGGCCAATTTAGCGAGTTCGGGTGTTAGTTGCCTCACCAACAAATCGTTGATATTGATATTGGCAAAGCTCACATTACAAGGATCAATGGGCGTAAAACTGGTAAATGAAGTACTTGATTTAATGTGGTAATCCGACAGCAGGTCAACATCACTTTTGAGGGTAATTTTTGCCCTACGAAGGGGTTCATTCCAACCACAACTAAATGGAATTGAAGGAATTATACAGTTGTCAAACATGCATTTTGGGCAATAGGATCCACTAAATCCGTAGGATACATCCAATGCCAAATAAACCGTTTTTTCTATCCCTGAAACCCCTATGGGTTCCCGGGTTACCCTATAATTGTATCGCAGACCCGAACAAGGATTTTCGGCCCCTTTAAACTCTTTTTCAAACGATTTATCGGCCATTGTAATAAAGGGTTTTAAGGCTACCCGTATCGGGATATTGACAATTGATGAAATGGTGGGTAAGGGTTTTGGTACCTCTATTTGATTTGATGTTTCGGGTGCGCTGGGCTTAATGGTACTGCAGCCACATATAATCGCAAAAACAACTATCGTAGTTAGGACTGGGAGTAGTTTTTTGTTTGTCTGCAAAGCCCAAATTCTGCAATCGATAAAGAAAGTATAGCAGATAGAAAAAGCAAATTTACAAGCCACTTGATTGGTTTGGGTGCTTCTAATTTCAGGTAATCCAAGTTCCGGGCTCCCTTTTTTTACTGTATTGTTCGATTTTATGAAACTACGGTTCATTTTTCTTGAATGGCAATGGGGAAGCTACTATTGGTAGAAGGTCCCTGTAGGGTTAATATATACATTCCTGCTGCCAAATATTCGACATCAATGCCAAAATACGGAGATTTTATTTCTCCGAATCCAACAATATTGCCACACAGGTCAAGTAATTTCCAGCTTGATTGCAAAGTGCTGCCAATTATCGTAAGGCTCTTGGTTGCAGGGTTGGGGAATACTTTAATGGCAATTGCTTTGCCATTGATAACTGTGTTTGTTTCTACCAATAGGCCAAATGAAAGGGTATCATTGTATGCATTTCCATCCAATGAATTCAGTAAAAATGTTTTCAGTAAATAAGCGCCAGGCTCCGAAAAAACGAGGGGTTTTTGGCTGGCAATCCAAGCAGAATCTTGGGAAATAAGCTCGCCAATAGAGAATGTATCTGAGAATAGAATTCCATTTTGGGGGAGTTTTGAAATACGGTAAACAAGCCGGTTTTTTTTGCTGTTTCGAACCAATCCCCAGTTTTTAAATTTAATTTTTGGATGGCGAATTGAATCTCCCAAAACAATAGGGGTTTTTCCATTTGGACTTTGCGCTTCTAACAAGCCTATGTCTTGCAACAATTCGACCTTTCCATGAAAAGACAATGTGTCATTGAAAATATTTTGGTCTTCATAAGATGTTGTGAGTACGGATACGCTAAAGTCTCCAATTTTGTTAAACGCGTGTTGTGAATCAAACAGCACTGTATCCTTGCCACTGCCTTCAATTTGTGTTACTTTGGATTGATAAAACGTACGCTCGGAACCTTCAAAAATCGAAACAGAAACCAAGACTTTTCTGATAGAATCGGCACCTTGATTTTGTACGAGAACCCCTATTTTTTGAATGGAATCGTTGGCATCAAAAGGTTTATTATAGGGTGTTAGCCAAACAGAAACAGGGAATGCGTCCTTGCCTACAACACCATAAAAAAGAGACATAAGGGTATCGTTACTGCGCATTACATCCGAACCCAAATTTGTATAGGTTCGGTGAGAAAACATTCCCACATTGACCGGTCTAAAAGTTTTAGAAAATACAACAGTATCAGATTTTCCTGTATCCAGCGTACTATTTTTACTGTCGAAGTACAAACGATTGCCAGCGTAAAAAATTTCGCAAACAACGGGTGCAGTATTCTTTAAATATCCATTATTGCGAACCAATACCTTGGGAGAAATTGAAGGATTTCCTATGCTTAATGAATCATTTGTTTTGGGATTTGTGATTCGAATGGCTTCGAAATCATAGGGTTTGCCTACATTAAAATACTGCACCAATGAATCGTTATCACCAAACAAATCAAGGTAGTAATGCGTTTTCAGCACAATTTTGTACAAACCCAACTTGCCTGGGGTAAATGTTTTATTCATGGTCAGAAAACTCCCGAACAAACCCTGCAAATAAGCCTTACTAGAATCGTAATAAAGCAAATTACCCGATGGGTCAAAAATGGAACAATAAAATGGGACATTAAACGCAGGTATCAGTCCGTCGTTGTATACATAGTAGGTTAATTTTAAAGCTTTCCCTTTGGTATGAAACAACAAAGGATCTGGAGAACGCAAAGAGTCAATGCCAATATCAACCAATTTGCGCACATAAAAATTGCGGGTTTGGGTGTCATTTTTGGTATAGGCATCCTTGGCCAATCCAGTTATAAATACGATTTTTAATTTCCCCGTATCGCCACATTTATAAGTAGGCCAATACAGTATTTTTGACTGAAATTTCGGCAAACTTAAAAACTGTACTTGGTTGTAAACCAATTTACTACCCTGAAAAATCATACAACGTGCCGAAAATGACGGCGTGTTATCATACCCGACATTTAATATATTTGCCAAGGGCATCAAGGTGTCGGTTTTATAAGTATACCCAGAACTTTCCGTTGGTTCATAGACACTGGCAACCATTACATCTTTTTTTACCCCCACATAGAACTTGCGAATTTGGGTGTCATTGTCAACAATTTTATCGCCAGATTTTTTTGCGATAATCATGAGCAAATGCTCACCAAATGATTTGGGGAAAAAGGTTTTGGGGAAAACGTATTTTCGTTTGATACCACTACTGAGGGTGTCACGGATAGTATTCTTGTAAAAACGACTTCCTGCATTCCAAATTTCGCAACGTATTTCAAAGCTGTCTTTGGCGTCTTTAACACCAATATTGCCAACAACCCCTTCTGGGGCGAGGGTGTCAGTGGTGTATTGATTAATACTGTCTTTGGGATTGTCTGCAGAAATCGAAGCGATATCGATGTCGGCTTGTATTCTGGGCTCAATGAGAAATTTAAAGGGAGCCCCTGGTGAAAAATCCAACCAATTTGTATCGCCCAATGGCTCTGCGTAGAAAAATGTCCCCGGCCGAACAGGTTCTTCGATTTGGTATCCAAAAGAAACATTGTTTTTCCCCAATTGTCGAACCCCAACATAAAAAGATCGATTTATGGGAACGGGTTTTTTAAAATCAAGAATATAGTTTCCTGTTTTGCTTGTTAGGGAATCACTTTGGTAAATGAGCGAACGGGGTTTGTTTACTGTGCTGTCGTGAGACCAAATTGCCACCCTGAATGGCTGTCCACCAGCGCCAAACGAAACCGTTACCTGGTTAATATATTTGGGCTGATTGGAAGTAAATTTCGCCACAAAATCGCCATTGGTAGCATTAAATCCAATCCCTCCAGGAGCGGGAGAAAGGTTAACATCTCGGTAACTATATACATTTGCATTGCCAAGCCGGTACGAGGAACCCGTATTGTTAGATGCGTTTTTATCATTGCATTCAACATATACAGTGTCGAGTCCCGAATTACTCGGCAAAAGTGAAGGCACACGAACCAGAGATTCTTCACCCGGGAGCAAATCAATCAAAAAACTGTCCTTTTGTTTGTTGATCCCTTGGCTCCGTGTGAATACACGAAAGTTTTTTAGTGTGCGTTTTCCAACATTTCTAATTAAAGCCTTAACACTGTCTGGCCTACCCAATGGTAAGGGTATTTTTCCGAGCGTATACACTTTGTTTATGGCCAAATCATATTGAATTTTGGGAAAATTTAGAATTATGGTCGGATGATAACTACTGCTAGAAGGCAAACTATCAGAAGCCTTTTGTCCAATGGCATATTTTACTTGATTTGCCGAATATCCAGAAACAGAAGCATTGCCTTCAAAATACCATTGAAATGCAACAGTCTGTTTTTGGGTCTGTTTGTATTCAGCAAAAATTGCGATATTTTCACCTTTTAGACTGTCGTATTCAAACGGTTTAACATTCAAAGGCAAGCGATAAAATTTTTCCTCCTTGCCTATATAATTTCCTGGAGAGCCACTGAAAACCAAAATGCTGTTTTTCGTTTCGTCGGGAAAATACAGTTTTCCCATTCCAAAATCATTTCGAGAAGTATTTTGAATCCACAGCGTAAATTGGGTATTTAAATTGGGGGCGGCGCCAAGCAAGTGAAAAAACTCGACGGAAGTAATGGTGTCTTTGTCGTTGAGATTTCCCAAAACAGATTTTGGGAATATATAGGCAAACCTTGAAACCTGGGTGTCGCGAACAGTATTGGAGTTCATAGGCCCACCCAAGCTTCCGCTATAAGCACCATCGCCTATTTTTATGTATTGCGCTTGGCTTATACCAGAACCAAAAAAAACCAAACAACATACAAAACACCTATAAAACTCTTTCAGCCACATTTTTATACAAACCTACGCGAATTTGATTAACATGCCGATTCATGTACGTAATTTGCAATGCATTGAACAAGCAAACACTCATACAAGAAATTCGTTCCAAGCAATCATTCTTGTGTACCGGACTCGATTCCCAAATCGAAAAACTTCCATTGGGGCTAGAACGAAACGGGCAAGGATTGATGACTTTCAACCGCGATATTATAGACGCAACCAAAGCCCATAGTGTGGCCTATAAAATCAATACGGCTTTTTATGAGCAATATGGTAAATCGGGTTGGGAATGGATGGAGCAGACGCTCAATTATTTGCCAAGCAATACATTCAAAATTGCCGATGCCAAACGAGGGGATATTGGCAATACCAGTTCCATGTATGCCAAAGCATTTTTTGAAACACTGTGTTTTGACGCCATAACTGTCTCTCCCTATATGGGTGAAGACAGCCTCAGGCCCTTTTTAGAGTTTAATGACAAATGGGTGATTTGCTTGGCACTTACCAGCAATGTGGGACATGCAGATTTTCAATTAGACGAATACCGGGGGAAAAAATTATACGAGCGGGTCATAGACTCCGTTTGCAAATGGGGTACTGAAGAGAATCTGATGTTTGTGGTGGGGGCAACCCGTTTTGATAGCTTCAAAGAGATTCGAAAAATAATTCCCAACCATTTTTTGCTGGTGCCAGGTGTAGGAGCCCAAGGTGGTGACTTGGAAGCCATAAGTCTTTATGGTTCCAACCAAGAAATAGGGTTGTTGGTGAATTCATCCCGCAGTATTTTATATGCTTCCAGTGGAAAAGATTATGCCGCTTCTGCAGAAGCAGAAGCAGAAAAAATGGCATTACAAATGGCAAAATTGATGTCGAAAATGCCTCAACAATAAAACACATTCTCCTACTTTATCATTGATATCAAACAAGCCATAAATAGGCAAGGGTTTGCGTATGAATCTATAAAATACTTTATCCCCGGGGTTTTAGGGGGCGAATTTCGATGTTTACATTGTGAAAATTACTCGGTGTTTCCAAGCAAAAAATAATCTGTGACGCAACATCTTCGGGCATCAACATGTTGTCATGAGCGTCGATGGTTTCACTGTGTCGAAAGAAATCTGTTTTTACAGATCCAGGATAAATACAAGTAACCTTAATCCCAAAATCACGAACCTCTTTGTACAAGGCGTCGCTAAATCCCCTCACCGCAAATTTGGTAGCACAATAGGCACTGACTTGCTGGTATCCTTCTAAACCTGCGATCGAAGAAATATTTATGATATGCCCGACACCTTCTTTTTTCATGCTTGGCAATACCAAACGTGTGGCATAAAACAAGCCTGTTACGTTGGTATCAAACATTTCCTGCCATTGCTCAATCGGCAGTTCTTCGCAAAATCCAAAGTACCCCAATCCTGCATTATTGATAAGAATATCTATTTTCCCGTGTTTGGATACAATGTCCTCGAAGGCCTGGCGAAGGCTTTCTATATTGCGCACGTCCGCTTTTAGGCATATAAAATTTTTGTTTTTTACGGGGCAATCACTACGACATATTCCATACACAATTGCACCTTTGGCCAGCAATTGATTCACGGTTTCTAAGCCGATGCCTTTGTTTGCTCCGGTTACAATGGCAATGGTGTTTTGTAGGTTCATGGTGTTTTGTGCTTGAGGAGGTTTAGCAAAGAGTTTTCTTTTTGTTCCCAATCCCATACAACGGAATCTGAGGGTGTGTTTCTCGGAAAATAAAAATGCGCGTAGGTTTTGTCATAATAAACGAGCAATGTTGTTACCCAAAGTGTAAAATTTCCATCCAACAATGCTTGTTGCGCCAATTGTTCATTTTGTCCGCCCAATCGTTTTCTCAATTTTGCGGTTCGTTCTTGCAATTGATCCAATGGCAGATGGCTATACTCATCGAGAATTCGTTGAATTCTTGTGGATTTGGGTACTTGTATTTCTATGATTTTTGCAGATTGCATTTGCAGCCACAAGGATTCTGGTATTACACAATGGCCAATCAGTTTGCTTTCATTCTCAATGAAAACCGAAGCGGTCGAACCAAATTTTGCCCATTCCAGTGCTATGGAATTTTCAAATAGTTCACTTCTGGGTTGTGCCGGCATACCGATTCCCCCCAAGGCACTTCCCTTGTGAGAGGCAAGGCCTTCCAAGTCTAATACCGACAAGCCTTTTTCCCGTAACATGTGCAATATTTCCGTTTTACCACTTCCCGTACTGCCAGACAATAGTAGTATGGATTTTGGAAGTTTGAGTGTTTCCAATACCCACTGACGAAACGATTTATACCCACCCTGAATGACAAAACCCTTTCGTCCCGACCACTGCATAAGTGTAGCGGCAATCTGACTGCGAAGTCCACCACGCCAACAATAAAACAATAAGGGTTTACCATGGGTGTTTTCTAAAAGTAAAAAGCTTTGATACAGAGCGTTAAACCTTGGACCCACCAACTGAAGTCCTATTCCCACCGCCATTTCACGGCCTTTCTCTTTATATGTTGTTCCTACGGATATTCTTTCTTCGTTGTTTAAAATAGGAATATTCACAGATCCGGGGATATGTGCCCTTGCAAATTCCGACTCACTGCGAACATCTACCCAAGTATACAAAGATTGGTGTAAGAGTGCCCCATCAATGTCCAACACTTTTGCAAGGCTCATAGATATAGTATCAAAGAATTATTTCCAATAAACTTCTGTAGGCCAAGATGCTATTTCCATATTTTTTTTGTGTTTTTGCTTGTAAAATAGGCGCATGAAAAGTCTTGTATTTTTCGTAATCGGACATAGATGCTGCCGTGTATTGAATGGCGTAATTCACTCCTTCGTTGTCAGCAGATTCTGTAAGAAGTTTCAAAATTTTGTATTCCAAAAAACAACCCGTACCCATCACCTCTGGGATATGCTCAGTGACCATCCAATTCAGCCATTCTTCAGAAATGCTTGGGTTGAGATTGCAGGTGACGTTGTAAACAATCATTCTATGTTGCTTTGATCCGAATAGCATATCCCTCCATGATGAGATTGGCTAGTAATTTGGTGCAGGCTGTTTCACAAAAAACCCGGGCTTCATCAGCAGATGTGGCTTCAATATCCAGGGTGATAAATTTACCTATTCGCACATTGCTTGCGGAATGGATGCCAATTTTTGGCAACCCATTGGCTACAGCTTTGCCCTGGGGGTCTAACAATCCTTTCAAAGGCAATATTTCAATTTCAGCGTTAAATTTCACAGTGCAAACCTACAGCAAAATCGCTAAAAAATGGTGTACTTTGCCATTGTGAATTTTTCGATACCAACAACTATCTATGCCTTCTTTTTTATAGGAATATCAATTCTTTCTTGTACCAATAATGCAACCGTGCCGGTGACCGAAAAAAAGGCAAGTAAAAACCTGGCCAACTCGCCCAATTCTATTGTGTCTGCAGACGAAAATTTGGTTGGGATTTCTGAGGGGATTTTGGTAAAGGAAGTGGAACGAAAAGAATCAGAATTGCTGGGATTATGGCAAAAAATTCCCCTGAAAGATCTCAAAACTGCAATACGCCTATCGGCGGGTAAAATACTTAGACAAATCGAAGAAAATACGTATCGACTCGAAGGGCCCCTGATGATTCTCTATAAATCTGCCCCCAAAGAAGGGGCTATGGACGTGTTTATCGGTATTCCGATTCAAAGAAATAAAATCGTGAGTCGCGTTAAAACAGCAGCTACCCCCATAACCAGCCCGGCGGATAAACAAATATTTGTGATTGAAACAATTGCTCCGGGAAAATATTATAAAGCAACTGTGAATGCTGCTCCCGGTGAATCATTGCCAAAATGGCAAGCTTTTGTTTCGCTTTTACAATCGCGGAAACTTTTAGGTATTGTGCAGCTATTGTCCAAAGTCAATCATAATACACCTCCGTATTCCTATATGGAATATTATGGAGATTCGCGTAATTCCGAAATGACTAGCCGGATAGAACAAGCCACTTTATTAATCAAAATGCCGTGAACAAGATACCCCAATATCTCCAAAAAGGAGACTGTGTTGTATTGATATCTCCGGCGCGCAGTGTCGATAAAAAAGATTTGTTGGCTTTTGAAAAATGGATTACGGATCAGGGATGGCACCTGGAATATGGCTCTAATGTCTTTGGAAATTCAAACCAATTTTCATCAAGTGATACACAAAGGGCCCAAGATCTTGTATGGGCCATTGAACACAAAAAAGCCAAAGCTATCTTCTGTGCAAAGGGGGGGTATGGTTCTATTCGAACCCTTGAGGCTGTTGAAACACTGTATTCGCAAACAAATCCTTCAAGCAATTTGTTGTCACCGCCTAGCCTAGCGCCATTCAATCAAAAAAAAACGCAGCACAATTCCAATCAAACACCTGTAAATTGGGGATTGGGATTTCAGAGGATACTCTCAGACGCCAATCCCAAATGGCTGGTGGGATTTAGTGACATTAGCACACTTCATTTGGCATTGCAAAAGGCAAATTGGGCATCGATTCACGGTCCGCTTGCAACACAATGGGCTTCTGGTGATGCGGGAATAGTTCAGGGTGCAGCGGAACTGTCAAAAATATTGATAGGGGAGAATGTAAGAATCGATTTGGGTAACTGCCCAAGTATTCGAAATCACTCTTTTGAAGGGGAGTTGGTGGGTGGAAATCTCAGCTTAATCTATGCATCCTTGGGCACACCCTTGCAGCCAAATTGCCAGGGTAAAGTGTTGTTTTTAGAGGACATAGACGAGTATTTGTACCATGTAGATCGGATGTTGATGGCCTTAAAATTGGCCGGATTGTTTGAGGGTATTCAGGGATTGATTATTGGAAGTATGGTAGACATGAAAGACAATGTTGTTCCGTTTGGTTACACGGTTTCAGAAATGGTTTGCGAAATTCTTGCAGGGTATACATTTCCAATTTTTTTCGACGCACCCATGGGCCACGGACAGCAAAATTGTGCAATTAAATTCGGAATGCACTGTACCTTTGAAAAAGCATTTCTTACTCAATAAACATCCCTTTGATTTCATCTAAGACCTATATAGCCCTTACAAAATTTGTTGTTGTAGGTGGATTGAGTTTCATCATAGACATGGGATTTTACTACGTCTTTAGCCAAATCACCATGACGTTTATTGCAAAAGCCCTCGGTGTGGGTGTGGCTACATTGTTTAATTATAAGTGCAATAAATATTGGACTTGGGAGAGCAAAAAATCAAAAACACAATTGTTTAAACCCAGCGAAACCCTAAAAAAATACCTCGTTCTCTATACTTTAAGTGGCTTAATCAATGTCATTTCCAATGAGTTTTTTTTACATTCCCTGCCCGATTGGGAATTACAACTGAATATGGTTCAATCACCTCTATTAACAATGGGTCTATTTGCCGTAAAGTTTGACAAACTTGCGGCCGTTCTTGGTGCAACAGCCTTGGGTATGGGAATCAATTTTTTGGGGCAGAAATTGTGGGTGTTTGTTAAAACGCATGATGGTCCTGTGGGAAACAACGCATGATGCACTAACTTTGTAAAAATTCATTTTATAAAAAAACACCATGGCCTGTGCATCTTGTGGAACCAAAAAAGGCAGCTCTCCAGGGGGATGTAAAAGCAATGGGACATGTGGTACCAGTGGTTGTAATGCGCTAAATGTTTACGATTGGTTCAAAGACATGGACCTGCCCGAGGGATATAAACCCTTTAACATTGTCGAGGTTCGTTTTAAAGGTTCTCGCAAGGAGTTTTTTAGAAATACGAACAATATAGAATTGTATACTGGTGACTATGTTTGTGTAGACAGCAGTATTGGCTATGATATTGGCACTGTTTCAGCAACAGGAGAAATTGTTCGATTGCAGTTAAAAAAATACCAGGTTCGGGAAGATTCTTCTGAACTAATGGGTATTCAACGTGTTGCCACCGAGCGTGATATAGAAAAGCATGACGAAGCCAAAAGCAAAGAAAATTCCACCCTTGAACGCGCAAGAACGCATGCCTTTGGTTTAAAATTGCAGATGAAAATCAGCGATATAGAAATTCAGGGAGATGGCAGAAAAGCCATATTTTTCTATACTGCAGAAACCCGCGTTGATTTCCGTGAACTCATAAAAAAATATGCAGATGAGTTTAAGATAAAAATCGAAATGCGCCATATTAATTATCGCGAAGAGGCTTCACGACTCGGTGGTACTGGTGTTTGTGGCCGAGAATTGTGTTGCAGTACATGGCTAACCGACTATAAACAAGTCAATACTGGTGCAGCCCGAGTTCAAAATTTAAGTATTAATATGGAGAAATTGGCCGGACAATGTGGTCGGCTAAAATGCTGCCTAAATTATGAACTGGATCAATATATTGAGGCGACAGATGCATTTCCCAAGGCAAAAATCATCAAACTCGATACAGTAAATGGATTCGCCTATGTGCGCAAAACCGATATATTAAAAAAATTAATGTGGTTTTCATATGACGACAACCAAACATGGGTGGCATTATCTGTAGTTAAAGTCAATGAGGTGCTAGAAGAAAATCGTGGTGGCTTAAAATCTATGGCCTTGCAAGATTTGGAACCAGCAAGTGCTGTAATGGAACAGTTGGCAGCCACGGAATTGCAACAAACGAATGATTTTATTGGAAACAACGAATTATTAAGTGACGATGAATTTCATTTGTCCTCTCGAGACAATACCTCCCGAAAAGACAATGGCAATCGCAATTCAAAAAACTTTAACGGCAATCGACCTGACAACCGTGGACCCAGACCAGACAACCGTGGGCCCAAACCAACCGGTGAGCCAAGGGGTCAAGGCACAAGCAATCGACCTGACAACCGTGGACCCAGACCAGACAACCGTGGGCCCAAACCAACCGGTGAGCCAAAGGGTGGCCCCAATAATACAGGCCCTATAAACGAATCTTCATAAAATAATTTCTCAAAACAGGGTTCCAAGAAAACCCTGCCATTCAGAACCCCATATCACAAGGTAGGGCGCGCTATGGAAGGCCAAAGTATTGGGTGAAATCACACAAGGTTACGTTGAATTAACCTGTTGACCGCTTGTAGACAGGCCGACAAAATGTATCTTTGCAATGCCCCATAAAAGAACCATATTTCTATGTCTGCTCCCGATTTTCAAACACCCGCACAATCCATTCAATTTCTTTCAAATTGCATTGGCAAAACTGTTGTTTTACGGGGTTGGGTGGCGAATAAACGAGAGGGGAAAGGCATTGTATTTATCATGCTGCGAGATGGGACGGGTTATTGTCAGTGTGTTGTATCGACCGAGAGTTCCAATGATAAATTCCTTGAGGTTGCTCAGTCTGTTAGTCTAGAAACTTCACTGGTAATAAAAGGTGTAGTACGGTTGGATGAAAAACAAATGGGTGGGGTAGAAATACAAGTCCGTCAAATCGACATCGTGGGTGGATCCGAAAACTACCCTATTGCCAAGAAAGAACATGGCATAGAATTTTTAATGGATCAGCGACATCTTTGGTTACGAAGCTCGCGCCAGTGGGCCATTATGCGTATCCGAAACACCATCATTTTTTCGATTCATGAATATTTTCAGCAAGCGGGTTTCGTTCAGATGGATGCTCCTGTATTTACGAGCAATGCGTGTGAGGGTTCAAGCACTCTTTTTGAAACCGAATTTTATGGTGAGCAAGCATTTTTGAGCCAAAGTGGACAATTATACGGAGAAGCCATGGCGATGGCAATGGGGAAAATTTATACATTTGGACCCACCTTTAGGGCTGAAAAATCCAAAACCCGCCGCCATTTATCTGAATTCTGGATGATAGAGCCTGAGATGGCTTTTTGTGATATTTTTCAAAATATGGATTGCATCGAATCGTTTTTGCAATTTGTCGTAAAAAAAGTTCTCCTCCATTGCAAAACCGAGTTAGAATCTATTGGGCGGGACACAAAAATTCTCGAAAGCAGTTTGGGTGTTTTTCCGAGAATGACATACGACCAGGCCGTTCGAATCATAAAAGGTGAAGAAAATGTGGGGGGGGTAAACAGCATCGAAAGCTTGCAAATCGAACTCTCAACAACAACAATAAAACTTCAAACAATACATGAAGAAATTGCCATGCGCGAAAAAACCCTTGGTCAAGCCGGCCTGAAAAAAGGAGAAATTGCCTTTCATCAAGGAAAAATTGCGCAATTAAAACAAGACAAAAACGAAACCGAAGAAGACCTACGGAATATCCCTCAGTGGATAGACAGTGCTAAAAACTTTCAATACGGTACAGATTTCGGTGGCTCAGATGAAACCGTTTTAACCAGGCTCTTCGACAGGCCGGTAATGGTATATGACTGGCCGCACGAAATAAAAGCATTTTATCTAAAACGCAATCCCGAAGATTCTCGCTTTTCGCGTGGTGTAGACGTATTGGCTCCAGAGGGTTATGGCGAAATTGTTGGCGGCGGAGAAAGAGAAACTGATGAGCAATTGCTTAGCAAAAAAATTCATGACCACAATTTACCCATGGAATCATTTGGCTGGTATTTAGATTTGCGTCGTTATGGATCTGTTCCACATGCGGGATTTGGTCTGGGACTAGAGAGAATGGTGACCTGGGTTTGTAAATTAAAACACGTAAGAGAGAGCATTCCATTCCCTAGAATGTACGGCCGCTTAACACCTTAGCCATCAGGTTAATGGGGGTACAGGTCGATTCATAAAAAAGTTTTTGATTTTTACACAAATTATTAACATTTTATTGGTGTGGTTATTATATTTGCGACTTATGGGTACCTCAACGCGTCATCTTATTCTCAATCGTTGCTTCGATGCAATCCAAGCCAACGGTTTTGAGACCCTAAGAACCGACAAAGAGATTGCGCGATTGAAGATTACCAAGGGGGCTTTTTACCATTATTTTCCGAATAAATTAGAATTGGGATATGCAGTTGTTGATGAGGTAATGCTTCCTTATTACAATGCAAAATGGGCACCACTTGTTGATATTGAGAACGGGGTTCCCGCGGCAATTCATTCCATTTTAGAAACAGAAAAAACAAAGGCATCCGAAACCAGTATCAAACGAGGCGATGTTCTTAGCAATTTGATTTTAGAACAAAGCCATACAGACGAATTGTTTCGCCAAAAATTGGAAATCGTAAATGAAGTACAAATAAAAATTTTACAAAGGGCGATTATGATTGGACGGGCTGCCGGTGAATTAAAAAATCAAACCGATGCCAGGTCTATGGCCCTCTATATTATAGGTCAGCTGATGGGTTGCTATACAGTTAGCAAGGTGCGGGCTTCAAAAGAAACATTCGTGAGTATGGTCGGAACCCTGCAAAAACAATTAAATGAAATTCTGATGATACATCCCACTGCGCCATCAACTCCGTTAAAAGATAGCCAATTGCCATCTTCTGCAAACTCCGAAAAAAACCCCCATGATTCGATATTGGTAAAACCCTCTGGAAAAAATGGCTCTCTGAGAAAATGGTTTTCTAAAGGTCGCTAAATCCCCTCACAGTTTGCATTTTTCAAAGCACCTTCAGCTTTAACTGATTTGTATCGCCTTTTTCAATGTACAAGTAAAGTCTGTAATAGAACCATTTGGGATGGGCGGCATTTTTCCCTTAAGCTCAGATTCAAAATTCGGCATGCCAAAGGGGAAAACTAAAAAGGGAAATTGGCGTAAAAGAGGGTACATTTCAGACGGCACCGACGGCATTAAAACATTGACCAACTGTGTGGCTCGTGTGCGTGGATTTTTCATTTGTGAAAAGCCGCATTTTCTTGTAGCGACAAAGCTATATTACCCTAGGGAAGCTTTGTCACAATGGCGTTGCCAATTCCAAGCATCTGCCATCATCTCGTCCAGATTTCTCTTTGCATTCCAACCCAAAATAGCATTCGCTTTGTGGGTATCGGCCCAAATAGATACAATATCACCGGCCCTGCGTGGGCCAATTTTATAGATTACTTTCTCGCCTGTGGCATCTTCAAATGCAGTAATAATTTCTAATACAGAATATCCTATTCCGGTTCCAACATTAAAAACTTCAAACTGTTGGGTAGAGGGATCACCGACCTCATTGCTGTTTGTATCAAACCCAATACCCGAGATTAAACGGTTGATAGCTGCTACATGTGCTTCGGCCAAATCCATGACGTGGATGTAGTCTCGAATACAAGTGCCATCCTGGGTAATATAATCACCCCCGTGAACAGTAAGCAAAGAACGAATTCCGGAAACTGTTTGGGTAAGATAGGGAATAAGGTTATTCGGAATACCCAAGGGCAATTCTCCGATACGGGAACTAGGATGTGCGCCGACAGGATTAAAATAACGCAGGCACTGGACCCTACACCAATTGAGGTCTCTCAAGATTGTCTCACCCATTTGCTTTGTTGCGCCATAGGGGCTTGCGGCGGGGAGGATAGGGGTAGATTCCTTTACCGGAACCTCCTGGGCTTCACCGTATACAGTACAACTACTGCTAAAAACCAATTGATGACAAGATTCAGCTTTCATTACTTCAAGGAGATTCAATAAGCCTGCTACATTGTTTTGATAATACAATAAGGGTTGATCCACACTTTCACCAACAGCTTTATGCGCCGCAAAATGAATCACTGCTACAGGTTTTTGCTGTGCAAAAACCCCCTGCATCAATATTTTGTCGTTTACATCACCACAAATAAAAACAGGCTTATACCCAATCAAATCGGTTAATGCATCCAGCACTTCAATGCGAGAATTGTGTAAACTATCGACAATGACCGGCTCAAAACCCGCCTCTTGTAAACACACAACAGTATGCGAACCAATAAAGCCCAAGCCTCCAGTTACCAATATTTTTCTTTTTTCATCCACGTTGAATCAAATTATTCCAATTTTATTACGGTTCCATTTACCAATTTATATGCCTCATTGCTTGCCAAACAAATCGCATTGCCTTTGGCGTCAAACTGTAACCGCTCTCCAAAAGCACTTACCCAGCCAGAAAATCTGGCTGGGTTTCCGATTACCAAGGCAAAATCCTGAACATCCCTTGTAACGACAGCACCCGCCCCGACAAATGCGTATAGACCCAATGTAACACCACACACAATACTTGCGTTCGCTCCAACAGTACACCCCTTTTTCAGTAGGGTTGTTTTAAACTCGCTTTTGCGATTTATATGTGCCCTTGGGTTAGCAATATTCGTAAACACCATGCTGGGTCCCAAAAAACAATCATCTTCTATAAAAACACCATTATACAGGCTTACATTATTTTGTATTTTGACCCCATTTCCAATGACTACATTGTTGTCTACAAACACATTTTGTCCTACCGTACAATGCGCCCCGATTTTGCTTTTTGCGCTTACATGACAAAAATGCCATATTTTGGTGCCATCGCCAATTTGTGCCCCAACATCAATAATGGCTGAAGGATGGGCAAAAAAGGGCAATGATGAATTGTTGATCATGTTGTATACAAATAGTGTACAACAAATCTACGCCATGATTCACTGCTTCGCAATCAAATACCAAATAGGCTTAAAATCATGTAAAACAATCCCGCAAGCAATGCGCTCACAGGAATGGTTATTATCCAGGCGATAAGCAAGCTGCGGGTTACTCCCCAGCGAACTGCACTCAACCTCTTGGTAGAACCTACCCCAATAATTGCGCCCGTAATTGTATGGGTTGTAGATACGGGAATCCCCATTTGCTCGGTCAAAAACAAGGTAATAGCTCCAGCCGTTTCGGCACTCACCCCTTCTAAGGGGGTAACCTTGGTGATTTTTGTACCCATGGTTTTAATGATTTTCCAGCCACCACTTAGGGTGCCCAATGCTATGGCTGTATAACAAGCAAGCGGAACCCAATTGGGTAGCTCCTTAAATTCAGCGATACTGCCGCTAGCAATCAATGTTGCGCCAATAATACCCATCACTTTCTGGGCATCATTGCCACCATGTCCAACAGAAAATGCAGCGCTGGATAACAATTGCAATTTCTTAAACATGTTTGACATTCTCATGGCCGTAGGAGTTCTAACGAGTTCACACCATATGTAACTTAATATAAAAATACCAACAACAGCAAAAATAGACCACAACAAAATTCTATTGTCGGCCCGATCAAGTTCTTCCTTTAACCCTTTTTGAATATTCACATTAAAACCACTCCGAAATTTGTCGTAATCACCAATTCTGGTAATGCCCAATTGCAACGCCACGGCATGGGCAGTGCTATCGGGGCCCAATAAAGAAAAATTCTTGAAAATGGGTTTGCATGAATCTAAAATAGCAAGATTGGCTTCATAGGCAGGCTTCACAGACGGGTCGTAAAAAGCGGCTTTTCTAAGCAAATCAATCTTTAGTTTTTTGGAAACAATGTCTTTTAATTTGCTCTCTTCTAAATATTTTAAATCAACCTTGCGAGCGATAGCGGCAGAAATACCATCCGCGCCGCATTTATCAAAATCGGCTAACAATGGTTTGCTGGATTTAAAATTGGCAAGGGCCTTGCCATATTTTTTTTGAACCTCCACATCATTGGAGTCCTTTTTTAATTCTTTTTTATACTTGTCTATTTTATAGAATTTTGATAAATTCTCCTCTAATTTACTGGCACGAAATGAATTAAATAAAAACATTAAGCCCACTGTTGCTATCAAAATCAATACAATCTTTCCATACACATTCCTTCGAATGGTTACAAGAGTAATCACTATCGAAATAACCATTCCAATCAATGGAGCGAGAATAATAAAATATACCGTTTTGGTGATTTTATCCATTTCTACAACCTCTCCAAATGGAACCCAAGCACCGTTAAACCAACAAGCATGCGCAAAAGCCGCACCGGCAAACCCGCCTATTAACGTGTGACTAGAAGAACTGGGAATGCCATACCACCAGGTTAACAAATTCCAAATAATAGCCGCAATTAAGCCCGCCATAATAACAGGAAGGGTGATATAGTTGTCTAATACTGTTTTGGCAATGGTGTTTGCAACCGCATGATCCTTAAAAATAAAAAAGGCTGCAAAATTAAAAATTGCTGCCCAAAATACTGCCTGAAGTGGAGTAAGCACCTTGGTGCTTACAACTGTAGCTATAGAATTGGCAGCATCATGAAATCCGTTGATAAAATCAAAGATTAGCGCCAATACAATAATTACAATCACTAAAATAGTCATCGTGTTTTCATTATGACCATTACGCGTACTTTACAATGATGGTCTCAATTACATTTGCAACATCCTCACATTTGTCGGTGGCAATTTCCATAACGGTATAAACCTCACGCTTGCGAATCAATTCTTTAAAATCATTTTCTGTTTCAAATAGGTTCTTGATGCTCATATCAAATACATTGTCTGCATGGTTTTCAAAACTATTAATTTGAACTATACTTTCCATGATTTTCTCTGGACGCCTCAATTCACGCAATTGTAAAACTGCCTTGCCAACTTCCTTAGAACTTTGCATAATAATTTCAGCCAAACCACGAATACCCTGATCGTTGGGGCTTACACCATGGAATTCCATTTTTTTACACGACGCATAAATATAATCAGCAACATCATCCATGGCTGAAGCCAAATAATGAATGTCTTCACGGTCAAAGGGCGTAATGAAGTTTTTGCCCAACTCGATGAAAATATTGTGTGTTATCTGATCGTTCTTGTGTTCAAAGTCTTCGATTTGCTTGCTAATAGACAAACGAATCGCGGGGTCAGACTCAAACACATACTGGTGGAGCAATTGCCCCATTTCTGTAACGTTCTGCGCTGCCTGTTCAAACAAACCAAAAAATATCTTGTCTTTGGGTAAAAAAATGTTAAAAATGTTGTTTAAAGCCATACCGATTCTTTTCATTACAAAATTACAAACATGCACTTTATAATCATGTCAATAATATTTATTTAACATTAAATTAATCCATGCAATGTTCTGGTTCTATGAAGTTGCGGGATTTAAACAATCCAAAATATGAAATTTCCCCACGACGGTCGTTTATTGTTCTTTCATCTCCAGAAACGCATACCCCCTGTCGTTTTGTTTGGGAAGATATTCTTTCCCTTAATTTGGTATAAATGACACTGAAAACGAACAGTCATGAAATTCACCCACGGTTTCATTTTCGCGCATCAGATAAAAAGATTGGCATTCCCAATTACACCTCTTCCAATCGATTGTGGGAAATCATCGAAAAACACCAAGTGGCCAAATTTTCTCCCAGACCATGAAGTATAGGGGCGATTGTATTGCGTTTGGTTCATGCGCCCAGTGTTTCCATTAAGTGGCGGTTTTTTCAAGCCTTTTTACCAACTCCAATACTTGGATTTGAAAATCTAAATATTCAAGCTTAGAAATCATTCCAAATGCAAAAGATGCATTAACAAAGCCCATTAACTGAAAACAATCGGCCTGGGCACCCTGAATGGTTTCAAACAAATTGGCTTGGCAACTATTCTGTTGCACGGAATCTTGAAAAGATAATTCAAATTCTATATCAGGGTTAAATACTTCTTTTCTATACTTCCGCATGGTTTTATGCAGTATTTTTTTGGGGTTTTTGTGTGTGCTATGGAATGCAAGACGTGGATATTTTCTTATAAAAATAGCACTTACATCCCCAGAAAAGTTTTGACCGACCTTAGATTCCATGATGCAAAATAGTGCACCTGCAATTGTACAATCAAGTTTAATCCGTTTTTAACCGCTTGTTCTTTTATTGTATCATGTTTCCTAAAAAAGAAGGCGCCAAATGGCGCCTTCTTAAATGCAAAAATAAAAAAATTTATTTGAACAATTCCAACGCATCAAATAATCCAAAACCCTTGGGGGTGTTTTTATTCGAATTGATCTCTTGTTGAGGATACAAAAATCTGGCTGGCAAACTTGCCCCTTTATAAGGAGTTATACCCACAATATTACCAGATCTGCGCACATCACAATACGTTTCGATTTGACCAAATAAAGAAACATATTTCTCGCAACAAATCTCTTTAAGCATCGCCTCGCTTGCAGTGGCTCCTTTGATTAAAGCTCCCGGCCCAAAATCTGCAATATCATAAGGCATATAGGTACCATAGGTTGCGTTGAGGTCAGCCCTCACATTGTTCAAATTGACAAGTGCGGCGACCGAATTTCCAAGTCGTTGATTGCATTCTGCCAAAATAAGTTCATTTTCGGCATGAGAAACCAATGTGTAATTACTTGTTGGTGTAAATATTCCATCGAAGAAATTGGGGTCTAAATTAGTGTAGGAATATTTCCCATTGTAAAAATAATTGTAAAATCTGCCTGTCTCTGTTGTTTTGCTATTATTTCTTGACATAGCAAGGGTTTTTGCTGCCGTGTCTAACATTGGCGCTATAAAAGAACCATCACAACCCAAATATCCACCACGATTGTAATCTAAAAAGTCATAGAAAATATTCCATGCGCCCGGTGACTCAGTCGTGTGGTTGGCATACATGTCTCCACCTTTTTTGATTCCTTTTGCAGCCGCTGCTGCAGCACCTGCATAATTCTTCATGCGAAGGAGTGCACGGGCTTTCAGCGTGTTTGCTACCTCGTCCCACTTAAAAGAACCAGCATAGGCAACTGACAAAACATTTCCACTGGCTTTACCCATTGAAGAATCCAACAAATCGATGCAATACTTATGTACATCCGACATTTTGTCATATTTTGGTTCATTAATACCGTCTGTACATGCCTGTGTGTTGGGTATGTCTCCCCATAAACCAGAAAGTGTAAGCAACAAATGCGCCTCTGTTATGCTGGATACTGCCATAAGTACCTTGTTATTACTTTTGGCTGCTGCTGCACGAATTATTCTACACTGGGCCAAGCCATTTATGTAAGCCGTTGACCAACCAGAATTAAAATCTCCTGCAGTCATACTATAGTCTGAATAAGATAAATATTGCCTATCCGCACCCTTAAAATAACCACAAAAAATACCTGCCGTCCGGGCAGATTCACCTTCATTGAGCATAACGTTTGCCAATTGTGCACCCGTTAGCATCAAACTTGCATCAGCTCCACTGAACTGATTGGGATTTGTTTTATTGATGTCGTTAATTTCTTTTTTACAAGACGTTACGCCTACCAACAAAGCGAAACCGATTGTTACTAAAATTGATATTTTTTTCATGATTTAAATAATTATAAATTAAATTTAATGTTAAACATATAAGATTTAGTTCCTGGGTTGGTAAAGTAGTCTAATCCTCTTCCGTTTGACACCCCTGTTAGGTTTAATTCTGGATCAACCCCTTTAAATGGTGTCCACAAAAGCAAATTTCTACCCGTGAAACCAACAGAAGCAGACGGGATGTGAAATAAGTCGCAAATGCTACGGGGTAGCTTGTAACTCAAAGACAATTCTCTTAAACGAACCCATGATGCATCGTTAATAAAATCTTCGTTTACAGGGCCAAATCCACCCCCTAAACTTTGATACCAAGCCTGATTCAACAATACATCGCCTTTGCCAAAATCTTTCAAACTTCCCCTTACGGTGTAGTTTCCACTGGCATCCTTAACTCCCAAGGCGCTAACCTTCTTACCCGAATAATCAACAACTTTATCCGCATCGGCCTGACTCAAGGTAACCTCAGTAGCAGTTTCAGGGCTAATACCAAAATAGTTTAGCACACCAGAAGTTCCACCCCACATTTGGTTTCCCTGGCTGGTTTCAAATAACATATTAAATGTTAACTCTTTGTAATTTCCATTCATACCGATACTGGCACGATATTTTGCATTTGGATCACCCGAAACGCCTTCTTCAACAGCTGCCTGAGGAAATCCGTTCGCATCTAAGACCAATTTGCCCTCATTTTTCTCGTACATGCCACCCCAAAAAACACCCATCGCATGGTCTTTCACAACCCTTGAAGAAGTACCCGTAAATCCTGCCAAGAAAACAGAATTGGTACCACTCAAATCGGTAACATTGTTTTTATTGCTTGACAGATTGCCATACAGATTCAAATTTAAATCCTTTGTTGCAACCAGATTTAAATTCATGTCTATTTCAACACCCTTGTTTGTCATAGAAGCTGCGTTTTTCCACTGGCTAGAATACCCAGAAGATGGGGCAACATCAACAGCCAAAACAATGCCTGTAATTTCGTTGGTATAATACGTTATACCCAATGAAAGCTTGTTTTTGAGCATTTTCAAATCTGTTCCCAACTCAAATTCTGTTTTTTGTTCGGGCCTTATATCTGGATTTCCTTGTACACTACTTCTCGCATAGGTTCCTCCAAATTGTGTACCATCTAATGTTTCACCCCATCCAGAGCTAGAACCAGCGCCTACATAATTTGTATTCCATATATAAGCTGGAGGCGCTACACCTATTTGACCTGCTGAAAACCGCAATTTTCCATTGTTGAGAAACTCGCTTTGGCCAATATCTTTGGTGAATTCATAGGCCAAAGAAGCACCCGTTGTTAAAAACCGATTTGCGTAAGTACTTGATGCTTCGCTAGCTGAGGAAACTTGTAAAAAATATTTGTCTTTAATGTCTAAATCCAACATGCCATATACTTGGTTGGTTAATAGCAACTGATTGCTGTTGAATGGATTTTGATTCGTCGACGTGGCATTAATAAATGCAAAGCGATCTTGATTTTTAATAATAAACTGGCTTGCAGTTCCACCAATTTCCATCAGACTTCTTTTGGTATAAATATACCCTAAGGTCGTATGTAAGTTTATGCCATTGTTACCCAAAAGGTTTTCAAAATTGCTTTGATTGATGGCATGAAAATTCAATACGGTCTCTTGTATAAAATCATCTGTGAAACTGCCATTTGCCTGACTTCCACCAGAAAGAACAGGAAAATAGGTGATCCTGTGATCCGTTGAAACATCATATCCTGTACGAACTGTAAATAAGGAATTGGGTTTCCATTGATATTTGATTTCTGGAGTAACTGTCACGCGCGTTACATCACTTGTATTGGTTTGTTTATTCAATGTCCAGCCTGGGTTATTATATGAGGGTTGTATGTCCCCCAAATACCTGCGATACCCTCTGTGACTGTTGAACGTCGCTACTCCAACAGCATTGTAATATGTTCCAGAATAATCTGTATTGTCAAAATCAGGTGCAGTTCTTAAATACCCCAAGTATAAACCATCTAAATTTGATCCCTGTTGAATGCGGTTAGAAGTACTTTTGGAAAGAAAACTACGCATAGAAAGACTCAACTTGTCATTCAACATATGGTTAAAATTTAATCGACCGGTAGTTCTATGATAATCTGAAGTTCCATTTAATACGCCCTTTTGATTCCAATCTGAAGCACTAAAATACATATTACTTCTTGCATTGCCTGAAGAAATTGAAATATTGTTTATCCAGGTTTGACCTGTGCGAAAAACCTGGTCTCTGTTTGTTTTATTAAACACGGTTTGGTCTCTTTTTGCAAGGATTGGGTAATACACACTACCATCATCTGCTACAAACTTGTTCGCAGTGGTTCGTAGCGAGTCTAGACCTCCCCTTCGATTAGAAATTTTGTCACCCCAACTTCCAGGGGCATTCGCAACCCATTTTCCAGCATTGCCCTGACCATAAATTCCCTGTTTTTCATATTCCTTGTTTACCATGTCAAAAGAAAGTGTCGATGAAAATTCTATATTCATTCCAGATTTACTCCCTTTTTTGGTTGTAATTACAATAACACCATTTGCGGGTGCAGTCCCCCAAATAGCAGCGGCGGCAGCACCTTTTAAAACAGTAATTGATGCAATATCTGAAGGGTTTAAATCGTTTAGGCGAGATTGCTGAACAACACCATCGGTTCCTTGCCCAAAACTTGAATTACTCATCGCAATACCATCAATAATAATTAAAGGTTGGTTGCTACCGGAAATTGTGTTTTGACCTCTAATCTGAATAAAAGCACCCGACCCAGGATCTCCTGAATTTTTTGTTATGGAAACATTGGATGCTTTCCCAGACAAGGCCTGTATAACACCACTTTCACCTGAAGACACCAATTTTTTTCCAGCAACGCTAGAAACTGAATGTCCGCTTTTGCTGACATTAAACAAAGTGCCAATCGCATTTACTGAGACTTCGCCTAAGTTAAGGGTGTCTTCAGTGTCGTTGTTTGAACCACTGTTTTGTGATTGTCCCGGAATCATCAATCCAAAAGACAATCCCATGATAAATAAGTATTTGTATTTCATAGTTAAAAATTAAATTATTTATTCAACTTTAAGACAATAGTTTTACAAATCCAAGTTTTATTAATAAAAGATTTGGTTTAGTATCAATTACACATCACTTTTATTTGCTCCCTTGCAAACCTTACTAGCAATAAAAAAGATTTGGTACCGCTTTTACTTCAAAATATCGCGAGAAATAACGATGCGTTGCATTTCACTTGTTCCCTCATAAATTTGGGTAATTTTTGCATCTCGCATCATACGTTCTACATGATACTCCTTAACATAACCATATCCTCCATGTATCTGAACCGCTTCAATCGTTGTTTTCATAGCTACTTCAGAGGCAAACAGTTTTGCCATTGAACTTGCTCTGTCAAAATCAAGGCCTTGGTCTTTCATCCAAGCAGCTTTAAAGCACAGAAGACGGGCTGCCTCTATTTCTGTGGCCATATCTGCCAATTTAAATGCTATGGCTTGATGATTCATAATCTCAGTGCCAAATGTTTTGCGCTCTTTTGAGTACTTGAGGGATAATTCATAGGCCCCACTTGCAATTCCCAAAGCCTGGGCTGCTATGCCAATTCTTCCGCCGCTGAGAACTTTCATCGCAAACTTAAATCCAAATCCCTCTTCTCCTATGCGATTTGTTTTGGGTACCTGAACATCCTGAAACATTATGCTATGTGTATCACTGCCCCGTATTCCCAATTTATCTTCTTTTTTCCCAACCGTTACACCATCCCAACCTTTTTCAACAATAAAAACGTTAATGCCTTTGTGTTTCTTTTCAATGTCAGTTTGGGCAATAACAATGTAATAATCAGCAGAATTTCCATTGGTAATCCAGTTTTTTGTTCCGTTCAATACATAATGATCCCCCCTGTCTATTGCCGATGTCTGTTGGCTGGTTGCATCACTACCAGCCTCAGGTTCGCTCAATAAAAAAGCGCCCAGTTTGTTTCCACTCGCCAACCCGATTAAATATCTTGTTTTTAGTTCTTCACTGCCATAATATTCGAGTCCCCAACAAACCAAAGAGTTGTTTACACTCATACAAACACTCGCGGACGCATCTATTTTTGAAATCTCTTCCATTGCTATAACATAAGAAATTGCATCCATCCCCCCACCCCCATATTTGGGGTCAACCATCATTCCCATAAAGCCCATTTCGGCCATTTTTTTTATTTGTTCTGTAGGAAATTTTTGAAGGTTGTCACGCTCAATAACCCCAGGTAATAATTCTGTTTGGGCAAACTCCCGGGCTGCCTGTTGCACGGCTAAATGCTCCTCGGTTAAATCAAAATCCATCATGTATTATCAATTATTGGTTGTTATAAAATTATTGTATTTATTGGTTATCTCTCCATTCATAAACCCATTGTGCTTGAATCATTTCCAAATGACCCTCGTTACTTTCTTCTCGACTTCCTTCAAAATTTGGTGTTTCCAATATCCACTCGAGTAACTCAGTAAATCGAATGCGGTATATTTTTGTTTCTGAAAAATCATCTCCAAATCGCTCGTACAATTTTATGGCAATGTCTTCGTAATCAGTCCATTTAATGGGAGGTTCGTACATCTGCATTGTGGGTGGGTTTCTATTCTTATTGCGATTGGTATTGTTTGAAAATTGGCTTCTTTAATGTCCTATGATTCCGGTTTGGTCGGGAATAACTGCAATAATATTGCCCAATTTTTCGAGCTTGCATTGGCAAGCCAAACGACTTGTGTATTTGGGATTTCTGGCTCGGTCTACATATTCTTCTTCCCGATCACTCATTTCAGGCAAAAATTCTTCGCCACTTTCTACATAAATATGACAAGTGCTACAACCACAAACACCCCCACAATTATGATTTAATTGAATGTCGTTTTCTATGGCAACATCTAAAATGGATTCGCCCAGGTAAACATCAACCCTAAGATCTTCTTTGTTTTTCTGTTCAAAACGAAATGTAATGCTGGCCATACAAGTCACAAAATTAACCATTAGTATCGGCATTGCTTCTATGCTTTTTACTTTTACTGTGGTGAAAATTTGTATCTTTGTCCTTTCGTTCTATGATATCAAGAAGACTGGTGCGCATCAAAGCCCTTCAAGCGCTTTATTCTTTCCAACAAGGAAATTCGGTTTCGGATTTTGATTGGGCGCATCTTACTGTTGATCAAATTACCCCATTAGACAAGTCAAAGGAAAACCTTTCGGCCTGCGTATGCCAAAGTCACGACTTTTTTCTTTTTTTACTCGACCTTCCCTACCAATTATCCCAGCACCTAATCGAAAAACGGGCCATTGAAAAAAGCAAATATTTCCCTGATACTGCTAAAATTAGGGATTTGTCGTTGCTTGATCGTATGCCCTTAATTAAACACCTTCACATTGCCATTGGCAAAGTAGAAAATCCGCAATTTCCTTTTGTATGGTCGGAATTATCAAAACAATTTGACACCTGGTATGAGTGGATGAATGAATGGGAGTTTGTGCGCGATATTTCTATATTTGATGATCCTAGTTTTGATCAACAGCAAGTTTTTTTAGAAGAATTCTATGCTTCACTCTTTGAAACAAGGGAGGCTTTTTTTGATGCTTTGTCGGAGTATTATCCATCCTGGGGAGATGATGAATTGTACACAACCCGTGAAATTGAAAAAACCCTTCAAGGAGCAACAGAAAATGGATATGTTCCCATTTCAGACTCTCCAACAAAAAATACCGAAGAAATTGAAATGGCGCTTCTTTTATTTGGTATTACTGCAAAAAACAACCAGGTATTCGAAGCACAAGTAGCAGAAATTACAGACAATTGGGATCCTTCGCGTATTGCTGTGATGGATATGTTGATCATCAAGTTAGCACTAGCAGAATTTTTATATTTTCCAACAATTCCTCCCAAAGTAACCATCAATGAATACCTCGAAATTACGAAAAACTATAGCACGCCAAATAGCTCTCGCTTTGTAAACGGTGTTCTTGACAAGTTGCGCATTGTTTTGGATGAGCAAGGATTAATAAAAAAAATTGGTCGGGGCTTGCGTGAAAAATAATCAGGGGCTTTTTATTGTTGACCCAATACAATGCTTTTGTGTGTTTTTAACACCTGTTTTATCAGGGGCGCTTTTCCATCATTGAGAATTGTGTATTTGCATAAAGCCTGCCATTTTTTCTCGGGCCATTGCGCTTTAAGTCGTTTGCTTGTCTCTTTGGCATTAATAGAATCGCGCTGCATGATTCTCTCGAGAATGAGGGGCTTGGGCGCGAGTACGCCAATAACAAAATCAAGTTCCTTATACGATCCCGTCTCAAATAATATTGCAGCTTCCTTCAATATATAAGGGGTTTTTCCATCATTTTTTTGAGTGCACCAGACATTAAACTCCTCTAATAAAAGGGGGTGTACCATTTTGTTCAGTGCTTGTCGCTTTGCGTTGTCAGAAAAAATTGCTTCTTTTATCCATTCTCGGTTGAGCGAACCATCTGTAAAATAGGCGGAATCGCCCAGCAATTCTAGCACGCCCCGTTTTAAGCCCTCATGCGTTACATAGAGTTTTTTGGCTTCTGAATCTGCATTATACACCGGGATCCCGAGTTGTTCGAAGATTTGGCAAACGGTGGTTTTTCCGCTCCCCATGTTTCCGGTTATTCCTATTCTAAGCAATGCAAAAGTGATTGGTTTATTCTGAAGTGCTGTTGGATGGATAGCCAATTTGTGACATCTCCATACTTACTGCAGATTTTTCAATTTTGGCTTTTCCTTCCTCGATCTCGACAACAAAATGGGTGTCTGAAACTGAAATTATTTTGCCGTGAACGCCACCCGTTGTTATTATATGATCGCCTTTTTTCAACACTTCCATATACTTTTTTGCCTTTTTTTGCTTCCGCATTTGTGGCAAAATCATAAAAATAAAAAAAACAGCCATGATTAATAACATCATCGGCATTTGGGATCCGCCTCCAGGGGCTTCTAGTATATTCATGGTTTGGTTTGTTGGTGTGTTTTTTAGTACGTCCATTTTAATCGTGTGTTTTCCAATATTTAGTGGCCAATTTCGTCTTGCACGGCATCAACATCATCTGAAGCATTGCCTTTTTTGGCAAAAACATAGGCCTTGAATTTTAAAACAACTTGGGAAGTTTTACTATTGTCTAACTGAACCGTAATGCTTTTTTCATTCAAAATACCCATTGGTCCGCCTCGGCCAGCGCTGTTAAAAGTTGCCGTTACCTTTCCATTTTTTCCGGGAGCAACAATATCCTGCGTATACTCTGGGGTTGTGCATCCACATTGGGCCGTTACGTTAGAAATACTTACAGGAGCCTTGCCCGTATTGGTAAATGTATAGGTGTGTTGAACCATTTCGCCCTCTTGAATGTTTCCAAACAAAAATGAAGTGTCTGCGAAAAGAACATCTCCGAGGGGTCCCTTTGCTGTGTTTTCTGGATTTTGCGCGTTCGCGTTATTTCGTTCGATATCATCTGTATCAAACTTGCTGTTGGTACAGGACACCAAAAAAATTAAACCCATTAAAAATTGAATTCGTCGGGAAAACATGTTTCAAAAATACAGTTTTTTATGCTCTAAATTTGGGTTTTTGCTTGTTCAGGAATGCCCCGGTTCCCTCTCCGAAATCAGGCGTGCCAAATGCTTCTCCAAATTCATAGATTTCGCGTTGCATGCCATTTACATTTGGTTTGAAATAATCATTTATACATTTTATGACTTTGACAATTGAGGTAGGGCTCTTCGTGCTGATTTTTTCACAGAGGATTTTGGCTTCTTTTATTAATTCTTCTTGTGAGACAACACTGTTTACCAATCCCCATTGAAATGCGGTTTTTGCATCTATTGGATCTCCCGTCAACAACATCTCTAATGCCCTTCCTTTGCCTATAAGTTGAACCAAGCGCTGGGTTCCTCCATAACCTGGTATTACGCCTAAATTCACTTCCGGTTGGCCAAATTTGGCATTGCTGGAAGCAATGCGCATGTGACAAGCCATCGCCAATTCACAACCCCCCCCCAATGCAAAGCCATTGACAGCTGCAACCACAACTTTACTTGCGTTCTCTATTGCGTCCATCACGTCATGACCATCTGCACTCATCCGTGTGGCTTTGTCAATGCTAAAATGGGTAAATTCTGAAATGTCGGCTCCTGCAGCAAAGGCTTTTTGGCCTTCGCCAGTTAAAATCATTGCATATACGGCAGCGTTTTCGCTTCCCCGCTCAACTGCATGCTTTATCTCGCTCAAGGTTTCTAGGGTTAGCGCATTCATTTTACTTTCGCGATTGATTTTAATCACCAAAATATTATTGTCTATCTCCGTAATAATGTTGTTGTATGACATGGTTTTTGATCGGTGCTGGGGTGTGTGGTGGTGTGTGATGTGCCTTGTCAATTGCTTCTAAAGCGTTATTGTATAGCTATAAATTGCGATTGGGGGTGGTTGCGGGGGTTTGTGGAGGTGAAAGGTGGTGCGGGTTGTTGGTTTTGTTGGTGCAACAAAAAACTTGCTACAGGTTGTCAAAACGTTATGGGGGTTGATTTGTTGAATTTGCCTGCCTGAATTTAGTGTTTCCTGTTTGCTTCGGCCCATTGTTGTATATAGGCAGCTATTTCTTGTGTTTTGGTTCCGGGAGGAAACAATTGGGCTACGCCCAAATTGTTTAGCACCCCTACATCTTTGTCTGGTATAATGCCACCGCCGGTTAGCAAAACATCGTCCAAACCGCTTTCTTTCATGAGTGTCAATATTTTGGGAAATATTGTATTGTGTGCCCCTGACAATATACTCACACCGATAGCATCCACATCTTCTTGAATTGCCGTTTGAACAACCATTTCTGGAGTTTGTCTAAGGCCAGTATAAACAACCTCCATTCCGGCATCGCGCAATGCTGTGGCAATAACTTTTGCGCCCCTGTCGTGACCATCAAGTCCTACTTTTGCTATCAATACACGAACTGGCCTATTCAATATGCTACCCATTGATTTGTATTATACAAAAATACTGTTTTCACAGTCGATTGCTTACCAATTTTCCTTTTTCATATGAAATCGCCAACTTGCTCGAGTCGGTTTTTAAACATTCTTCAAGGTCGCCCACCACATTCAGACTTATAAATCGTTTCACATGGCTTGCCCTTTCTAAAAACCCTTTCAAATTGTCTTTTGCTTGCTTCCATAATAGAAGGGCGGCCAAAGAGGCATCGTCGGCCAGTGTAAATCCTCTGCTTTGCAATGCCTCTGCTATAGCACCGGCAAAAACAGTATCTTCTAAATTAAACTGCTGCTTCCAGCCGGCGCAAAATAGTACAACGTCTTTCGATACTGTTTCTTCATGTAAACTGCCTTTGTTCTGTTCTTCTGCAAAAAAGGGGGCCGATTTCTTGTTGTGCCTGGGCTCCGTTTGTTCTGTGACTTTGGTGGTAAATTTGAGCACCGCATCTGCGGTGGCAGTAAGATTTAAAAACGAGCCGATCCATATTTTTTTAGCCCCTTCACACAAGCTTAACACTTGGGTTCCATTGGTGGTTGTGAGTGCCAATTTTTTTCCCTGCACAGCCTCTGCGGTAAACTCTTGTGGAGAATTCCCAAAATCAAAACCTTCAACCTTGTGACCGTTTCGTTCACCAGCAATCAAATATCCCTGTGTTTTCATTGCCAATGTCTCATCTAATCTGCTCCTTGGTATCACTTCGTCGGCTCCATTTTCCAGCATACGCACCATGCTGGTTGTTGCGCGCAATACATCAATTACGACCACCTGCCTTTGAAAAATTTCATGGGTGTTTTTGTTGAACAATGCGGGTGAAAGAATGGTGTATACTTGGGGCATGTTTTTTTGAGATTGCTTGATTAATGTTTCTTATTGTCCATCGAAGTGGGCCGGCGCATGGTGTTATTCCTCGGGGTGGGGTGGGGTGGTCTTTGTAGTCGTGTTTAATGGCGTGTTTGTGTAGTTCATGGCAAATCCTATCCCACGCAGGCAATATTGCAAAATTCCTTCGACACATCTGTCACATGCTCCCAATACGCTTTGTTTCTCCTCCTCTTTCCATTTACCCAAAACATATTCAACCTGCCGTCCTGGCTCAAAATCACTCCCAATACCAAATCGAAGCCGTGCGTAATTTTCTGTATTCAAGCTCATCTGAATACTCTTTAGCCCATTGTGTCCTCCATCACTTCCTTGGGTCTTTATCCGTAATTTGGCCAATGGAAGAGACAAGTCATCTGTAATAATAAATATATTTTCCAGTGCGATTTTTTCTAATTGCATCCAGTAAGCAACGGCTTTCCCACTTACATTCATAAAAGTATTGGGTTTTAAGACCAATAACTTTTTCCCTTTGTGGGATATGGTCGCCATTTTTCCATGCTTAACAGTGGCCCACTCTCCGCCGATTTTTTGTATCAGGCAATCCACCACATCAAATCCTATATTGTGTTTCGTGTGGTGGTATTCTTCACCGATGTTTCCAAGACCAACAATTAAATATTTCATGTCATTTCTAATCCAATTTTTCTACAACCTGTTCTTCCGAATTGCCATCGCAAACCTTTCCCGCCCTCCAGGCAGGAATAAGCGCGCTTAGTATTCCCAAACCACTATTAAACAACAATATTAGCAACATGTCTGCGCTTCTCAATTCAACTGGATAGGAAATTGTAAGTGTTCCTTGGGTGGTAATAAAGCCAAATTTCTGTTGTAGTATGACCAATATTGATCCCAAAACAATACCAATGATTGTTCCGCCAACACTGATCCAAACCCCTTCCCAAAAAACCACTGCCCATATGGCGCTTTTTTTCAATCCCATATGGCTCAACAACAAAAAGTCGTTTCGCTTATCTATAACCATCAATGTCAAAGCTCCCAACAAATTAAAAGATATCAATAACAATACAAACGCTAAAATCGAAAACGATATCCATTTTTCTGTGTTAAACATTTTATACAACAATAGGTGTTGTTCTTGTGGGTTTTTAATCGTGTATTGCTGATTCGACAATACAGCCAATATGTCTTTTTTTACACGCTCAACTTTTTTTCTGTTTTCCCCAATGCCATCGTGCAGCCTAAACTCCAACTGGGTGATTTCGTTGCCTCTATTGGGATAATTGCCATCACTGGTTCCAAACAATTCATGGGCTTTTTCAAGCGCTATATATACGGTTTGATTGTTTTGTTCTTCGGGTAAACGCACTACAGCGGAAGGGATAAAATCAAACACTCTCAGGGCGTCTACCGAATGCAAACCTGCTTGTTTATCAACCACCATCAAAGAAATGGGCGCATCAATTTTGCCAACTCCCAAGCGATAAACCAAGCCTTCTGATAATAGGGTCATATCGGCCAAAGCGCCAACCTTGTCTCGCTTCGGATCAAAAAAGCTGACTGTGCCGGCTGTTACAATCGAATCAAGAAGTATCCTCCGGTTAAATGCTGTGTCAACACCCACAACCGTACAAACCGTCTGTTGTTCGCCATAGTGCACTATAGCCTTGCCTAAAAACACGCCCGAAACCACAGAAATATCTGGTATTTTTTGCAGTTTTTGGAGTTGTTTGTTGCTTGGAGAAAAAACCAACCCCGTCTGAGGGCTTAACAATAGGTCGGGGTCGGTATATTTATAGGATGAAAAAATGGTGGTTTCAAAACCATTGAGTGCACTGAGCAATATTACCAATGCCAAAGCTCCAACAGAATACCCCAGCAATGATATCCCAGTAATAATATTTACTACACTGGGATTTGATTGGGAAAAAAAATATCGGCGCGATATGTTAAATGGGAGTTTGATGGTGCATTGTGTTTGTACAAACGCTCAGGCCTTAACTAGAAAAGTTTTTTGTGTTTTAAAAACCGTGTTCGGCCCTGTCGCCTCCTGTCTATTGTTGTTTATTAACCAAGCCTATTCGATTCTTATTTGGGATTGTTTATTGTTTTCAAGAGGTCTTCCATTTTGGCAACATACTCCAGTGTATCATCTTCATAAAAATGAAGGTTGGGCATTTTTTTTACACTGTTTCTAATCCGTTGGGCCAATGCGTGCCTTATGTCTTTATTACAAAAATCTAGCTGTGCCAAAATACTGGCTCGTTTAGGATTGTTGTAAAGAGAAATATAAATTTTTATGTGTCCAAGGTCTGGGCTTACAGATATATTACTAATTGTAACGAACGCTCCCAGCAGCCATTCATTTTTGTTTATATTAAACAACTCACTCAAATCGCGTTGGATTTGTTTGCCGAATTTTTCTTGTCTCAATCCCATTGTATATACAAATATAGGTTCCAATTCTAAGACAAAAGTGAACGCAAGGCCAACTCATAACCATCCAACCCCAATCCACAAATCATACCCTTTGCAGATCCCACCAATAGGTCGGTTCTTCGCTCTGGTTCGCGGGCGTATATATTGCTTATGTGCACCAAGACCAATGGTTTGGAAATTGCCTTAACCGCGTCGGCTATAGCAATGCTCGTATGGGAATATGCGCCCGCATTTAATACTATTCCCAAACACCGCTCATCGGCCCCCGCTGCCTGAATACTATTTATAATTTCTCCTTCTATATTGCTTTGGGTAGTGGTGATTGTAAGAAAATTAAACCGGGATTGAAGCCCAACAAAATAATCATCAAATGTTTGTGTTCCATATATTTCTGGTTCCCTATTGCCCGTTAAGTTTAGGTTGGGACCATTGATAATGATAACATGATTCATTGTACAAAGGTAGGTGCAAAATATTTTTCTCTGTCCTTGGTGTGTAATGAATTATTTTTGTTGTCTTCTATGGATAGACATGCTATTTTTATTACAGGAGCCACTGGGTTTTTGGGTGCGCATGTTTGTTGTTTGTTGTTAAAACAGGGTTGTAGGGTCACTGCTTTGAGCCGCCATGAAGGACCCTTTACCTTGTTTGATTCAATACATTCTTTTTACCAATTGCCTGCCGCATACCAGCCCAACTGGGTTGTAGGGGATTTGCTTGACATGGAAAGTTTGTTGGACCATGTCATTGGTGTTGAGTGTGTTTTTCATTGTGCGGGAAAAATTTCTTTTGCCAAAAAAGATGTGTTTAATCTCATACGAATTAATGTTTTGGGTTCACGAAACATTGTAAACGCATGTCTCTTTAATGGGGTGAAAAAAATTGTTCATGTTAGCTCCATTGCTTCGCTCGGGGGGGTCCATAATGGGGGTGTTATCACAGAAGATTCTGATTGGGATGATGGAAAATTTAATAGCAACTACGCCAAAAGCAAATACCTTTCTGAACAAGAAATGTGGCGTGGAAAAGTGGAGGGTTTGGATGTTGGAATTGTTAACCCGGGCATAATTTTGGGCTTGGGGGATGGCAAAACTGGGTCTAATCAACTGTATACCATAATCCACAAACAATTTCCCTTTTATGCTATGGGGGGATCTGGTTTTGTGGGTGTTGAGGACGTTGCAAAACACATGCTGCTTGTCTATGAAAAAGGTCTGTGGGGGAAACGTCATATTTGTGTTTCTGAAAACTTGTCCTACAAACAATTGTTTGAACAATTGGCTGAAACAATGGGTAAAAAACCACCCCATATTGCACTCAAAGGTCCCCTACTTTCGGTTTTGTTTCGGCTATCACAACTCTGTGAACTTTTGCATATTCCATTCCCAATACCCAGTGAGAATATATTGGGTTCCTCTGCTACCGCGGTCTATAAAACCATTAACGAAAATTCTCTACACGAGTTTCACTATACCCCCATTCGGTCTGTGAATTATTATGCATTGCTCGCCCTGGGTTTGCTAAACAAAGAAACAAGCATGCAACACAATTAATCTACCTTTGTGAGATGGTTAAAATAGGTGTTGTTATTTTCCCAGGATCAAATTGTGATGCCGACCTAATTAAGGTTTTGCAAACCCGCTCACCCAATCCTATTGTGCGCCTGTGGCACAAGGAAACTGATCTGCAGTCGTGTTCGCACTTGTTTTTGCCGGGGGGCTTTTCTTATGGTGATTATTTGCGTAGTGGTGCAATTGCAAAACTTTCTCCCATTATGCAAACCATTAAAACCCATGCTGAAAACGGAGGTTTTGTAATGGGGATCTGCAATGGTTTCCAGATTTTGTGCGAAAGCGGATTGCTTCCTGGGGCTTTGTTGCGAAATATAAATATGCGGTTTGTGTGTAAAAATATTTATTTGGTGCCTGGAAATGAACCTTTGAACCCCGCTAGCAATATAGACCAAACACCTGTTTTGTGTGTTCCAATTGCCCATGGTGAAGGACGTTATTTTTGTGACAATAAAACCCTGTCACAATTAGAAGAAAATCAACAAGTGTTGTATCGGTATTCTAATAAATTGGGTGCTGTTTCAATGGACTACAACCCCAATGGTTCGTTAAACAATATTGCGGGTGTTTGCAATTCTAGAAAAAATGTTTTTGGTATGATGCCCCATCCAGAGCGTTGCGCCACAAATTATCTTCTTAATCTCGACGGACTAAAAATATTTAACGCTGTTTTTGGGGGGGGTTGACGTCTATTGTGTGTAGTGTTTTAAAATTGTATTACAAAAATTAATCCCCCATGAAAACACAGGCAAAAAATATCACGGGTAAGGGTTTGGGAACAAAACAAATATCCACCCCAAAACAACGAACCGATAGGGGTTTTTATCAATCTGCCGCTGGTGTTTAAGGTCATTTACTTCCTTTGATTAATTGCTTATCTCCAGCTGTCAAAAACGGCTTCGTCCTCAAAGGATAAACCAAAACCCATATCTGTCTCTTCACAATAACCACAATTTAATTGCCTGCCTTCTCAGTGATTTGCGACCAACCCAACTCGCTTATATTATTAAGATATTAAAACATTGAGACTACTCGAATATGCTCGGTTTTATTGGGTTTTTCCCAAAATTAAAGGGTTGTTTTTTGAGGGCTTATGTTTGACTTTCTTTTAACCTTTCTGCATTTTCTGCCACCTGAAGCGCGTTTAATATTTCTTGAATATCGCCATTCACAATTGCTGATAAATTGTACAGTGTTAGACCAATTCTATGGTCTGTTACACGGCCTTGGGAATAATTATAGGTTCTAACCTTAGCACTTCGATCTCCGGTGCTTACAAGGGTTTTTCTCCGCGAGGATATCGCTTCGATGTGTTTTTTGTATTCGATTTCGTATAATTTTGTGGCCAACATCTTCATGGCTTTTTCTCGGTTTCCCAGTTGGTTTCTCTCGGTTTGACACACCACCACCAATCCTGATGGAATATGTGTTAATTGAACCTTTGTCTCGACTTTATTTACATTTTGGCCACCTGCGCCCCCACTTCTACTTGTTTCCATTTTGACATCAGCTGGATTTAGTTGAACATCAACCTCTTCAGCTTCTGGCATCACAACCACACTAACCGCCGATGTGTGAACCCTACCTTGACTCTCTGTTGCGGGAACCCTTTGCACCCGGTGAACCCCACTCTCGTATTTTAGTATTCCATAGGATCCCATTTGGGGTATTTCAAATATTATTTTGCTATATCCTCCTGCCGTTCCCTCAGTTTCGTCTACAACGCCCATTTTCCAACCAACACGATCACAATATCGTTGATACATTCTAAACAAATCGCCCGCAAAAATTCCAGCTTCATCCCCCCCTGTTCCCGCCCTTATTTCAACAACCGCCGGTTTTGCATCCTCTAAGTCTTTGGGTAATAATTGAAGACGTATTGTGTTTTCAAGTTGGAGTTTCATTGGTTCGAGTGCCACCAACTCGTCTTTTGCCATATCGCGCAATTCTTTGTCTTTCTCGTTAGTTAGGATTTCCCTTGCTTCATTGATTCTAGCACTCCAATTCTTATATTCAAAATAAGACCCTACAAGGTCTTCTAAATCTCGATACTCTTTGTTGAGTTTGGTAAAACGGGTAATGTCTTGCGCAATTTCTGGGCTACTCAACAACAATTCAATCTCTTTAAAATGAGCGTAAACAGCTTCTAGTTTTTCCAACATGTGTAATACAAAGATACCCATTCAATCCAAATGAATGTTCACCCCAAAAGTTAGGATAAACAAAAGGGTTTGTAGGTATTATAATTGTAACTGTTTGTGATTAAGTGAGGGCGTGGCTTTGTTGGATGAAATGCAGGCGTTTTGGCTTTTAAACAATGATTCCGTTTTGATCAAAATTTTTGAGGTGGTGTTTTAAGGCCCTGTTTTTGGGGGTTTGGTTATGGGTTTTCGTTTGGCCAGGGTTTTAATTCAACCGTATTCCCATCAAAAACCGCATATTGTTGCGTGTTTAACCAATCGCCAAGATTAATATAGGTTGCACCTCCCTGCAATTTTATGTTTAACACTAAATGGCGATGGCCAAAAATGTAGAAATCGGGAACCAAAACCTTGTTGTCTTTTGTATGGTTAAGAATTTGTTGTTCGTGGTGTTTTTGCGCAAATTGTGTTAAAAATTCTTTGTTGTCACCCAAATAATTGTCTCCCTTGTGGCGTTTTTGAGAATGGCGACTATTTTTGCTTAAAAATTGAGCGACTATCACGCCAATATCTGGATGCAACCAACGAAAAAGATATTTTGCAGGCGCAAACAAAAAAACCTTTTTTAGCAGCCTATAAAACAACTCACCACTACCCAATCCATCACCATGGTGAAGATAAAAAACCTTGTCCATGTGCCTAAGTTCTGTGGCTTGGTGACATATTTTCACACCACATTCTTTTACCAAATAATCCAAATACCATAAATCGTGATTGCCCGGAAAAACACACACTTCCACACCTTTTTCTGTAATATTGGCAATACAAGCCAACATTCTTACAAACCCCTTGGGAACCACTTTTTTATACTCAAACCAAAAATCGAATATGTCTCCCAACAAAAAAATCGTATGCGCATCTTTGGCTGCATGATTTAACCAAGCTACAACACTTTTTTCTCTTACAATAGAAATTTTTTCTGTTGGAAAACCCAAATGAAAATCGCTGGTGAAATAGAGTTTCTTTTTTTCCAAAACATTTATTATTAAACGCCAGTGAATTGGGATAACAAACGAATGTCGTTTATAAACAAATCTCGAATATCGCTTATTTTATATTTTAACATGGTCATTCTGTCGAGTCCCATGCCGAAAGCAAAACCATTGTAAATTGTGGAATCAATATTGCAAGCCTCTAAAACGTTAGGATGAACCATACCACAACCCAAAACCTCTAACCACCCCGTCCCTTTCGTAAGTCTTTTATTTTCTTCGGTATCTATTCCCGCCCATATATCCATTTCTGCACTGGGTTCTGTAAAAGGAAAATAACTTGCCCTAAATCTGACCTTTATACCCTCTCCAAAAAATTGTTGTACAAAATAAAATAGGGTTTGTTTTAAATCTGAAAATGTTACATTTTTGTCTATATACAATCCCTCTAATTGGTGAAAAAAACAATTGCTTCTGGCACTAATATCTTCATTTCTATATACTCTACCCGGCATTATTATTCTCAACGGTAATACCCCTTTTTTCATTTCTCTAATTTGAACTGAGCTTGTATGGGTTCTTAATAGGTTTGTACCAATAAAAAAAGTATCCTGCATATCCCTAGCGGGGTGATCTTCTTTGAAATTAAGTGCTGCAAAATTATGATGATCATCTTCTATCTCTACTGCTTCTGCAAAATCAAAACCCAAAGACAAAAAAACGCTCAATACTTTTTCTTCAACTATTCGTATTGGGTGTATTGCTCCAGGTGTGTTTTGATACGTTGGGAATAACGTGTTTTTCTCTATCTGTTTTTGTGGAGTTTTATTGTTGTTCTTGTTGTTGTATTTTTCTAGTGTTATATTTTTTAACTCATTTAACATCTCCCCATATTTTTTTTTATCTCCTACTGGCAGTGTTTTAAAATATTCAAACAATAGTAGCATTTCACCTTTTTTTGATAAAAAATCCAATCGAAATTTTTCTAACGTGTTGCCTTCCTCGTTGAAAACAAAATTTAATACATTTTTCTCGCATTGTTTTATTTTATCAAACATTATACAAAACTACTCTATGGGTTTGTATTACCCAATATAGATTTACCCAACAAAATTGTATTTTGAAACAATCTAGTAATAACACTTTATAATTATTAAATATAATATGTATTATATAATATAGCTGTGTGGAAACCTTGATAAGTGTTAAAAACAAGAATTTTTTTTATGTAGGTTAAAAACAAACACTTGATTGTCAAATGGTTACTATTTTTTTTATACTATGATAAAACAAAAAAAGAATACCCTTTATTAACGTTATATGAAGAAAAGAAAGGTAATAAAAACCCAATTTTCCACAGCATGTGATGTTTGGTCAGTAACACAAAAACCGTTTCACGTGAAACATTGATTAATTGGATATTATACCTTTATTATACATATCCATTGTTGGAAGTATAAGTGTGTTTTGAAGCTTTAAACTCACCCTCACCTGCTTTTGTTGCACATGAAAGGATTCAGGATCAGTTAGGGGTTTGTTGTTTTTAAAATCATAAGCATCCAATGTTGTAACAGAAAAATTTTCTTTAGGGACTGTGTTGTTTATCCAACTATAAAAAAAATATTCCCCCTCAGGTGCCAACAATTGGAGTGTACCCGCCTTGGATTTTTTGCTTACCAAATCGAGTTGTTGGGGTTCTACGTAACCCACAAATGAAATCCCCGCCCCAAACAACCTAAAAAAAACGCCCACCTCACAGGGGTTTTCCAATTGTAAAAAACCCAAATCTTGCACCCTTTCCTTGTCCGGACGTAGAACAGGTTTTCCCATCATTAATACGGGTATACAATTAACACCAACCAAATGGGAGTCTGTGCTTCCATGGGTATCACCCGTAGCAGACGAATACTGACCCCAAAATAGTTCATTTAAAAAACTTTTCTTATGGCCACCAACCAATGAGTCGCCCCCCCACCAATCAACACCCAAACCATTGTTTGTGGGTGAATAATAAAGTGTATCAGAAGGGCTTGTTTTTATGTGACGGTAAACAATATTGCTACCATTAAAACGTCTGGTCAAGTTGTTCTTAAGCATAAAAAAAGTATCTATTTTCAATAGGTTTTTTACATGTTTAAAGAGCGATTTTTTGACCAACAATGTGTCTTTCCACCATGTCAAATCTTCCACCAGATCAATCCATTTATAAAACAATGAAACACCGACAACCATTGCGTTACCCAAACTGTCAATATAGGCGGTTTTATAAGCTTTATTCGTAGGGTAAAGGCTTGTAACAATTGTGTCTTTGGTGTTGACGTTGCTGTAGAACACCAAATAGGATTCGTTGTCATTGACCAAAAAATTGTTGTTGTCGTTTTTTATAATACTTGTATAAAAAGGGCCAGAACCCATACCCGAAAAATGGTAAATATTGTTTGGTAAAACCTCGGGCAAGTATATTTTGCCTTCTTGGTTTATAAAACAACTATGGGTGTTTTTTTCACCAGCAATCGTCAAAACGCGAATAAAAATTTCTCCAGAATCTTTGCCCATTAAAAGTGGTGGGCAAGCGATGGGATTGCCTTCATTTAAATCTTTAACAAAAGCGTTAAGATAGACAGTTTCAATGTGTTTAGGGAGGGTAAGGGTGAGGGTGTTTCTATAAATATTTTTTTTGATTTCGTTTGTGTCACTTGTTGGGTTTTTGTTTAAAATAATGGGAGAGGCCAACACCTTAGCATTGGCTTGAATGTTTTCATTAAACACGAGGCGAATCTTGGTTTTACCTTTTATGGGAGTGTTTTCTATTGACATCAATTGCGGTGCAGAAGTGTCTTTTTCTCCACCTTGAGGTTGAACCGGGTTTGCGCACCCCACAAACACTCCACCCAAACCCAAACACACCACCCCCCACAATACCGCTATATGCACCACGCCACATTCTTCATACCAAGCACCACGTTTCATGCGAAGCACTGCGCTACGCCACGCACCACTCTTCATGCCACACACCACGCCATGCCACACACTACTTTTTATACAAAGCACCATGCCACGCCATTTACCATACACCCCGCAACGCCACACGCCACAC
>NSIM01000011.1 GCA_002737705.1 Flavobacteriales bacterium
ATACGTATTATACGCCGAATTGATTTTCAGGTCTGCAGAAAGAACCCTACCTGCACTCCCCCTTGCGAACACAATTGTCGGATCAGCCTGAAGCGGCATCTTGCGTTTGAGACGCATGAGATAAACAGAAGCGATTTTGCCAAATTCGCCAATTTTATTGCTTTCCTTCGTAACGATACTGGCAATGATTACAGCGTCTAATTTGCTTATACCCTTTCGTAACAATGTTTGTTCCCGATTCTTTGTCCAAAATTTGTCGGATTCAATTTTCATTCGTTTCAACCAGTCTAGTGGGGTCGTAGATTTTTTGAGATTGTATGTATTGGGAATGAACAATACAGGCCAAGTTTGACGATTTACACCCAAGCTTGCAAGTACAATTGAATCTGATAAAACCCCATGAATGATTTTTTCGTCGTAGGGTATTTTTGCCGCAATTGAGACCACCAATTCTTTGTTATACCATGAAGATCGCAATACCCAATTGCTGGTTTCAGATTGGTATTTTAGCAACAATTTTGCCAGGTTCCAGACACTTGTTTTTGGCTTTACGACAAGATAAATTGGACTGGGCTGATCATAACCGATCCAATGACAAATTTGCCCAAACCCAGGATAAAAAGAGATTCCCAATTGTTTCTCTACCAAGATTTCAAGGGAATCTATCGAAATAGATTTCTTGATATTTAACACTGTGTCTTTTGAATTGTTTGTCTTCAAATTTTGTCCAAAAAAAATAAAACCACAACACAAGATCAACAAAAACCCCATTAAAAGCAATCCCATCTTAAACCGACCCATGCGGCAAAATTGCATTATTTTACGGTAATATTTCAATATGTCATTAAAAATGAGGCCACTACAAATAGAAATAATGTAGGTTTGCAGGGTGAATATATTGTTGATTGGATCTGGAAAAATGGGCAACATTGTCGAACAATTGGCCATCGAAAAAGGCCATACCATAGTGGCTAAATACCACACGTTAAACCCCTTCAATGCCAAGACATTTTTGGTTGGGGATGTGGCCATCGATTTTAGCAACCCTTCACTCGTAAAAGGCCATACACAACTTTGTTTTGAGAAAAATATCCCTTTGGTTGAAGGTACGACAGGTTGGAATGAGCAATTCGAAAGTGTGTCTGCTGAATGTCTAAAAATGGGGGGTACATTGCTTACATCTTCTAATTTCAGCCTTGGTGTCAATCTTTTTTTTGAAATGACAAAAAAACTTTCGGTCTTAATCGATGCCTACGATTACAACTGCAGTATCTCAGAAATTCACCACACCGAAAAAATAGACAAGCCCAGTGGAACGGCAATAACCTTGGCCGAAAGCGTAATTTCCCATTCAAATCGATATGCGAATTGGGCACTATATCCCATTGATTCAAGCCCAGAAATTTGCCAAGTAAATGTCGACAACACACTGCTTATTCATACAGAACGATTGCATGGTGTATTCGGAAAACACAGTCTTTCCTATGAAAATTCCATTGACATAATTCGTTTTGAGCATGAAGCAAAAAGTAGAATTGGATTTGCAAAAGGTGCAATTATGGCCGCAGAGTGGTTGATTGGAAAACGTGGTGTATTTGATATGTCCGATTTTCTTAACTTTGCCCCTCGATAGCAATGATTCATGGAAAGTAATAATTTATCACTATTTCTAATTTTATGGTGCGTTTCATTTTTTTTGACGAGGATAGGACTGTCTCGGATGTTCAAGGCTGCCGGAGAATCTCCATGGTGGGCTTGGCTTCCAATATTCAGTTGGTGGTATTGGATAAAAATCGTGGGTAGGCCCAAATGGTATATATTTGGAATGATAACGCCCGGCATTAATATTTTATTTAGCTTCAACATCACCCTCGATATTCTTCGATCTTTTGGAAAATTCGGGTATTGGCAGCAATTCCTTGGTACGGTGTTTAGTTTTATTTACTTCCCTGTCTTGGCTTTAAGTCCACTCACGTTTATTGGCCCAGCCGGAAAAAAATCATGGCGAGAAACCCATGTCCCTAAGAACAATGGCATTCGTGAATGGGGTGACGCAATTTTATTTGCGGCCTATGTCGCTGGCGGAATGCGTGCCCTGTTTTTTGACCTATACCAGATTCCAACACCGTCCATGGAATCCAACTTAATGGTTGGCGATTATTTGGTGGTCAGTAGGGCAAAAATTGGTATGCGTATTCCAATGACACCCATCACTGTTCCTGTATTGGCACCGAAAGAAATATTGGGAATCAAAGCCTATTCGGATTGGCTAGAGCTTCCCTATATGCGTTTACCTGGATGGTATAACATTCAGAATAACGACATCATCGTTTTCAATTGGCCTGCTGATGGAGATGAATTCCCAACCGACAAAAAAGACAATTATGTAAAGCGTTGTATAGGCATTCCGGGCGATCGGGTTCGCATATCTAAAGGCGTAGTCTATATAAATGGAAAAGAATTGCCCCGCGTTGGCAAGCAACAAAAGCGCTATTTAGCCTTAATGAGTGAACCCATCACGGAAGATTTTCTTGCCGAAAATGATTTAGGGGATTTTCAATTTCCATATGATTCCGAAAAATACATCGCTGATGGGAGACGTATGGGAAAAGATGTAATTCCGTATACCCTATTCACCTGGCCCGAAAACATTGAAAAAATTAAGCAGAATCCATCTGTATTAAGTATCCGCTTGGATACAATCGACAGGGGATATGATCGAAACCTGTTCCCCGACACCACTACGACAAAATACTTTAAATCGCGGTGGGACCTCAATAACTATGGTGAATTTTATTTGCCTAAACGGGGTGAAACCCTTGTTTTGACGAAAGAAAATTGGGACTGGCTAAATTTGGCCATCAACAAATATGAAGAAGCCTATATTGATGAGCGAGAAGGCAAATTTTATTCGAGGGATGGAATTGAAATCAAAACCTATACTTTTAAAATGGGTTATTATTGGATGATGGGCGATAACCGGTATAACAGCCTAGATTCTCGTTATTGGGGTTATGTTCCTGAAGACCATATCGTAGGAAAGCCCTTGTTTACCTTTTTTAGCCTAAAAAAAGTCATTGGGATTGACCCTGAAACCTATATGCCCCTATCCGAACATGGGAATATGGAGTACAAAACCCGTGGCATTCGTTGGCGTAAAATTTTGCGTTGGATCGAATAAATTTTTGGGTTTATTCGGTGGAGTTCCATCCCCTGGTTTATATTTTTCCTTTGGAGTGGTTGCAATCCATGCAAGGTTTGACAAATTGCCGAATCAAAATGGGCATTTGAGCCTTACCGCCGAAGAAAAACCCACCGAATTCCCTGCAAAATTGATATTTTCGAAACGCCAATGATGGGCCAAGGCATTTTCCTCTTCCTTGCTTAGCAATCCGAGTCTCAATAGAATTTCATGGGCAACCTGATACTGTGGACCCATTTTGCCATCATCAATTTTTATTGAAATCCCCCATTTTTTATGGGGGATTGCTAAACAATAAATTCCATCGGCACCTGTTTTGCCTATCACTTTACCTTTGGTTATGCGCATAAGATCAGAACAATACCGTTTGCTCCCCCCTATTAGCTCAGGATATTGGACAACAGATTTGACAATGCGATTACAAACAGATTCTAATGTTTTGTCTTTCCATCTCATCGGAGAAACCAGGTTTTTATATGCCAAAGCTTGGTTAAGCAATGGCATACCAAAAATGGGCGCAGAACAACCATCAATCCCAACCTGCAAGTCTTTCTCGTCCAATTCATAAAACAACGCAATGATTTTCTTAATTTCCTGTTGTAATATATGTTTTGGGGAGAGATATTCGCCAATATCAAGTTTGTTATACACACAATGTGCCAAAAAACCGGCGTGTTTGCCACTGCAGTTGTTGTGAAGGACATTGGGATTTTGATTGTTTCGAATCAGTTCGGTAAAATCGCTTTTAAGAGCAGGCTGTTGAACTCCGCATTGCAGGGCTTCGGCATTGAGCGATATCTTTGATAGAACTGTTGTAACGGCTTCTATATGCATTGATTCTCCATTGTGTGAAGCACACATAATGGCCAAATCCTTTTCAGTAAATCCCAATGCATCAAAACCACCCGAAAGAATAAAAGGAATATGTTGAAAATATTTGAGCGCCGATCTTGTAAATGCAATTTGTTGAGCATCTCCCATCGACCAAATCAATTGGCTTTTCTCGTCGACAACGCAAAAAGAGCCACGGTGAAAACTCTCTAAAACATCGGCCCTGTAATTGTTTACCAGAACTGGGTTGGGCGTGGGATTTTTTTCTATCATACAAAAATCACAAACGCTGTTGACCCAAGAGAAACAATACTGCCATCCGAACGGCAACTCCATTTTCAACTTGTTGCAAAATAATACTGTGCTCACCATCGGCCACATCACTGCTAATTTCCACCCCACGGTTAATTGGGCCAGGGTGCATGATGCAAATTTCTTTGTCTAGGCCTTTTAATCTCTCAAGCGTAAGTCCATATAAGCTTGAATATTCTTTTAGGGAAGGGAAATGCCTCTCGTCTTGACGCTCTAACTGGATGCGCAATACATTGGCAACGTCACACCATTTCAAAGCATCCTGCAGTGTATGGGTTACTGAAACGCCCAAGTGGTGAATATTTTTGGGAATGAGTGTTGCAGGACCACAAACCATTACCTCCGCACCCAAAAGTTGTAAGCAATAAATATTACTCAATGCGACCCGTGAATGAAGTATATCTCCGATAATGACGATTTTTTTCCCAGCTACGTCTCCAAATTTTTCACGGATTGAAAATGCATCTAACAATGCCTGTGTCGGATGCTCATGTGTGCCATCACCGGCATTGACTATCTGCGCATCGATATATTTAGACAAAAAGACACAAGCCCCTGGGGCTGGATGACGCATAACAACCATATCAACCTTCATGCTGAGTATGTTGTTTACTGTATCAATTAATGTTTCGCCCTTTTTTACACTCGAAGAAGAACTAGAGAAATTTACAATGTCTGCGCCCAGTCGTTTCTCTGCCAATTCAAAAGAAACCCTGGTTCGGGTAGAATTCTCAAAAAACAAATTCGCGATGGTAATGTCTCTTAGCGCAGGCGTTTTCTTTACCGGACCATTGAGCAGTGATTTGAAATTGTCGGCAGTCTCAAATATTGTTTGAATATGGGAGGCCTCAAGGCCCTTAATTCCCAGTAAATGTTTGATGGGCAATTGTGTCGTCATTCTTTATTGCTTAATAACCAAACTTGTTGTAAGGTTTCACTCCAATCTACTTTAACATGTTCTCCTGTACTGCGAGAATCCACCTCAACGCCAACATAATTTGGAGATATTGGCAACTCTCTTTTAAATCGGCGGTCGACAAGAACCATTAATTCTATCTGTTTGGGTCGCCCAAAACTCATCAAAGCATCTATAGAAGCCCTAACACTCCGACCCGTATACAATACATCGTCGACCATTATAATTTGAAGGCCTTCGGTTGAAAAATTGATGGTAGATCGTTTGGGCATAAAAATTTCACCACGCCCGATGTCATCCCTGAAGAAAGTATGGTCTAATTCTCCATACCGAAGACTGTTCTCGGGTTGAAGTTCTGTGATTACGTCCAAAATACGCTTCGCCAAATTCACACCTCTTGGTTGCAAACCGATCATCGCAGAATTGGCAAAATCACCATGAATTTCAATTAATTGCAAGGCAAACCTCTTGACAATGAGGTCAAATTTTGCTTGGCTTATGAGCAATTTAGGCTGGCTCATTTGACAACAAAATTACGGTATCGAACTCATCTTTTGTAATGCTAATTACGGATAATCTTGGTTGTTTAATTAATCCTATCGCAGACAATCTCGGATCAGACTTAAGAATGGCTAAGGGAACAGGGGTTTTTAGTTGAAAAGAGGGCCTAATATCAACCACAACCCAAGCGGGTTCTTCGGAAGTTGGGTCGGGATAGTATGTTTTGACAACTTCCGCTACCCCAACAACTTCTTTGCCTTCATTGCTGTGGTAAAAAAGACAAAAATCAAACAGCTCCATTGCCATTAAGTTATTTCTTGCTTGGTAATTGCGAACCCCATCCCAAAAAGTAATCTTGTCTGTCATAAATTTCTCCCAACTGTATTTAAAGGGTTCAGATTTAATCAGCCAATAGTTCATAAAGGCAAATTAAGTGTATTAATATGAAACACAAAGATTGAGATACAATATAGAATCACCATTTTGTCTACAATTCGAGAGTTGCCATTAAAATTATCAAAAAAAAATAGATTTTCTTGCCATTCTGTATTTTTTGTTGTTCATTTACAAGACATAAACTTGTCAATATTTTTAACAATGTACCTGAAAGAAAATCTTAAACTGCTGCGCAAACGCAGAAAACGCAGCCAAGAAGATGTTGCAAAGAGTTTGCTACTGACTCGATCTGCCTATAATAGTTACGAAAACGGGGTTGCCGAACCTGGCATATACGTACTCATTAGACTTTCTGATTTTTTTCAAATTAATATAGACAAACTTTTGCGCAATGATTTATGCAGTTTGGGAGAGCAACAACTTTCACAATTAGAAAAAGGCTTTGATTTAGACCTTACAGGCACTCGTTTGCGGGTTTTAGCCACCACCATCAATACCCAGAACGAAGAAAATATTGAATTGGTTCCAATAAAAGCAAAGGCAGGCTATACCACTGGCTATGCAGATCCTGATTATATTAAAACTTTACCAGCATTCAATTTGCCCTTTCTTTCTGCCAACAAGAAATACCGGAGTTTTCCCATTCAAGGAGACAGCATGCCACCCGTCTCTGAGGGGGCTTTTGTTACCGGAGAATACATACAAGATTGGAATATTGTTCGCAATGGCCACCCGTATATTGTGATCACAGAAGAAGATGGAATCGTTTTTAAGGTCTTGTATAACCGCATTGAGGAAGATGGAACGTTTTTGCTTTGCAGTACAAACCCACTGTATGTGCCCTATTCGGTAAAAGTGAGTTCAATATTGGAAATCTGGAAATTCGTAAACTATATTAATCCAAAATTCGAAGACCCAAAAACAACAGAATCAGACGATATTGGCCCTGCGATCAGAATGATACAAAGAGAAATCGGCCTAATCAAAGACAAAGTTAAAAACATAGAAGAAAAAATCTAATGTTGCCGAATTGAACACAGCCAGAATTATTGTAGTGCTTGGGCAAATGACTCAGACGGCAAAAAAGCGGCTATAGTTTCATGCTTTTCAAAAAATATGGGGGGTTTGATAGATTTAGAACCAACCCATGGCTTATAATCGGAACTTCCGTTTTATTTTTGCTGTCACTTTGTTCAAAGCAAATGAAATTTGGTAAGAAAGAATATATCAATTGGTATAAAATTATGTTGTTGCAGCGTCGTTTCGAAGAGAAAGTCGCACAGTTGTATGGTCAACAAAAAATTAAGGGATTCTGTCACCTTTACATTGGACAAGAAGCCATTACCTCTGGAATGGTCTCCGCTATAAAAAAAGGAGACAAGGTTATTACTGCCTACCGTGATCACGGACACGCCCTTTCGATGGGTGTAAGCGCCAATGCTGTAATGGCAGAACTATTTGGAAAAGCGTCGGGTTGCACCGGTGGAAAAGGAGGTAGTATGCACATGTTTTCTAAAGCGCACAATTTTGTAGGGGGTCATGGAATAGTGGGTGCGCAAATCCCTTTGGGTGCTGGCCTTGCTTTTGCTGAAAAATACAACAATACTTCCAATGTTAGCCTAACTTTTTTTGGTGATGGTGCTGCCAGGCAAGGTGCTTTACACGAGGCTTTTAATATGGCAATGTTGTGGAAATTACCCGTCGTTTTTATTTGTGAGAACAATGAATATGCAATGGGAACAAGTGTTGCGCGCACGAGTAATCTTCTGGAAATTTACAAAATAGGATTGGCCTATGACATGCCCAGTTATCAGGTCGATGGAATGCGTTGTGAGGCTGTTCATGAAGCAATTTACAATGCCTGTGAGTATGCCAGAGAAGGCAAAGGCCCTGTATTTTTAGAAATTAAAACATACCGTTATCGTGGACACAGCATGAGTGATCCTGCCAGTTACAGAACGAGAAACGAAGTGGCTGATTACAAGGAAAAGGATCCATTGGAAACAACCAAAGCGAGTATATTGGAAAAAAAATACGCTACTGAATTGGAGCTAGACCTTATAGAGGAGGGTATAATAAATGAAGTAGATGCCAGTGTGGTATTTGCCGAAAATGCAGATTACCCAGAAGCGAGAGACCTATTTAAGGATGTGTATGTAGAAAACGACTATCCTTATATTACCGATTAATTTATAATATATTATATTCGCGCCCTGTTTAACCCATTATGAACATTAAAGAAAGACTTCAAGCGGTTCAATCGAGAACCAACAATTTTTATCAAGAAAATAAAAACAAAGTTTTATATATTGGAATTGCCCTGCTTATTGCAATGGGTTCTGTTGTGTATTGGTTTAATTTTTATTTGCCCGACCAAGAAAAAGAAGCATCCACCAAATTTTCCCAAATATTTCATTATTTCATGACGGATTCTTTTGATATTGTTCTTAAAGGGGACAAAACAAAACGTATTTCTTCTGCTGTAGACATCGCAGATAACTACAGCTACACCCCCAAAGGCAAAGAAGCTGCATTGATTGTAGGACTTTCATACATGAAAAAAAATGAATTCAAAAAAGCCTTGGATTATTTGAATAAATTCAATGCCGCTGAGGATGATTTTTTAAAACCTGCTGTTATGGGGGCAAAAGCCAACTGCTACTCTGGCTTGGGAGAAACAGAAAAAGCTGCAGGTTTATTTGAAGAAGCAGCAGAATTGGGCGATAACGAATTTACCAGTAGCAGTTACTACAAAAAGGCAGCCATTCATTTTGAAATGGCAAAAGACTATAGTTCAGCCCTTAAATGCTATCAAATATTAGAAAGTAAATACAGTAGCACCCAAGACGGGTCGGATGCAGAAAAATTCATCTACCGACTCAAGGGTTTGCTGGGTGATTTAAACGAATAATAAGTAAGTGGCTAAAACGCTAAACTCTCCCCCTTCATTTACCCCCCACTTTTCCGATTCTCATTACAAAATTGGAATCGTTACCTCTGTTTGGAATAGCCAAATTACCGATGCGTTAAAAAAAGGGGCAATCAATACCTTGAAACAATTTAAACAGATTCAATCATTGGAAATTAAACAATGCTCTGTTCCGGGGGTGTTTGAAATCGCAACCTGTGCCCAATGGTTTTTTGAAAATGGTTGTGATGCTGTGATTAATTTGGGTTGTGTGATTCAAGGAGAAACCCCGCACTTTGATTATATATGCAAATCTGCTGCAGATAGTATATCCCAACTGGCATTAAAACACAGTAAACCTTGTATTTTTGGAATTCTAACAACCAAAAATTTTGCACAAGCCCTTGAACGCGCCGGCGGTTCTTTGGGAAATAAAGGATCAGAAGCTGCCGAAGCTGCATTGTGGATGTTGCTGAGGAAAGATGAATTGACAAAAGGAACGAATAGTTAGCGTTGTAAAAATGGTAAAAAAAGCTGAAAAAATAGCCGAGACTTATAGCGAACAATTGAACGACGTCGAACAATTGATTGACCTAAACCCAGAAGAAAACCTGGTTGAAAATATCTATTCCACCCTCACCAAGGAGGAGATTCTATTCAAAGCAAAAGAATTAGCGCATACCACAGATACAAAGAAAGCAGCACAGCAATACCAAGGATTACTCAATGCATTTGATGATTTGATGGACCAAGAGAGGCCCTCTTTAATTCGCCAATGGGTGGAAGATGGAAATGACCCCCGTGCCTTTGTTTCCCCAAAAGACACCACTAAACAAGAACTCAATTCACTACTTCAAGCATTTAAAAAGCGCAAAAATGAAGAAAGAAAGCGTGCGGAAGAAGAAAAAATTGTAAACCTTAAACACAAGCAATCTGTTTTAGAAAATATTAAGATTTTGGTTGAGTCTGAAGAAACCGAAAAAAGTTTGTCTCATCTCAGAGAGTATATGCGTCAGTGGCGAGAAATTCGTCAAATACCCAAAGAATATCAAGACGAGTTGCACAGATCGTATAAGTTTTTCATAGACAAATTCTATGATCAAATGTCTGTTTTCAATGAACTAAAAGAGTTGGATAAAGACAAAAATCTAGAATTAAAAATTGAATTAATTAAGCGTGCTGAAGCTTTAAAGGATGAGCCCAATATTAGAAAGTCTCTTTTACAACTAAACAAATACCATGAAGATTGGAAAAATACGGGTCCACTAAGGGCCGAAATTTCTGAGGATATTTGGAAGCGATTTAAAACTGCCTCTGATATTGTTATTCAAGCCAAAAAAGAGCAACAAGAAAAAATTGATTCCGATCGCCAACACAATTTAGAAAAAAAATTGCTTTTGATCGAAAAAGGAGAATTGGCAATTTCTGTATTGCCGACGCAGCACAAAGAATGGTCTAAATTGTCTACGGTATTGGAAAACCTTATGGGCGAATGGAAAAAAATAGGCCCTGTACCAAGCCACAACAATGAAGAGTCATGGCTGCGTTTCAAAGCCATTCGCAACCATTTCTTTGGTGAGCGCAAGCATTTTTTTAAAGATGTTCAAAGCAGTAAAAAGGACAACCTAGAAAAAAAAGTATTGCTTTGTGTTGAAGCTGAAAAACTCAAAGATTCAGATGAGTTTATCAAAACGACAGATGCCTTGCAAAAACTACTAAACGAATGGAAAAAAATTGGCCCTGTTTCAGAAGAACAAAACAATCAAATTTGGCATAAATTCAGGGCCGCGTTCGATCATTTTTACACACGTAAAAATGAATGGTTTAAGTTCAAAAAAACAGAATCTGCCGGATCAACTGAAAAAAAGAAAGCAATAATAAAAAGTCTTGAGGTATTAAATGGTTCCGAAGTTCAAAACCCACAAACACTGCTTAATGATTTGAGAAACTTCCAAAAACAATGGAATGAAGCAGGTTTTTCCACTGGTAAATCATACCAACAATTGAATAAGACATACAAAGCACTAACAGATGAGATATTTGCCCGATACAAATCTTTAAGCATGGAAAATCGCGCTTCGAATAAAAGCGTTCATCAGCGCAATACGTATCAAAGTCATTCATTGCCCCAAAAACCTTCTCAAGACCGAAAACACCACGAAACCATTTCCCGATTGCGTGATGAAATTTTGACAATGGAAAGCAATAAAAGTTTTTTTAAATATTCCAAAAACACCGAAGAAGTGACCAAGCAAATTGATGAAACGATTGCAAAAGCCAAAGAAGAAATCGCAAAAGCTGAACTGGAATTGAAAGTCCTAAAAAGTTCATCATGATGCGCAATCGGGTTTTTGCCCTTGTCGATTATCTTATTTATTTTTTTCAGGCCAATAACCGCCATGGAATCCACTCGCCTTTTGTATACCAACTCGCTGAAAAAGTTGTATATGACTCTTCTATTTCAACAACAGAAAACATAGCCGAACTGTGCAGAAAAAGAATGATTCAATCAAATAGTAAGATAACATTTGAAAAAAATACACCACTTGCTATGGGGAAAGTGGCAGAACAAAAAATAGTGTCTGCAAAATACGCAAGATTATTGTACCGTTTGTCTTTGCAAAAGGGAAATAAACACATTGTTGAAGTGGGTAGTTCATTTGCTGTCTTGCCACTGTATTTGCAAAGGGAGTATAGAAACCATCCTGATCGCTTGTTTTCTAGAAACACAACATCCGGCGAAACTGTCAACTACGAATCCAATACAATCGCATACCATGTTTTTGACCGCTCTGAAAAATCGCTTGAAATTACTGAATTTAATCTACAAAAATATCACAGTTCGGAAAGAGTAATAACCCATACATATCAATCCGCATCTGATATAATCCAAAAATTACACACCCTAGATGAAATTGGATTGTTTGTTTTGCATGATTCCTTTGAAGAAGACGAATTTTGGAAAATACTCGATTGGCTAATCCCGAGATTGGGGTCTGATGGCGCATTTGTGATGCTCAACAAAAATCGAAGTTTGTATCAACAACAGCGGTGGAAACAAATTGAAAAGTACGGCCCTTTTACTGTTTCGATAGATTTGTTTACCATTGGACTTGCGTTTGCCCGAAAAGAACAAATAAAAGAAACATTCACAATACGCTATTGACGATGCAGTATTCACATTTAATCCGCGTTCGCTACTCCGAATGTGACCCAATGGGTTTTGTCCACCACTCCGTGTATGCCTGGTATTTTGAACAAGCCAGAACAGAACAAATGCGAAGTAAAGGCCTAAGCTATAAAGAGATGGAAGACAATGGGCTTATTATGCCAGTTCGTTCTATGCAAATAGAATTTAAAAAAGCTGGCAGATATGATGATGTATTGCGTATCGAAGTATTGATTCCTGAAAAACCGGCTGTTCGGTGTATATTTCTTTTCGAGACATACAACCAAAAAGACGAATTGTTAAATACGGCCAAACTTGAAATGTTTTATGCCAGAAAGCATGATCTTCGTCCTGTTAAAATTCCAGACATTATACTAGAAAAATACGGTTTTTAATTTCCCATGGCTGCTCCCTTATATAAGTCGTTGCTAAACAAAACACCAACCCCGTCCAATGGCGAGTCAGAAAATGACTTGAAACCCGAATCAATGGGAGGATTTGAAATGCCCACAAATCGTTTTTTTCTGTACTTAAAAAATAAACGCCTCGTGGCTTTTCAGGGTGAAAGTATCTATGATGTGGGGACCTATTTTTGGAGAGCGATGTATAAGGAAAATTTGAGTTCTAGGGCATCGAGTTTAAGTTTCAACTTTTTTCTCGCCCTTTTTCCCGCCATTATTTTTCTGCTAACGCTCATCGCATATCTTCCATTTTATGGTCTAAAAACACAATTTATACAAGAATTGGGTAAGGTTTTGCCAAAACAAAGCTTCCAAGAAATTCACGGCACCATTCTCGAAATTCTCAATAAGCAGAATACCGGATTATTGTCTTTTGGTTTTATTACAACACTGTATTTTGTCTCAAATGCCTTCCATTTACTTATCATTTCATTTGATCATCGATTGCCGCAAGGAAAAAAAAACAATTGGCTCCAAATTCGTGGCAAAGCAATATTCTTAACCTTTTGGTTAACAATACTCATCATTATTGCTTTGCTTATTTTAACATGGGCATTCCAAAGCGTTCTTTATATCAACACGCATCATTGGCCGTTGGCGGGTGTCTATGAATTTTGTATACTTTTTCTCGAATACATCATATTGGCTGCATTGATGTTTGTCATCATTTCCAGTATTTACTTCTTTGGTCCTTCGAATTCCAAAAGATGGCGTTTTTTTACCCCTGGTGGAACAATGGCATCTGTTTTGGCAGGACTCTCGACAATTGCATTTGGTTTTTATGTAAACAACTTCAATGCTTATAATAAGGTTTATGGATCAATTGGTGCAATAATCGCCCTAATGGTATTGATCTATATCAATATGCTTACCACAATCATAGGATTTGAGCTCAATGTGAGCATCGATAAAGCAAGGCTCAAAAAAACCAAAATTTCGACTGCTATATAGGATATCTACCTCTAAAATGCCTTCCTTACCCAATAAATATTTTTTTCAAAAACCCCTCTCCCATTCTTTCATTAACAGCCTTTATGATTAATTCTTTCTGCAAAAACATTTCGTTTTTTAAAGGGGCTTGGTCAAATGTAACATACAAGGTTTTCCCTTTCATGGAAATTGAGGAAGTATGCCTGGAGATAAGCTCCCCGACAATGTCTTCCCATACTTTTACCAATTCTATCTCATCCATTTTTTGGGTAATACGGTATTTGTTATACACCCGTTGAATGACGTCAGATATCTTCTTTTCTTTGCGTTCAGGGACATCCCTGTTTTCCATTTCTATCATTGACTTGGTGATAATCTATAGTTTGTTGTTTGTTCGTTAAAGAAATAGGTATTACAGAATATCTTCATTTTTCCGGATTTTGGCAACGTCCTTGCGGAGTTCTATTTCTTTGGCAAAGCATTGGGAAATCGCCAGTTTGCTTTTGCGGTATCCGTATAAAAAATATACACACAATCCCAAGGCAAGCCAACCCAAAAACCAATACCAGTTATTTGACTTCATTCCAGTAAGGAGATAAGCGCAAATACTCACCCCGACAAGTGGAATTAATGACCATTGTCGAAAAAACGACAGTGACGCCATTGTCAACAAAAAGAGCCAATACACCCCATTTGAAAACCAGAAAATTTTATTCCAATTGGCTGGGGTCAAGAGCTCGAAAAAGTAGTTTGGCAAGGTCAATTGAACTGTGACAATAGAAGCGATAATCAATAAAGGAAAAAGGTATTGGGCATTAACAAATGGCATTAGGAAACCTTTTCTGTCATTTTCTTTTCGGGGTTTCAACATCAATACACCCCCACAAACCAAAACAAATGCAAAGAGAGTTCCTATACTGGTAAAATCAAGTACGAAATTCTCATTGGTAAACAAAATTGGAAGACCCACGAGTATTCCGGTTACAATTGTTGCAAAAGAAGGTGTTTTGTATTTGGGATGCACCTTTGCAAAAGCAGGCGGTAAGAGCCCATCCCTAGCCATGCTTAACCATATTCGGGGTTGCCCCATTTGAAATATTAACAAAACACTTGCCATTGCGATAACAGCCACTACAGAAACAAGCAATTCCATCCAAAGTATTCCTTTTTCCGCCATCGCATATGCCAATGGATCTATAACACCCAGGGCAGTATAAGGAACCATTCCTGTAAGTACGATTGCGATGAGAACATACAAGATGGTACAAATTAGCAATGAGTAAAACATGCCTTTGGGCAAATCGCGTTGGGGGTTATGGGATTCTTCGGCCATTGTGCTCACTGCGTCAAATCCTATGTAAGTAAAGAATACGGCAGAAATACCTGCCATTACGCCTCCAAAACCCCTAGGCAAAAAAGGTTTATAATTCGATATGTCGACATAAAAAACACCCACAACAATAACCAACACAATGACAATCAATTTCAATATTACCATTGCATTGGTAGCATTGCGAGATTCTTTAACCCCCCTATAAACCAACATTGTAATGAGAAGATTAATGATCAGTGCTGGGGCATCAAAAACAATGTGAAAACCTGCCAATCTTGGAGAAAGTTTGTATGCCATTAGCGAATCAAAGTTAACGGTAGTGGAATTTGCGTGTTTAAATGCATCGTGGGCAGAAGACCAATCTGTAACCAGCCAACGAGGCAATACATACACAAATTGATCGAGAAGGTGAACAACGTATCCAGACCAAGCAAACGCAACATAAATATTTCCAATGGCGTATTCCATAATCAGCGCCCAACCAATTATCCAAGCAAAAAGTTCTCCAAAAGAAGCATAAGCATAGGTATATGCACTGCCAGAAATGGGTATCCTTGAAGCGAATTCGGCATAACACATTGCGGCAAAGGCACACGCAATTCCACAGAGAATAAACAAATAAACAACAGCAGGGCCACCATCAAAACAGGCTTTGCCAACCGAACTAAATATACCCCCTCCAATTATCGCCGCAATGCCAAAAAATGTCAAATCCCGTACACCAAAAACCCGTTTCAGTGAAAGCGAATCCACTTGATCGGGAAATACTGTTTTGACCCGGAAAAGAGTAGACCATTTCATACTTAATCGCGATATTACAACCAAATTTTCGTCTTTTAATACACTTGTAATTTTTGTTCTGGTCATTTTTTTTATTCCCATGGAATGTTTGTTATTTGTTTTTTTTTGAGCGCCTCTGCCAAAATCTTTGGTACATTTGTTGTTATTACAGTTTTCAAAATAGAAACTAGTTATAAAAAAATATGAAAAAAATTATAGTGTTGCTTCTCGGCGTATGTGTTTTTAGCAATATGGGATTTTCATTGTCTAAGCCACCCAAAAAAATCACTGTTTCGTTCCAAGTTGAAGGAAACTGTGGAATGTGTAAAGAAAGAATTGAAGAATCCTTAGACAAAAAAGGTATCTATAAGGCCATGTATTCCATTGAAAAGGATCAAGTAACCATCAGCTACGATCCCCGAAAAATAGGAGAAATTCAACTTCACAATATTGTTGCCATGGCAGGACATGATACCGAAAAAGTAAAAGCCAGTAATACAGTGTACGAAAATTTGCCAGATTGTTGTAAATACCGCAATAACAAAGACGAATGGGAGCTGCGAAAACACCAATAACAGCCTGTATCGCATTCTGTATTGCAACTTATTCTTTCGCCCAGCAAAAACCAAATAAAGACAGTACTCAGTCGGTTATTGATAGCGTAGAAAAGGTCGAAATAAACGCTGAAAGGGGCGCCTACTTTAACAGCAAAGGGATTAGACTGGAAGAGATTATTACCGCATCGGAATTCAAAAAAGCGGCTTGCTGCACCCTTTCCGAAAGTTTTGAACTTAACAATACCGTCGAGATTTCAAATGCCGATGGTGTTTCTGGGATCAAGCAAATTGAAATGTTGGGCTTGGCCGGGAAATATGTGCTCATGAGTCGGGAAAATATCCCTTCCATAAATGGATTGGCTACATTAAATGGCCTTTCCAATATACCAGGCCCTATGGTTTCGGGAGTGCATATTGCTAAGGGTGCAGGTTCAGTTAGCTTGGGATCCGAGGCCCTCACGGGAGCCATAAATTACAATTTAAAAGCCGATGTAAACGATCCGAAAATATTTCTTAATATTTACGCGAACCATCAAGCACGTTCAGAATTTAACCTAATTCACAAACACTTAATTTCCAAGAAAGCCTTGAACCATATTTACCTTCACTCTGGTGGACAATACCGTAGCAGTGATATGGGTGGTGATGGTTTGGCCGACATGCCAATTTCACAAAAATTTTTTATTGGAGATCACCTGCAAATACAGGGCAAAAAAAGTGAAAAGCAATTGGGATTCATGGGCTATACCGATCGAAAAAAGGGAGGTACCCTTGTGCCTGGCAAATTGACTGAATTGTCTACTGATCCAAAAGCATTTCAATTCGACCTAAATGAAAACCATGTTGAAGTATATGGAAAGTTGGGTGTGTTTTTATCGGAAGACCAAAATCGAAGTATTGGCAATATTTTTCAAGTATCATCCCATTCGCTTGACGGGGTATTGAATTCATTGAAAAACAGACAATACAAGGGCCAAGAAGACCGCTTTTTCTACAGTTCATTATACCAAACACCCTCCAAAAATGGGCAGTATACAAAGTCGGGTATTTCCTATTCTGGCATCCATTTAACAGAATCACTTACAGACAATATGGGCCTTGATTGGCAAATGGATGGATGGCAACATAATATAGGTGCTTTTACAGAATATACAATCGAAAAGCCTATACTATCCTCTGTAATTGGACTTCGATATGACTATAACACCACTTTTGGATTCTATGCTACACCACGAGTCCTTCTTAAATGGGCGATCAGCAAAACCCAGAGGCTTAATTTTCAGGGAGGATTGGCAAGAAGGACTGCTTATTTTGTGTCCGAAAATTTGCCTTCCTTGATCAATGGACGTCGCTTCAGTTCAAACAACATTGCCAATAATCAGTGGATGCCACAAGAAAAAGCTTGGAATTATGGACTGAGTTACAAAAAAGACCTGTCGATTGCGGGGTATCCTGCTACAATTGTTTTTGATGTTTTCGAAACACAGTTTTTAAGCCAGGTTGTTGCCGATAGAGATGAATCACCCACACGGGTATTAATTCACTCAGTAAGTGGCGATCAGGCTGGCAGAACACGCAATGCCCAAATTGAAATAAGTGGTTATTTCTCCCGACGATTTACATTCAAGTTTGGCTACAGATGGATTGATAGTCGCTTATGGCTAGACAGCCACTTTATGCAGCAAGCACTTCAATCGGTTCATCGTGGATTGCTTGTTTTACAATATAAAACCCGAAACCGTTGGTATTTTGATGGCGTTTGTCAGACCAATAGTCCAAAAAGATTGCCTTTTTATTCCACCTTTAGCCATGGAGGTCATTATAAGGGGTATAGTCCTTGGTATACAATTGTCAACCTTCAAATTCGGAAAGACTTTGGCAAACAATTCGAAGCCTATATTGGGGGCGAGAATTTGGGAAATGTAACACAACACAACCCGGTGGTCAATTGGGAAAATCCTGAGAGCAATAGCTTTGATGGTGGGTATGCTTGGGGGCCTACCAATGGTTTTACCCTGTATCTGGGCATTCGTTTAACCGTAAACAAATAAAATCTATTATTGCTTTTTCGAATCGGGTATATGTTTAGAAATATACGATGACAAGGCATTGTAAATACCCAGCAAATCGGCTTTGGAGCCCAACAAGACATTGTGCTTAGCCATTGTGTCGCTATCCCCACGCCTCGCTGGACCTGTGAGAGAATCCCAAGGATTTTTATCGGTTAAATGGAGGGCTGTTTTTTCCAAAATAGGAACCACCCACTGTTGATCCATTTGGGCATCTATTAACAAATTACGGGAAATTATCGCCATGGTTTGGGTAAAGTTATTTGCAAAAACCCCTACCAAATGTAGGTATTCACGATTTGCACTATTCATTACTTGGATAGATTTTACCCCCAATATTTGGGCGATCCACTCCAATTTCTGCAATACTTTCTCATCTTCAGATTCAATAAATACAGGGATTGTAGACCAATCAACAGGGGTTTTTCCAGAAAATGTTTGAAAAGGATAAAAAACCCCAGATGCGCCCTTGTTCAATTGTACAATTGGCGTGGCACCGCTGCAATGAATAAAACACACACCATCACTCTGATGAGACTCAATCGCATTCACAATCAATCGATCGGGCAAGGTAACAAACACGGTATCTTCAGGCAACAGATAGGCACCGAGTTCTGCGCTGGTTAATCTGTCAACCATGATGTTGGGCGAAATAATAGGCAAATCACTGCGAAACACAGTATTGGCATTGCTTTTTTCTTCATCCAAGACTTTCTCAGAAGAGCGAATCAGGGCAGATACAGGAATGTTTGCCTTGTCAAGGGCTTGAAAAATAGAAGAACCAAGTTTTCCATAGCCCCAAATAAGGATCCTGCCTGTCATGGTATAAATTGTTTTTGCTTACGTATTCGGTTCACTATCGCCAAAATAAAACCAAAAACCATAATGATGGTGCCAGCCCATACCAAATTAATCCAAGGGAATTCAATCACTTGTATAACAATATAATCCCAAACGGGTGTTTTTTCACCACTTTGAATCACAAAACGTATATTGTTTGTGTTTGGGGTTGAATCTGTGATTTGAATATTGAGTATGGAAATCATAATACCAAATCGGTTGTCTTCTGCAGGGATACTATTGAAAGAGCCCGTTTTTTCATTGATTAAAAATGCGGGGCGCAACCAAACGGAATCTTGTAAACGCTTCGCCTTTACCGTCAATACAATCGATAGGCCGTCGCCATTGACAGATCGGATTATACTATCAATACGCATCACTACTTTTCCTGTTTGCGTAATGAATGGCTTGTAAAAACCCATCGTGTCGAGCCGAAAATTGCTAAATGGCTCCTTGCGATCCATTCCACTTTCATAGCCAACATGGGTAAAAATATCTTTGTGGAGGAAATGCCTCGTTGAGGGTTCTGCCAACAACCCCATTTTGGGATTGTTTTGTGTTTTTGGCATCAAAACAAAACTGTCAAGAATTTTTCCGGATTCGTCTCTATTTACAAATAAAACCTTAAAGTATTTGTCAATACTATCATTTTTAACACCTTGTATATTATCAATATAAGTTGCTGTATATCCTTTTAATTGCTGGGGCTTTCCTTTGTATAGCAATTGATTTTCTCGGTTAAATTTAATGCCTTTCTTGTCTTGATTTCCCTTTGAGTCAACTTCTGGTGCAAGATCAATCCCCTCTCTACTGGCAGAGAGAATATTTTTATTAACCGATGAGACCAATACCCCTATCAACAAAACTCCAAATCCTATATGTGTTATATTTCCACCCCAACGGATCCATTCAAATTTCTTTTTCTTAAATCCATAGAGTAAATTGGAAAGTACAAGTGTAACGCCAAGAAATAAAAATAGGATAAATTTGGCACCCACAATGGCAAAACCATACCCCAGCAAAAAAGTAATGCCAATACTCGCCAACAAAATAAAAAACAAGGGTTTTTTGATTGTCGAAAACGCTGTTTCTCGAAATTTGAACCAATATCCCAAAGACATTAATAACATGATGGGCATTGCCAACCACAATTGAACACGGTTATAGTCTGCGGCAGTAGGAACCGCTGTTTTGTATCCAAACAATTTATTGAATACAGGAATTGAGGTTCCCGCAAATACCTGAACCAAAGACAATATCAAAAACATAGACCCCAAAAACATCCAAAACTCTCGGGAATGAATCAATTCATCTCCCAAATCGGCTTTGGTTCGTTGGAATAACAAATACAGATAAAATACCAACCACCCCAAAAACAATATTGTTCCCAATCCTTTTAACCACTGGTAAAATAGTTCCAATTTTTCGGGTGTTTCTATGCCATAGGCAAGGGCCATTGGGATGAAAAAAAATCCAGCAATGCTATACAATGCCCATTTTCGTTGTTTGCCTTGCAAAATAACCACCAAGGCCAATGCCAAGAAAGCCAACAGAAATATGAGCAATTGCCCAGAAAGTCCTAGGTCTGTAAAGGAATGAACGCTAGAATCCCCCAATATGCCACTGCGGGTTAGAAAAGTGGCGTACAATACCAACCAAAAGGCAAGTTGAACGAGTAAATGCGAGGTAAATACATGGCGACCGGTAGACTTGGTGATAATCAACATATGGGCAGCGCTTGCCATGATCAACCAAGGCATAAGCGAGGCATTTTCGACAGGATCCCAAGCCCAATAACCCCCAAAGGACAAGCTCTCATAAGCCCAAAACCCTCCCATAATTACACCCAACCCCAAAATGCCGACGCAAACCAAGCTCCAGATGAGTGCAAAGGGTATCCATCCGCGGTCGTTTTTACGCCACAATGAAGCCAAACTGTATGCAAAGGGGACAATGGCGGTTGCAAATCCCAGAAATAATGTGGGTGGATGAATAACCATCCAATAATTTTGCAATAATTGGTTGAGACCATTGCCGTCCTTGAACAATTGGAGGTAATTTTCGACACCCATTTGGCCCAAAATGGGAATCTCTAAAAAATCGGGCCTTTGCTCACGCAATAAATCAAAAGGGCTGCTTCCCAAGCTAAATTCACCCCAATGAAAACCCATTAACATTGAGCTTAGCGCAATTTGGGCAAAGGCAATAACGACCATTACAGGGCTTTCCCAATTTTTGGCAACCCGTTGTAAAACCAAGCCTATTAGACCATTCCAAAAAAGCCAAAGAAGGAAACTTCCTTCCTGTCCCTCCCAAAAACACGATATCATATAATAAACAGGGAGCGCGTTACTCGAATGGCGCCAGGCGTAATAATATTCATAGCGGTGATAAAAAATTGCTATAAACAAAACAACGAACATGGCAATCACACTAAAAACATGCAATTGAAACAATCTCTTGGCAAAGACCAAATCGCGAGACAATGCCGTTTTTTCATGCCAAAAATAAAATACAGCCGACATGATTGCCGCAAGGAAGGCAATCACAGCCATAGAATGACCAATATTGCCAAGCCAAAGCCATTCGCCATTGAAATAGGTAATTGGGCTTTCGGTTTTCATTGCCTAACAATTTTTGGTGGAGATTCTACATATTTTGAAGGGCATTTGGAGAGTATTTCATTTGCCAAAAAATGATCTTTTTCGTAATATCCAATCAAAACCATCTTTTCGAGTTGTTCGAATTGTGTGGGCTTGGGCTTCGTGAAGACGACCGCACACTCATTGTTAAGTGAATCAAAGGCGTTAAATTCTAATCGATTGGCATTTACCTGGGCATCATATATGACTGGCTTGGCTTTGTTGAGTTTGCAGACAACGTGTACATCTTTTCCAGGATTTTCTTGGGCCATTCGTTTTGCATCAGGAAAAACAACGTACTGGGTTGTATTTCCATACAAGCTAACAACCAAAGCAATACCAATACCAGCGATACAGAGCAAAATAATATGAAAGGGTTTCATGATTGGGGTTTTTCTAATCGTGCGATTTTTCTTTCCAAGCGAAGCAGGTAAAGCAAAATACCAATAAAAATTACAAGCAACACACAATACACTACATTGAAGTTATTGTGTTGACTAAGCGCTTCAGCAGTCTGAGAATCTAATGTGTCTATTGAGTTCATTCGTTTGGTTATTATTCTTTTTCTAAGAGTTTAGTGATTCGTAAATGCAAATTTGAGATCCAATAAAAAAGAAAAATCCATCCCAATATTGCCGGGTAAAAAAATAAGCGCATGGTTGAATCCAAGTCGTATTTGGAGAATCCTACAGTTCCGCCAGCACCTGGATGCAAAGAATTGGGCGATAATTTTGGCATAATTAGGATTAAAGCAATAAATATGGGGAAAATAAAAATCGAATACACCGATGTAATGCGCGCACGTTGGTATGGATCGCTAAGGGTAGATCTCAAAAGCAAATATGCAAAATACATCATCATTCCGATTGCCACTCCATTGAGTTTTGGGTCTTCACGAGGCCACCAGGAATGCCAGGTTACCCTGGCCCAAATCGCACCCGTAACACATCCCAATATTCCCGCCAACAGAGCCACTTTAATCAATGAATCAGCCATTGCATCATCTTCTAAGCGTTGAAAACGCAAATAGTTTACGGCATAAAAAACCGAAATTGACAACAACGCAATCATGGCAAACCACATTGGAACATGGTAAAACAAGTTTCGTACACTTTCATTGAGAACTGTCCTGTTGGGGAAACGCATTTCGAACCGAGGAATATTATTGTTAAACGAGGAATTCATTGATATTAAGCCATTCTCGGGTCCAATGGTATCTGAATTGCCCCGATAAATAAACACTGCTTCGGGCAATCCCAAATATTTCCCATTGCTCAATTGAATAAAAACAGAATACATCTCGTTGGGAATGGGATTGTCTCCCATACGAAAATTACATGTCCCTTTGACATACATTGAAGTTACAGAATATTTAACCCCATTGGCAACCCAAGCCAGCATTGTGTTCAAGCTGTCTTTGGCGGTACTGATAACAGATGCTGAATCTTGGTAGTGTTTGACCAACAATGTGCCCGCTTTTTCGGAAACAAAAAATAGCGATTTGGGATAAGGTGCCGAAATTTGTGTGGGGTCTGTCCACTGTGAATTGGAGACCTTAACTTCTACTTCGACAGTTTTTCCAGTTTCGATACGAATCGGAGAAATTCCAACAATACCAGGTCGTAATGGCAATACCAATCCACCCAATAGAACATATAAAAGCAATATTGCCGCCGCCCATTTATACCAATCCTTCTTCAAATTCATCCCTTTCTTCTCGTTAATTCTTGTTCAATTAATTGAAGCTCTCGTCCCATTTGACCAGACATACCGCTATTTTCTAGGGCACGACGGGTAAGGTAAGGTATAACGCCAGAAACAGGCCCATAGGGTACATATTTGCCAACACGATAGCCGATGTTCGAAAGATTGAAACTAATATGGTCGCTCATCCCTAATAATTGCGAAAAATACACACGTTCATCACCCGGCAACATGTTTTTTTTCTCCATTAACCGCACTCCCAAAAGATTACTTTCATCGTTGTGGGTTCCAATGCAGATACTCACGCGGTTTAAGTGCTCCATACAAAGCGAAACCGCTGCGTTATAATCTCGATCAGTGGCTTCTTTGTTCTTGTGGATTGGGCTTTCATAGGCCATTGAAATTGAGCGCTCACGTTCTTTCTCCATATAGGCTCCCCGAACCAACTTGACCCCTAAAAAATGTCGAGTTGACAGAATTTGCTGCCGAAGGTATTCTAAACGATCGTGGCGATAGAGTTGAACGGTATTGTATACAATAGCCTTAGACTGGTTGTATTGGGCCATTGCATTTTCGGCAAGCAAATCAATGGCTGTTTGTATATATGATTCTTCGGCATCCACAAACAAACGTACATCCTTTGAATGCGCCGTTGAACATATGAGATTGAATCTTGCTGAACCCAATGCCCAATTCTCTCGGTGAGTATCTAAAACCTGAGGGTCACAATCGTCATTTGTTTCGAGATACAAAATGCTTTTCTGTAACAAATCAATGTTGGTAATAGACCCCCCAACAATAACCCGACTCATAAAAACCAATGTTTCAAAGGGCATAATACCGGTAAGTTTGAATACACAAAAAGGAATATTTGAATTGCCAGATGCCAAATCTATGGTTCGAATAATTTCTTCGGATGTTGCGATAAAATTTGTTTCATCTTCCTCTCCTTCAACAGAATAATCAAGAATTGTCCCCAAGCGGCTTTGGGCAAGGAAATGGATTGTTGCATTGCATTCCTCAATTGTTTCACCACCGCAAAATTGTTTGAATATTGTTTGTTTGATCAAGGATTTTAGACCCAAGGCAATGACTATTTTTGCGAGTAAAGGACCATGTTTTAACAATCCAGAATACCTAAAAGATTTGAACAGCAATCTTGCCTTTGATAAGTCTCTTTTGCTTTTATGGGCAAATGCAATAGCGGTATTGTTAAAGGATATGTCAGACATTAAAAATGTACACAAAAATAACGAATTTGGGTGGGGATTTTTTTGAATAAATACAATTAACTAAGGCAATCGCAAGTGCAAAGTTTCAATTGCACCCTTCAAGTCAGGAAATTTCTTACTGAGGTAATCAAGCTTTTCTTTATCTGAATAGGGTTTTCTTTCATCCAAGACTTTTTCTTCCATGACAGTTGTAATATTCCGAATTATTGTAGAGGGATAATGCAAGCGCAATGACCCCATTAAAGAGGTTCGGATTTCTTCAACAATGTCTTCTTGATTGTTTGCATTAAGGCGAACAACGAATAAACCATTGCAAAGTTCAACATCTAGGTTTTTAAGACATGTTGCAATTCTGGGCCTTTGAGATTGACAAAACTCTGTCCATATCTCTTGAATTGGCTTTGCTACTGATTTTTCTGCTTGATTGTCTGAAGGGGTTAATGCATGCGTTGGAGCGATACTTTCATTCAAATTGGGAGATTGAAAACCCAGTTCATCGCCCCCAATTTCATTGTCATATTGTTTGGCAGAAGACGCAAGGATGTCCTTTTCTCTTTTTTCTTTAAACTGGCTAAAACCACTGGATTGTTGTCGTGTACTTTCTGTCTTGGGTTTTTCTTCTACAATATAGGGCGCAAGGATTGAAGAAGCAGGGATTGGTTTCACATTCGCATGAGGCATGAACACATTGCCTTTGACAAGCACATCAGGAGATTGTTGTATTAGTTTTTTTTTTACATCTTCTAATGAGGGAATATGTTGGATGAAACTATTGAGATGGCCCAATTTCATCAGGCATAGTTCTACAAGTAAGCGCGTGTTTCTACTCGATTTGTATTTTTCTTCTGTTTCGCAAACCAGGTTTAATCCATTGAGAATAAATGAAAATGACAATTGCCCTGATTGTTCGACATATTTAGACTTAAAAGATTCGGAAACATCCAGTAATACCCGCGTTTTTAACTGCTTGCTTACAACCAAATTTCGCAAGTGACAAGACAATCCTCCCAAAAATGTTGCCCCATCAAACCCCCTACTTACACTGGTATCGTATAGCATCAATGCATCAGAAATATTCGATTGGCTCAAAAGAGCTGTTATTTCAAAATAGGTAGAGAGGTCCACAACACTGAGAATTTCGACAGCCGACTCATAGTCAATTCGACCGCCGCCAAAGCTAACCAGTTGGTCAAACATGCTTAAGGCATCTCGCAATCCACCGTCTGCCTTACTGGCAATAAGGTGTAACGCATCTTCACTGGCTTCTATGTTTTCTTTAACGGAAATGCCCTTGAGGTGCTCAACCATGTCACGTATTTGAATTCTGTTAAAATTAAACACCTGACAACGACTCAAAATCGTGGGCAAAATTTTGTATTTCTCGGTGGTTGCAAGAATAAAAATTGCATAGGATGGGGGTTCCTCCAATGTTTTTAAAAACGCATTGAATGCCTGGGCAGAAAGCATGTGTACCTCGTCAATAATATACACCTTGTATTTTCCAATTTGGGGCGGTATACGAACTTGGTCAATGAGATGACGGATGTCTTCAACTGAATTGTTACTGGCGGCATCGAGTTCAAAGATGTTGAATGCATAGTCTTGGTTCGCATCTCCCCCATCTTTGGCATTAATCACCTTAGCCAAAATACGGGCACACGTTGTCTTTCCAACCCCTCTTGGACCGGTAAAAAGAAACGCTTGCGCCAGTTGATTGCCATTGATTTCATGCAACAAGGTTTCAGTCACCTGACGCTGTCCAATCACTTCTTCAAATGCTGTGGGTCGATACTTTCTGGCTGAAATAATAAACTGATCCATTGTTCATACAAATTTAACCCGAATATACCCATCTTCCCAAATGCTATAACAAACAAAAAACCCACAAATGATATGTAGATTGTGTACATTGCACTTCAATACCATTGACCATGAAAATCGGAGAAAAATTGCAGCACTTTGAACTCGGAAACACAAGAGGTTATCGGGTAAGCACCTATGATTTTGCCGACAAGAGTGCTTTGTTAATTGTTGTAATTTGTAACCACAGCCCTTATGCGAAAGCCTATTGGCCCCGAATTATTGAACTCGCAAGGCGATATGAAGAAGACAATTTGGGAGTTATCGCAATTAATGGAAACAATATTCGCATTCAAGAGCAAGATAGTTTTGAAGAAATGGTTCGATTGGTGAGGCAATACAAAGTGCCGTTTTCTTATTTGCACGACGAAGAACAAACAATATTGCGTAGACTGGGCGCCACCAAAACACCCGAAGCATTCTTATTCAATGCCCGTAGAGAATTGGTCTATAAAGGAGCCATTGATGATTGTTGGAACAACCCAAAAGCAGTAACCCAAGTGTATTTAGAAGATGCCATAGAATTTTCCCTCGATGGCCTTGTAATAGACTATCCACAAACAGATGCAATTGGATGTAGCATCAAATGGTTATAAACCCATGAATAAGGTTGTATTGATTACAGGTGCTTCTAGTGGCATCGGAAAGGCCTTGGCTATCCATGCGGCTAAAAACGATTTTTCCTTGGGCATCATGGCAAGATCAAGCGAAATGTTAGAGGCCTCTGCAACTATTTGCAAGTCTTTCGGTGTAGACGTGTGTTCTGTTCAGGGCGATGTTTCAATCAATGATGATTGTAAACGATTTGTGGCTACCTGCGTTGATCGTTTTGGCCGTATAGACATTCTTATCAACAATGCCGGGATTAGCATGAGGGGTATTTTCGCCCATACCGAAACCTCCGTATTGGCTAAATTAATGGATACGAATTTTTGGGGAACTGTATATTGTACCAAGCATGCACTTCCCTATTTACTGCGTACAAATGGATCTGTCGTGGGCATTTCTTCCATTGCTGGTTTCAAGGGATTGCCTGCAAGAACTGGATATAGTGCGAGCAAATTTGCAATGCAGGGGTTTTTGGAGGGATTGCGGTGTGAGAATATAAAAAACGGATTGCATGTTTTAATCGTATGTCCTGGATATACGGAAAGCAATATCCGAAAAACAGCCCTTAATTCCGAAGGAAATCCTCAAAACGAAACTCCTTTAGATGAAACAAAACTCATGTCGGCCGAGGCGGTAGCCGAGGCGACCTGGAAAGCAATCAAGCACAAAAAATTATACCTCATTTTGACCTTGCAAGGTAAATTGGCTATCTTAATCAATAAGTTTTTTCCCAAACTTGCCGACCTACTCACATACAACACCATCAAAAAAGAGCCAAATTCTCCATTCAAATAGTTCTTTGACTGCCAATAAGCCGCACCAAACACGGGTAATTTTGTATGACCTTGCAAGCATTGTTTTTTGCTTAATCCCACCGCATTGTGTAGTATGGTTTACCAACATGCGATGAATGGTTTCAATTTTGTCCAAGGCTTCCCCGATTTGATCTCCAAAGCTTTTTTGACTTGTCACCGCAGCAGTTCAGGTTTCTGGCTGTACTGGATAGTATGTGAATTTTGGGTGTATTATGAAGGATTCAAATACGCCTGCATTAAATTGTTGGCGATGGTCTTAGAATCTATTTTATCGAGAATAGCGCCCACTTTTTGGCGTTGCCTAACCTGTTCTTCGGGCAAGCTTATCTGCATCATTGCAGCCGCCATTTCTTCGATATTGTTTGGATGAAAATATACCGGTGTATCCTCTGCGATTTCAATAAAAATAGGAATGCGTGAAACCGCCATTGGCAAACCGGCAACAGCCGCCTCCGCCAAGGGTATCCCGAATCCTTCACTCATGCTGGGATACACAAATCCCGATGCACCCATCACGATTGTCAGGAGCAGCGAATGATGTGCATCAACCATTATTCGAATTCGCTTTTCTAAGTGCAACGCTGCGATTTGCTGCTCGATTTGAAGCCGCATTGGGCCATCAATCCCCACTAGAATCAAATTCCAATCAATTTGCTTTTGAATGAGAGAAAATGCCTCCACCAATGCCAAATGATTCTTTCTTTCGGTAAAACTGCTTTGGTAGACAAAATAGTTGGTCGAACCCGATTTTAAATTAGAACCCGCTTCTACAGATAAAAATGCAGATTTTTTGGGCGATGTTGTATGCTGAACTGCATAAAAATCAGGGTGAATGGGTTGATATACTACTGACTTTTTACCCAGAAAATTGGGATAGTATTTGTCGAGTGCCAGCTTTGTTTGCACACTGGTAAGTAGTATCATCCCAGAGTTTTTGAGGGCTTTCTGGGTTTTCCAATCGTATATTATTCGATCAATGAAAGGGTAATACCCAGGAAGTTCTTTAAAGATGACGTCGTGTATGGTGCAAATACTTCGAACCCCTGGGGGCAGATCTAAGGGCATTTCATTGGACAATCCATGAAATACGTCTACCCCGTCCTTCCCTGCCATTAAACCCATTCCCCAAGTTCGCCACCAAGGCTGAAATTTGGCTACCGCCTTAAGAAAGAGAAATATAGAGGTTGGAGGCTTGGCGGGAGTTGAAAGGCGAATTGTTACGCACGAAAAATCTAAAAAAGACAGTGATTCTGGATGTGCATTGTCTATTGTGGGCATATCTGCCACATACAAAAAATATTCGTTTTCAGGGAAAAACCGAATCAATGACCCAATGATTGCACGCGAATAATTTCCCAATCCAGAGTTGTTGTAAAACAATCGCTTGGCATCAAATCCTATTTTCATTTGGATTACAACCTTGTGTATTGATTAGAGGATTTCATAGACATTGGCAAACATAGATTGTCAATCCAAAAGCAAGCTGATGTAACCCAAGATCGGCTCATATAAAATGTTTGATCCCGATATATCCCATTCATATATTTTCAACAATTAAATACTGTAAACATATATCAGACAGACACTTTATAGTCTCTTAATGCATCGTTTAATGAAGTTTTGAGGTCAGTACTGGGCTTTCGTTGTCCGATAATAAGTGCTGCAGGAACATAAAACTCACCCCCTGGAAATTGCTTTTTGGTATTTCCAGGAATAACGACACTCCGTGGGGGTATATGGCCATTTTGCATTGCAATACCTGTTTGAACATCAATCACTTTTGTGCTCATGGTTAGGGTAAGCCCAGCGCCTAATACAGATTCAGTTCCAATCCTAAACCCCTCAACAACGATACAGCGACTGCCAACAAAACAACCGTCTTCAATAATGACCGGAGCGGCTTGAATAGGCTCCAGCACTCCCCCAATGCCCACACCACCACTTAGGTGTACGTTCTTGCCAATTTGTGCGCAACTACCCACGGTTGCCCATGTATCTATCATGGTACCACTGTCAATGTAAGCGCCAATATTTACATAGGAAGGCATCATAATTACACCGGGTGCGATAAATGCACCATGGCGGGCTACTCCATGTGGAACCACGCGTACCCCCAATGCGGCATAATTCTTTTTGAGGGGCATTTTGTCATAAAATTCCATGGGACCCGCATTGGAAGTTTCCATTTTTCGGGTTGGGAAATACAGTATTACGGCTTTTTTTATCCAATCGTTTGTTTGCCAGTTTCCATTTTCCAAGGGTTCTGCCACCCTCATCCTTCCCTTATCAAGTTCTTCTATGACAGATTCAATGGCTTCTACAGTAGCAGGGTCATTTAATAAGGCCCTATTCTCCCAAGCAGATTCAATGATTGATTGTATGGTACTCATCTGATAAATTTTCAGCAAATTTGCATTAGAAACTCCTTAAACCCTATTAATGAAACGCATTTCTATCATCATTGTTTATATCTCAACGATTGTTCTGTCTTCAAATGTCTTTTCTCAATCGAATGGAAACGATAAAATGGTTGCTGTTATTCCGGCCACAGCCATAGTCAAACTTAAAATTGAAGACTGTTTTAGTCCAAAAAACTATCCACAAAGCCCAAAAATGGTTTCTTGGATTAAGGGAAGCAATGAAGTAACCTTATTGGAATCTGGTATATTATATGCTGTAAATGCAAGCAGCTTAAAAAAGAGAGCACTGATTTCTACCGACTCATTTATACAGTTTGTCCGCAATACAATCTTATTAAATGTGGGAAAGGCAGTAACATTGACAGGAATTCCCATCATCCATTGGACCACTCCGTCTTCTGGTTGGTTTCAGGTCGAAAACTATATTTTGACGATAGATCTTAGTCTGGCATCAAGTGGAAATCCCACAAATGCTGTTCTGCTTTTCAACTACACGCTATTCTCAAAAGACGCCAGTCCGATTGCAACAGAGTTTAACGAAAATGGGTCCATGGCGGCCATGGTTGCCAATAACAATATTTACATTGCGAATGCGAATCAACAATCTCATGGAAAACCCCTATCCAATCTCGGCGAAAAAAAATCGAACGGTTATGAACAAATTACCCATGATGGAGGCGAAGGAATTGTGTATGGTCAGACAGTTCACCGCAATGAATTTGGCATAAACAAAGGCCTTTTTTGGTCGCCAAAATCAGACAAATTGGCTTTTTACCGCATGGATGAACGCCGTGTCCACAATTATCCGATGTTTGGTATCCAAGACCGCCCGGCCAATCCAAGCACCATCAAATACCCTATGGCAGGAGACAGCAGCCACACTGTTACTGTCGGGGTTTACCATTTGCTTTTACACCATATTGTATATTTAAATACCCAAGGCGAATATGACCAATATTTAACCAATATTACTTGGACACCAGATGGCAATTATATTTATATAAGCTGGATCAATCGCGACCAAAATACCATGGAATTGAGGAAATATGATGCTATTTCTGGCTCTATGATAGGCATTGATTATCGTCTGAGTCATCCTAAATACGTCGAACCCGAAACAGGCCCTCTTTTTATTCCTGGATCAAACACCGATTTTTGTTTGCAAAGTGAAGCTGACGGATACAACCATCTATACCTATTTACTTTTTCGAAGGGAAAGCCACGTATCAAACAACTAACACAAGGCGAGTGGGAAATTACGGAAGTTTTGGGGTTTACGAAAGATGGCAAGTACCTCATTTTTGAAAGTACCGCTTCTTCTCCCCTTGAGCGCCAATTGTATGCTTTGGATTGGAAAGTCGTCCGCTTACAAAAAAAAGATCGTTTACCTGAACCAGCTTTGATGCAGAATCAAGTGGTTCAGCTGAGTCATTCTATGGGAACAAACAAAGGATTCTTGAATCCTTTTTCCGACATGCTTTTGGTATACTTGACCAATTCCAATACACCCAGAGAGGTCTTTTTTATTGACCTAAAAGCAGAATTGGTTTCAACCGGAACCCCCCATGTTGTCAATAAAATGTTGTTTTCATCGGCAAATCCCATTCAGGATTTTGCCTTGGGAAAAGTTGAAATGGGCAAACGCTTGGTGAATGGTATTGACCAATACCACCGCATTTTTTTCCCTGCCGACTTCGAACCCAACAAAAAATATCCTGTAGTGGTATATGTATACGGTGGTCCACATGCCCAAATGATTACCGAATCTTGGCTTGGCGGCGGAAACCTTTGGATGCACTATATGGCCCAACAAGGGTATATAGTATACACCCAAGACAATCGCGGTTCTTCACACAGGGGTTTGGCTTTTGAGAATGTTATTCACAGGCAAGTTGGCACATTGGAAATGGCCGATCAATTGGATGGCTTACGGTGGTTAAAGTCGCAAGGATGGTGTGATTCTACCCGCGTTGGTATTCACGGGTGGAGCTATGGTGGATTCATGACAACCAGTTTAATGACACGCACACCCGGAAAATACAAAGTTGGCGTGGCAGGCGGTCCAGTCATTGATTGGAACTTTTATGAAATCATGTATACAGAACGCTATATGGATCGGCCCATTGAAAATCCTGAAGGATACAAAACCAATAGTTTGTTACAATACGCCGGTAAATTAGAGGGCCGTTTGTTGATGATCCATGGGGCCGATGACGATGTAGTTGTTTGGCAAAACAGCTTAATGTTCGTTGATAAAGCCGTGAAAGCCCGAAATGTCAATTTGGATTATTTTGTATACCCAGGACACAAACACAATGTATCAGGTCCTGACAGGGTCCATCTGTATAAAAAAATCAGTCAATATTTCTTCGACTTCTTATAGTAAATTGCATAGACTTGTTGGGACAATATCAATTTAGGGATGCGCCATGACTAAATTAACCGGGCTTACCTTGGTTGAATGTCCGCGTGATGCCATGCAAGGCATCAAGACACCCATCCCTACCCAAGTAAAAATAGATTATCTAACGCACTTACTGGGTCTTGGATTCGATGTATTGGATTGTGGAAGTTTTGTAAATCCAAAATCGATTCCCCAAATGGCAGATACCGCTGAAGTTATCCAAGCAATCAGTGGCGTTCAAAGCATGACAAAATTATTGGTCATCGTGGCCAATGAACGCGGGGCCACGAGCGCTTTGGCTTTCCCAAAGATTCGATATTTGGGATTTCCCTTTTCGCTGAGTGAGACCTTCCAAAGAAAAAATACAAATTCCAGTCGCAGTGGAGCTTTTAAGCGCCTGGGCCAAATTCAATCCATCGCGGAAGTTTCGGGAAAAGAAGTTGTCGCCTATTTAAGTATGGCTTTTGGCAATCCTTATAAGGATCCTTGGAACACAGAAGAAGTTACAGAATGGGCTGAAAAAATCGCATCCTTGGGTATTCGGACAATAAGCTTGGCCGACACGCTTGGACATGCAGATCCAGAAACTGTATCCTATTTGTTTGAGCACCTTCAACAGCGATTGCCCAATATCGAAATTGGTGTGCACTTACATGCAAAAGTTGAAGACTGGCTTCCCAAAGTAAATGCGGCTTACAATAGCGGTTGCAGGCGGTTTGATGGTGCTTTAGGAGGGGTTGGCGGTTGCCCACTGGCCAAAGATGAACTCATAGGCAATTTGCCAAGCGAAAAGGTTTTTAACTGGTTATTAGACAGAAATACTTCCAATCTGAAAATCGATATCAATTGGGAAGAATGTCGCCTATTGGCCTTGAGAACCTACCAAGGGATTGGTATATGATTTGTTGAAATATCAAAATTTGATTGGTGTAGAATCAACATTTTGGGACTATTACAATTTTGAACAGACAATTATACAAAGGATTTTGTGGCGTTTTATTATTGTAAGCGATGCTTATTCACAAGTGCCAAAATAGATTCTTTATAGTTCTTGCCTATTGGAAGTATTTTATTTCCAATTTTTACTCCATTTTGTTGAATGGACACAACATTGTTTTTTGACACAATAAAACTCCGATGGATTCGAATAAACAAATCTGGAGGGAGAGCCTTTTCCATATTTCGCATGGTTTGCAGGGTTACCAATCTTTTTTCTGGCCCAATCCATATTTTAATATAATCGGCAAATGCCTCGATATATAAAATATCTGCGTAGTGAATTTTTTGGTGATGGCCATCTATTTTTATATACACAAAATCAGGTTTTAACGAACTATCTTGGGTTTGAGAATATTTTAAAGATTGGAACTCTTCTAGACGTGCAATGGTTTTTTGAATCCTTTCTGGAGATATTGGTTTCAATAGATAATCAAGGGCTTCAAATTCGAAAGCCTCTGGCGCATAATTGGGATATGCAGTCGTAAAGATAACCGCATGGGGCGCAGGATATTGATTTTTAACAAGTTCTAGCCCCGATATACCTGGCATTTGAATATCGGTAAAAATGGCATCCACTGTATTGTCTTTCATCCATTGAATTGCATCTACGGCATTTGAAAAGCGCTCCACGATACACAATTGGGGGTAATTTGACAGGTGTAACGTTAGCACTTCCAATGCAAGGGGTTCATCGTCTATAAAAATGCAACGTATGGGCTCGTTTTTCATATTAAAAAATTATATCAAGTGTTACAGAATATTTACTATCCGAATTTTCTACAGTCAATACGTGTTTATTTGGATATGACAAATTCAATCTTTTTTCTAAATTTATCAATCCAATCCCTCCTTTTTCTGATCGGCTTGTGTCTGAATGAACAGAATTTTCAACCAAAAATCTGTAGCCATTTTCTAAACATGTGCCTACAATCTTTACCCAGCCCTCATCTAATTGAACTTGCGCACCATGTTTAAACGCGTTTTCGACCAAAGTGAGGTATAACATTGGCTCTATCTGTGAATTCTTGATGGGATTCTCCATTGTCATAACAACCGTAACGCGGCTATCTAAACGCATTTTTTCCATTTCTACAAAATCGGCAAGGTGTTTTAATTCTTCATAAAAGTACACTTTCCCATTGCTCGTTTCTTCCAAAATATAGCGAAGAATATTGCTTAATCTCAAAATCATTTGCGGGGCCAATTCCGATTTTTTAAGGGTAAGCGCATAGACATTGTTCAGGGAATTAAACAAAAAATGGGGGTTTATTTGGATTTTTAGGTACTTCAATTCTGTTTGCAATTGAATTTGCTGCATCTCTTTTTTGTGCTCCTGTTCTCCGTAATAATCTTTTAGCAACTTAATTGTCATGGACAAAATAATGCTAAAAAGCAGACTTAAGAATATCAAAAAAAGGAAAAAATACGACCACACGGCTCCCTTGATTCCCGCATTGATAATAAGGGCATGTGATAACATTGAAATGGGAAATGCAGCCGAACCTATCAACAGCAAACAAGCAATTAGGTATATAAAATACTGGCGATGCAACAACAATTTGGGTACCAAATAATACATATTGAAATACACCACAAGTGCATGGCTGGTCATAATAGGAAATTGTCTTAGGAGCGAATCACTCCAATTATTGCCCATACGGATAAAAAAGGTATTGATAATGGTATAAATAACCCAAAAAAATACATGGTGTAATTTAAACCGTGAAGCAATTGATTCTGCCTCTTTGATTATTGTTGGCAGTGGCTTATGCAAATCAAAAGACATCGTTATCTTGGTTTGAGCAAAGATTCATATCCCAATCTCAACCCATTCGAAGGGACGAGCATCTTTGAATTGTATTGAAATGACTGAAATGATCCTTGGTTATTGAGAGAGGGTGAACCTTGAACAATACAAAAATAATAGCGTGCAGAAAAAAAACCGATACAATTAATACCGAGTAAAAAAAGAATAAGCTTCCATGAGTGTAATGTACTTCTTACCATGATTCTTATTTGACAAATGTAATGCCACAATGCAATCCATAAATGTCCTTACAATGATGGTTATATCATTTCGAAAAATATCTTCTTATAACGTTGGATTGAAGACCCAGCAACAGCGAATCCAAGGGTGTCGCCAATGAGAATTTTTGTAAAAAAACAACGTGTTGTTTGTCATTGCTGGTATAAACAGCTTTGTCATTGGCAAAAGACAGAGAATTTCCCGGATGGGATGGGTGAAATACATTTCTTGAAAAAGGAATGGGTGTATCTTCTCCAATAATTTGTGAAGCGATTGTTGCAAAAATATCTGTTTGGTTTACAACAAGTTGGGGTGATACTCCCCGGTATAATTCATTTACAGCTCCGCCTGAAAATATTAAAGGTATCCTAAAAAACTCTTGTTCATACTCGTTTGACATAGGCAATCCCGGAATTTTCCCATGGTCTCCAACAAAAACCAATAGCGTGCTGTCGTAAAGATTTTCTTTCTTAAGATGCTCCACCAACTCACCAATTGCTTCATCGGTATAGGCAATAGATGTATACAGTTTCTCTTTTTCATCTAGATTTTTGTTTTCAACAATATCATAGGGCTCATGACTGCTTAGGGTTAACCATGAGGCAAAAAAAGGTTTGGGAAGCAACTTGAGTTTCTTGACCACTTCAACAAGCATGGGTTTGTCGTGCTTACCCCAAACAGAATTCCTTTCTTGGCCATAAGACTGAATATTAGAAAATCCTACATACCGTAAATACGATTCCATATTAACAAATTGAATATCTCCTCCATAAAAGAATTGGGTTGTATAATTGTGCTTGGCGAAACGCTGTGGCAAGGTTTCCAAATGAACAAAATTCCAACGACTTGGGTCTATCAGTAACCCATACCAAGGTTGCCCGGGCCAGGCAGAAAATATGCTTGCCAAGGCTTTGTCTGTTCGGTCGCCTGAAGCGTATGCCTTGGTAAAAACTATTCCTTCTTTTCCAATGCGATTGAGATTGGGGGTAGCCGAAACACGATGATCGCGGTTTTCAGTCCAATGTGCACCAAAGCCTTCCAATATTACGATCAAAACATTAGAGTGGGGCTTTAACACGCGTGGAATTCTGCTGATTCCACCTGGCATAGTATCTGAATAGGCATATTTACGCAATGCATTTTGCTCAATATTGGTATCAAGAATGGCAATTTTTGCTTGTTTAAAAACCCCACCCTCATCTATGACAAAACCGGCGTTCCACAGAGAATTGGTCGCCAATAGATTCAGTATATTGTTGGTAGAATAATAACTAGCCCCCAGAGACAAGGGATATTTCCCAATGCCCCCCCTCACGCCAATGATGAGTATAGGAAGAACAAAAAGAATTCTCCATCGGAATAGAAAGGTGGGCGAAATCTTTACAAAAGTTGTCGCAAAAACCCTGGCGCAAAGAAATGCCAATCCGAAAACAAGACACATAACCACACACAGCAATGTCAATTGGTATCCGGTTATACTGGTTAATAATTGTTTGGGAAATTGCAAATATTCAATTGCCTGTGCATTGACCTTACTATTCCAAAAATTCAGCAACTCACTATCAATTAAACAAATAAATGCCGTTAACGACATTGCAATTCCTTGAATCCATTGAATATAGCGGGTAATCGCAAGGCCCTTTATTGGCAATAAGAGCAAACCCATTAAGAGTATAATCGTAAAATACGAACTCACCGAAACATCTTGAATTAACCCGTTGTATTGGGTATCAATGGCATCTGACATTGAAATAGATGCGGTTTGTATACATGCAATTTGTATTGATCGCGACAAAAACTGCAACAACAAACAAAATAAAAAAAAATAGCACAACAAAAGAAAAAACCCATTTTTAAACAGGTTTTTTCTTTTGTTGGTTATACCCATTGAATGCTTTGTTATGTTGGACACATTGCTCAATGAATAACCACAATCATGGCTTTATACATCTTGGATAAATTGTCAAGGACATTGGCATAATAAACGCCGGGCAATACAAAAGACAAATCAATGACATTCTTATCGATACAAATTTTTTGTTTTTTTCCATCCATCCCCCATAATTCAGCATTGACAATATTGTCTATCCCCATTACTTTTACTTGACTTCTTGAAGGATTGGGGTAAAAAAATACCTGTTTACACAAGCTATTCTCTGTTGATGCCAATGCCACTGTGATGTAATTTGTTTTGGTAATCTGGTCTGTTCCAACTGAATTTGACAAGCTCAGCGAAACAGAATACAAGCCCAAAGCACTGAATTTGACTTCCGGGTTTCTGGAAGAATTGCTTGTAGAATTTACATACGAAAATGTAGCTGGGCTGATGGTCCAATTCCAAGCAGTGGGAGTATTCTCTGACAAATCAACCAAGCGAATGGTTTGCGTTGGGGTAGGGTTTGTAATATCTGCCACAAAATTGGCTATTGGTTTAAGATTGCTTATATTGGATACGTTGATATAACTATTTTTGGTTGTCAAACTCTTGTCTGATGAATTACTGCCCTCAAGTGATACAGTATATGATCCGGTTGCGCTAAATGAAACAAAAATATTTTTATCCGTAAGCTTAGAATTCGCTTGCAAAGAATACATATTGGGAGTGATAGACCAACTGTATGCCTGCGTGTATTTACAGTTAGATACCAGAGATACTGTCTGGCCAACGTTAACGGAAGTTTTGTTTGCAGAAAAATCTACAACAGGAGGCGTTTGCAGTGTCAGGCGACGAATTACATTGTTTTTTGTATCACAAATAAAGAAAGCCGAATCGGCAGATCGGTAGGTAAACAAAGACAAATAGCCAAAAAATGCATCCTTTGCCAAGCCATCTTTATAGCCCGTTTCTGCATCCTGACCTGCATAAATTTTGACAGTTGTTCCATCAAATACCTTAATATTATATTGGTCGGCTATATAAATCAAGCCATTAACGGAAACAACATCAGTGGGCAAATTTAAACCACTGGATATCACAGTTGTAACTTCATTTGTCTTGAGATTTAATCGTTTGATTTTTTTATTGTTTCGATCGGCGATCAACATGCTATTGTCATTTTCTAACCAAATACCCGAAGGAGCGTAAAACATAGCGTTCGCACCGACACCATTCGCATCTCCATTGGTTTTGGGCTTCCCTGCGATGGTGGTTACTTTGCCAGAGGATATTTTACGGATTACTTCATTGCCAAAATCACAGATATACATTTCTCCACTTGAATTAATCGCAATATCCGATGGGCTCGAAAAATACGCGTCAGCGACCAATCCGTCTTTGTGATCACCAACAAAAGAATAATTACCCGCAATTGTAGTAAAAACAGTACCATTGGGAGTATTTACGAACTGAGACCCTTTTCGTATCAATGCATTGTCTGTATCGACAATGTAAACATCATTGGTGGTTTTGTTAATCGCCAATCCTGATGGCATATTGAATCTTGAAACAGAGGCTGTTCCATTGTCAATGCCAATGGCCCCAGGCTCATTGGGATCACCCAAGAAACCACCACGAATCAAACTGTAAGGCCCATTCAAAATCATCACATTGTGCTGATCTGTTACCCATAAGCGGTTGTTTTTGTCGGCACAAATACCCATTGGAATACTAAACAACTCTTCCAACAATAGATTGCTGGAAGTTGAATTGAATTCGCCACTGCCCAAGTATTGTTTTCCCGCATATGTGGTCACATTTTGGGAGCTGGCATTTAGAGAAAAGAGTATCGCTAAAACAAGAATTTGCAATTTTTTACTGTTCATCGAAGTATTTTGTTAATTCGTTGTTAATGTTATTTTGTACTTGTTCAAGAATATTCTCATACGATCTTCGCTTCATTGGGCTACCTGTTATCGCCAAATATAGTTCCTCATATCTTTCCGAGATATTGCCTACAAAATCATCGGTCATCGGGGGTATAACTTCTCCTTTTTTTCCTTGAAATCCATTTTTTATCAGCCATTCACGCACAAATTCTTTGCTTAATTGACGTTGAGAGAGACCTTTTTGTTGCAACGCATCATAAGTGTCCAAATAAAAAAAACGACTGCTGTCGGGCGTGTGAATTTCATCAATCAGAACAAATCCATCCCCTTTTAAGCCAAATTCATATTTGGTGTCGACAAGAACCAAACCCTTGTTATGGGAAATTTGAGTTCCTCTTTCAAACAATGCAAAACTGGTTTCATACAATGCGTCAAGCCTTGCTTTAGGGATCAGTCCGCTCTCCAATATTTCAGTGTAGCTGGTATCTATATCGTGGCCACTATGCGCTTTTGTTGAAGGGGTGATGATACATTTGGGCAAGGGGTCGTTTTCCTTAAGACCTTCGGGCAGTATATTCCCACAAAGCATTCTCCCACCCTCTCTGTAAGTGCGCCAAGCATGTCCTGTTAAGTATTTCCGCAAGACAAACTCAATCGGAATCGGTTCACATCGACGACCAATGGTAACATGTGGGTCTGGGGTAGAAATTTTCCAATTGGGAACAATATCATTTGTCTTGTCGAGAAAAAAACAAGCAATCTCATTCAGAACTTGCCCTTTATACGGAATGCTGCGGGGCAAGACATGGTCGAAAGCAGAAATTCGATCGCAGGCAATCATCACCAATATGTCAGAACCAATGCTGTATACATCTCGCACTTTTCCCCGGTAAAAATTGCTTTGATTTGGAAAGAAAAAATTGCTTGCAGTAAGGGAATTAGACTGTATCATCATTGCCATGCCCGACAAATATAAAATAGAACTACACTTTTTTATTGTGAATCTTTTTCACAATCGGTGTCTCGTTCGTAGGCGTGTACAATTTCTTTGACGAGTCTATGCCTTACAACATCACCTGTATCCAGTTCGATTGCAGCGATTCCTTTGATATTCTTAAGCAATTTCAGGGCCTTTCCCAATCCACTTTGTTGCTTGCGTGGCAAGTCTATCTGGGTCAAATCGCCGGTGATAATTAATTTTGCGCTCGGACCCATGCGGGTCAGAAACATTTTCAATTGAAGGTCGGTGCTATTTTGTGCCTCATCCAAAATTACATAGCAATTGTCAAGCGTCCTACCCCTCATAAATGCCAGTGGTGCAATTTCCACGATCCGACTTTCGATCATACTTTTAAGCTTGTCGTTGGGGATCATGTCTTCCAATGCATCGTATAGTGGCCTTAGGTATGGATCTATTTTTTCTTTGAGGTCCCCCGGAAGAAATCCCAAATTTTCACCCGCTTCAACTGCTGGTCGGGTTAAGATAATTCTGCGAATTTCGCGCTGTTTGAGCGCTAAAACAGCGATGGCCACCGCTGTGTAGGTTTTGCCGGTTCCGGCTGGGCCTATCGCAAAAATGATATCATTTTTACGCGACGCATTAACCATTTTTACTTGGTTGCGTGTTCTCGCCTTAATTTGTTGACCACGGGTACCAATCAACAATACATCTCCTGTGCTTATCGCAGACACTTTTTCGGACTTTACACGGGGTTCTTCAATATCTATTGATTCCATTGCCTCCAAAACGATATGCTCATTAATCTCTTTTGCCTTTGAAAACACAAATTCCAAGTGTTTCATTGATTTCTGAAAATTGTTCATTGACAATTCGTCACCCACTATTTTAATTTCGTCGCCCCTGGCAACAAATTGCAATTTCGGAAATTTCGATTTGATAATCGAGAAGTGGCTGTTGTTTGGCCCGTAAAATAGTTGGGGATCAATTACATCGAGGGTATAAATTTTTTCGGTCAATGTGATGTTTGTAGTGTATTGCAAACCTAATGAAAAACAAGGCATTGTGCGATTTGAATTATTAAGCTTGTATAAACTTATTTTCCCTACTTACATTTGATAATGAATATGCCATGCCAGTTTTGAATATGATTTGATTGTTAACCAATTATTTCTTATTGTTGCCGACCAAATATATTTATAAAGCCCAACCACAGGTAGGCCTTGACCTCCTAAAATAAAAATAGTACAACACCACCCAAATGAAAAAAAAATCCTTTATACTCCGTGTTGCATTTAAACTCATTTTAATACTGGTTTTATTTTTCTCTGCTTGCAATTCTCCCAAAAATCCCGAAACAGATTCCCGTTTTGATGGCAATCGAAAAATGGCCAAATTATTGGATAGCCTAAACAATTCTGCCGACCCGGATATCAATTATTTCCTCAGTGGTCGAAGGGCGGCTCGATTGCAACAAAAAGGACATTCTTTTACTGAATCCGATGACATCATTCGATGGGAAACCAAATACTGTTTTGAATTACTCAATGCAGGCAATACAGAATATGCCATTAAAAACCTTTTATTGATGATCAACAATTATAAAGGTGGAGCTGGAAATGCATTGCAAAATCCAGAATTTAAAAAAGTATTCGACCTATTGGCAGTGGCTAATTTGCGACTGGGTGAGTCTGAAAATTGTCTTTCAAACCACAATTCTGCCAGCTGTATTATGCCATTACAAGAAAATGCCGTTCATAAAATTCCCAAAGGATCATCCAATGCCATTGATTTGTATTCTGATATATTAAAGGTATATCCCAATGACTTACAGAGTAAATGGCTTTTAAATATTGCATACATGACCCTCGGCCAATACCCATTAAAGGTTCCATCCAAGCACCTTATTCCTTTTGATGAATTGGATGAGCCCGCGCCTGGTTTTATTCCCTTCAAAAATCTTGCTGTTGAATTGGGAATTGACGTAAACAATTTGGCTGGCGCTTCAATTATAGAAGATTTTAACAATGATGGATGGATGGATATTTTCTGCACTTCCTATGGTTTGTTTGATGAAGTAAAACTTTTTATCGCTGATGGAAAAGGTTCATATTCCAACGAAAGTGGCAAAGCCATGCTCTCGGGAATCGTGGGTGGACTCAATGCCAAACAAGCAGATTTTAACAATGATGGATGGATGGACATCCTTATTTTGCGAGGTGCATGGCTTGATAAAGGAGGTGAGTGGCCAAATAGTTTGTTGCGAAACAATGGTGATGGAACCTTTAGCGACATTACCATCTCTTCTGGAATGCTCAGTTTTTGCCCAACCGAAACAGCGACATGGGCGGATGTTAACAATGACGGCCTACTGGACGTGTTTGTTGCAAATGAGAATAACGATGCCAATGAATTTCCTTGTGAATTGTTTGTCAACAACGGCAACGAAACATTTACCGATGTTGCCAAAGATTGGGGTTTGGACGGAAATTTTGGATGGGCAAAAGCCGCGGTTTTTGCAGACTTTAACAACGATGGATTACAAGACTTATTCATCTCTTGTTTGAACCAATCGAATAAATTATTCATGAACCGTGGACAGAACAACAAATCCAAAAGGATGCTATTCGAAAACATAGCAGAAAAAGCAGGCATCACCCTGCCTTTTCAAAGTTTTCCAGCCTTGGTTTTTGACTACAACAATGATGGCTTAGAGGATATTTTCTGCACTTCCTTCCCGATGGACAAATTGGGCTTGGTTGGAGAAGAGGCGGCAAAAGAATATTTAAGAATCGCCTCGTCTACAGAAAAAGCCAAACTCTATAAAAACCAAGGAAATGAAACATTCCAAGATGTGAGCAAGTCCATGGGATTAGACAAGATAATTTTTGCCATGGGCTTTAATTTTGGCGATTTAGACAATGATGGCTGGTTAGATGTTTATGCCGGTACAGGGGCCTTCGAGTATACGTCGCTCGTACCAAACCGGGTATTTAAGAACGAGAAAGGAACACATTTTTCAGAAATTACGATGGCTTCTGGAATGGCCCATTTACAAAAAGGACATGGAATATCTTTCGGCGACCTTGATAACGATGGCGATCAAGATTTATACATTACCCTTGGAGGTGCTGTAGAAGGAGACAACGCACACAATGCATTGTTTGCCAACCCAAATCATAAAAATCATTGGATTACCCTCATGCTAGAAGGCGTGGGCTCTGCCAAAGATGGACAAACCAGCAGGGTGAAAATTGTAAGTTCTGGACCCGAAGGCCGTCAAGTTTTTTACCATACAATCGGGTCCGGTGGATCCTTTGGGGCCAATAGCATTCAATTAGAGGCTGGCTTGGGCAATTCTAGCACGATTGAATCTGTAGAAATTTTATGGATGGGTGACCCGAAAAAGAAAGAGGTTTTTACAAATCTGCCTATCGACAAGGTTGTAAAAATTGTCCAAGGATCCAAAAAATTTACCGTGGTTCAGCGTTTGCCCATTCCTCTCAAAGGCAATGGAAACAGCAATAATTGTTGTAAAAAATAATTTTCTTTATATCCAATTACAATTCAAATGCAATCGGCGATGTTGGATTGATATATTTGTAGTTGGGATTAACCCAGTGGCACTCCCCTTGCCTATTTATCATGTCGACAACAAATTCGATCCCAGATCCATTATTGCACTTACTGTGTGATTTTAGTGTTGAATCTCCCGACTTCACCATATCGCAAGCACTATTGGCAAAACATTTCCCCAACATGAAATGTGTTGTTAGCCCACAGAAATTCAAAAAAGGGCACATACTAGCCCAATCCGTATTTTTAAAGCTGGTGGTTTCCTCGTTCCCAGACGGAACAATACATATTTGCAGGGTCGGCACCATGAGTAAACAGGCAGCACGGTTTATAGTGGCAAAAAGCGGTGGGCATTATTTCATGGGCCCAGACAACGGCTTATTGCCCTTGTATTTTGGTGATTCTGAACTCGAATACTTCAATATCACACCAAGAGATTCCATTTTAGACCCCTTAAAACATGTATATATTCCTGCAATTGAAAAACTCATCGCTGGAAACATGATTCTTTCTGGCATATTTGATGTCAAGGAAACCCTTGTGAGATCAATGCTTCCCTTACCGACACTTTCAAATGACACCCTCAATCTCACAGTTATTTATATCGATTATTATGGGAATGTGTATTTTAATTTAGACCGAAAAACATTTATAGAAGTGGGGCAAGGTCGCAACTTCACATTGCGAATTAACAGCAACATTGTCATTCAAAAACTAAGTTCAAATTACAATGACGTGAATGAAGGAATCGAATTGTGTTTGTTTGGCCATGGCGATATTCTACAAGTCGCTGTAAATAGCGGATCCGCAGAACAATACCTGGGATTGGGGGATGGCAGAAACGTAATTATCCAATTTGCCGTATGATCGAGAGAATCGTAATTATGACTTTCTTACCCGAAAGGGTTCAAGAATTTATGGATATTTTTGACTCGTCTAGTGCATCAATCCGGCAATTCTCAGGCTGCAATGGATTGCGTTTACTGCAAAACAAAGAAAAACTCTTTCAATTAACAACCTATAGTTTATGGGAATCGGACTTGGCCCTTGAAAATTATAGAAACTCCGCATTATTTGCTTCAACATGGGCTAAAACCAAAGTGTTGTTTATGGAAAAGCCCTTGGCATTTTCTAGCGTGATTACCCGTGAAGTTATAGGATGATCAGTCTAGCCATTTCCCAGGATTGAGAATATTCATCGGATCAAAAGTTTGTTTAATGCCACGCATCAGCCTGTAATGGGTGTCATCAAAGACAATCGGAAGGTATTCTTTCTGAACAAGCCCTACCCCATGTTCACCACTGATGGTCCCTCCCAATGCTTTACAATGCTCAAATATTTCAACAATTGCTTTGGGGATATCCGACTTCCATTGGCTCTGTGACAAATTGTTTTTGAGAATATTGATGTGCAAGTTTCCGTCTCCCGCATGCCCATAACAAACCGATTGAAAACCATATCGAAAACCAATCTCTTTCACTTTTTTAAGCAAGGATGGCAAAGAGGCCCTGGGAACCACAGTATCTTCTTCTTTGTAGGCAGATACTTGCTTAACAGCCAATCCAATTGCCCTGCGAACCTTCCACCATTCATTGCCAATATCACCATTGGGAGCAGGAATAATCTCCAGTGGATGAAAGGGTTCCAAAATTGCATACACGCCTTCTGCTTGGGCGAATAAATCCTCTCCGTCAAATCCATCAAAGGCAAATAAGAGATACGCTTCCGCTTGGGCATGAATGGGGAACGAAGCCTGGGTTGCCTTCATTGATAGTTCAATACCCGATTTTTCCATAAACTCAATGGCACATGGCTTGAATTTAGAAATTAACACATCATTGACAGCGGCTGCACAATCTTCAAGATTATCAAATGCAGCAACCATGAGTAATTCTTGGGTGGGTTTGGGTATTAATTTGAGAACTGCCTTGGTGATGATACCCAACATCCCTTCACTGCCTATCATGAGGTGTGTCAGGGAAAATCCCGTAGAATTTTTGAGTGTATTCGCCCCCGTCCATACAATCTCACCACTGGGCAATACAATTTCTAAATTTAGTACATAATCGCGGGTAATTCCATATTTAACAGCACGGGGCCCGCCAGCGCCATGTGCCAAATTTCCGCCAATCGTGGATGATTCTTGTGAAGCAGGATCTGGAGGATAATAGAGACCATGTTCTTCAACAGCTTTTTTTATGTCTGCATTAATAACCCCAGTTTCAGTGGTAATGGTTAGATTGTGTGTATCAATGGAGACAATTTTATTTAAGTTCTTGGTACTGAGAACCAATCCGTATAGAACAGGCAAGCAGGCGCCAGAAAGACCCGTTCCTGCCCCACGTGTATATACTGGTAAGGAATGTTGACTGCAATATCGCAGGATTTGAGAAACCTCTTCGACCGAATTGGGAAAACATACCGCCATAGGAGGAAAAAATAAATCTTCTGTATAATCCGAACCAAAAGGGATTAATTCGACTGGATTAAAAATGAATTCCACCCCCGTCACTAGTTTTACCAAGGGATTGAGCTTATCGATCGTGGCGTTTTGTAAGTTCATTGTAAAACCTTGGCAATCTACACATACTTAACAATAATAACACGAACTTTGTATGTTTCATTTATGAAAAATCGGTATAGTTCAACATGATACCCCAGCGAAAAATATTGAAAGGCGTAGCCATTTTTTTGACCTGCTATATGATTGCGGCCTTAACATGGTGGACCTATTCTTTGTTAAAATACAGCCAGCGAGACTATCAATTAAACAAAGAAATTTTAGCGCTCGAAAGTGAGCTCCTTCTTAAAAAAGTACAAATGCAATTCCAAATAGATTCTATTGCAGACGATACGCTGTTTATTAAGTCAAATCAAACGCAGTGCAACAATATCGACCGTTCTATTCATTATTTTATATCAAAAGAAACCCAAAAATTTCAAGTCTTTTCTGCATACAATCCCCAACTTCAAATCTTAAAAATACATCTTAAAATCAAAAAAAAATTATTGGGATCTATAAACGATAAACTTGAAGCCAAAACGATGGCCTGGTTGGGGGAAGGAATAACCATTGGAATTCTTACCTTATTGGTAATTGGCGCAATGTATATTTACATCGATAGAATTATTCAATTTAACCAACAGAAATCAAATTTTTTATTGGCTGTTACCCACGAATTGAAAACGCCGATTGCTGCAGCAAAGTTGGCAATTCAAACTTTGGTTCGCAATAAAAACAAAGACAAACAAGAGCGGGTTTTGGCAATTTCAGAGCAAAACATGGACAGACTTTCAAAACTAATGGAACGCATATTGTTGGCTACCCAATTCGAAAGCACCCTTCCAAGAGCCAACAAACAATGGATTTCGGTTTCTAAAATTGTTGCCATGGCAATCAGTCACGCCCAATTTACATCCGATCAATTGCAAAAAATCGATATTTCGAGAACCTCTGATTTTGAAATTTTTTGCGATCCCGAAATGGTAAAAATCGCCTTTGCAAATATTTTAACCAATGGTATAAAGTATTGTGAGAAAGATTCTGAATCGATAAAAATCGAGTCTTTTATTCAGAATGGCCAATACCATACCGAATTTTCAGACCTAGGTTTTGGCATATCACCCAGTGAACGCCTTAGAATATTTCAAAAATTTTACCGCATAGGCGATGAGAAAACCCGAAGTAGACAAGGTTCAGGCCTAGGACTGTATCTGGTAAAGTCTATTTTACAGTTGCATAGCGCCAACATTCTCGTTACCAACAACCATCCCAAAGGAAGCAAATTCTCCATTATTTACGATTCCAAACAATGCAAAATGACATGATACAATACAAAATTTTACTTGTAGAGGATGAGTCTGACATTGCAGAACTATTGAGAATCAACTTAGAAGACGAGGGATACAAATTGGTATTGGCCGCACATGGTGCAATTGCGATTCAAAAAATAATGTCGGAACATTTTGATTTGATAATCATGGATGTGATGATGCCAAGTATGGATGGGTTAACAACAACGCAACACATAAGACTTTTAAACAACAATGTCCCAGTATTGATGCTTTCTGCCGGCAATACAAGCCAAGATCGAATTGATGGATTAAAATCGGGTGCAGATGATTATATGGGAAAACCTTTTGAATTGGAAGAATTATTTTTGCGTGTGAAAGGAATATTGTCAAGGGCCAATAGAGATGATCCTAACATCAATTTGATTGAATTTGCTTTTGGACAAAATTTTATTGATTTTAATAGCTATATAGCCAAAGGGATCAATGGAGAATTCAAGCTCACCAAAAAAGAAGCCCAACTGCTTCGATTGCTTATTGAAAGAAAAAATCAAGTTGTGACCCGAGAAGATATCTTGAAAACTGTGTGGGGGTATGTGGCTTTTCCCAATACGAGAACCATAGACAATTTCATACTATCTTTTCGTAAATATTTTGAAAAAGACATCAAGCGACCTCGATATTTTTTAAGCCATCGTGGACTGGGTTATAAGTTCAAAATCGAAGAAGAGTAAACAGTATTTCTTTACAGCACGCCACTATTTGACGCACAACAATTTCCGACAATCGATTGCGTAACACACAAATTCAATCAAAAATTACTGGTCGAATACTTCTCTAAATGCCCAAAAAAAAGAGCCATTCCCAATGAAGTGAATGCCCATTAACCCTACGTATTGATCGACTTCTTACCCTTGCACTGAACCATTTTCCATACAAAGGAAAAATTGTAGAACTGGAAATTGACCGCGGTAAAAACGAATGTGTAAATTGTCTTCGAATGGAAACCCTATGGTATTGAAGAGGCCTTATCCTTGATTTTCGCTATAGATTCGGAAACAATCGCTGCAGTAGACCACGCGGCCTGAAAATTATACCCTCCCGTAACGCCATCGATGTCTAGTATCTCGCCAGTGGCATACAATCCAGGGTGTTTTCTCATCTCCATCGTTTCGGGATTAATTTCAGCCAAATCAATACCTCCAGCAGTAACAAACTCTTCTTTGAAAGAGGTTTTTCCATCGATTTCAAAAGGCATTCGCAGCAGATTTTCTATGATTTTATTAAATTCATATTTGCTCAATTCACACGATATTTTGCTTCCCAAAACCCCGGCGCGGAGGATCACAAATTCCCATAATCTTCTGGGTATTCCTTCAAGATAAAGGTTCTCCAGCATTTTTTTGGTATTTTGAATGATGGCATTTTGCAAAAACAACCGCATTTCATCTTCTGTTTTGTTGAGCCACGAAACATATACCGTAGTTTCATAATTTTTTTCATTCATCCATCGAGCGCCCCAGGCACTCGTTTTCAATACTGCGGGCCCACTTATTCCCCAGTGTGTTATTAATAGTGGGCCGTTATAGGTCTCATCAAATCCCTGTAGTTTTATCCTAGCGTCCATTACAGAAAGTCCGTGCATTTCATGTAAATACGCATCTGAAATATTGAAAGTAAACAATGAAGGAACAGGCTTTATTATGTTAATATTCAATTGTTTAATCATATTATACTGTGCTTCTTTTGGAAAGCCACCAATCGCCAAAACAACTGCATTTGCCATTTCGTTAGTGCCACTATTACAATTCACTTGCCACGCATAAAATCCATCTTTGGACAAAGGAATAATGGTCACTACCGAAGACAAAAGGCGCAAATCTACTCCCAGTTTTCGTGCGCGAAATTCCAATGCCTCTGCAACTGTTTCAGATGAATTTGTAATGGGGAACATACGTCCATCCACCTCGGTTTTCAGCGCAACACCATTTGCCAAAAACCAATCGATTGTATGGGACACTGAAAAACGTTTGAATACTTTTTTCAGAAAAGATCGTCCACGCGGGTACTGGGTTAAAAGAAGCGCATTGCTTCTACAGTCATGAGTGACATTGCAACGACCACCCCCACTAATTCTTAATTTTGCCAGTGTTTTTCCTGTTTTTTCTAGCAATACAACTTCAATTTCCGGATTTAATTCTTTGATTCGAATGGCCGAAAAATAACCCGAAGCCCCAGCGCCAATTACAATTACCCGCTTGTTATTCATGGAATTAGTCTGTAATTTTTGTACTCACCCGGTCTCCATCCAAATTTTTTCTCAACCCAATAGAGGAAACGTGCTTTTAAACCGAAATTTTTGCGTGTTGGATCCATTTCAAAAGTCCAATCAATACCCGAAATCCTAGTATTCATAACAGCAGGATGGGTACCTGTAAAATGCTGCAACGAATCGATGTTTGAATAATCAAATACTTCCAAGGGCTTAACATTCTTCTTCATGTGTGCGTCGCTATGCCACAGTCGGTGAAATTGCAATTGTTTTTGCTGTTGAAATGCAGGGTGTTTAACCCACCCATAATGATACATAGTTCCCCCTGAATGAGCAACATTGAGTTTCTTGCCTTGTGTGGTTCTAAACCCCTGTGCATCTTTCCAACTACAAATATCTTTTCTGTTTCGAATAATTCTGATTTCATTTCGATACCACCGACGAGAATCTCCAACCATGGCATAATTTCCATAAAAATGTTGGTAGTCAAACAGCAATCCTTCCACTTTCTCATTGTTCAAATACTTTTCCATAGAAGCCTTTACAACCGGATAAAATTGTTCGTGAATGCATTCGTCGGCTTGAATATAAAACAACCAATCTGCATCTATAGAAACGTGCGATTTTGCCTTATTCGTTTCATCGGCCAAGACAGCCCCCCCTTTTCGATTATTGTCATCCCAAATGGTGTCTATAATACGAATTTTGGGTTCATTGAGTGATTCAATGTATTCTCTGGTTCCATCGCAACTATTGCCAACAGCAATAACCAATTCGTCAACCATCGGCAAAATCGACAGCAAGGCTTCCTTTAAAGGATAATCAGCCTTAATTATGTTTCTGGCTATTGTAAAACCGGCGACTTTCATCTTTTCTTAGCGGTAACCATCGATCATTCAATTGAAATGAAAAATCGACTTCCATTTCATCCAACATCTCTTTAACTTCAAGGTTGTAATTTATCCCAGCGTTCGAAACCATGGTAACATTCATGTGCCCTTCTGGATCATGAAAATTGAAATACAATGGACATTTTCCAGGAAATTGTTTGAGCACCTGTAAAACTATTTCTTGTTTCCCCAAAACCAAATCGCTTGGTGTCATTTCTATTTGAACAGAGCGATAAATGGTATTTACATTGATATCGGCACACAAATAAATTGAATGGGTAATGATGCGCATTTCGTCTTTTACACGATTATAATCCGTTTGCCCTTGAATAACCAAAATATAATTTTTGGTCATCAAGTGTTTGTTTTGCAAAAAATCTGCCTTGTACAATCCAATTTCAATAGAGCCCGAATAATCCATGAGGGTAAATTTTCCATAAGGGCTCCCTGCCTGGCTTATCAATTCTTTCGCATGGGTTACGATTCCCATTATTTGAAATACGATGGGGACTTTGTTTTCTATACTTTCCTTAAAATCCTTAACAGACTGTTTTACAATACTTTCAAAGATAAACTTAAAGTCGTCTAAGGGATGTTTGCTTAAAAAAACACCCACCAATTCTTCCTCTTCTTTCAACTCATCGAGCAGTGTCATTTTTTCTACAGCGGGCAATTTGGGTTCGATATTGTCCAAATTGGCACCCCCACCAAACAGTCCCATCTGTCCACTAAATTTTTCTTGTTGAATACGGGTTCCGTAGCGCAACGCCAACTCTATTCCATTTACGCCATTTCCATCTTCCTTAACATACTGGGCACGATGGTATCGATTGTCAAAATCAAACACCCCTGCTTTTGCCATGTATTCAACTGTCCTCTTGGTTAAAGCCCTTGGATTGACCCTCGTATACAATTCAAACAAACTCTTGAACGGTCCGTTTTTTAATCGCTCTTGGAGAACCTCTTCAACTGCTGAATCACCCACTCCTTTCACCGCGCTCAACCCAAAACGTATCTGTCCTTGCTGATTAACAGTGAATACATTATTGCTTTCATTGAGGTCAGGACCCAAAACCTTGATGCCTTGGCGATGGCATTCTTCCATATAAAACGTTATTTTCTTTATGTCTCCCATATTGCTTTTAAGCACGGAAGCCATAAATTGGGCAGGGTAATTGGCTTTCAGGTAGGCTGTTTGAAAGGCAATGACAGCATAACAAGTAGCATGGGATTTGTTGAATGCATATTGGGCGAATTCTTCCCAGTCACTGTATATTTTCTCCAAAATATTCTCAGCATATCCCTTTTCCAATGCGCCCTCCATAAAATCACTTTTGAGTTCATCAATGATACTTTTACTCTTTTTACCCATGGCTTTGCGCAATTCATCGGCCTTTCCCTTTGAGAATCCCGCCAATTTCTGACTCAACAGCATCACTTGTTCCTGGTAAATGGTAATCCCATAACTCTCTTTTAAATACTCCTCCATCTCGGGTAAATCATACTCAACAGGCTTTCTGCCGTGTTTGCGATCGATGAAATCAGGTATGTATTTGAGTGGCCCAGGCCTAAACAGCGCATTCATTGCTATTAGATCTGCAAATTGGGTGGGTTTTAATTCGCGCAAATATTTTTGCATGCCCGCACTTTCAAATTGAAAAACCCCATTGGTTTCTCCCCGTTGGAAAAGTTCATATGTTTTGAAGTCATCAAGTGGAATAGAGTCCAAATCTATTGCTATGCCATGTGTTTCCTGAATAAGTTTGATGGCATCCTTCATGATCGTGAGGGTACTCAGACCCAAAAAATCCATTTTCAATAGCCCCGCCTTTTCGATCTGGTTTACATCATATTGAACTTGAATCCACTTAGACTCCTTTGAGAGCGCAACAGGAACAATTTCGTCAATGTCTTGAGAAGCAATGATAATTCCACAAGCATGAACCCCCGTATTGCGAATACTCCCTTCCAATTTTTCGGCATCGTGCAAAACTTTGGATGCTTCGTCATTTCCATTGTAAATCAACTGAAGTGAACGTATATTCTCTATTTCTTCTAATTTTAAATTTCTTGTTTCATCTTTTGCCAATTCATCTGGATTTGCATGGAGCATTACCTGAAGATTGAGGGTTCCAACGACCAACTTCGTCAATTGGTCTGTTAATGGCAAGGGATATTGCAAGACCCTACCAACATCGCGTATGGCGCTTTTTGCAGCCATCGTTCCATAGGTGATAATTTGGGCAATTCTCCGTTCACCGTATTTTTGGGCTACGTATTGAATCACCTTGTCTCTGCCCAAATCATCAAAATCAATATCCACATCGGGCATGCTTAAACGTTCTGGATTTAGAAACCGTTCAAAAAGAAGATCGTATTTGATAGGATCAACATTGGTGATACCCACACAATATGCAACCAAACTTCCTGCGGCTGAACCCCTTCCAGGGCCCACCCAAACATTCATTTCCCTTGCAGCTGAGGTAAAGTCTTGAACAATTAAAAAATACCCTGCGAATTTGCTTTTTGTAATGACTGAGAGTTCGAAGTCTAATCGCTCTCTAATGTGTTCCGGAACTACGCCACCATAGCGCTTTTTACATCCTTCGTATGCAATGTGTTTTAGGTATAGATTTTGGTCGTCGAAACCGCTTGGCAAAGCATAGTTAGGCAGAACAATGTCACGGGTCAATTTGGGTGGGACAATTGTTGAAATAAGAAGATTGGTATTGTCTATTGCTTCAGGTATGTCGCTAAACAATTGACCCATTTCGGCTTGTGTTTTAAAATAAAACTCATCGTTTGCAAAAGCCCATCGAAAACCCCGCCCACTTTCCTCATTCGTGGCTTTGGGCGTTGATTGGAATTCGCCCGTATTGATGCACAATAAAATATCGTGGGCATTGGCATCTTTTTTATCAATGTAATGAGAATCATTGGTGGCGATGATTGGCACATGGTATTTTTTACCCCATTTGATCAAAATTTGGTTAATGTCTTCTTGGGATATTCCTGTCCCGTTTATATTTTGCAAATTGTGGCGTTGTAGTTCAATGTAATAATCATCGCCAAATAGCGTATGCCATTGTTTAAACACCTTTTCTGCTTCCTCTTCTCCTTTGTTGAGTATTGTTTGCGGAACTTGTGCCCCAATACAACAAGTAGTGGCAATAAGGCCATCACGATACTGCTCTATTAAGGCGCAATCCACCCGTGGGTATTTACTGTACAACCCTTCTAAATAACCCAATGAACACAACTTGCTGAGATTGGAATATCCCTTCTGGTTTTTGGCCAATAGCAGTTGGTGGTAACGCTTGTCTTTATTCAGCAAGGTAAATGATTTCTGAAACCGATCCTCCACCACATAAAATTCACACCCAATAATCGGCAATATCCCTTCGTCTGTAACGGCCTGGTAAAATTCGAAGGCGCCAAACATGTTGCCGTGGTCTGTAATAGCGATCGCTGGCATGCCATCTGCTTTCGCCTTTTTGACGAGACTTTTTATACTTGCCGCCCCATCGAGCAAAGAATATTGTGTGTGGACGTGGAGGTGAGAAAAAGTTGGCATAACAAATAGCAAACGAAGGTAAATTAAATCTAAAAAACTATCGAGAGATGTGGACAATTCGGCAAAACTCGGCAAGCACGAATTGTTTCACTCCTCAATTCAATTGGCGTAAATTTGCAATGTGTATTTGTCGCGGCTTCAACTGTATAATTTCAAAAACCACTCCGAACTTTCACTCAATTATTGTGATGGAATCAACACCATCACTGGGGCTAATGGAATTGGAAAAACAAATATTTTGGATGCAGTTCATTATTTGGCCAATGCAAAAAGTTACTTTAATGGCATTGACAGTCAAATTATTCAACACAATAAAGACTTCTTCTCGATCAAGGGTGTTTTTGAAAGTGACCCTGCAACAGAGATTCTGGTTCAGTTTGAAACAGGGAAAAAAACCCTCAAGAAAAACAATAAGCCCTATAAACGATTGATTGATCATATAGGATTAATTCAAACCGTTTTTATAACCCCTTATGATATTGAATTGGTATTGGGAAGTTCAGAAGCAAGAAGAAAATTTATCGATTTAACCCTCTGCCAAATTGATAAGGGTTACCTACACAATCTGAGCATTTATAAAAAAACACTCGATCACAGAAATGCCTTATTAAAAGGGATACCAGGCAATTCCATAGACCCAGACTTATTGGATAGTTTTGATGCCAAATTAATTCCTGCAGGCAATTTTATTTACCACCAGCGAAAATTGTTTGTGGATACGCTCATGCAATTCTTTACCCCAGTTTACAATTTTCTGAGCCAAAGCGATGAAAACCCTATTGTTTCTTATGAAAGCCAACTGAATAGCGAAGACTTTGAAACTGTATTGCACAAATCACAGCGTAGCGATATTTCTGCCCAACGAAGCACCACAGGTATTCACAAAGACGACTTGGGTTTTGAATTGGGCAATTACTCACTCAAAAAATATGGTTCTCAGGGTCAAATCAAAAGTTTTATCATCGCCTTAAAATTGGCTCAATACCAATTTTTTCAATCGCTTACCCAAAAAAACCCCATTCTTTTGCTAGACGATATATTTGAAAAAATTGATGTCGATCGAGCCCAGCGACTCATATCGCTCATCAGCGATTCGGGGTATGGCCAAATAATTATAACAGACACCCATACCAGTCGTGTTGATACGCATTTCAAGGACTTGGATTCAAATAGTGTTCACCACCAATTGTGATGTCTGATTTACATAAACAAACCAACCAATAGGTCGATATCATGGAATTTAATACCAAATTTGTCGGCCAAATTCTTATTGCACAAATTGCCGCGATATAGATATGTGCCTTTTCGAATACCCGATTTTAAACGCAAAAATTCGCCAAATCCATTTATTTCACCCATTTCGGTAAGTATGGGTGTAAACACATTGCTGAGTGCATAACTTGCTGTCCTACTAACCCTTGATGCTATATTGGGAACACAATAATGGAAAACACCATGTTTTTTAAACACCGGTTTTTCGTGATTCGTCAACTCGCTGGTTTCGAAATTGCCGCCGCCATCAATTGCAATATCTATAAGAACACTATTGGCGCGCATTGCCATGACCATATCTTCGCTTACCACAATGGGGCTTCTGGCTGTTTTGCCTGACAAAGCGCCAATCACAACATCGGCACTGGCGATTGCCTTTTTTAAAACCAGTGGTTGAATGGTGCTGGTATACAAATGAAATCCAAATGATTTCTGAATGCGTCGTAAACGATACATGTTGTTGTCAAATACTTTAACATTAGCGCCCAATCCCAAGGCCGCTTTCGCTGCAAATTCTGCAACGGCACCTGCTCCTATGATTACAAGCTGGGTTGGAGGGACACCTGCAAAACCTCCCAAAAGCTCCCCTTTTCCAGAATGATTGTTGTTGAGGTATTCTGAAGCAATTAAGACACTAGCGGTTCCAGCAATCTCACTCATTGCGCGAATGATTGGTCTGGTTCCGGCATCATCTTCCAAAAATTCATACGCAATGGCATTGATTTTTTTATCCATCAACTTTCGCAATAAAACCGAATCCAATTGATTGATTTGCAATGCAGAAATAAGCAATTGGCCAGGCTTCATTAACTCCACCTCGGTAAGGGTTGGTGGATCAATCTTTAAAATAGTATCGCAAGCGTAAACTTCTTTGTTGTTTGAAACGATATGTGCGCCCGCTTCGCTGTATTGCATATCACTAAAATTTGCCTGTAATCCCGCATTGGATTCTAAAACAATTTTGTGTCCATTTGAAACAAAATAGGCAACTGCAAATGGAGATAATGGAACCCTGTTTTCTTGAAAAGTCACTTCTTTGGGTATTCCAATACTAAAAGAACCAGAATTTTTTTTAATCCCCACAGCCTGAGTCAAGGTTTGAGATTCAGTTTCTTGAGATTCAGTTTCTTTTGACAAAGCCACGGTGTGTATAGTATTTGCTAATTCCTTGTGTAGATTGGGTTTCACCAGAAACACAAGCTAGTTTTACACAAATATACACAATTGTTTGATAGCAAAAATCGTG
>NSIM01000012.1 GCA_002737705.1 Flavobacteriales bacterium
AATGCAAACATCAGGCTGTCTGATGATGTGCAAATTGGAAAAACCGACTCGCTTGGATATTTTATATCGACAGAGAAATTGTTTCCAGGTGACATCGTATTTGCCTATCAAAAAGGAGAAAAAATATCAGGCCATCGTTGGGAAGGTGCGCAAGGATTTGATTTGCTTTGGGTAGGCGAAGGCTTGGAATTAATTGGGGAGGTACGCATAGGCATTTCTCAGGGTGACCCTTTTTTGGAAGAACTCAAACCCAAAAAAATACAGTTAAACCCCTCGATTGGTGGCGGAATTGAGTCCTTGGTCAAAACATTTATTGGGGCTTCTACCGGAAATGAACTTTCTTCTCAATACAGTGTGCGGGGTGGCAATTACGACGAAAATTTAATCTACGTAAATGACATCGAAATTCTTAGACCCCAGCTCATTAGCAGTGGCCAGCAAGAAGGACTTAGCTTTATAAATGCAGATCTTGTTCAATCTATAAAATATAGTGCCGGAGGATTTGGCGCACAATATGGCGATAAAATGAGTTCGGTTTTGGATGTTTCTTACTTCCAACCCGATTCTTTTCGTGGCGCTTGTTCTCTAGGAACCATGCTAAACAGTGCAATGGTCTCTGGAAAAAAAAATAATTTATCGGGATTTGTTGGTATTCGAAATTTCAACAACTCATTGCTCACCCAATCGCTGAATGTACAAGGAAATTATTCGATGCGTTTTACAGATATTCAATCATTAATCACCTATTCACTCACCCGCAGAATATCTTTAGACTTTTTGGGAAACTTTGCCCACAACAATTACACCCTCAATCCAACCAATAGAACCACTACTTTTGGGACTGTACAAAATGCCTATCAATTGGATGTGGGAATGGATGGTCAAGAATCCCTAAAATACCGCTATGTTTTGGGTTCATTTACAGTAAGATTCAAACCATCCGTGGCCAATGAGTTTAAATGGATGATCAACCATACATCGATCGAGGAGCAAGAAGTATTTGATGTTGAGGGTGCCTATTATCTCAATCAACTCGACCGAGATTTGGGTTCAAAAACCTACGGAAAGCCATTGAAAACATTGGGCTATGGTTATTATATAGACCACGGTCGCAACAAAATGGGATCGGGTATTACCCAAGTGGCGCATTTGGGGAAATTGGGGAAACCCACTGACAAATTCTCTTGGCAATATGGAATACGGGTAAACCGCGAAACCATTCATGACAAAATTCTTGAATGGCTATACAATGATAGTGCCGAATACAATATCGCCCCTTTCGGAAAAATGGAAGACAGTATTTTGTTCGACAATTACACCTACGCCAACAACACCATTTCATCATGGCGAGGAAAAGCCTATTTGAGTTTCCTTGTCCTTCTCAACAAAAGCGAGCAATTGTGGCTTTCCTCAGGTATTCGTGCCAACTATTCTTCCCTTAACCAAGAATTCATTGCAATGCCCCGCATGAGTATTGGTTGGGAACCCCATAAAAATTTTAATGTGCGTCAGCGTATTGATTCATTAAAAAAACCCGACCTGCTTTTTAAGTTTGCATTGGGGGCCTATCACCAGCCTTCTTTTTATCGGGAAATGCGAAATTTTGAAGGCCGGGTAAACCAAAATCTATTGTCGCAAAAAAGCTGGCATGCCTTACTCGGATTCGAGCGTTTCTTTTTTTCTGGAAGTAGAAAATTCAAATACACTGCCGAAGCGTATTACAAACAGTACGATGCGCTTGTCCCCTATTTATTTGACAATATTCGCATTCGGTATTATGGAAATAATAGTGCCAAAGGATATGCCTGGGGTATAGACCAACGCATTTATGGAGAGTTTACAAAAGGCCTGGAAAGCTGGTTTACATTGGGAATTATGCAAAGCAAAGAACAAATTGATTATGTAAGCATAAAAACCGGAAGCCTCACAACTTCAACCTATTTAAGGAGACCAACAGATCGCCGGCTTAATTTGGGGGCTGTATTTCAAGACCAGATGCCCAATAATCCAAGTTTGCGGGTTAATCTTAGTCTCAATATCGGGACAGGCATACCTTATTATCTAGATGGCGATGCTCGTTACACGAATACCCCCAATGTAATTCCACCCTATCGCAGGGTAGATATTGGATTTAGCAAATTATTTGACGCCAAAAAAAATACCTGGATCGATAAATTGGGATTGGCCCATGCATGGTTAAGTTTGGATATTTTCAATATTTTGGCCATCAACAATGTGATTGGTTATAGCTGGGTAAAAGACCTGCAAAATAACAGATACGGTGTGCCAGATTACCTTACAGGTCGCCGAATCAATCTTCGGTTGTTTGCCAGCTTTTAAGAACTTCATGTACTTTTTACAGTTCAAAAACGATCTTAAAAAAGTCCTGTAAAACGGTAGAAAGTTTATGTTTCAACAAAATTTCATCTTTGTTTTCGGAAAATTTGACGAATGGTTTCTATCGCTTAAAATGTTTCCACTAAATTCGTATATTAATCCATGAAAACATTTGTTAAATACTTCCTTACTCTCTTGGGTGGCTTTGCCCTTGGAATCATCTCCATCGCTTTGGTTTTGGGCTTTTTCATCTCTAGCATTAGCGGTTCACTCGACAAAGATTCTTCACAAGAGCTAAAAGAATCCACCATGCTCAAACTTGTTTTAAGTGGTGATGTTGCCGAACGAGTTGCTTCGAGCCCCATCGACGAAATTTTTTCAGCAACGACCAACGCTGAAATTTCTATTGGGCTAAATGACATAACAAATGGTTTCAAATTGGCAGGTCGAGACCCAAAAATAAAAGGGGTTTACTTGGATTGCGGGAATTATTTGGGCGGTATGGCAGTTGCTGAGGAAATTCGAAATGCGATTATAGATTTTCAAAAAACCGGAAAAATGGTGATTGCATACAGTGGAATTTATTCTGAACTTGGCTATTACATCGCCTCCGCATGCAATAAGGTTATTTTAAATCCGCGTGGCATGTTGGAGTTTGATGGGATATCTGCAAAATTTGTGATGTACAAAGGATTGTTTGATAAGTTGGGCATCGACTTTCAGGTTTTCCGTGCAGGAAAATTTAAAAGTGCAGTAGAACCCTTCATCCAAAACACCCTGTCTGAAGAAAACCGATTGCAGGTTAACCAATATATTTCCTCTCTCTATACATATCAAATTGGAAATATTGCCAAAAGTAGAAATCTGAATCCCGACAGTGTTTGGTGGATTGCCATGAATGCCACTGCGCAAATGCCAAAAGACGGATTGCGATTGAAATTAATTGACAACTTAGAATACGAAAGCGAAGCAAAATCCTTGGCGGTGAAAACCTGTGCCATCAAAAAGGGAAACGAAAATTGGTATCCATTTTCGAAATATGCCAAAGACGCAGATCCCTATGAATACAGTGAAAATAAAATTGCTGTTATTTATGCTGTAGGAGAAATTTTGCCAGGCAAACAAAATCCCTTTGAACAAATAGGCAGCACCTCTTTTATCGCAACATTGGATCAAGCAAAAAACGATCCCTCTATCAAAGCCATCGTAATTCGAATCAATTCTCCGGGTGGAAGTGCTTACGCCAGCGATGAAATCGCCCATGAAATTATAGCCTGTAAAAAAATAAAACCCGTAATTGTATCTTTTGGAAATGTATCCGCCAGCGGCGGGTATTATATGGGTTGTGTTGCCGATAGTATTTTTGCACTACCAAATACCATAACAGGTTCAATTGGTGTTTTTGCCTTAATTGCCAATACAGGCGATTTGTTTGGCAAAAAAATGGGAATGAACTATGAGACTGTAGAATTGGGGAAATTTTCTGCTGGATGGAGGCCGGATCGAAAATTGGGATCCGAAGAACAGGCGTTTTTGCAGAAAAGCATTGTGATGATTTATGATGATTTTATTGAAACAGTGGCCAGTGGACGCAAGATGAGTAAGGATCGGGTTGCTGCGTTGGCTGAAGGACGTGTATATGCTGCCAACGATGCATTGGCTTTACACCTAATCGATGGATATGGTGGCATCGACAGGGCCATCGTTTCGGCTGCGCGCAAATCAAAAATGACAGATTATCGCGTGGTCGAATTACCCAAATCATTAGATTTTATAAGCCAAATTTTAAACCCCGATGCACTTGAGAATACCAAACTTGCTTCTTTGGCTAAAACCAGTGGCATGTCCTTACAAACAATGAAAGAATTAGACCAGTTGTTTTATTTACAAGGGCCCCAATACCTGCTTCCTTGGTCGGCAAATATGCATTGATTATCGAATTATTATCGATACGGAAACCAATAACACAAAAATAGTTTTTTTCGTTTCCAAATTGTATTAAATTTGCAGCGTTTTATGGAGTTGCACAACAAAATACTACTTTTAGCGGATGAATTATTCAATCGTTTTGGGATTAAAAGTATTTCCATGGATGATGTTTCTAAAGAACTTGGCATATCAAAAAAAACACTTTATAAATATTTCAAAGACAAAGACAGCATGGTTCGTTGTATCGTTGAATCTCATGTGTTTGAAAATGAAACATCCATCTCACACATAATCGCAGCAGAAAACAATCCGATTAACCAATTTTACCAAATTGCCAAGCATGTAATTAACAATCCGCGGAAAATGAATCCAGCGATGATATTCGATCTCAAAAAATACCATTCCGCCAGTTTTGCGCTGTTTGAAAGTCACCAAAGTACAAATATATTAAATCACCTTAAAGAAAATATCAATAGTGGTCAACGCTTGGGACTATTTCGCAAGCAAATAAACGCTGAGGTAATTGCCCATGTATTTGCATTGATCTCGTTTAGTGTGTTTGAAAATTTGGCATTGAACAATCTAGATATCTCTCAAAATGATGTTTTTATGGAAGTTACCCAATACCATCTTAGAGCCATCGCTACAGATAAAGGAATTAGAGAAATAGACGCAATCAACTGGAAAAATTATACGCCCGAACAATGAAAAGGACATGTTTACTTACATCACTTTTGTGCACCGTTTTTATTATTTCTGCACAATCACCCATTAGGCTTGGATTAAATGAAGCCTTGTTGTATGCTGATCAACACAATACAAATCACAAAAATGCCCAATTGGATATTGGTATTGCCAAAGAAACCATCAAACAAACTGCCTCCTATGGTTTGCCACAAATTTCGCTTTCTGCAAACTACCAGCATTTTTTAAAAATTCCTGGGAATTATGCCCCGAACATATTCGATAAAAGCGCAGGCGCTCCAGAATTTCTGTTTTTGCAATTTCAACAAGAATATCAAAGTTCTTCCTCGCTAAGCGTTAGTCAACTTTTATTTGATGGCACGTACCTTGTTGGTTTACAAGCAACAAAAGCCTTTTTAGAACTCAACGAATTGCTGAAATTAAAAACGCAAACAGATATGCATCTCGCTGTTTCTAAATCGTATCTGACAGCACTATCTACCCAAAAAAATTTACGTTTAATCGATGCAAATATTCAATTGCTCGCAAAGAATAGACAAGACGTCGTAGAATTATACAAAGAAGGATTTGCTGAAAGCCTAGATGTAGACCGTCTAACATTGGCTTTAAACAACTTGAACCTACAACGTGATCGTCTTGAAAATACAATTGAGATTACAAAAAATGCCCTAAAAATTCAAATGGGCATGCCTGTAGAGTCCTCCATTGAACTTACAGATAGCATAGAGAGTCTCGAAGAATTATTGCTTGTCGAAGAATCAAACCTAGGCACTTTTAGCCCAAATAACCGCATTGAACACAAACTATTAAATCAAGGCATACTTTTGAACAATTTGGATAAAAAAAGATTCAAGGCGAGTTCTTTACCAAGCTTGTTAGCATTTTATCAATTCCAGAAAAATACAAATCGTTCTGATTTCAATTTCTTTCAAGCAAATTTAGCAAAGAACAACGATTGGGTTCCTTCCTCATTGTATGGTGCAAGTCTTAAACTACCAATTTTTGCAGGAGGCTTAACCCGTTCCAAAATCAAAGAAATTGACATAAAACTCAATAAGACAAAAAACGAAATGGACAACTTTGACAGATTTGCAATTTTAGATTACACCAATGCAAAACAATCTTACGGATTAGCAATAAAAATTGTGGTGAATCAAAAAGAAAATGTTGCATTAGCCCAAAGAATTTTTGATAAATCAACGATAAAATACAAGGAAGGTGTTGGAAGTACACTCGAAGTGATACAAGCCCAAACAGATTTGCAATCAGCATTTAACAATTATATGAACGCCCTTAACGATCTCGTATTGGCGAAAATTGATTACCGCAACGCCTGCGGGAAAACTTTAGAATAGAAAAAAATGAAACCCAATATACTCAAAATAACATTAATCACTGGCCTAATTGTTGCCGCATGCGCATCAAACAACGAAAATACAAGCGAAGGTAAAAAAACCAAATTAGATGCGTTGAGAAAAGAAATTTCTTTGTTAGAAGCAGAAGTTATTGCTTTGGAAAAAGAAATAAATTCCTCTGCAAATCCAATAGGTATAGGAAAATTAGTTGAATTTGTATCCATAAAAAAGGGGGTCTTTAAAAGCTATATCCTCATTGAAGGCAATGCCGATGCGAATGAAAGCACAATTGCCACCCCAAAAATACCAGGAACCATTCTTTTCATTTCTGTTAAACCTGGCCAACAAGTAAATTCTGGTCAAGTGTTGGCACAATTAGACAATACAACCATGAAACAGACTAAGATTGAACTTCAACAAAAACTCAATTTCTTGGTTACATTATTTGAAAAACAAAAGCGATTATGGGAAAAAGGTGTGGGAACTGAAATTCAGTATCTAACCGCACTAAACCAGAAAGAAGGTCTAGAAAAAAGTCTCAATACCTTGAATGCACAAATGGACATGTATTCGATTAAATCCCCTATTTCGGGAACCTTGGAAAGTTTAGATGTAAAAATTGGACAAGCTGTTGCTCCAGGAATGCCATTGTTTAGAGTTGTAAACCTCAGTAAAATAAAGATCAAGGCAGATGTATCAGAATCATATTCTCAAAAAATACATACAGGTGACCCTGTAAATGTTTTTTTCCCTGATTTAAACATTGAGGTAACAACCCGCATTCAATTTGCTGCCAAGTATATAGATCCTTTAAATCGCACCTTTCGAATTGAAGCCAGTTTGCCAAACCTTGAAAATATCAAACCCAACATGATTGGTAAATTAAAGATTAATGATTATGAAAACAAGCAAGCACTAACCGTGAATACAAACTGTATACAAAGTACCGAAGCAGGATCATTTGTTGTGGTGGCAAATAGTAAGAATGGCCAATATGTCGCCAAACGGCACAATGTAAAATTGGGAAGAAATAGTGATGGTATTACTGAAATATTGGAGGGTTTAAGCGAACAAGATAAAGTTATAACTACAGGGTATGAAGACCTAATTGATGATCAAATTATTTCTGTGTCTAAATCTAACGTGAATTAACCCACAAAGGATGAGCAAATTCAATTTCAAAGAGTTTAAGCCAACAAGCTGGAGTATTAACAATAAAACCAGCATTTATATTTTAGCACTATTTATCAGTTTAGCTGGGATTTATTCATACAACACCCTACCGAAAGAACAATTCCCTGATATCGTTATTCCTACGATAATAGTTCAAACGGTATATCCCGGATCTTCACCCAAAGACATCGAAAACCTCATAACAAAACCCATAGAGAATAAAATAAAGTCTATCAGTGGTGTTAAAAAACTCAGCAGCAGTTCCATTCAGGATTTTAGTATCATTACCGTTGAATTTGATACTGATGTCAAAGTTGATTTGGCCAAACAAAAAGTGAAAGACCAAGTTGACAAGGCAAAAAGTGAACTCCCTACCGATTTAAAAACCGATCCAGGGGTACAAGAAATTAATTTTTCGGACAACCCTGTAATGTTTATCAATATCAGTGGTGATATAGACCTATTATCATTAAAGCGTTATGCTGAAATGGCCAAAGAACAAATAGAAAGTTTGCCCGCGATCACACGTGTTGACATAGTGGGCGCTTTGGATAGAGAGTTACAAGTAAACTTAGATTTGGCTATTATGGGCAGTGCAGGCCTTACCATAGAAGATGTCACACGCGCCATTCAGTATGAGAATATGCGTATTTCTGGAGGAAATATCGATGTAGATAAAATGCAACGTTCATTGAGTGTGAGCGGTGAATTTAAAACAAAAGCAGAATTAGAAAATATCGCTATTCGGACTTCTCCAGGTGCAACCATATACCTCAGAGATGTGGCAGAGATCGTTGATGGATTCAAGGAAAAAGAAAGCTATGCGCGTTTGGAAGGAAAAAATGTAATCACCTTAAATGTTGTAAAACGGGCAGGAGAAAACCTCATTCAAACCAGTGATAAATGCCATTCAATCGTCGAAGAATTGCAAAAGAATGGATCTTACCCCAAAAAAATGGATATTGTTTTCACCGGCGATCAATCGGTAAAAACCCGGAGTACTGTTCACGACCTCATCAATACAATCATCATTGGCTTTATTTTGGTAACACTGATTCTGATGTTCTTTATGGGTGCTAAAAATGCCATATTTGTTGGATTGTCTGTTCCGCTCAGTTGTTTTATTGCTTTTTTAATCATGCCAAGCATTGGCTTCAGCTTGAATATGATTGTGCTATTCTCTTTTTTATTGGCACTGGGAATAGTGGTTGACGATGCCATCGTCGTGATCGAAAATACCCACAGAATATTTCACAAAGAGCGACTACCGATTGCCGTTGCAGCAAAAAAAGCGGCAGGAGAAGTTTTTTTACCCGTTTTGTCTGGAACCCTTACAACCCTATCCCCTTTTATTCCGTTGGCATTTTGGAAAGGCATTGTGGGCAAGTTCATGTTTTTTTTGCCCGTAACGCTGATTATAACTTTATTGGCTTCTTTATTGGTAGCTTATATAATCAATCCTGTTTTTGCAGTGGATTTTATGGATGACGAAAATGCTCCATTAGACAAAGCGAAGGAATCTAAATCATTCAGGCGAACCAGCATTGTATTGGGTACGCTGTCTTTATTTGGCTATATAGCAGGTGGTTTTGGAATGGGGAATCTATTTGTTACTTTTTATGGCGTATACCTCTTACACCACTTCTGGCTAAGACATATAATTGCTCGTTTCCAAACAACATTCTGGCCCAACGTACAAAATAAATACAGCGCCTTAATTACTTGGTTATTGGTAGGCAAACGCCCTATCTATACAATTTTAGCTACGCTTGTTTTGTTGATTTTTTCATTTGTTATAACCGCTATTCGCAAGCCAGGTGTCATTTTCTTTCCGCAAGCAAATCCAAATTTCACCTATGTTTACCTCACACTTCCCAAAGGATTTTCGGCAAAACATACCGACAGTATTTTAAAAATTGTCGAAAAACGGGTATTTGTTTCCTTGGGTAAAAACAATCCTTTGGTAGAGAGTGTAATCTCAAATGTTGCTGTTGGGGCTACCGATCCCCAAAGTGGTGATAGAACCATTGCCGGAAACAAAGGAAAAATAACAGTGGCATTCGTAAATTTTGAACAACGAAATGGCCAAAGCACCTCAGCATTATTGAAAAAAATTCGAGTAGGAATTGGAACAATTGCTGGTGCAGAAATCGTTATTGAACAAGAAAGTAATGGCCCTCCAGTTGGAAAAGCCATCAATATAGAAATACGTGGTGACGAATTTGAAGACCTGGTTACAACAGCGAGTCAACTGAAAAAATACCTCGATAACAAGCACATTGCAGGGATTGAAGAATTGAAATCGGATTTTGTTAGTTCAAAACCAGAGATATTAATTAAAATAGACCGCGAACGTGCAAACCGTTTTGGTATCAGTACTGCACAAATTGGGATGACGCTCCGCAATAGCATTTATGGCAATGAAGCGAGTAAATTCAAAGACAAAAATGATGACTACCCAATTGTAGTAAGGCTGAAAAAAACAGATGCCAACAACCTAGATGCATTGTTAAATATGAAAATCGTATTTAGGGATATGGCGATGGGTGGTTTAATAAGACAAATACCCCTTTCATCGGTCGCCACTGCAGAATATTCCAACACCTATGGTGGAATTAACCGAATCAACCAAAAACGAGTCATCACTCTTGGGAGTAATGTTCTCCCTGATTATGCCCCCAATGCAGTTGTTTCAGAAGTTCAAGCAGGGATTGATAATTTCACCGGATCAAATAAAGTCCAGATTGTTATGACTGGCGAACAAGAGAAACAAAAGGAAACCGGAAGTTTTCTTGGAATGGCAATGCTCGCAAGTATTGGCCTAATAATTATCATTTTGGTCACCCAATTTAATTCTATCAGCAAACCAATCATTATTTTAAGTGAAATATTCTTGTCTGTCATTGGTGTATTGCTGGGATTTGCCATTTTTGATATGGATTTTTCTATCGTCATGACCGGAATTGGCATCGTAGCATTGGTGGGTATAGTGGTAAGAAATGGTATTCTTTTGGTTGAATTTACCGATTTATTGCGTGAACAGGGTGCAACCCTAAAAGATGCGATCTCAGAAGCCGGCAAAACACGGATGACACCTGTTTTATTGACTGCATCTGCCACAATATTGGGTTTGGTTCCCTTGGCTGTAGGTTTTAATATCGATTTTGAGAAATTGTTTACAGAATTAAATCCTGCTATTTATTTGGGGGGTGATAATGTTGCCTTTTGGGGACCACTAAGTTGGACAATGATTTTTGGATTGGGTTTCGCTACTTTTCTTACCCTGATTTTGGTGCCCTGCATGTATTACCTAAATGAGCGGTTCAAATCGAAGGTATACGGATACTTGGGAAAATCCTATGATCCAGATACCATTGCAAAAAAGGAGTAAGCAAGCCCTCAGTTGAGCGTAAAATTGTTCTTTTGGCGCATCAGACCTCTTGTCCAAAGCTCTGCAGTGTATTTTCCTTTGGACAATTTACCTGTAATAACCCCTTTTTCAGGAAAGTTCCATTTTGCTTTTTGTAAAGCACCATCAAAATTAATGGTTTGCTTTAAACTCACAACCTTAGACTTGTCAGATAAACGCGCATTGGTGGTTGACAATACTCCCCCATTGGGATCGATAATTCGTATCAAAACTTCTTCTTCAACGGGTTGCGTAACCATTGCATTTTCCAAAACATCAAACATTACACGAATTTTTTCAATACTAGAGGCCTTCAAAGTCTCCGTCATAATTCCTTTTTTATCAAATAATCCAATAAGCAACAATGCGCCGAATTGGGGTCTTGCACCTTTTTCCAATCTGTCCCTAAAATCGACATTTTCAGCCTCAAGTGATGCACTTTTTTCTTTTTCCGCATTTAGCGTCATTACAAATTCATTCTTTTCATTGGTAAGCACTTCGATTTGAGCCATCAATTCTGTAACCTTAACAGTAAGTAATTCTAATTGCAAACGCAGTTTGTCTAAATTTCCAACATCATTGGTCGAACCATTTGCTTTGGTGCGGGATGATTTTGTAGACTTTTTGGATACATTTCCGGCTATTTCAGAAGATCCAGTATTGTTTTTAATATTGTTTGATTCAGACTGATACCCCACACTTGGATTTGAATTATTACTTTTATTACTGTTGCCATCATAATCAACATTGATACGGTTCGAGACTTCACGGCGCAAACGGTAAATTTCTTGAAGGGCAGCCATTACACGCGGATTCTTATCACCCTCCAGTTCTTCTACTTTCAATACCAGCGTTTGATTTTCGTTTTGAAAGGTCTGGATAACCAATTGCAAGGAGTCTTCCATACTATTCAACTTGCTCTGCAACAATTCTTTGGCATTCATTATTGCAACTTTGTCTTGGAGTTCTTTATCGCTCTTTAATTTATTGAGATACAAATAGGTATTGCTTCCCAATGAAGCCAATAACAGAACGATCAATACAATGGTTAATACATTTTTATTCATATAAACACGAAATTAATTGTCCCGATGCTTTAGATATTAACAACTTGTAAGCAATTTGAATTTGGGATGGAATGGGCTAGTAAAAAAAAGTATTCAAGGCCAAAAATGACATATTGATCGCAATTAATTTCTGTTTTGGGTTGATTAAAAATGTTTGTGGCAAGGTTTGCAATTTTAATTTTTCGGCTACTTCTTTAGAACAAAATCCTTGATGCATAACAGTTTCATAACGCTTATTATACCTGTATACATATTTACCACTTCCGCCATGATTGAGCATTAAAATTTGCAAGGAATCGGGCAAATTCCGAGACAATTGATGCAAACTCGCCGAATCATGAACAAAGACGCTATCGTCGGCATTCCAAACAACTAAATAGGTGTATTTTCCTTTGAAATGGCGAATAGATTGTCTTTTTACGGATTTTTTGAGGGGTTTTCCTGGCTTGTATACTCCCGTAATACAGCAAAATGTAAGCCTTGGAATTTTTTTCCCTATGAGCAAACTTCGTTTTTTTTCATTGTTTCTTTTTGATGTTCTACCAACAGACAATGTCAATTTTTCTGATCCTAGCAGCACGGTATTGACAACAAATCTTCGACCCAACCAATCTATGGAAACTCCTTTAAAATACTGGGTAGCATTGGCGGTATTGAATTCACCAAAACGATTGGATATCATTATAATATCTTCGCCCACATCATTGTATCTGCCATTGGCATTTACATCTTTCAAGGCCCAATAGAGGGTGTCATTTTCTGCTACCTGCATACCAAACCAAATGGCCAATCTCCGTTCACGAAAAGACTGTTTTATTCCAGCAAATTCCCTTTTCCCTTGTATGAGTCCAATGGCGTTTGCATACATATTTTGGCATGATTCCAACTCCTTGTCACGAAACAAAGAAAGCTGAATCGCAAGACCAAAGGGAAATAGGTCCAGTTTAAGGAATGAATTGTTGAGATTCAACGACTGTGGCTCCCCATCATCGGTTAAATCAAGATTGTGATTCATGTCTACCCATACCCACAGACCATTTATTGTTTTTGTATTGTCAACTACTACCAATGTATGGTTTGGAAAATCGCCATTCCCATGATGATGATTCACAAAACCGTAGGTGATCTTCCCTGCTACTTTGTGTGTATATACGGGGGGCTTTATTTTGAAAGTTTTAAGTGCCATCCCCGGGTAATCGGCTGCCATATCAATGGGTTGAATCACCGAATCGGCTTGTAAATTAAACATCCATAACAAGATGAGCTGTCTTTGCTCGTTGTCTGATCCACGGAATGAAAGTTCGACAAGACTATTGTTTGACAAATTTTTTGAATGTGTACCTTGGCCATACAGTGTTATTTCAACGAAAGAAAACACCCCTATCCAAAACGCCAATTGTACACTTTTTTGCCGCAAAGCCATAAATTTAGTTTTTTCAAATACCCATTTTTTATCAGTTTACGCAATTGCGCACTGCAATAAAAATGATTGCAATGAAAAAAATTAGAATTGAAATACGATTCATGCCATGCATGGCGCGTAAATTAAAGTTCCCCTTACTGCCCTCTTGTTTTTTAAAGCTAAGGTATGAAAGAATTTTTTTCACAATCATCGTATCAAAAGTACGTAAATAGTAGCGATTAACTTCTTGAATCTGGCAATTTCTCCTTGAGTACCGCATCGATATCAATGGGATGTTTAACCTTGGTCTTGGTAAGGGCAAAATCCAATACTTCTAGCATATTATTACTATAAGAAAATTCTAAGCCCTCCAAATATTGAGAAGGAATATCCAATACGTCCTTCCGATTCTGTTCACATAAAATTATTTGTTGGATTCCGGCACGTTTTGCAGCGAGTAATTTCTCTTTAATTCCCCCTACTGGCAAAACCTTGCCCCTCAATGTAATTTCTCCTGTCATGGCTATTTTGTTCTTCACCTTGTTTTGGGTAAACAAAGATGCGAGTGCTGTCAGAATCGCAATACCGGCCGAAGGACCATCTTTCGGTATAGACCCTGCTGGAAAGTGGACATGAATGTCCCAATAATCAAACACCTTGTTGTCGATGCCAAGATATTCTGAATGGGCTTTCAAATAAGATTTGGCCAACATCACACTCTCTTTCATTACATCTCCCAACTGTCCTGTAATCTGAAGCAATCCCTTTCCGCGTGAAAGTTTGCTTTCCACAAACAAAACCGAGCCACCCATTGGACTCCAAGCCAAGCCAGAGACAACACCCGCCGTTTCATTGTTCTCGTATATTTCAGGTTCTAATTTTTCAGAGCCCAAAATCTTTTCAATTTCATTGATCGATATCTGTTTTACCACCTCTTCATCCAAGGCAATGGTTTTGGCTGTAAAACGCGCCAATGCGGCAATTCTTTTATCCAAAGAACGTACGCCACTCTCTCGTGTATATTGTTCAATGATTAATTCCAACGCATTGTCTGATACTTTAAACTGGCTGGCTTTTAATCCGTGTGCCTTGCGTTGCTTAGGAACCAAATACTTTTTCCCAATTTGTATTTTTTCTTCGATACTATATCCATGAATTTCTATGATTTCCATGCGGTCTAATAAAGCGGGTTGAATTGTATCCAAATTGTTTGCGGTAGCCACAAATAAGACTTTACTCAAATCGTAATCAAACTCTAAATAATTGTCATAAAATGTTGAATTTTGCTCAGGGTCAAGCACTTCTAACAATGCGCTGCTTGGATCACCCCTAAAATCCCTGCCCAATTTGTCAATTTCATCCAATACATATACAGGATTGGATGTGCCCGATTTTTTTAAATTTTGTAAAATCCGTCCAGGCATTGCGCCAATATATGTTTTACGATGTCCCCTAATTTCAGATTCATCGTGTAAACCACCCAAACTCATGCGAACATATTTGCGATCCAATGCCCGAGCGATGCTTTTCCCCAAACTTGTTTTTCCAACACCCGGGGGGCCGTACAAACAAATAATAGGCGAACGCATGTCTCCTTTCAATTTTAAAACAGCCAAATATTCCAGAACCCGTTTTTTAACCTTTTCAAGCCCAAAATGATCCTCATCAAATACCTTAGAGGCACGTCGAATATCGAAATTGTCCTTTGAGTAAAAATTCCAAGGCAAGTCTAGCATGAGTTGAACATAATTCAATCCTACAGAATAATCGGGTGAAGCAGGATTTACACGCATCAAGCGATCAAGTTCTTTGTTAAAATGCTGCCTAACTTCCTTAGACCACGATTTGTGAATCCCTTTTTCGCGGAGATTTTGCACTTCCTTGTCGGGAGAATCCCCTCCCAATTCTTCTTGAATCGCACGAATTTGCTGCTGCAGAAAATACTCTTTCTGCTGTTTGTCCATATCTGTTCTTACCTTACTCTGAATTTGGTCCTTTAACTCAAGCATTTGAAGTTCTTGGGTTACGTGTTTTAACACCAAGTTGGCACGAAACTTGGGATCCAAGGTTTCAAGAAGAGTTTGTTTATCGCTTTGTGATATATTGAGATTGCTCGAGACAAAATGTATCAAGAATACTTTTGAATCAATGTTGCGAAGGGCAATTGAAGCTTCACTAGGGATTTGGGGCGACAGATTGATAATATTGTGTGAAATATCTCGGATTGAATCTGTAATGGCTGTATATTCTTTGTCTAACTTGATTGAGATGTCGGGAAGGGGTGAAACTTTGGCCCTAAAATAAGGGTCTGTTTGGGTATATTCTAAAATTTTGATTCTGCGCTTTCCTTGTAAAATTACCGTTGAACTCCCATCGGGCATTCGCATCATACGAATAATTTGGGCCAAGGTTCCTACACTATACAAATCATCGACGCTTGGATCTTCGACATTGGGATTTTTTTGCGCAACAACAGCGATAATTTTGTCTTTTTTATTTGAATCTCTTATAAGCCGTATGCTTTTGTCTCGGCCAACAGTTATCGGAAAAATTACACCCGGATAAAGCACAGTATTGCGCATTGTTAATACCGACAACTCTTCCGGAACAATTAATTTATTGCTTTCCTCTTCTTCTTGCTTCGAAAACAAGGGCAGAAATTCCGGGGCATCTTCAAAACCTTCAGAATCCTGGTCATGGCTAAAAAATGCTTCTTTAATTTTAAACATTGTCAATACAATTATCAATGCTTATGCCAAAATCTATCAATGCGACAAAACGATGCATCCAGGATAAGGTTATGACAATTTGTCGGGAAAACCAATTGCCAATGAGCCAATTATGAAAAAAATACATACGGAAATAAGAGCCATGTTTGGAAATTCAAATTTTTTGAACAAACTTGCGAAAAAATCATCATGAAACTTAAACATATTTTATGTGCATTAATTTACCCTTTGGCTACTTTTTTGGGATCTTGTGGTCCTGATACTAAGCCCAAGCCTACAATTTCCCTGGTTGCCGGAACCAAATATGTGAGTGCGAGTATCTCGGTCATGAGCGACTCAATGCTAACTTTCTCAATAAAAACTGTTGCTGGCTCTGACAATATGGCCAATATTAGTGCATCCTATTCTCTCAATGGTGGCGCTGCAAAAACCTTTTTTGATAGCAGCGTTGCAGGAAAAGAAGTTGTATGCATTATAAAAAACAGAATTTCTGCTGGGGTAGACGACATTCTTGATTATACCTTTACGGCAACTGATGCCAATGCAGAAAAAGCATCCACTTCTATTAAAATATTCGTAATTACTCCTACTGTGCCCCTGACCGGCGTTGCAGGTCAATCCATATACAATGCCAGATACGTTGGTTTTGACAATGCCTACAATTTGAATACCTCAATCGCATTTAAAAGTACAAATGGAAATTTTGCCATTAGCGATATTTTAGACAAAACACCCACAGGAGCCGAACAATTTGCGAAGACCTGGGGATCCGGTAATGAATCTAAGTTTGTTCGTGTAACGTCCAATGATTTTACGAATGCATCAACCACAACTTTTTTATATAATTTGTGGAAAGCAAATGGTGCAAAAGCCACACTAGAAATAAATGACATCAAAAAAGGAGATATTATTTTGATTAAATCTGGGCAAGCTATCCCATTCAATTTATACATACTTAAAATTACAAATATCCAAGATTTACCAGCCATTGGCAATCACAACGACTATATTATGTTCGACTATAGAATGATTGATTAATTCAACTCCAAATTCTTATTTGTAAAAACCCCGCGAATGCGGGGTTTTTTTGTTGAATATCGCAACAAAATATTGCCTTATTTTGTAAATCTTGAAAAAAATAGCAGTTTTAACTTCTGGCGGTGACGCTCCTGGCATGAATGCATGTATACGGGCGGTAATTCGAGCGTGTGCCCATTATAATTTGACGATTTACGGAATCCATCGTGGATTCCAGGGATTAATCGAAAATGACATTCGCTTGATGGATTCGAGCAGTGTTGCAAATACTATTCAACTGGGTGGAACCATTCTAAAAACTGCCAGAAGCAAAGATTTTATGACTTTTGAAGGAAGAGAATTGGCCCATAAAAACCTCATTCAGTGGGGAATTGAAGGATTGGTTTGTATTGGTGGTGATGGAACCTATACTGGGGCAATGGTCTTTGAACAAGAATTTGGTTTGCCGAGTATTGGATGTCCAGGAACCATAGACAATGATTTATCGGGTACAGATTCTACTATAGGCTTCGATACGGCCATTAATACTGCCATGGATGCCATTGATAAAATTCGCGATACCGCTGATGCACACAACCGTGTATTTTTCATTGAAGTAATGGGAAGACATTCCGGTCATATTGCGCTGCATGCAGGTATTGCTGGTGGTGCCGAAGGAATTTTTATACCCGAGAGAAAGAATGAATTTGAAGAGCTCATAAAAATGTATGAAAAGAAAATACGGAAGAAAGAATTTTCGATTTTTATAGTCGCTGAAGGGGATGAAGAAGGTCACGCGTATTCGATAGCCAAACGTTTTCAAAACATCTACCCCGACACCGATTGCAAGGTTGCTGTTTTAGGCCATATTCAACGAGGTGGAAAACCTTCTGCCAATGACAGAATACTTGCTTCTCGATTGGGAGCACACGCTGTAAAAGCATTGATTGAAGGCAAGCGAAACATGGCCGTTGGTGTAATAAAAAATGTCATTCATTATACCGAATTTAAGAATGCAATCGGAAACAAGAAAGACATCGAAGAAAATCTTTGGAATTTAAACGCCATTATCACCCGTTAACAGTCTACAATGCTCTCTCACCTGAACGTTAAAAACTATGCCCTCATTAAAGAGTTAGACATTGACTTCATTGCAGGGTATACAAGTATTACCGGTGAAACAGGGGCAGGAAAAAGTATTTTACTGGGTGCGATTGGCTTAATCATGGGTGATCGTGGCGACAGCACTGCGATTCTCGACCCTTCCCAAAAATGCGTCATAGAAGCAATATTTGATATAAAACGACTTTTCTTGTCAAAAGATTTTGATGACCGTGATATCGACTATTCCGACCAAACCATTGTTCGCAGAGAATGGCTACCCAATGGCAAAATGCGGTCCTTTATTAATGATTCTCAGGTTAGCCTTCAATCGCTAAAATGGCTGGGAACTCAATTGTTAGAGATTCACTCCCAACACACTGGCCTATTGGTAACACAACACGAAGAACAATTAAAACTTATCGATGCATTCTCAATGTCTACAGAAGTTTTGGTTCAATATCAACAAAACTATCATGCGTTTAAGGATGCCGAACAACTGTTATCCGAAAAAAAGATTCATTTTGAAAATCTCAATAAAGAAAGTGATTATACCGCGTATATTTTGTCGGAATTGCAAGAATTTGCACCCCAACTAAGCGAAGACACTTCCCTTGAAGCCGAAATTGAATTATTGGAAAAAGCGACCCAACTAGAACAAACCCTCACATCCGTAGAATTTGAACTCCTATCAGACGAGCAGTCGGTCATTGAAAAATTGGGCCGTATCCGAACTGAACTTAAACCCTTTGCCAGCCTATCTACCCAACTGAATGATTTTTTTGAACGCATCAACGGTTTGCTTTTGGAAAGCAGAGAGTTGTCTCGTGATGTAACCAGTTCCCGCAGCAATTTTGATTCCAACCCCAACAAACTAGAAAGTTTACTCCACCGGTACAACAAACTTCAACTACTGCTTCGCAAACACAATGTGACCACTATAGAAGCCCTTATTGGCCGGTGTAATGAATTAGAAAATACCCACCTTGCTGAGCATCATTTAGAAAAAGAAATTACTGAACTCACCGACAAACTCTCTGGATTACACAGAGAATTAATGCACAATGCCAATATTCTTGGCACTGTAAGAAGATCAAAAAAAGACATGCTATCGAACTTGGTGGTCGATCAATTGAAACAATTAGACATGCCCTATGCCCAAACCGAAGTAAGAATAGAATCGTTGGGTGAACAATTCAATTCTACAGGAAATGACCGGGTTTCGATCTTTTTTAGTGCAAACAAGGGCCAATCAATGATGCCAATTGAAAAGATTGCCTCTGGAGGAGAAATTTCAAGATTAAATTTCTGTCTTAGAACGATCATTGCAGAGCTAAAGCAATTGCCTACACTAATTTACGATGAAGCAGATACAGGCGTGAGTGGTGAAGTGGCAAGTCGATTGGGGTTTTTAATGCGAAAACAGGGTGAAAAACAACAAATTTTGGCGATTACCCATTTGCCACAAGTTGCTGCTTCTGGAAATCAACAATTGTTTGTTTACAAATCAAATGACGAAGCCATAAGCGAAACAAAAATCAAGCATTTGAATGAAACAGAACGGGTGCACGCTTTGGCGGAAATGCTGAGTGGAAAAAATCCGGGTGAAGCGGCGCATCTTAATGCCCAGTCTTTGTTAAAGATTCAATCCGCCTAAATTCTTTTCAAGGGTCTCGTATGTTTCATAATTGTGGTCAATCTCCATTGGATTATTTTTGGCAGCCGTAGTTGCCAATACGTCACAAAATTCATTTTCTGTAATACCAGAATGCCCTTTGACCCAATTAAAATTGGGCTTTAAAAGCGCATACAGTGGTAGAAATACTTGCCACAGGTCTACATTTTTTATTTTTTTCCACCCTTTCTGTTTCCATGAAAATACCCATTTTTTTTCTATTGCATCACAGACATATTTGCTGTCTGTATAAACTTGAATCGACAATTGAGTCGATTTTATCTGCTTTAATGCCATGATGACAGCCAATAATTCCATTCGGTTATTGGTTGTTCTGCGAAATCCACCAGAAATTTCTTTGCGGTGATTTGCCTGCATTAAAACAGCACCGTATCCACCAGGACCTGGGTTTCCCAAAGCGGCCCCATCCGTATATATGATAATTGGCACAGACATACTACAAATTTACATGTTACGCCTATTTTTGCAACATGGAAGCCGAAATCATTACCATTGGGAATGAACTATTGATTGGGCAAACCATCGACACCAACAGCGCTTGGTTGGGAAATGAATTGGGTCTTATTGGGATTACGCTCATCAGAAAAACGAGTATTGCCGACAAAGAATCTGCCATTATTGATGCCATCAAAGAAGCCCATTCGCGCGTCAAGCTGGTGATCATAACCGGGGGATTGGGTCCTACCAAAGATGATATTACCAAAAAAGCCCTCTGTCGCTACTATGATTGTGACTACCGAATCGACGAATCCGTAATCAAACACCTCGAAAAGATTTTTTCCAGTCGTAGCCGTGAACTTTTAGAAAGTAACCTTTCGCAATCCAATTTGCCTTCAATCAGTGAGACATTGCTCAACGAAGTTGGAACGGCTCCAGGGATGTGGTTCCACAAAAATGACCATTGCCTAATTTCACTTCCAGGCGTCCCAACCGAAGTCTATCACATAACAAAAGAACGTGTTATCCCCAAACTTTTGCAAACTTTTAAGCTTCCGATTGTTTTGCATCGAACATTGGTAACCCTGCAAAAAGCAGAAAGCTTGCTGTCTGCTGAACTCGAGGAATTTGAAAACGAATTGCCCCCAAGCATCAGCCTCTCCTACCTGCCAAGTTATAATATGGTAAAACTTCGTCTTACCCAAAAGGTTGACAAAAAAGAAGCCGTAAGCATTGATCTGTATTACAAAAAACTCGTAACTACCATTTACGATGATGTGTTTTGTTTGGGAGACAAAGATCCAGCCAGTCATTTGGCTCAATATTTCATAAAGAATACCATTCGTTTTACAAGTGCCGAAAGTTGCACTGGGGGTTTGATTGCCCAACGCTTGATGCAAGAGCCTGGTATCTCTTCTGTCTATCCTGGTTCTGTTGTCGTATATTCAGATGAAACCAAAATACATGAATTGGGTATACCCGCATCTATTATTGAAACCCAAGGGGCTGTGAGTGAATCTTGTGCCCGGGCCATGGCAGAATCTGTTCGTGAAAAATTTAATGCAGACATTTCTATTGCCAGTACTGGCATTGCAGGCCCATCTGGTGGTTCATTGAGAAAACCCATCGGTCTGGTATTTATTGCAATTAGCAAAAAAAATACAACGGTTTGTGAATCCTTTAAGATGTTTGGGACCCGGACACAGATAATACAAAGAGCCACCAATGCATCATTTTGGATGTTGAAAAAACTTCTCGCTATTCCGATAGACTAACTAGCCTTTCACACTGTATTTTTTCAATACCTTTGTGATTCATTCATGACTGACAAAATACTCGTTTTAGATTTTGGATCCCAGTATACGCAATTAATTGCCCGTAGGCTTCGCGAATTATTTGTATACTGTGAAATTTATCCCTACAACCAAATTCCCGAACTAAGTATAGATATTAAAGGCATTATACTGTCTGGAAGTCCCTGCTCGGTCAATGAAAAAGATGCCCCAATGATAGATTTGGATTCGCTATTGGCCTTTTGTCCAGTATTGGGAATCTGTTACGGTGCACAATTACTTGCAAAGGTATACGGAGGAACAGTTTCACGCAGTGATCACCGCGAATATGGCAGGGCAATGATGCAATTGGGGAGTTCGAACAATGACTTATTCAATGGATTGAATTTGGAAAGTCAGGTTTGGATGAGTCATGGAGATACCATTGTATCCCTGCCATCGAATGCACATATTATTGCCCATACGACAGCCATTCCCATTGCAGCATTTAGTATGGTGGGGGGGTTTCCCGTGTATGGGATACAATTTCACCCAGAGGTATACCACAGCACAGAAGGCGCTGTATTATTGAAAAACTTCGCATATACAATATGTGGCTGTTTGGGAGATTGGACCCCGGGTCATTTTATTGATGAAACCATTCAGTCAATTCGCAATACTGTCGGAAATGACACGGTTATTTTAGGCCTTTCTGGCGGCGTGGATAGTTCCGTTGCTGCCCTTTTACTCCACAAAGCCATCGGTAAAAAATTACACTGCATTTTTATTGACAATGGGCTCCTTCGAAAAAACGAATTTGAATCTGTCCAAAAAGTGTATTCCCAATTAGACCTCAATGTAACGGGTATAGATGCTACCCAACAATTCTATACTGCGTTAAAAGGGCTCAGTGATCCCGAAGCAAAAAGAAAGGCCATTGGACGTGTTTTTATCGATGTATTCCAAGTAGAAAGCCTTAAAATTCCGAATGCGAATTGGCTTGCCCAAGGAACTATTTACCCAGATGTGATTGAGAGCGTGAGTGTAAATGGGCCTTCCGCAACGATCAAAAGTCACCATAATGTTGGGGGACTTCCAGAAAAAATGAACCTTAAAATCATAGAACCCCTCAGAAGTCTTTTCAAAGATGAAGTACGACGGGTTGGTGATGCGCTGGGTTTGCCGCAAGAAATACTGAATCGCCACCCATTTCCTGGTCCAGGTTTATCTATTCGTATTCTGGGTGACATTTCTGCCGAAAAAGTATGTTTGTTACAAGAAGCCGACTCAATTTATATCCAAAAATTGCACGAACATGGTTGGTACGACAAAATTTGGCAGGCCGGAGCCATTTTATTGCCCATCAGAAGTGTTGGGGTAATGGGCGACGAACGCACGTATGAACAAGTTATTGCGCTCAGGGCCGTCTCGAGCACAGATGGGATGACCGCAGACTGGGTTCACCTTCCATACGAAATCCTATCAGACATTAGCAATACAATTATCAATAAAGTAAAAGGCATTAACCGTGTAGTCTATGACATCAGTTCTAAACCACCGGCAACAATAGAATGGGAATGATCAAAGGCTGGTTTCATGGTGCGATTGTTTTGGCTTTGGGCTTTTGCCCAATTACCCCATCCTTTGCCCAAAAAAACGTCATTAAAATTGGTATCGCTTTGCCATTTCACGGGGGTATGGGCAAGCCAAACAAACTCAGTGATGCCATGCTTGACTATTACGCAGGATTAAAGATAGCGTTCTCGGAACTTGAATTAGAGGGTTTCAATGCGGAGGTATCTGTTTGGGACACCGAGCCAAATGACAGTATTCCATTGAACCAATTGGCCTTGGAGTCTATTGTTTCTTCGCCAAATTTTGCGAATCGAGATGTGGTTATTGGGCCTGTATATGGGAAAAATTTCACCGATTTAATCGCAAACATCCAGAAAAATAACACCCCGTACCCCAAGCTGTGGATTTCTCCCTTAACCTATATAACTCCCATTGAGGTAAAAGAGAATGGTATTGCTAAAAATACCGATTCCAATGACACCAATACCCATAACATCAGTTCTTTCTATCCCAATGTCAATTTCTTCATTCCCGACTCGCTGCGATTCAAAGCACTTGCCAACGCAGTGGCTGGTCAATTTTCTACATATCGAATTTGTTTGATCGTAGATGGAAGTACTCCCAGCAAAGCAAAAAGTAATGTATACAAATCAATCATTGGCAAAACACATGCAAGCACAGTGAGTATTCACACATGGACCAATGGAAAACTTACACCCACTTTGCCAAACCGTGATAGCTTAATTTTGGCTGTTTGTATTGAAAGTGCCGATGAACGTATTGGGTTGGGAAAATTGTTAAAAAACAGAGCCTCTTCATGGATAATCGGTGATTTATCTTGGTTTGAAGACAAACAATTTTATCCTGGAATCAACGATGAATTCTGCCTTTTTCCTACGGTAAATTTTGTCGATTTTCACAATGCCGATTGTATAGATTTTACTCGAAATTATTTCAACTCCGAACATTCAGAACCCAGCAAATACGCATTTATCGGGTATGACCATGGCGTTTTTTTGGCATATGGCATTATGGCTTTTGGAAACAATTTTATCGTGTCACTTCCCGATGCAACCTATGAGGGATTGATTAACAATATCAATGTAAAATCAGGGAAAAAGTCTCACTATAATTATGGAATTCGATTTGTTTTAATTCCCGATGAAACACCCCATTTGTTTGAACAGTGATCAACGGCCTCCCCTATTCCTTTTTTAAAAATTGTTCGGGCATCTTGCTTGACTATGATGGCAAAACACCCTTTCACCTATACCTAAAAAAATGTTTTAATGCCCATAAAAATTGGGGTAGTAAAGACAGGAAGCGCTACCGAGATGCATGTTATATTTATTGGCGATTTGCATTGCCAAGAACGAATTTAGATCACTCGAACATCATTCAATGGCTTAAAAATCATTATCCTATTCCGCAATTACAAATATCTAATCCCTACGAACCCTATGAAACTGTTCTTTCTGGTGGAATCGACACCGCTGCATTACAAAAATGGTATACAACAGAGCCCAATATATGGATTCGCATCAACAATGGCCATGAAAAGACCGTAAAAGGATATTTAGAAGCCACAGCGATAAGAACAATCGAATCAAAGAAAAAATCGCTTGCATTGCCTAGTCAATCCAATCTCAACGAATTAATAGAGAATGGATTTGCTTATATTCAAGATATTTCTTCACAATTGGCGATGAATTTTGACAATACCCTATTACAAGATGCCTTTTACAAGGGGGCTGCAGTTTGGGATTGTTGTTCGGGATCGGGGGGTAAATCAATCACTCTGGCGCTGAACAATGAAGGCATTGATCTCATTTGCAGCGATATTCGACAATCAATCTTAGACAATTTACTGACGAGATTTACTTTGCTAAAGATAAAACCCCCAGCGATGTTTTGCACAGATCTTTCTATTCGAACCGAAGATTTTGATTCTGTTGATATTGCAATTGCGGACTTACCCTGCAGTGGCAGTGGAACGTGGCGAAGAAATCCGGAGAATATTCATTTTTTTGATCCCAAACAGATTGTGGTATTTGCCAAGCAACAGATTCTCATTGTTCAAAATATCTTGCCTAACATTAAATCTGGAGGCTACCTCGTCTACCTAACTTGTTCTCTTTTTAAAGAAGAAAATGAAATGAATGTTGCGCAATTGATCGAAAAATTTGGACTACTATTCATAGATTCCTGTATTGTTGGAGGCCAATCTATGGGTGGCGATTATCTATACCGGGCTATTCTACAGAAACGCCTAGTTTGAGTCGTAAGACCACTTAATATAAATACTGCCCCAAGTAAAGCCACCACCAAAACAACTTAAAATTATATTATCGCCTTTCTTCAATTGATTTTCCCATTCCCAAAGGCATAAGGGAAGTGTAGCAGATGTTGTATTCCCATATTTGTGAATATTGATCATTACTTTGCTTTTGTCTATACCCATGCGTTCAGCTGTTGCATTAATAATACGCATATTGGCTTGGTGGGGAACCAACCAAGCAATATCATCTGCTGAGAGCTTATTTCGTTCCATAATCTCGAAACTCACATCTGCCATTTTGGTTACTGCAAATTTGAAAACCGTTTTGCCCTCTTGGTAAACACTGTGTAAGCGATTGTCTATGGTTTCATGGCTAGGGGGTAGCATTGAACCACCTGCTTTTTGAATCAAAAAATCCTTCCCACTTCCATCTACACGCGTAATGGTATCCATGATACCCTCATCATCATTTGTAGGTTCAAGCAAAACACAACCCGCACCATCTCCAAACAAAATACAAGTATTGCGGTCTGTGTAATCAGTTATAGCACTCATTTTATCAGCACCCACTACCAAAACTTTTTTATGGGCTCCAGACTCTATAAATTTAGATCCGGTTACGACTGCAAATAAAAAACCACTACAAGCTGCACCGATATCGTATCCCCAGGCATTCACAGCACCGATTTTTTCTGCAATGATATTGGCAGTTGCTGGGAAGATATAATCTCCGGTTACCGTAGCACAAATAATCAACTCAATTTCTGATGGATCAATTCCTTTTTGGGTAAGCATCGGCAAAATTGCACCTACTGCCAAGTCTGATGTGGCTTTTCCAGGTATGTCTAAAATACGTCGCTCAACGATTCCTGTCCTGTTACGAATCCATTCGTCATTGGTATCAACCATTTTCTCCAAATCAGAATTTGACAATACGGAAGAAGGCACATACCCTCCAATGCCTGTTATAGCCGCCCTAATTTTCATTTGATGGGTTTAAAACATCTGACTGACTTGCAATAAAACGAGTCATTGCTTTTTGAATTTTTCTCATTAATTGGGTTTCAACCGTTTCACAGGCAAGTTCAATCATTTTTACAAATGTTTTATCTTTTGTAATGCCATGGCCCACAATTACAGGGGCATTAACACCCAAAACCAAGCTGCCACCATAATGTTTGAAATTAAACTTATCCAGGTATTCATCCTGAATATCACGTTTTACAAGATTATAGTAAAGCCCTTCACAAACTTTGATGATTAGATTCCCGCTAAAGCCATCACACACGACAACATCTGCCTTATCAGAAAAAAGATCACGACCTTCTATATTTCCTATAAAATGGATTCCTTGTGTTTGAGTAAGCAACTGATGGGTTGCTTTGGATAGCAAGTTTCCCTTCTCACTCTCTTCACCAATATTTAACAATCCTATTTTTGGGGTATCTACTTTATACATCATGGTGTATAATAAATTGCCCAACAATGAAAATTTCTCGAGGTGTTCGGGTTTGCAATCTGCATTGGCACCTACATCTAAAAGAAGGCCCGGATTGCCTTGTAAACGAGGAATTACAGAAGTTAAACATGGCCGATCTAAACCATCAACAAGTTTAAGGAATTGAATGGACCCTACCAACATAGCCCCTGTATTGCCCGCACTCAAAAACGCATCTATTTTCCCTTGAGCCAAATAAGAAAATCCTTGAGAAATACTTGAATTGGGTTTAGATAGCAATGCTTTAACAGGATGATCTGACATTTCAATAACATCAGTAGTATCGACAATGGTAAACAATCCCAAATCAATAGACTCAGATTCACATATTTCAGTAATTTTTAGAAGTGACCCAAATAATACCAACTCGATCAATGGCATCGTACTTGACGCAATAAAGGCCCCCTTGACGGCCTCTAATGGGGCATGATCACCACCCATGGCGTCAATACCTATTTTCATCAACTATCGTTACGACCTTTCATGACCTTTTGACCACGGTACATTCCAGTTTCAAGATTAACGCGATGATACAAAGAAACATCACCAGTAATTGGATCTGCAATCATTGGACGTACTTCAACCTTGTCATGGGTCCGACGCTTATCACGACGGGTTTTGGATATTTTTCTCTTTGGATGTGCCATTTCCTGGTTTATTTATTTTTTATTTGTTTAAGTTTATCCCATCGAGAATCTACTTCGTTGGTAGATTCGACAATGAGTGATTGTAGTTTTTGAATCATGATTTGATTGCAGGGCTTTTCATCTGATTCGTCACAATTTCGCAAGATAGGCAAAGCCAAAAAACACGATTCAAAAACTGACTTAGCAATGGATAATTCAAATTCATGGGATTTGAGATAAACCAATTCTGATCCGTCATCCGAATATTCTATATCCAAATTTTCAAGACTGTTTAAATTGACAAATAATCGGTATTTAGAATCAATCTCCAATGGCAAATCAACCAAACAACGATGGCATTCAACGGTCATAAATCCATTCAATTCCAGGTGAAGCTGCATCAAATTAACATTTTTTTCAATGTCTACCGATACAAATACATCTGCCTTGAGAACATCCATACTGCCTAACTCTACAAAGAACGATTCGTCAACGCGAAATTTCAATAAGTGTTTGCCTTCTTTCAACTTGACAAACTCTATAAGAAGATCCTCCGCTTTATCAAACATAGATTTAAAAACGAACTGCGAATTTACGTCTTTTTACTTACATTTTTACTCCTTTTTCAAAAAACATACATCGCATAAAAAACCGACGTTACGAATGCCGGTTTTTTGAAATGATATAGTGAATATGCATTAATACTCCCACAAATCGTGTTCAAAAATGAACAAATCATTCTTAACTTCTTCAGCACGCAACAAGTTTCCCAAGAGATCCTGTTTAAATTCAGGCTTTTGATAGATGTATCTATCATCAAATTCAGATGTCTTAACAATATAACTGTCGAACAAACGATGGTGATTGATATGTTGATCCCAGTTCAAACGCATCGCATCATTGTATCTATTAAATACTTCAGATTTGGCTAAGGTAGGACGGCAATCATCCATTTTCAACCAGAATGGTTTAACATCATAAGACTGACCCATAATCATTTTGGGTTGGATGGGGGCGATACCTATGATAATTGGCTTAAATTCACCATGCTTATAATCAAAAACCCAATCTTCGATAATTTCGAACTTCTGAATCAAATTCCAGCTAAAATATTCAGGGAATGAGGTATCAACCAAATCCGAAGGATCATCTGAACCAGGGCGTTGTTTAGAGGTTGTAATAATTTCAGAAGTAATACGAATGATATCTTCTGGTGTAATGATGAGATTAAAAGAATCGGTAGCGTATGCACGCAACAACCCTTTGGTCCCAAATTCCCATAAAACCTGAGAGATTGGATTCTTAGGCCATGTCCAAGATTTATTCATCTTCTGACGCAAATCAATCACACGCCACACACGTTTACGAAATTTAACATCTGCATTGCGAATATATGGACGAGGCATAACAATACCCTGCAAATTGCGAATATTGGTGTCATGGTTCACATATTCAGGCTCGTAATGAGGAACCATTGGGTCGTCATAATGTGTTCCAATTTTTGGAATCACAATTTCAACATCCTTTTTGGGCTCAACCATACCAGGAGATGATGGTTCCCCTTTTCCACCTTTGGGTGCAGTTTCAGGTGTAGAACCCCAACCTCCTCCTCCACCCCAGTCTTGGGATTGAAGTCCGGCTGCTGTAAACAATGCGAGGGTTAATAAAATGCGTTTCATAGTTGTGTCTATTATTGAACTGAGCCACCCACGTTATCGAGGAATTTGGGGGTTTTGTCTGGTCCGATTACTTTAATTTGGTCAAACTGAATCAAATCACCAGGACCTAATAGTTTCAAGAAGTTTTGAATGGGTGCCAATGATGGGCCATTCACAGTCAAGATTTTAGGACCGTTGGTTCGGCGTCCGATACAAGTGAAACGATAAGACAACACATCGTATTTTACACCATCATAAACAAAGTTGTCTAATGCGGCTAGGCCGTTGGCTTGAACTTTCAATGCAGACAATGAAATGGCTCCACTAAAACCAACACTACCCGCTTTAAATGTAGGACGAGGTACGTTGCGAATTTTAAATTTCTTAGACCCCATGGATACAGTTCTACCATCTGGCAATTTTGCAGTTACATTTATATAACACTCATTTCCATTTCGAACCGGAACAATTGCATTGAAAGAACCTGGCTTAGCCATTCTCAAAGAAACACTCCCACCCGTTACAGAAACATTCACATTTTTAGGATCAACACCGCCAACAGACACTGAAATAGGATTGGGCAAACCAACATAGATAACATTTAACTCGTCGGCAGAAATAGCTGCTTGGGGAGCAAATACGCTATATTCAGCTTCGGTTTCGTAATTATCACTGCCATCACCATTTGGCTTGGGTACTTGAATTCCCACTTTGTATTTATTGGTTCCAGGTGAATTAGAAGTTACCTTGTATTTACCAATTCCATCTAAAACTTCAATGGGACGTCCGTTGACAGATACGATCATTTGGGCTTTAGAATTATAGGCAGCGAGTAAAATATTGGCTTCATACATTTGGTTTGTCAACACAGCACTTGTAGCGGCTGATACAACAGGAATCAATTTGTCAAATTTGTAATCGGCCGCGTTAACAGATTCAGCCAATGCTTGCAAAACTTCAGCTTCCATTGACCGCGCATCATTTTCTACTTTACTCAACATGGCAAAAACACCAGCCAATGGAGAATGCTCCAAATACATTGAAATCCAGCTATTCTTTTCACCTTCAGAATTTGTGGCATCTTCTGCATACAATGAAGATTTTGCTTCAATGGCTTTCATGCGGACCAACAACATTGATTTTGTCTCTGGATTTGACGATAAAATCACATCATTGGATGCTTTTTTCATCACAGCTAGCATTTTTATTCTCGCATCGTTAATTTTTTTCTGCAATTCTTTTCCCCTTTTACCATCCTCCTCTACAACTAAATAATGTGCGTGAATTTCCATATTGTCACCTTGGGCCAATTCAGGAAACCCACCTTTAACCAATAATCCTTCTGGCGTTTGGTTTCTTCCGAACGATTTATGGTTAAAAACGTCATAAGAAACGCCTTTATAGTCTTTGTCTAATCCACCACTTGAAAGAACCAATAAATCAGACTTAGACACATGCAACAATGTAATTAAATCATTGCTGATGCCTTGAATATCTTTACAATATTTCACAGCCACAGCAGCAGCTTTGTTGTCGGCAGCAGTTTTAGCCAATCCTTTCAGAACATCTGTATTCTTTTGAAGAATATTTAACGTAGAATTGTCCAAGGAATTTTCCATCAAATTAAAAGCTTTGATGATTTCTTTCGATACGTTTAATGCCAAAAGCGCTGTCAACACGAGATACATCATGTTGATCATCTTCTGCCTTGCGGATAATTTTCCCCCTGCCATATTTTATAATTTCTGTGTGAGTTTTGTAAAACTATTCAATTTAATTAGCCTTTGTTGGAGCCCATGGCACCCAACATGTTTCCGTAAATAGAATTTAGGCTACTTAAATTACGGTTCAACTTTGCCATTTCTTCTTTGAATTCTCCTGTTGCTACCTCAGTTGCGTTGATATTTACCAATGCGCCTTGCAAACCAGCAGTAAAATTACCCAAAGAATCAGAAACCATTGCAGTACTATCAACAATTGAAGACATGTTTTTCGCAGCTTTTGATGTGCTTTCTGTAAATTCATTTGTTGCAACCGCTGCGTTAGACATATTTGCCATATCTTTAACATTACTGCTTAATGAATTAAACCCTTTTCCCAAACTTTCAATTAGTTCAGGACCTATTTTTGCTTGGGCCAACATCGTATCCAATTGTTGGGAAACGGATCCAGCTTTTTTGGTGGTGATTTCACCACCTGCCAGTTCGGGATAAACCAATGACCAATCAGGGTCCATGTGGACAGGTTCAAATGCAGAAATACAAAAAATTGCCGCCTCGGTTAACAATCCGATAGTAAGCATTGTATCAGCACCTTTCCAGTGCAATATCTTAAACAAAGCCCCCACAATTACTATGGCAGCACCCACGCCATAAGTGAAATTCATTTTTGTTTTAAACCCTTTTGATTCAAAGAAACTTTTGTCCATGATTGTTGATTTCGTTATTTATTATTTGGTTTTTTTTGTTTGAGTTATTGTCAATTTTGATGAAGAAGGATTATTGCCGGTCTTTATTGGAACGTCCAATATAGGTTTGCACACATCGAAAACCAACATATGATTTACTGGTGTCTTGATATTCAGAAGTTCGTGCGCCATTTTCAATAAAGTAGGCAATATCTTTCCATGATCCCCCACGTATTACCTTTCTTTTTTCGTTTATATTGATATTTTTCACTGGAATTTTGCCTTGCATCCCTCTTTCTTTAATAAATTTACTCGACTCACCATTTAAATCATGGGCAAAGGCATTGTTCGCTTCATCCCATGAAGTACTGGTCCATTCTGAGACATTGCCAGCCATGTTGTACAACCCAAAATCATTTGGGAAATAACTATCCACACGAACAGGGTAAACACCTCCATCTACACCATAATTTCCCCGCAATGGCTTAAAGTTTGCCAAAGGACATCCTTTTGAATTTCTAGCATAGGGTCCACCCCAAGGGTATTTGTTTCCAATTCTACCTCCCCTGGCGGCATACTCCCATTCATATTCTGATGGCAAGCGAAAATCGTGGGTATTGGGCAAGTAACCATTCATTTCCCAGAACGCAGTTTTACGATCGGTTCTCCAACGGCAAAAAGCAAATGCTTGGTGCCAAGTGACCCCTACTACTGGATACTCATCGTATTTCGGGTGGTGAAAATACACCTGGGCCATAGGTTCATTATAAGAATAGGTAAAATCTCTTACCCAACAAAGTGTATCAGGATAAACCAATACATCTTCATTGCGCATAAATTTACTGCGGTTCATCGCAGCATATTTTAATTGATCTTCGGCGGCTGCTGTTGCGAAATCAGTCCATTGAAAATGAAAAATCAACTTTCGGGTATCTATTTGATGCTTGCCCTGAAAACGTTCATCACCTTGATAATACATATCAGATAATTCTTCTTTGTGCTTTATCCAATCTACTTGACGATATGGGTTAATCAATCGATTGCCTTCTTCGTCTTCTGGAAAATAATATTCATCATCATCACAAGATATCCTAGCCAATGAATCAATAACATAATTGACAAACTGACGGTATTCATTGTTTGTAATCTCCGTTTCGTCCATCCAAAACGAAGTGATGGTCATTTGCTTGTTCGGTTCTAAATAAGAATTGAACACATCTTGCCCACCTTGGCCCGTATGAAAAGTACCAGAAGGTATGTTCACCATTCCTGGAGGCTGCGGGTGAAACCAAGGTCGTCTATCTAAAACACCGGTAAGGTCTCCTGTGTCGGCAGGGCCGCAAGCGTAAGCCATAACAGTCACTAAAAATGCAGTACTGCGAAGCGTACGATTTCCCAAGAAATTCTTTGCTTTCCGGGTAAATTTGTTGTTTGTGAATAAATTCATCACTGTATTTTTCATTATGCAGTTTTGATAATGCTCTTTTGTTTTAATAATTACAAAAATATGCTAACTATTGACAAATTCAACATTTTTATATTTTTGATAGAGTAGAAACGGATAATTCAATACTTTATTCTATATTGGTTAAATGTTATTTATCAATCCCATTCAGATGGCCTTTCCATCCAACGTGGGTGACGGTATATTTTTACAGGTCTTTCTGGCAATGTAAACATGAAACAATAATTGACTTGTAGCTCATGTGATCCTGCGGAATTGCGCAATATTTTTGACAAAGTCAAATCGTATGAATACCCAACCCGTAATTTCTGAGCAGATCCAGCACCATTGGCGCCCAATAATGGTGGATAATATCCAAACATTACTGAAAGGGCATCTGCACCCAGTCCGTAAAATCTAAAATTTGCGCCTCCAGAAAATAGATCATTCCAAGTAGCCATTCCCTGAACATCAATTTCTGGCTTGATTATACCCCCTTTACCCATTACCGTCTTAACCAAGAATGCAGGATCTAAAGACAAAGCTGGATTGCCCATAAAATTATTCTGATGGTAACCACCCACAATATATAGATGCCTATTTGTAGTGATATTGATGGTTGAATTGGTTCCATAATTAAATGTTTGTGGGGAAATATGGGTAGAGGATATACCCAAATAAGCACCGTCTTTAATGTTTGATGTTGAATAATAGATGCCAGCACCCATTGTCGAGCGGGTATCAGAGACATCGCCTGAAGGAATCAATGGATCACCTGGATCGTGTGCACGAAGTTTGGAACCATCTAGGCCTTTGGTTAAACTAGAAAAATCTATTCCGATTCGAATGGACGAGGCATCAGGTAAAACATAAGCATAAGAAAATCCACCTTTTAAATACGTGTTTTTCTCGTAGGCTATTTTGTCGTCAACAAATGAAAAAAAGGCACCTCCATAATTTATTCCTTTATACAGTATAGGTGCAGAAAAAGCAAAACCTGTTGTTTTGGGTGCAATATTCGTTTTGAGTTTATCGGAAGTAGGCAGTCCACTTTGCGTTTTTAAGCGTTGCGTTTCATCATCATAACCCAACCACTGTTGGTGGCTTATCGCATTGATGCAAAATTGATCTGAAGCCCCCGCATACGCAGCATTGTACAATAATTTATTAAAGGTAAAATGGGTAAACAAAGGATCTGTTTGAGCAGAGACAAAAAAGGGCGCAAGGATGCCAAAGAATGATGCGACTCTAAACACTATTTGTTTGTTCATACTTTACGAATAATTCAAATCTCTTAGGTAACAAATATGAAGTAAAATTCGCTTACTGCCAAACATTTTTTTCTCACCGACGTCTTTTGTAGACGTTTATTAGAACTATGGGGCTTGTTATATCCTGTTTAAGTATGTAATCATTGGGTTTAAATACGATATTATTGGGGATTTAAAGATATAAAGACACGCTGTGCCTAAATGTTAAATGGTGGACAACTCGCGCAAAAGTATACGTTGCGAGAAGCATGCAAATTAGTATAATTGTAGTCAGATTTATACACAAAATATGCCCGAAATATTGGTCATCGACGATGAAGCGCCGATACGCGAAACCCTCAAAGAGATTCTAGAATATGAGAAATACACCGTCATTACTGCAGAAGACGGCATTAAAGGTCTGCAATTAATTCAAAAAAATGAATTTGATGTTGTTCTCTGTGATATAAAAATGCCTGGAATGGATGGGATGGAATTATTGGATAGGGCATTGGCATTAAGGCCAGACTTGCCGTTCATTATGATATCGGGGCATGGAAATATTGAAATTGCCATCGATGCAACCAAAAAAGGGGCTTATGATTTTATCACAAAACCCCCCGACCTCAATCGTTTGCTGATTTCTATTCGAAATGCCATTGACCGAAATACGCTGGTAAGTGAAACCAAGGTTCTGAAACGCAAGGTTGCCAAAACGTATGATATCATTGGAGAAACGCCGGCAATTGAAAAAATCAAGGATACCATTGAAAAAGTTGCTCCTACGGAAGCTCGCGTTTTGATAACCGGTGAAAATGGCACCGGCAAAGAACTGGTTGCCCGCTGGTTACACGAAAAAAGCCACCGTTCATCCATGCCAATGGTAGAAGTGAATTGCGCCTCAATTCCGACAGAACTAATTGAAAGTGAATTGTTTGGACATGAAAAAGGCAGTTTTACTTCCGCTATAAAACAGCGAATTGGCAAATTTGAACAGGCCCATGGTGGCACCTTGTTTCTCGATGAAATTGGAGACATGAGTCTATCCGCCCAGTCTAAAGTTCTGCGGGCAATTCAAGAAGGTGAAATTAGCCGGGTGGGTGGAGACAAAGAAATTAAAGTAGATGTTCGCATCATTACCGCAACAAATAAAAATTTGCTGGAGGAAATTGAGAAAGGCAATTTTCGGATGGATTTATACCACCGCTTGAGTGTAATACTCATTCACGTTCCCACACTCAACGAAAGAAAAGAAGACATCGCGCTAATCGCAAATAACTTTTTACAAGAAATTTGTATCGAAAACAATATCCAAGCAAAGTCATTTTCCCCCGATGCCTATGATGCTTTGCAAGATGTAAATTGGTCAGGCAATATCCGTGAATTGCGCAATGTGGTTGAGCGATTGGTTATACTTTGTGGTGAAAAAATTACCGGAGAGGATGTTTATATGTATAGCAATCCTGCCCAACGGGGAGCTGATCCATTTGGTGTTGTAGACGATTATAAAACCCTCCAAAATTTTAGGGATTGGGCCGAAAAGGTATTCATTGAACGAAAATTGGTTCAAAATGGCTGGAATGTTGCGAAAAGTGCACAAGAAATAGACATTCAACGGAGTCATCTTTACAACAAAATTGAAAAGTACAACCTAAAAAGACGTTGAAATGCCCGCCCAAATTGGGATAGACATTGCCATTGCCTCCGCCTTACTCAGACAAGGAAAGTTGGTAGCCATTCCGACTGAAACCGTATATGGATTGGCAGCAAATGGCTTGGATTTAAAGAGTGTACTGGGCATTTTCGAAGCAAAAAACCGGCCCAGATTCGATCCATTAATTTTACATGTTCGGGATATTCCTATGGCCAAAACCTTGGTCAATGAATGGAATGATACGGCTCAAACATTGGCCGAAGCATTTTGGCCTGGACCCCTAACACTCATTTTGCCAAAATCCGACATGGTGCCAGATTTGGTAACTGCAGGAAATTCAACGGTTGCGATCCGCATACCAAGCCATCCACTCACCCTCGCATTGCTTCAATTAATCGAATTCCCCTTGGCAGCTCCCAGTGCGAATCCTTTTTCGTATGTGAGCCCTACCACCGCAAAACATGTGGCCGACCAACTGATAGATCGTGTAGATTATATTTTGGATGGAGGAGAATGTACGATTGGCATTGAGAGTACAATCTTGGCCATCGAAGGAAAAACGGCGAGGGTACTTCGATTGGGTGGGCTCAGTATCGAAGCCATTGAAACAGTGTTGGGACAGCCGCTATTGGAAACCTTGCATCAGAATAGCAATCCCCAATCTCCAGGCCAACTAGACCATCATTACGCCCCACGTTGTAAACTTATTCCTCTTTATAACAAAGACGAACCCCAACTATCCTGGGCTGAATTATTGAAGAAACCCCTATTCACTTCAGGTTTTGGTCTTTTACTATTCTCAAAACAAGGGATGGGTGCCGAGGAGGAATTTTACCTCACAAAACTTCAAGTGGCAGGAAAAACCAAGGTTTATATTTTAGACGAATTGGGCGATATAGCCAAAGCGGGTGCCAACTTGTTTTCTATACTAAGACTTCTAGACAGCGACGGATGCAAAGAAGTCTATTTTTTTTGGGCACCAGAAATTGGATTGGGCCGAGCAATCAATGATCGCCTAATGAGGGCATCGTCATAGGTCTTTGTATACCCTCACAATGCAGCCAAAGAATGGACAGAAGAATTACACGAAAAAGTCAAATTTTAAGGGTTTCAATTCGTTAAAGGGTTGATCTCCAATTTTTCCCAATCCATGCCCGAAAGGGATACGTAAATTACCCTGATGGACTGATAAAAATAGTATTGCTATTGTTTCCAACGCTAAAATCGGCAGTTGGGGTCTCCCCCTCACCGATTCGAATTTGGTCATCACTTTTAACGCTGCAAAATTCCGAAGTGAGTTTTATATATCTTCCAAAAAAGACAATGTATTGTCTAAAGCAAGCCAAAATTCTTGGGTAAATTCTTCCAACCCTTTGCAAGGATGCTTCATTCCATAGGTATGGCTGGCATTGGGGATTGTCATTCTTACACTGTGAATGCAAGCCTCAGCAATAGACTCAGACAAAATCACAGGGACCGATTCATCCTTTTCGCCATGAATAATAAGCAATGGCCGACCCAAACTACGGGCGGATTCGTAAACATTATACAATTTTTTGTTGGTCTCCAAATCCTCCCAAATACAATAGTCCAAAGGCAGTTGTTGTTTTGTTCTTGTATTGGCAATAGACACTGTTTTATGCTTCTTCCATAAATGGGGGTTATGCTGTTCAAACAACCACTCAAACGAAGGAATCGGCGACCAGACAATGACTTTTTCTACATATTCTTGAAAGCGATTGGCAAAAACAATTACGTTGGCTCCGCCCCTGCTGTGCCCCAACCAAGAAATTTTTTCGGCCGCCAAGTTGTAAAATTTTGCGTTCGCAAAAATCCATTTCCCAATCGCCTCAAGGTCGCCTTGTTCTTTGCTTACCGTATTTTTCTGGAATTGGTCAAGTTCTGTAAAAACATCATTGTCGCCAAGGATTCCATTGTGAGAATGATTGAAACTGAGAATGGCATAGTCACCCGCAGAAAAATATTCGTGAAGGAACGGAATATAGCCCCAATGCTTAAATCCTTTAAATCCGTGGCAAAAAACCAAAATAGGGAAAGGTCCCTCACCCGAGGGCAAAAACAAATCGACGTCCATTTGGCCGTCGATTGTTTTGATTTGAAATTGATTTTTTGTATTCACAAATTTGGTGCCCAGGACCGGAATCGAACCGGTACGGGGGTGAACCCACAGGTGTTTGAGACCAGCGCGTCTACCAATTCCGCCACCTGGGCAAATTAAAGAACGGGACGCAATATTATTACTATTATTTGAGGTTTCAACTATTATTTCACACTATTTTTTGGCCATTCAACAACTTCCATCGAATGAATCAATTGCGGTTCGATCTGAAATCGCAAAGCGGTTCGAACACGGTGAAAACCATGGGTTCCACAAGCGCCCGGATTTAAGTACAGTAAATTATTAAAGGCGGGATCACGCTGTACTTGAAGCATGTGAGAATGACCACAGACATAGATATGGGGTTTGTTTTGTCTCAAATACGATTGAACTTTTGCGGGATATTTTCCGGGCTTTCCACCAATATGGGTAATGAAAATACGGTACCCCTCACGTTCAAAAAACTGTATCGCAGGGTATTCAAGCTTCACATCCATTCCATCAATGTTGCCATATACACCCATAACAGGTTTTTTTAACTTCATTATTTCTGTATGAAGGGCTGTATTGAGCCAATCTCCTGCATGCCATACCTCGTCTGCCCATATAACGTGCTCTAAAATACCCTTATCGTGGTAACCATGATTGTCGCTAATAATCAAAATTTTCATTGTATTGGAGCGGATTCGAAATTTAAATTTCGCGGTTTACATCCCATTCTTCGAGATAATCGGCGACTTTTCGAACAAACATGCCCCCCAAGGCGCCATCAACCACGCGGTGATCGTAACTATGACTAAGATACATCATATGCCGAATGGCGATTACATCTCCATGCTCAGTTTCGAGAACAGCGGGTTTTTTACGAATAGAACCCATAGCCAAAATGGCTACCTGGGGTTGATTTATAACAGGTGTGCCAAAAATATTGCCAAAAGTGCCCACATTTGTGATGGTATAGGTTCCACCTTGTGTTTCGTCAGGAAGTAATTTCCCTTCACGGGCGCGTATTGCCAAGTCATTGACAGCACGTGTAAGTCCCAATAAATTCATGGCGTCGGCACTTTTAATCACTGGAACAATGAGATTTCCATTTTTTTGTGCAACGGCCAAGCCAATATTAATATTTTTCTTTTTGATGATCGTGCTTCCCTCAACGCTCACGTTGATCATCGGAAAATCTTTAATAGCCTTGGAAACAGCCTCAATAAAAATGGGCGTAAAAGTAATATTTTCGCCTTCTGTTTTCTTGAATGATTCCTTGATTCGGTTGCGCCAATTTACCATATTGGTAACGTCAGCTTCCACAAAGCTACTCACGTGAGGACTGGTTTGCTTGCTCTTGACCATGTGATCGGCAATAAATTTACGAACACGGTCCATTTCTATGACCTCGTCTCCTGGCTGCAAAGAAATGCCGAGAACTTTCATCGCAGCAATCTTTTCATCAGAGAGAATCGTCTGTATGGTTGATAGAATTGGCGTATGAGATTCGATCTTCGTGCCATTGTCATCAGACGAATTGTTAGAACCACCCTGCGATTTAAGATCGTTTACTTCAGATACAATACCCCGACCTGAAATATACAATAGAATATCTGCCTTGGTTACCCTTCCTTCTTTTCCTGTACCTGAAAGCGATTCTAATTCTGTGAGCGAAATACCCTCTGCTCGGGCAATATTCAATACCAAGGGAGAGTAAAACCGACTGCCTTCTTCCCCAATAGAACCCAATTCACGGGCTTGAATTGGCAAAGGCATTTGCATTTGATCTTCAATAGCAGCCAAAGCAGTTTCTACTGCCATAGCGACACTTTCGGGTTTTTGGAGAATTTTGCCAACAGGGGAAGTGTCTATTTGATTGGCTTTCGGATCTTCAGGACGAATCAAAGCGACAGCTTCTCCAACTTTTACGACATCGCCATCTTTACACAATTTTTTAACGAGTAACCCAGCTTCTGAACTGGGAATTTCACTGTCAACCTTGTCTGTTGCAATTTCGACAATAGATTCATCTTTTTGAATGAACTCACCTTCGTTTTTAAGCCATCGAATAATGGTTGCTTCTGCTATACTCTCGCCCATTTTGGGCATCAAAATCGATTTTTCTAACATAGGCATAGGGTTGGTCCGCAAAATTCGTGTTTTTTCATTTGATAGCCAAATGCCAATTGGGTTTCAATACAATTCTACGTTCAAATATTGAAATTATCACTTTCATCTATATCTATTTCATCTGCCATCCCACAAAGTTTCATCACCAACAAGAGTTCTTGTTGTTTTTCAATTTCTTGGGATTCGCCAAATGAGTAATGCAAATTTCTCAGCATTCTTTTAATGATATCATGAACACTACAAGGCAAATAAAACTGTGCCATGGGCTTTACATTTACCACTTTTAAGAATGCATCTACACTGTCTTTTATAAAAACTTGGCCCTTACTGTATGGATTGATATAAAATAGCGGCTCTCCTATTTCGCTGGTCTTTAGTTCATTTACAGCGCATTTGTTAGAGACACCTTTTTTTAATCCGCAATAGGCTACAATAAAATGCTGGGGTAAATTCACCCCAAAAACAGGCAATCCCAGACTTTGGGCAACCGTAATGTATAAAGCAGAAAGACTGATGGGGTTTCCAGTTTTTCTAGACAACACCGTGTTTATAAAGGAATTGTCGGGATAATGATACTGATTTGAATCGCCTTTAAATCCCTGTTGATCAAAAAATACATGATTGAGAATATCGATTTTTTCGCGTTCGTTTTGCACATTCCCCATCATCAACCAAGCATCCATCTTGATGTCGTTAATCGATCTAAGAATTGACTCTGATTGAATACCCGGGTATTTTATTTTGGATAACCAAATCCATCCCTCCAACAAATCGGGTAGTTCTTGCTTAAACCATGCTCCAAAACCCTGGTGCAAATGATTGCGTTGAATTCTTTTGATCAAAGACTCAATTTGACTGGAAACCTGGGGAAAATCGTTGGATACCCATGACTTCTCCAATTGTTCGATCACGGAATCTCCTTCCTCTAAAAATCTCGATTCTACTGCAAACACAACCGCTTCGTCGGTGTCGTCGAGAAGGCTTAGCATCGCGTTAAATTCAGCAGCTTCAATCATTGTTTGGGTTTGGATTGAGCAAATTCTCTTATTTCTTTTTCTTACGCCCTTTAAAAGCGGAAGTTTTGGGTTTTTTTGCAGATTCTGAAACAAGCGATTGAATATCCGAAAAATTTAGAATGTCCCAATTCTTATCTTTTGGAATGGGAATATTGTCTTTTCCATTTTTAATATAAGGCCCATACCTTCCATTCAATATAGTGATATTGGAATCCTCTGTAAAGGTTTTTAAAATAGCGGCTTTGTCACCAGCCAGTTTGGCTTCGACCAAGGCTATTGCTTGTTGCGAAGTTACTGTTTCTGGATCTTGACCTTTGGGAATTGAAATAAATTGATTTAGGTATTTTATGTAAGGGCCGAATCGACCTTTGCTTACTTCTAGAACCAAACCTTGGTATTCCCCAACTTTGAGCGGAAATTGAACACCCATGAACGCTTCCTTGATAATCGCTTCGCATTCACTGGGCGTCATGGCTATCAAATCGGTACTTTTGTCTACATTAAAATATTTGTCAAGTCTTTTTAAATAAGGTCCATAACGCCCCACTCCTGCAATCACAGGTTCACCCTCAAAAACCATCACTTCACGGGGCAATTCAAACAATTTCAGGGCAATTTCGGTTGTGATTGTCTCAAGTGATTGTCCGGGCTGAATACTTGCATACAGCAGTTTTTCACCATCTTCTTTGGTGCCAATCTGAACAAATGGACCAAATTTACCCATCCGAACACTCAATTGGCGTCCTGAAACAGGATGTTCACCCAAAATTCGCTCCCCGGTCACCCTGTCGGCTGTTTCCATTGTTGTGTCTACCGCTTTGTGGAATGGGCCGTAAAATCCTTCGAGCATATCCTGCCAAGCCTTATTTCCTTTGGCAATTTCATCAAATTCTTTTTCTACCGAAGCGGTAAATCCATAATCCATTATCGTATCAAAATTTGCAGAAAGAAAATCTGTAACAAGCATCCCAATATCACTGGGAAATAATTTGTTTTTTTCAAACCCATATTTTTCAGATTTAACTTCTTCTGTAATTGATCCCTTGCACAAAGTAAGTTCTCCAATATTGCGGTATTTCCCCTCCCGTGTCTCATTGGCGACATATTGTCTTTTTTGAATAGTCGTGATGGTTGGAGCATAGGTAGAAGGTCTTCCTATACTTAATTCTTCCAATTTTTTTACCAGTGACGCTTCAGTATAACGGGGTGCAGGCCTTGCAAATTTTTCCAATGCTTTGATTCTAAACGCCTCCAATGAATCTCCAACCTTTACTGATGGCAAAACCCCTTCACCCTCATTTTCAGCATCTTCTTCATCGTCATTGCTCTCAATATACAACTTCAAAAAACCATCAAATCGAATCACTTCACCATCGGCTTGAAATTTTGAAACCTTGTTTAAATCTTCGATGGTTATACTGGTTTTTTCCATTTCGGCCTTTGCCATTTGAGAAGCAATAGAACGTTTCCAAATAAGGCTGTACAATTTATTTTCACGGTTGTCGTCGCCAGCGTGTTGAATTGCAAAAGAAACTGGTCGAATGGCCTCGTGTGCTTCTTGGGCTGAGTCGTTCTTGGTCGTATAGTTTCGAATTTGACTGTATTTTTGACCAAACGATTTTTCGATTTCGTCCTTGGCCATAGCCAATGCCAATTTACTCAAATTGACAGAATCTGTTCGCATATAGGTTATGTGACCATTCTCGTATAATTTTTGTGCAATTCGCATGGTTGTAGTAACATCATAACCCAATTTTCGAGAAGCCTCTTGTTGCAAAGTCGAGGTAATAAATGGTGGGGCTGGATTGCGGTATATTGGCTTTACTTCGAGTCCTGAAACAACAAATTCTGCCTCTACGAGAGAATTCAAAAATACCCGTGCAGAATCACTGTTTTTGTATTTATGGGTTGCCTCAGCCGCAAACGATTTGCCATCAGTTGTATTGAAATCTCCCACTACCTTGAATTCTGATTTAGCATCAAATGCATGGATTTCTCTTTCTCTCTCCACTACCAATTTGACAGCCACAGACTGAACCCTTCCAGCACTGAGTTTGGGCTGGACTTTTCGCCACAATATTGGAGACAACTCAAATCCTACCAAACGATCCAACACCCGTCGGGCCTGTTGTGCATCCACCAAACATTTGTCTATGCTCCGGGGATTCTGGATCGCATTAACAATGGCAGTTTTGGTGATTTCATTGAAAACAATGCGTTTGGTAGTTTCTTCCTTCAAACCCAAAACCTCAAACAAATGCCAACTAATCGCTTCACCTTCTCTGTCTTCATCCGATGCAAGCCAAACCGTTTCAGCTTCTTTGGCGAATTTTTTTAAGTCCGCCACCAACTTCTTCTTCTCATCGGGCACTTCATATGTTGGCTTAAACCCATTTTTAACATCGATAGCGGCATCTCCAGACATAAGATCGCGAATATGGCCCATACTAGACTTAACAACATACCCCTCACCAAGATATTTTTCAATGGTTTTGGCTTTGGCTGGAGACTCTACAATGACTAAATTTTTAATTGACATATATTATTTCCCTAAGATGATTGGTTTCTGAATATGGCCACTTGCTGAATACATACATACACTATACAAACCGGACGCAGGCAAATCCAAGTCAGACAAAAAAATGGTTGTGGTTGGATTGATGAGTATTCCTGAAAATATATTGGCAACTTTTCTGCCTTGCAAATCCAGTAATTCTATACGAACAAACTCATTTGGCTTCATAGACATGACGCTTATTTTGCTGTTTTTTTCTACAGGATTCGGACTTATATCCATACGCATGGTTTGCGACCCAATGGAATTCAAACCGGCAAAAAACATACCTACATTAATATTGTCAAGGTACACAGGATTACCACCTGCGCTGACAACGTCTATTCGAAAAGTAAGGTTAGAATTTAATCCCAAACCGATAGAGGAAAGGGAAGAAATACCCATTAATCGCCATTGACTGGATTTAGTGGGTACAAAATTATTTACAAAGACTTGATTGGGATAGGCTAAGGATGCACCTAAGCGAGATAAAATTTGTTTGAATGTAGCCCCGCAGTCTGTCGAGACGAAAACACGCAATTCTTCTGCCAAGTCGGCATTGGGTTGGGCATAAGAAACATAAAATGTAAACCGGGGTGTGGATGCCCCCAAGTTCGAGATGTCAAAACTGGGCAAGGTAAAACTATAACACTTTCCTAAACCTTGATCGGTTATTATGGGCGCCTTGAAACTATTCGACCCTGTGAAAGAAGCATTCGATGCCATTTCAAATCGGGAAGAAACAGGCGAACTATGTATGAATTTATTATTGCCGATAAAACTTGTAGGATCACCTTCTTCAAAGCCTTGCTCATAATTTGCTTTATTATCCGCTAGGGCATTTATAACTGTTATATAATTCGTTTTGGAGACTGTGTTACTGCCTTTACCATTTTCAACGGTGAGCGATACTGGATAAATACCTGCAGTTTGGTAACTCACTACAGGATTTTGAAGCGATGAACTGGGTTGGGATGCGCCATTGAATGTCCAAGACCACGCAGTGGGTTTTCCCTTACAAGACAAATCATAAAAGTAAATGGGTTGCCCAGTGCATATTGTCTGGGTATTGGATGAAAATTCAGCCGATGGCGTCACTGAAGAAACTGTAATTCCGGTCGCAACCAAATTGGAGGCAGAAGACAGTGAAACTCTTGGACTGGTTGACGACGTTAAAAAAAAATGCATCCGGGTTTTCTGGTTATTGGTAAACAATGTTTGACAAGATCCATTCGAATAATCCATGTAATCTTCCCACAAATCGGGTAAATTGGGAACATCTGTGGAGCAACTATTTCCGTTTGAAGGACAGTTTGAATTGGTAAAAGTAGATTCTACAGGGGGTGTATCGTCTATTAAGTCGCCATTGTCGCATCCGTCTTGAAATGTATGATATAGCCCAAGCCAATGGCCCACTTCGTGGGTAAGAACCCGACCACTATCATTTTTTGAAGCCGCTGTTCCAATCGTTCCGACCCTATCCGAACGCAAGACAATACCATCTTTGGTTACGCCACTCATCCACGGAAACACTGCATAGCCTAGAATGCTTGAGCCAGAAGTTTCAGAGGCTATTGAGCCAATGACCCAAATATTGAGGTATTTCTTATAATTCCAGTACGACAAATTCTTTACTTCCTCTTTGGTCATATCCATCTCATTGCCCAGGGGAGAATAAATACGTTCGATGCCGTCGGTGCAATTGCCGTTGGGGTCAATTTTTGCCAAACTAAAATTAATCTGGCAATCGGCTGCGAGCCCTGAGAAAACAGAACGTAATTTATTTCTGTTTCCGTTTAATAGACTAAAATCGTTGTTTAAAACCCGCAATTGATCCAGGATTTGTTCCCGGCTAATATTTTCAAGTCCATTGGTATGAATTACATGAAATACAACAGGAATGGTATAAATAGAAGCCCTGTTTTCTAGCGTGTTTGTCTGCGCTTGTTTGTTTAATTTGTCTTCAAACAATCTAATTTCGGGATGCTTGGCTAAAACTTGTTCAGAATAATTGTCCGTTGCACATTGGGCACCCAGGCTATTAATACATCCTGAAGCAATCAAAAAGAGTAAAACTAAAAGGCTGTTGTTTATTCGTTTCATTCGGGTTCGCAAAATACATTCAAAATTTCTAGGTTTGGCTTAAAGACACTAAAAGGATAACATTACAAAAGGCTATTTGTTCTTTTTTACCCATAAAAAGCATCTCGAAAATGCATAATTTGCTTACCAGCAGGATGAAATACCACTGCAACTATATCGTTACGAATATTGCCAACAATTTTGTAACACCGCCGAAAATCATTGCCAACCAATCGCAAATTTTTTCGTTTTTGTTTGTTTACGGAACGCTCTGGCATAAAAAACCCCTTTCCAAATCTACACTTGACCTCAACAAATACCCACTCTTTTTTTTCGCGACAAACCAAATCAATTTCTTTATGACCCGACCTCCAATTGCGAAATACAATCTCAAATCCACTCCGAATCAACCATTGTTCGGCCATTTTTTCGCCTTTGTCTCCCCGGATTTTTGTATTGACACCCAACTGGTTTAGGCCAAATAGACAAACGGGCTGTTGGGTCTTAATGTGTGTCATTGGGTTTGTATTGAAATGATTTACTCCACGTTTGATACAAATATCAAACACCAAAAAATGAAAACCAAATGACTGTTTAGATTTGGTAAATTTGCCAAATGGTAACTTGCTCATTGCATTTGTTGCAAAACGAAACATACACACAAACTTTATTGTTTCAGCGCACTTTATTTGATGCCATGCTGGCCCGTAAAGCGGCGAAAAAAAACACCGAACCCCTTCATTTAATTATGCTTGAGCACCCCCATGTTTTCACGTTAGGAAAAAGTGCAAATCGCCAACATTTACTGGTCAACAATGATGAATTGGCCAACATGCAAGCAACTGTTTATAGCATTGAGCGCGGTGGAGACATCACTTATCACGGACCGGGTCAACTTGTTGTATATCCCATTTTTGATCTTGAAACCCTGGGCATAGGGATTAAAGATTTTGTACATAGTATCGAACGAGTCATTTTAAACACACTCGAAGATTATGGAATTCAAGCGGGCGTTATCCCAAACACCATTGGGGTTTGGATTGATATTGGGGGTCCAAATGAACGCAAAATTGCCGCAATCGGAATCAAATGCAGTCGTTTTGTCAGCATGCATGGATTGGCGCTCAATGTAAATACAGACCTCGAAATGTTTACCCATATTGTCCCATGTGGAATTGCCGATAAAGGGGTTACGAGTATGGAGATTGAACTGGGCTGTAAAATTGACATGCTACATGTAAAAACAACAATCGGCAAGCATTTTGCAAGTATATTTGAACTAACAATAAAAAATCATGACAAGTAAAACCATTCGTATTATTATCATTGCAGGGGTTCTATTGATTGCTCTCCTATCGATTAAATCAAGCTATAACGGATTGGTAACCAATGATGTGCTTTTGTCTACTGCCTGGAATAACGTAGAAGTATCCTATCAAAACAGGGCAGATAAAATAACAGAATTGGCCGAAACAGTAAGTGCAGAAGCCAACTATGAAAAAAGCACTTTAATTGAAATTGCCAATGCCAGAGCCAGTGCGGGTCAAGTAAAATTGACTTCGGATCAGCTAACACCCGAAAATTTAAAAAACTTTGAATCCGCCCAACAATCTTCATTCAGCCGATTGATGGTTGTTTTAGAGCGCTATCCCGATTTAAAAGCCACCCAAGCCTATGAAAATTTGATGTTTGAGATTTCAGAGGCCGAAAACATGATTCGAACAGCACGAATCGATTTCAACAAAGCGGTTCAGGAATACAACTTGAAAATGAGGCGTTTCCCAAGCAACATATTCGCCAGCCTATTTGGTTTTCAAAAAAAATCCGGATTTTCTGCCGACAAAGGAACCGAAAAACGGGTGAATGTTAAAGATGCACTCAAAAGTGATGTAATCCCTAACCCATAAGAAAGATTAACGGATTCAATGGGTTGGATATTATCTTGGATTAAAAAGCCATTGCCCCTTTTCAACACTTCGGAAGAAGAAAGTATTGTCAGCGCAATCGTATTGGCCGAACAAAAAACCTCTGCCGAAATTCGTATCCATATTGGCAAACAAAAAAAAGTAGGCGACATAGTTTCTGCAGCCAGCATTGCTTTCAACAAATTGGGGATGCAAAAAACCGCCGAACGAAATGGCGTTTTGATTTTCATATTGCCTAAGTCAAAGCAGTTCGCCATCGTGGGTGATTGGGGTATCAATTCAAAGGTTGATGCGCTTGAATGGGTTGAAATTCGCAACCAGATGCAAATGCATTTTCAACAAAATGAATTTTCTGAAGGCGTGATTCATGGAATTGAAAAAGCAGGCTCACTTTTGTCACGCCATTTCAAACCCAGTAAAGCCAACCCAAATGAACTAAGCAATGCATTGTCAAAGGATGCATAGCGCGATGAATTTACGAGGCTGTATAGGCATTTGGGGCAAGTCCAAAGTAAGGTATATATTTTTGTCCCTTGCCAATGTGATTGGATTGCGCGAATTTGGATTGCGAAAGATTGCCTTGCATTTGGTCCAAGCAATTTGCTGTGTTTTTTTAACGTCAACATCGCTGTTGGCCGAACAAATCCTTCCCAAATATACAGGGCATGTGAACGATTATGCCCATGTTCTCACTGCAGATCAAATCGCAACGTTAGAAACCAGACTTTTCGCCTATGAAGATTCCACATCCACTCAAATCGCTGTGGTAATTGAATCTTCCTTGAATGGATATGCGGTTTTTGATCGCGCTATGTTTTTGGCGCGTGGCTGGCAAGTTGGACAAAAAGGAAAAAACAACGGTTTGCTGTTGTATATCGCCCTCAAAGACCGTAAATTTTATACCGTTGTGGCCAATCAAATTCAAGATAAATTGGGGGCAAGTCGGATTGGACAAATCGAAAATGAATTTCTAATTCCAAATATCCGAAACAAAGACTATTTCAACGCAATCATAGAGACAACAAACGCCTATCAAAAAGCATTGACCGGAAAATTTGAAGGCAGTGCTACAAAAAAAACCAAGAAATCTAATCGCGGTTGGGGTACTATAATCGTGGTTTTGGTACTATTGTTTTTGATGGCCCGAACAGGTGGCAGTGGCGGAACGGGTGGTGGGTATGGACGAAATGGGCGTTATAGCAACGGTTTGGGGGCTTTGCCTTTTTTTCTGGGTGGAATGGCGGCAGGAGGGGGATTTGGTGGACGAGGAAGCAGTGGTGGTTTTGGTGGTGGCTCAGACTCATGGGGTGGTTTTGGCGGTGGCGGTGGATTCGATGGCGGTGGCGCAGGAGGAAGTTGGTAAGTTGGCATTGACTTGTTCCATGCTTTAATGAACGTTGTATACAATCGGTGGAATCTTCTATCCGTTTTTACGGATTTAATGGCACCACCAAAAAAAATACGGTTTCAGTACACAATGGTTCAACCCCAATCGTTGCGCAACTGAATTTGCGAAACCTTTGTCGATTGGGGAATCTCCCCGTAGAAATTTATCTGCGTTTTATTGTTCGTGCACCAGTTTACCAACAAACATTATTACTCCGAATTTCTTTTACGAAAGATTCTGCATTTTTACGGCCACACAAAGTTTCCAAAAACGCAGAACCGCCTTGGTATATCAATTTGTAAAAGTGTCCCCAATGCCGCGGTATTTTTGGTGTGGAATGGCCAAAAGAAGATCTACAATGCAAGGATGCACAACGACCCGTTTACCACCCGAAACATAGATTTGGTAAAATATGACTGAAACCCCATTAATTTTCTCACCCAAGGTATTTGCTGGCAGATTTGTAATGTACTTTTGCAAATTCGATGAAAAATCCTATCTCTTCAGATATTCACCCACCCGATTCCAACGAACCCATCATCGAAATAATCGGGGCAAGAGAGCACAATCTTAAGTCGGTTAACTTAACCATTCCCCGCAATAAACTCATCGTATTTACTGGAATTTCTGGTTCTGGAAAGAGCAGTTTGGCTTTCGATACATTGTTTGCAGAAGGACAACGGAGGTATCTAGAAAGTTTCAGTGCTTACGCCAGACAATTTATTGGTGACATGAAAAAACCCGACGTGGACAAAATCCGTGGTCTTAGTCCCGTAATCTCGATTGAACAAAAAACTGTGAATAAAAACCCCCGGAGCACGGTTGGGACAGTAACTGAAATATATGATTTCTTGCGTTTGCTATTTGCACGGGCCGGTGAAGCGTTTAGCTATATCAGTGGCGAAAAAATGGTCAAATTGACAGAGCAACAAATTATTGAAACCATGGTTCGACGATTTGACAAGCTAAAAGTTACAATTCTAGCCCCTCTTGTAAAAGGAAGGAAAGGTCATTACAGAGAACTATTTGAACAAATCAAAAAGAAAGGCTATAACAAAGCAAGGATCGATGGCGTGATTGTCGACATAGTCCCTGAATTTAAATTGGATCGCTATAAAATACACGACATCGAAGTGGTGGTCGACCGATTGGAAATTCAAACATTGTCTAATAGCAGACTGGTTGAGAGTATAAATAGCGCAATGAAATTGGGAAGTGGCAATATTCTAATCGCTCTGGCTGATGGCGAAGTGGTTCCTTTTTCACGTTTTTTGATGGATCCTATCAGTGGCATTAGTTATGACGAACCCCAGCCCAACGTTTTCTCCTTTAATTCTCCATACGGTGCTTGTGCGCGTTGTGAAGGCATGGGCGACATCGCCGAAGTGAATATTGAATTTATCATTCCAAATCGCAGCAAATCAATCAATCGAGGGGGCATTGTTCCGATAGGTGAATTGCGCGATAATTGGACTTTTTCCCAGCTGCGTGCATTGGCAAAAGCGATGAATTTTAGCTTAGCAGATCCCATTTCAAGTTTAAGTACCACCCAAGTCGAATCGATCCTTTACGGTTACAGCCACCCAATATTTGTTGTTCACACCAATGTCCAAGGCGTAAAAAAAACGTATGAAAGCCAATATAAAGGTGTGGTTCACTTTATTACTGAAAATTATTTCGAGTCAGAAGATGACAAACTACGTCAATGGGCAGAAGAATTTATGCACCAAAAACCCTGTGATGTTTGCAACGGAGCCCGATTAAAAAAAGAATCCTTGCACTTTAAGATTGGCGGTAAAAATATAGCAGAGTTGGGCTCTATGAATATTGGCGTGCTCAAAGATTGGTTTGAATATATTATTGCCCATTTAAGCGAACGCCAAACAGTCATCGCAACGGAGCTCATCAAAGAAATTAACAACCGCTTACAATTCTTGGTCGGTGTGGGTCTTTCGTATCTCACGCTCAACAGTTCCGCCAGAACCCTTAGTGGTGGCGAAGCACAACGAATACGTCTGGCAACGCAAATTGGGAGCAAATTGGTAAATGTTTTATATATACTCGACGAACCGAGCATAGGGCTTCATCAGCGAGACAACAAACGACTCATCGATAGTTTAAAAGAATTACGCGATATGGGCAATACTGTTTTGGTGGTAGAACACGACAAAGACATGATGTTGGCTAGCGACTGGCTTGTTGAGATAGGTCCAAATGCGGGTGTTCGTGGAGGAGAAATTGTAGCCAGTGGTACCCTTCCCGAATTTTTGCATTCCAACGCAATCACCAGCAAATACCTTCAGGGGAAGGATTCAATCCCGATTCCAAAAATAAGACGTGCCATTGGAAATGATTGTTTACGCATTGATAATTGTTCAGGAAACAACCTAAAAATGGTCAGCGTAAAAATTCCCATAGGGGTATTAATCGCAGTAACTGGAGTCAGTGGAAGTGGTAAATCAAGTTTAATTAATGAAACCCTTTACCCGGCAGTTCACAATAAAGTCTATGGAAGCAATTATAAACCCCTACCCTTTGGCACTATTTCTGGTCTTGAATATATTGATAAGGTTATAAAAATTGACCAAAGTCCGATTGGGAGAACACCCCGGAGCAATCCTGCAACCTATGTTGGTGTTTTTCAAGAAATCAGAAATCTATTTACCCACCTACCCGAAGCCAAAATCCGGGGATATAAGCCCGGAAGGTTTAGTTTCAATGTCAAAGGAGGGAGATGCGAGTCTTGTGGTGGGGGTGGAAAAAAAGTAATTGAAATGAATTTTTTGCCGAATGTTGAAGTTGTCTGTGATGTTTGTCAGGGAAAACGGTATAACCGCGAAACATTGGAAGTGCGGTACAAAGGAAAAAGCATCAACGATGTACTCGAAATGTCTGTAGATATAAGTGTTTTATTTTTTGAGAATATCCCGCTTATTTACCGTAAAATCAAAACAATGCAAGACGTGGGATTGGGTTATCTCACACTCGGACAGAGCAGTACAACCATCAGTGGCGGAGAGGCTCAGCGTGTAAAATTGTCAACAGAGCTAAGCAAACGCGATACGGGAAAAACCTTGTATATTTTAGATGAACCCACGACAGGGCTTCATTTTAACGATATCAAGCAGCTACTCGTGGTATTGAATGCATTGGTTGAAAAAGGGAATACAATGGTGGTTATCGAACACAATATGGATGTTATCAAGGTGGCCGATTGGATTATTGATTTAGGCCCCGAAGGAGGCTCTGGAGGTGGAGAAATCTTGGTGACAGGTACCCCAGAAAAAATTGCCAACTGTAAACATAGCTTTACAGGACAATACCTAAAAGCTGAGTTATCTTCAGCAAGACCAAAACAAGGCCAAAACTAGAGGGCGTTTATGAAAGTGGGCGGGTGATATACTTTGTTTAGATGGATTTCCGATTGTATTGGAATCGATGGTATTTCCCGCGGACCCCTTTCGTGTTTTACGTTCCCTAACTATTGTGCTACAGCAATATTATTCTCTGATTACTACAGTCACAGGCTGGGCATGTTCTCCTACCCTCAGTATATAAACCCCAGATGCGGTATTGTCTAGGGCAATCTGGGTATTTTCTCCCGTTAATTTACCC
>NSIM01000013.1 GCA_002737705.1 Flavobacteriales bacterium
ATGCAAAATCCCCTAACAAGCCCCGATTTGGGAATGCGTTCTACCAGTGGGAATTCATCATTTCCATTCTATAACGCACTCAATCGAAGCAAAGGAGAACAAGAGTTTAAAAAAATATGGAGTACCCGAAGCAATATCGATTATTGGCGATACGGTGCAAAAAAATCTGTTTCTGAACCAATCAATGGAACGATGGCCAATACAACCCGCGATTCGTCAACTGAAAAAAAAATCCAAAAAAGCGATACGATCTTCATTCCCAGCGATGTTCTAGAGGCAGAAAAAAAATATTACGTCGAATTGCCACTCAGCGAAGAAGCAAAAAAGACAGCCCTTGCAGAAATCGAGAAATCATTGTTTGAAGCCGCACGTATTTACCAAGATCGTTTACAAGACTCCAACGAATCAATTCGTTTGTATTCTGAATTAATCAACCGCTTTCCGCAATCCGAAAACTCTGCACAAGCCCATTACGAATTAATAAAATTGTATCGTGTGGGTGGAGACTTTTCCCAAGCCGATGCCTGGAAAGCCAAACTGATTGCAAATTTCCCAAAAAGTATTTATGTCCGATTATTGGAAAGTGGTGGAATATTGTCAGAAATAGTCAGGTCTAACAGTGGCGATAAAATCATTGACAGTTTGTTTCAAACAATGGTAAATGCCTACAATAAAGGATTGTTCAAGGAGGCCCTTGTATTGAAAATGCAAGCCGATAAAAATTATTCTGGAAACCAATTACAAATCAAATTTGATTATTTACAGGCCATTGTATTTATCAAACAAGGAAATACCGAAAAGGGGATTGAATTACTGAAACAACTGGTTGCAGACTATCAATCGTCTGACATCACATTGCGGGCAAAAGACATTGTTGAAGCCAACGACCGAATGATGGCAGCTGCACTGAAAAGTGAAGATACAAGCACTGCCGTTTCCGTTCATTACCAACAAATTGACGGCGAAGCCTTGGGATGTATTTTTATATTTGCAAAAGGAAGCAATACAAATTTAATTCGGGCTGCATTGAGCGACTTCAACAAAAAACAATTTGTATTTGAAACCCTTGATATTTCGATGCCACTCAGCATTGGCAGCCAGTATATACTGAGAATATCAAACTTTACAAAGTCACAAATTGCAAAAGACTTTATTGCACTTGCCTCCAAATCCAAGGCATTTTTTTCTGAAAAAGGGCTTTTTGAATACCAGGTCTTGTCTATTAGTGAACCGAATTTTATTCTTCTAACCCAAGCACTAGACCTCTCGGCTTACCAATTGTTTTACGAGAAAAACAAGTAACTTTTTACATATATTCGCGTTGGATTTATGGCTTTACCCGATTATAAATTTTCCTTTATTAAACGCTTTTGGCTATTCCTATTGGGTGGAATAATGTCTGTTCTATTGTTATTTATACTCGTCGGATTTGGCTTGTTTGGAGAAATGCCCGATGTGGAAGATTTAGAAAATCCCAAAAATTCACTGAGTTCGGAAATTTTGGGTGATGACGGTACCATTCTCAGTAGTTTTTATTTAGAAAACCGGAGTAATACAAACCATAAAAACATTGCTCCCTGTGTTTTTCGAGCGCTCGTAGCAACAGAAGATATTCGGTTCTACAGTCATTCTGGCATAGATGTCCGGGGAACTTTCCGCGCCATTGCTGGATTGGGTATGAATGGTGGGGCGAGCACCATCACCCAACAGCTATCCGAAAATATGTTTTACCGCATAGACCGTCCAACAACAAAAATTGGGATGGTGATGCAGAAATTTAAGGAATGGATTATTGCAATTCAACTCGAAAAAAGGTTTACCAAGACTGAGATCATTACCCTTTATCTCAATACAGTTCCGTTTTCGGGGCTTTCTTTTGGTATAGAATCTGCATCACGCGAATTTTTTAATACACCTGCAAAAAATCTAAAAACAGAACAAGCGGCTATCTTAATTGGAATGCTGAAGGCAAACCACCGATATAGTCCCAAATTCAACCCTGACAAATCATTATCACGCAGAAATACGGTATTGGAACAAATGAATAAATACGATTTCCTGAGCAATGATAGCCTAGAGATGCTAAAAGCCTTGCCCATAAAGATTGACTATCGTTCTTCGGAAATGGATGGAATGTCTCCCTATTTTAAATTTTATCTTGGAGAATATCTCAAACCCTGGTGCAAAAAAAGGGGTATCAATTTATACCGCAGTGGATTAAAAATTTATACAACGATAAACCCAAAATTGCAACAATATGCCGAAAAAGCCGTTTCACAACACATGCCAGATTTGCAAAAGCAGTTTTACCAAACTTGGGGAAAAGATGCCCCTTGGCGTTATGTAACCGACTACCGCGTCATTCCCAATTTTATTGAAAATGCCCTCAAAAGAACGGCGCGTTATAAAGAACTCTCGGCTGAGTTTGGCAACGATGAGGTTAAAATAATGGCTGCGCTAAAAAAACCCATTCGGATGACACTATTTTCATGGCGAGGTGATATCGATACATTGATGTCTCCATACGATAGTATGGCATATATCAAAAAAATATTGATGGCAGGATTTATTGCCATTCAGCCTGAAAGTGGCCATGTTAAGGCATGGGTTGGTGGAATCAATCATAAATACTTTAAATACGACCACGTTAACGCCAATGCAAGACGCCAAGTTGGCTCTACATTTAAGCCCATCGTATATGCTACCGCCATAGACATAAACCAAATGTCACCCTGCACCGAATTTCCCCGTGAAAGAACGGTTTTTATTACAGATGGGCAAGAATGGTCGCCACAGAATGCCGATGGAAAATCAGGAGGAATGTGGACTATGGCGAGGGGATTGGCCCAATCGGATAATTTAATCACAGCACAAGTAATGAAAAGTTTGGGTGGAAATGCCCCCGAAATGGTTGTGAAATTTGCCGAGCGTTTGGGAATTAAACCAGGACGTATTCCATTGGTGCCTTCTATTTGTTTGGGAACCATGGAATTGTCTCCCATAGAAATGGCCAGTGCCTATTCGGCCTTTTCAAATAGTGGCTTGTGGGTGGAACCCTCTTTTTTACTCAGAATTGAAGACAAGGATGGAAATATTTTGGAGGATTTTAATACGACAAAAACAGACCAGGTATTGAGTGCAGAAAAAGCCTATACCGTATTTCGCATGCTAGAAAATGTAGTCAATGGAGGAACAGGAAGCCGGATTCGTGGCGGAAAATTTGCTGTTGAAGGACATATAGCTGGCAAAACCGGTACCACGCAAGGATCTGCCGATGGCTGGTTCATGGGACTTACTGAAAATTTGGTTTGTGCAACTTGGGTGGGTGCTGACGACCCTACTGTTCGCATCAGAGGGACACTGATTGGACAGGGCGCAAATATGGCCTTACCCATATATGCCTATTTCATAAAAGCTGCATTGGCCGACAAATCGACGGGTATTTCGGCCGACGAATTAGAAATGCCTGATGGCTTCGACCCTGGCATATTTGACTGCAATAGAAAAGAATCTGGCAATTCAAAAAAAGCTCCCGCAAATATTCCTGGATTGGGAGAATAACTTGCTTTTTTTTGACAAATTTCTTATATTTGCTCCCCTAATAACAAAAAATACCAATGAAAGCTGATATTCATCCCTCTAATTACCGCAAAGTTGTATTCAAAGACATGAGCTGTGATTACAGTTTTTTAACCCATAGCTGTGTCAATACAAAAGAAACTATTGTTTGGGAAGATGGAAGTGAATATCCCTTATTCAAATTGGAAATTTCCTCTCAATCACACCCTTTTTATACTGGGAAACAGAACTTGGTTGATACTGCTGGTCGTATCGATAAATTTAGAAAACGCTACGAGAAAAAATAATTCTGTGCTATTTACAGACAAAAAAGCCAAGCATTCGCTTGGCTTTTTCTTTTTGGTGTAAATTTGCCTCATGATCGTTCAATTTGTTGAACCGACAAACATTGTCGATTTATACCCACTAACCCTTACCCGTCCTGCAGCCGACCTGCGTTGTGGAATACTCACATTGGCCGAAAAATGGGTATTTGACCTCAACTTAAAGAGGGAAGAATGGGGTTATTTACCCCAACTACATTTGCAGCATACTGGAGGGTCCTTTAATCCTGTTTTGGGGGCTACAATGTACATTGTTGGAAACATACTGCCGAATGAGCCATTGGTTTCCGCCATTCAATCACTAAAAGGGAATGAAAGTTTATGGCATGAGGGAAGTTTAATCGCCGCTACTGCTGGGGCTTACACCCTGCTAACAGATGCCCAATTTGACATGGGCAATATCGTTGAGAGTGCAGCATTTGCTGCTGCTGCAAAAAATATCGAAATCAGCGTGGCGAAAATCAATCGTCCATTCTCACTCTTTGTGCTAAATGGCAAAGAAATACAAAACGACTTTATTCGCATCACCGCCAACAGAGATTCCGGCCCATTGAGCAATACCAATAGGATTCTGGGAGAATACCCTATTTTTATCGAAGCGGGAGCCACAATAGAATGTTCTATACTGAATGCATCGGAGGGACCTATCTACATAGGAAAAAATGCCCAAATTATGGAAGGTTGCATGATCAGGGGTCCGTTTGCAATGTGTGAAGGTGCTGTATTAAAAATGGGTTGCAAGGTATACAATGCAACAACATTGGGTCCATACAGTGTCGCTGGGGGTGAAATTTCAAATGTTGTGTTTTGGGGGTTTTCCAACAAGGGACATGATGGATTTTTGGGCAATTCGGTTTTGGGTGAATGGTGCAATATAGGTGCTGACACAAATTCTAGCAACCTAAAAAATACCTACGATGAAGTAAAAGTTTGGAATTATACCAGCCAAAAGTTTGAGTTGAGTGGGCAACAATTTTGTGGATTAATCATGGGAGATCACAGCAAATGTGGAATCAATACAATGTTTAATACAGGAACTGTAGTGGGCGTGGCGTGCAATGTGTTTGGGGCGGGATTTCCCAGACAGTTTGTCCCAGATTTTTCTTGGGGCGGAGCACAGGGTTTTGTAACCCATACGCTCGATGCCGTGCATAAAACCGCAAAATTGGTTATGCCTCGTCGCCAAAGAAAATACACTGAATCCGACAAACGTATTATTGAATCAGTTTTCGGACAATGGGCAAAGATTCCATAGCAAGAACCCTTTTACCAATACCCAAGTTTCCAATACTATTTTGCTTGTAAACAGCAGGGTTCCCCTGTAATCATCTTCGTATACAAAATACACCTCACAGGATATATAGACATAAAGATATTGGCCAATCGCTTCCTTACAATGCTGCGTTCATGCTGCGAACAGCCCGTGCACTCTCTTGAAACTCGGCTTTTTCGTCATCCGTCAAAGACAATTCCACAATTCGCTCCCAACCTCCCCTACCCAGTATTACCGGAACTCCAATACAAATATCAGATTCTCCGTATTCTCCATCTAAAGGAACACAACAAGCCATCATCTTCTTTTGATCACATACAATACTTTGAACCAATGCGCTAACGGCCGCACCGGGAGCATACCAAGCACTGGTCCCCAACATTCCAGTCAATGTAGCGCCACCAACCATTGTGTCAGCTTTGACCTTCTCGAGTATCTCCTCAGACAATAATTGTGAAACTGGTACACCTTTGTATGCCGCCAATCGCAACAAGGGAATCATAGTTGTATCTCCATGTCCACCAATAACCATTGCATCCACATCTGAAGAAGGACAAGCCAAAGCAATCGACAAATAATGTCTAAATCGAGCGGAGTCAAGTGCACCACCCATACCTATAATTCTATGTCTTGGCAAACCTGAAATGTGCTTGGTTAGCTGTGTCATGGTATCCATCGGATTACTCACAATCACAAAAATGGCTTCTGGAGAATGCTCCAAACATTGTTGAACGACCGTCTTGACTATGCCCGCATTGATGCCAATCAATTCTTCTCGGGTCATGCCTGGCTTGCGGGGAATACCACTCGTAACAACTATCACAGCACTGTTGGCCGTCTTTGAATAGTCGGAAGTGCTACCCGATATGCGGGAATCAAATCCGTTCAATGAAGCCGTTTGCATCAAATCAAGGGCTTTCCCCTCCGCAAAGTTTTCTTTGATGTCTAACAATACAACTTCTGCAGCGAAATTCTTCATTGCAATATACTCTGCACAGCTTGCTCCCACATTTCCTGCCCCGATAATACTGATTTTACCCATGGTTTTAAAATTACAATTTTTCTTGCAAAATTAGCAAAATAGGGGAAACTCTATAGAAAAAATCCAACTCACTTACTTAATATAAAAAAAAATGAACCAACTCACTTACTTTTGCTACCCAATATAGGTCTAATCAAAAAATAAAATTGAAAAACAAATACGTTGATTTAGTCAATCAAACATTTTACTTCCCTACTGATGAGTTTAAACTCGACAGCAACGACAATCTTGAATTTCACAAAATTCCGTTAATGGAGCTCATCGAACAATATGGTACACCCTTAAAATTTACCTATTTACCCAAAATCTCCGAAAATATTCAGAAAGCACGAACTTGGTTCAATGTGGCCATCGCGAAAGCAGACTACCAAGGCAAATACTACTATTGCTACTGCACCAAAAGCAATCAATTTAGCCATGTAATTGATGAAGTTGTCAAAAACAATGTCCATATCGAAACATCCTCCGCATTTGACATAAATATTCTTGAAAGCTTGTTTGAACAGGGAAAAATAAGCAAGGATAAGTTTATTGTATGCAATGGATTTAAACGCGAAGTATATATTGAGAACATCGCCAATCTTATCAATAATGGCTGGACAAATGTGATTCCTGTAATGGACAATAGCAATGAGATCGACTTACTTGCTAAATATACCGACAAACCGGTAACGGTAGGCATTCGAATTGCAGCAGAAGAAGAACCTAAATTCGAGTTCTACACCTCACGCCTGGGAATCGGATACAAAGACTTGGTTAATTTTTATCGCACCAAAGTAAAACGCAATAAGAATGTTACTCTCAAAATGTTGCATTTTTTTATCAATACCGGAATCTATGATACGGCATACTATTGGAATGAACTTCACAAATGTCTCAAGGTATATTGCGAATTAAAACGAGAATGTCCTGAGCTTGATACATTAAATATTGGGGGTGGATTTCCGATTAAAAATTCGATGACATTCGATTACGATTACGAATACATGGCCACAGAAATCGTAAGCCAAATAAAGCAAGTATGCACAGAAAATAATATTCCTGAACCCGATATTTTTACTGAATTTGGCGCTTTTACCGTGGGCGAGTCTGGCGGAAATATTTACTCAGTTTTAGATCAAAAATCACAGAATGACCGCGAAAAGTGGAATATGATCGATTCGAGTTTTATGACCACACTACCGGATGCCTGGGCCATTAATAAGAAATTTATGATGTTGCCCATTAACCGCTGGAATGAAGAGTATGAGAGGGTTTTATTGGGAGGAATAACCTGCGATAGCGACGATTATTACAATTCTGAACAACATGTCAACGCCATTTATTTGCCCAAATACGACAAAGATGACCCACTGTATTTGGGATTCTTCAATACGGGCGCCTACCAAGAAAGCATCGGAGGATACGGTGGCATTCAACATTGTTTAACACCCGCTCCAAAACATGTAATTATCGACCGCGACGAAAATGGCGATCACCACTTTAGATTGTTTTCCAAGGAACAGAGCTACAAAAGCATGCTCAAAACCTTGGGCTTTATGTAGTTGCTAAACGAACGAAATTGTGCCTAAAGATCCATTGCATGGCATCACCCTTGAAAGAATCGTTATTGCATTGCAAGAGAAATTTGGATGGGAAGAACTAGACCGCCGCATTCGCATCAACTGCTTTGCACTCAATCCCAGCATCCAATCGAGTGTAAAATTCTTACGAAAAACACCCTGGGCCCGAACAAAAGTCGAGAATTTATACATTGACACAATCGTCAATCCCGACTAATACGCTTTCAATAGATTCACTTTGTCACATTCTCCGACTTCAATTGGGAAATTGTGGGTGTGGAAATCATTGTGAGCCCTAAGAAAGTAAACAGACCATTCATAAGTATCAATTCGTTTCCAATCTTGTAGCCATTAAACATACGTTCTGAAATTAATTTCAATCCCAAAGAAACATGCAGTTTGGCTTCATACCATTCCGGACTGCAACAAACGTCTAATGACAATGCCATCAGAGGCGCGATGATACACACTGGCCAAATGTATTTTTCGTTTAATCGTCTTTTGGTTAAAATACCGAAAGAGAATAATCCCAGCAAGGGGCCATAGGTGATACTGGCAAATTTTAAGATGAAGTCGATTATCAACTTGTCGTTGATGGCTTTAAATAGCAAAACCAAGACAAAGAACACAAGCGCAAACGAAAAATGAACCGTCAAGCGTGTTTTTTTGTTTTGTTTTTCGCTCCTATTATTATTATTGATCCCAAGAATGTCGATGCAAAAACAAGATGTGAGTGAAGTGATTGCACCATCTACACTGGGAAATAATGCCGAAATTAGGGCAATGATAAAAATAATTCCGATTGATCCACCAAAGGCAGAACCCAATGCAATGGTTGGGAATAAATCGTCTGGCGCAACAACAATCGATTTTGAAGCAGCATAGATATGGAGGATTCCACCCAGAAATAGAAAAAGCAAATTCACCAATACCAATACAAATGCAAAACTTAGAATATTTTTTTGCGAATCTCTGATATTTTTTACGCTAATATTTTTTTGCATCATTTCCTGGTCAAGCCCCGTCATGGCGATCGCAATAAACATGCCCCCAATGATGTGTTTTAGAAAAAAGGAGGGTGCTTTAATATCTGTATTAAAAATCTGGGTGTATCCTTTTTGCTGCATTGATGATAGTGCCCCGCTAAAATCAATACCCATCGACTTTACAATGAAAACAATACAAACCACCAAGCCCAAAAGCATGCCTAAAGTTTGCAATGTATCTGTATAAATAATCGTTTTCACGCCCCCTTCAAACGTGTACAATAAAATGAGTAGCAAAATGACACCTGCCGTCAGTTCGAATGGAATTGACAACTTATCAAAAATAAAAATCTGAAGAATGCCAATGACCAGATACAATCGGGCAGTTGCACCAACCAATCGTGATAGGATAAAAAAAGAAGCCCCCGCCTTGTGCGCATTCATGCCAAATCGTTTTTCTAAATAGGTGTAAATAGACCTTAGATTCATTTTGTAATACAATGGAATCAATACAAATGCAATCACCAAATACCCCAAAAAATAACCCAAGACCAACTGAAAATAATAGAAATTGCTATTGCCCACTGCCCCAGGAACACTCACAAAAGTTACACCACTAAGACTGGTACCAATCATTCCAAACGCAACCAACATCCAATTGCTGTTCTTATTTCCAATAAAAAAAGAATCGTTATTAGAATTGCGACCCGTAATCCAAGCAACCCCCAATAAAATTAGAAAATAGGCAATTACAACTCCAAAAAGTAAGGTTGGTGACATGGTTTAGTGTTTCAAAATTTGAGAATGTAGAGCCGTTGTTTTGGTATGTGGATCCACCCCACCGCAATTTGCCTCTGTGATTCTCGAAAATATGGGCTGGGCTGTTCGTCTCATTGTCCTATTCTGTTTTTGGGAATACCCAAGATTTTTCGAATACTTTCATCGGTAAACAATTGATCTTCAATGGCTCCCAATGGCAAATAAAACAAGGTATGATTTTTTATTTCCATTTTGCGAAAGGCATCACCACCAAGGCAGTAAACTGTGCCATCAGAATGTCTTGCTGCAAAAAATAACACACGAGCAGGATCCAATAGCACAGAAAATTCTCGGTTTTTTTGCTGAGACGCAATTGGCTGAAGAACTTGAATGGCATCGGGCTTTCGAAAACCAACCAATAACTGCGCAATGTCAATGGGAGCGAGTCCCTGGTCCGCAATCACAATATTGAGAGACAAAATTGAATCTGAAGGCATAGGCTTGGCCCATGCGAACCTACCTAAACTTCTAATTTTAAAGGCATTTCTGACCAGTCCCTTGGGTGGGAAGCTTGTTTCCAAAACAGCAGAATACGTTTCGGTCAACAACTTGTTTGTCTGACTCAATTGATAGACATCAAATGCATGATTTTTTTGGTTGTGAATAGAAATGACCTGGCGTAGTAATTTCTCGAATCGAATTTGCTCTCGCTTTGCAATTTTTACATCCGAAAGATACCGTGTTTTGGGTTGTAATAACTCAATTTCCCATAATCCTTCACTGCTTCGCAACAACAAAAAATAGCGAAGACCTTTTTGTACAAAATCGATATCCCAAAATTTGTGCATGCGAAAAAAGTTGTCCATAACTTCTTTGCTTGGCCATGAAGTATTGAATGCCAGGGGATATTCTCGCAAGGGTTTGAGCTCAGGAAAAAGAGATTCTGTTTTATCGAATAGAATCATTTCAAAAACCGCCTTTTGAGAAGCATTCTTGCCTTGAAACCTTCTCACCCCAATGAGTGCCTTGCCACGCAGCAATGAAAATTGTTCTGGCCCCTTGGCCTTTTCTCCAGCCCTAGCGACCCTAAACTCCGAAAATTTGTCAATAACTTGTTTAGATTCATCGGGATTTAACAAGTAATTGAATCCCTGGGTATGGAGTCTTTCTTCTAGTTTGATACCATTGATTGTGGTTTGGGTGATTGCTGTTTTACGTCCGCTGTAAAATTGGGAAAAATCGATCGCTGCGATAGTATCATCAGAAAAATCATAATCATAATTGTATTGGTTTACCCATTTACCATTGTCAGCTTGAAACGAGACTTCACTATACTTTCTCGATAAAGTGGTTTTATTTTCGCTTGTAGGGACAAAAGCATTGGGCTTCCAAGCATAAAATCGAGAAGTTGAACTGGGCAAACCCACGAATCGGATATCAATAAAATAGCCATCTTTTAGTGTGAGCATTTGCTTGCCATTAAAAGCTTCAATATCAATAACCATCGAAGCAGCCAATACATAATTATGCCCATTGCTATCCAAATTCAAGGGTGGAGAATACGCCATTTGCCGTTGAATATTGTCCATGATCTTCACACGCAAGCGGTAAGATCCAAAGAAATCCTTGCCATCTGCATATTTCATGCATGCCTTTGGAACCAATATGGCCCATTTTCCTTCAGCAACGTACAATCGATCTTCTTTATTTGTAGCATAAAATTCATACCAGCCATCACTGTAGTCTCGAATTAATGGCGCTGTGATTGGCACTGGGAACTGCGCTTTGGTTTGCAGCGATAGAATGGGTTGTGGTATGGCAAAATCATTGACTTTTTCTGCCAATGGATCCGTAAATCCTGTCTCTTCTGCGGGAGAAACAACCGAAAAATAGCTTGCCAAAAACTGCTTTTCGGAAGCGAGTAAATTGGGGTCTTGGCTTAAATAATGAAGCATCAATGGAGAAATATCCCCCGTAGTAAATCCATTTCCCTTTGTGGGATTTTGAACTGCTTTATAAAAACCCACTTTCATCACTACATCACCCAAGGCAGTGATATCTCTCTGGGCCATCCAACTTGCATTGTCAATTATATTGAGACGTTGTAGCAAGCCCAAACGCTTCAAGGACTCCGGCAAATGATATATTCTGTCGAGGGAGATTCCAAATTCTTGGATTGATGGAAATTGCAACGCCACTGCATCTATCGCTACTTGTGCTTCTTTTTCGTTAAATGGGGCGACAAGATTGAGTCTTTTACATGCCTTCCATCCCTTGAAAAAATCGTATTGGTCTGGAACAACATCAAAAACCAATGTAATGCCAGGTATGAATGCCCAATTTTTATTCATCAACAATGCATCTTCCTTGCCTGATGGAATATACAACACCAAACTATGCAGCCATTCGAGCTGGCTTAAATCCTCATCTGAAAGTATTCCATTATACTGCTGAAGAACAACTTCGTCTACATTGTCAAGCCGACTCAATACGTGTGCTACCCTCGCAATATCAACCTCTGCGGCAACCCTAATACGCTGAACCTGTTGAAATTGGTCAAGCTTATTGGCAATCCATTCTAATTCTGCTGGGCTTGTGATCTCAATATTAAGAGAATATCCAGGCACAGAAAATCTGGGTTTTACATACTGATATTGGGCATGGGTATTGGCTGATAAAATCAAACAAAAAAGGAGAAAAATCCAAGACACCTTTGAAACTATAGGGGCCGCATTGGGGGTATGCCTGGTTCCCCACGGAGAAGCCCGGCCCAAAAAACCTTGCCGATTTCTGATTCTGCGAATGCAATTAAAGTGCTTCACGATATAGGGTTGGCAGGTTGGCGGCGAGCGGCGAGCGGGATGGCAGGTTGGAGGGCAGGTTGGAGGGTTGGAGGGTTGGCACATGGCGTGATAAGGTGACAACATGATGGCGAACGGGTTGGTGGGGCCATATCTGTCTCGTCCTAAAAAAAGTTTACAGTTTAAGTTGTTTATTCCTAGCATTGGTTTACAGTTGATTCATGGTCTTGAAACTGATTTACAATTGCGTTGGGATTTGCCTATTGCCAGGATCTGATATCACAGAGTGTATGGGTTATTTCGCCTGTATGGGCGTTTACAATTCCCTGGGCAGAAAGGGTATCAATGCGGACATGGCCATGGGCATGTAAAATTTGGCCATGACCCATGCAAATTCCCACATGCACCACGATTCCATCTGAATTGCTGAAATACACCAAATCGCCACTGGCGATTTGGTTCCACATTTTTTTTATGCCCATGGTTGCTTGTTCATGCGCATCTCGGGGCATCGATAATTTTAGCAATTTTCCAACAACCTGAATTAAACCACTGCAATCGATTCCCCAAAAACTTCTTCCACCCCATAAATAAGGCGTATTGAGAAAAGCCTGGGCTATTTCATGGGGTTTTACTGGAAGCTTTTTTCCAGAATGATAGTGGTATATAGAACCAAAAATTTCTAATTTCTTCGCATCGGGAATAAGGCTACCTGGGGAAAGCAAAATTTCATCACCCTGTTTTCCTTGCATCCTTGCACCAATTTCATCCACAACATTCCATTTAAAGTCTATATAGGGTGTCGCATCTTCCAAATATAGTGCAGGAATCCAACCCGAATAATGGTCTTCGTTACGGCGAACCTGAAACCAATCGTCTTCTTTGTTTAGCAGCGTACAAGTTTCTCCAAATAGCAAGGAACTTGTCATCTCCGTTTTCGAAGACGCCCCTGCACGCAATGGTGCCCATGATTTTAAACACAAAAACTGCTGTTTATGGGTTTGCATTGTTGCGAAGATAAGTTATAGGGCAATCACAAATGCAAACGCGCCTTTCGATCCAATAAAATCGCTTCGCTTTCTACATGGTCTGGATCTGGAACACAACAATCAACCGGACAAACAGCCGCGCATTGAGGCTCTTCATGAAAACCCATGCATTCTGTACATTTATCGGGTACAATAAAATAAACCTCTTGGCTCACAGGTGTGAATTTTTGATTGACGTCAACCTGCAAGCCACTTGCCAACAAAAATTCGCCACCAATGTCTGTACCATCTGCAATTGCCCATTCAACACCCGCCTCATAAATAGCATTGTTTGGACATTCGGGTTCACAAGCTCCGCAGTTTATACATTCTTCCGTAATGATGATTGCCATAATAGTAGTGCAAAGTTACAACCCTTTCGTAACTTCGACCCAATATTTACCCCCAGAATATGGAAATTGCCATTTTAAGCGACATACACAATCATTCAGAAAATCTAAGCCGCGCACTTCAGTCTATTCAAAATGAAGGCATTTCTACTGTCATTTTTTGCGGTAATTTTTGTTCGCCTGAAGTTTTAGAACAAATGGGTTTGTGTTCTCTGAGCATTCATGCAGTGTTTGGCGATCGGGATATTGACCGCGAATCATTGAAAGCCACCGCCAATCGATACAAATCGATCTATTTGTATGGAGAATACATCGGTAGCGAAGAAAATTCTCTACCCCTAGACGATATTCGATTCGGGGTAAGCCACTATCCTTTTTATGCAAAGGCAATGATCAAAACAGGTTGGTTTGATGTGGTTTGCTATGGTCATTCACAGAAAGCGCATAGACAAAAATTTGGAATTTCGCTTTTGCTAAATCCAGGATCCATTGCTGGAATTGATTCGGAGCCGAGTTATGCTATTTATGAAACGAAGATGCGCAGTTCACGCATTGTTTTGTTTTAATTTTTTGCACCCCCAATTTACCATCAATGACTTAACAAGTCATGCGCAATTTTAATTTTTAATTGCTCAATCCCCGCGCAATTTTTCCAAGACGGTCGGGTGAGCTTGGCTGTAAATTTGTTTTACAATATTCTGAATATTGCTATCGGCAGGACCCCTATTTTCAATCACCAGATTGCAGCGGTGCTCATGGGGTAAAATATGGGTATTGAATGCTGGCATTACGTGGTATTCCCATTGGTGCAAACTCCGCTTAAGGGGTATTCCCCGCTCTTTTATGTCCCTATCCAAACGGCGATTAAAACACAAGTCTAAATCACAATTGATAAAAATCCGATAATCAAGCAACGCATCAATTTCTGGATAGTCTAACACAAATAATCCCTCTACCACCAAAATTGGAGATGGATGAACAACGATTATTTCTTCTGGCGCATCATAATTCTCAAAATGGTATTTGGGTATTTTAACAGATTTATAGGCAATAAGATCCATCAAATCATTATGGAAACGCTCACTGAACAATGCAGCGGGTAAATCATAATTGACTTCCCCAAATTCATCACGGCATTGAAATTCTAAGGGCTTATAATAATCATCAAAGCCAACAATTGTAATGTTTTCAGCAAATACTTTGCGCAGGGCATTGACATAATGGGTTTTGCCAGAACCCGACAATCCAATTATCCCGATGACAAATGGCTTAACCTGCATACTAATTTTTACGTTTGAAAAATTTCTCTTTCAAGACCTCTCCATTTTCATCATAGACTTGATTTACCAATGGCCTTCCTTGGTTGTCCATGAACAACCATTTTCCAATCATTTCTCCGTCGCGGTATTTTCCATATCGCTCCTGATAATGACTTACCTGCCCATGAATCCAATACCCTTCACGTTTGCCTTGAACAAACAAACCAGCCGTTTCGGTAGTCAACACCATGGATTTGCTCTTTTCGTCCCACAGATCAGCCATCGTAAAAAATCGGCCCTCGGGTATACCCGATTGAAATGACGCTAGATGCAGGGTATCTCCAAATGCATTGTAATCGACAAAAATTCCATTTTTTGAACCCCGCGTCCAAACACCCTCCGAAATCAATTTACACGTGACGGCATCCCACGTTCTGGAAATACTGTCGCGCAACCCATGCTTAAAATACATTTCGGTAGCGCGACATCCATTTCGGTGGAATTGGAAAAATTTTCCATTGTAAACTCCCCGCTCATACTCTTTAATATACCTTGTGGTACTGTCTTGATAATAGGCTATTACAGCGCCGTCTGGCATGTCATTTACGAAGAATGCAACCTGTTCTAGCGCCCCATTTTGATAATAAGATAGCGCCGAACCTTCCCTCACTCCAAGGTTATAGTGTTTTGCATATTGCAAAGTCCCGTTCATATAAAACCCTTTCACTTCAGCGTGTAAACTATCGTCCAAAAAATCACCCATAACCACAACAATTCCTGTCTTTTCGTCTGCGTAACGAAATGCGCCGTTTTTTTTACCCTTGGCCCAAGTTTCTTGTGCTACCAAAATTCCCTTTTCTGTATATTCGAGATAGAGACCCTGCTTAAGACCCGAGACATACCCTTGTTCGGTATTCATGCGATGGTCTGACCACAAAGAAATTGCTTTGCCCGTAAATACAATCTCCACACCGAATTTGTCGGTAAAGCTAGCCAGGCCATTGATATACTGAAGAGATTCGGCTTTGATTTTTTTAATTGTTTGTTCTGATGATGGTGCCAGGATTGTTTGTTCTATACTCTTCTTAGAAGTTTTTGTTTGCGCAAACACATTTGGTAAAACCCCTAAGAAAAAAAGGGTAATTAAAGAATTTATTCGTGTCTTCATCAAAAATGTTTATTCAAAATTAACGGGTAGCCTTAAATTTGCATTGCGTTTTTTCCCACAATATGGAATATTTCGATTTTGTACAACAGTATTGCGAATCAAAACCCCTTGTTACTGCAGGATTTCCATTCGATGAAACAACAATCGTTTGGAAAGTAGAAGGAAAAATTTTTTGTATCGGAGACATCAAACACTTTGAGAGTATCGCACTGAAATGCGACCCAGAAAAGGCGCAGTTATTGCGACAAGAGCATTCACAAATTTCAGGGGCTTACCATATGAACAAAACTCATTGGAACACCATTATCTTTGACGGGCTATCGCAAAGCTTGCTGGAGTCATTAATCACCCATAGTTTTGAATTAGTGGTACGAAAATTGCCTAAAAAAACCCGAGAACTTATCAATAACGCATGAAAAACACACTCTCTACAATCACCGCATTGCTTTACAGCGCATTCAGTCTTATGGCTTGCGCTTCAAACCCAGAAAAAGAAAACCCTATGAATAACGAGAACCTAGAACTTGGCCAAAAAGATTTGGCAGATGGCATTTATGCCCAAATGAACACCAATAAGGGAACCATCTTGTTGCAATTGTTCTTTAAAGAAACGCCCCTCACTGTTTGCAATTTCGTCGGCTTGGCTGAAGGAAATATATCGAATACGGCAAAAGCCAAAGGCATTCCATTTTATGACGGTCTAAAGTTTCACCGGGTAATCGCTGAGTTCATGATTCAAGGGGGCGATCCTCTGGGAAATGGAAGTGGAGACCCAGGCTACAAATTTGAAGACGAATTTATTGATACACTCAAACATTCGACGCCAGGAATATTGTCAATGGCAAACTCAGGTCCTGGCACCAATGGTTCACAATTTTTTATCACCCATGTTGCCACTCCTTGGTTGAATGGCTTTCATACGATTTTTGGAAAAGTAATCACCGGACAAGATATTGTCAATGCAATTCAACAAGACGACATTATCATCAACCTAAAAATTATCCGTCAAGGTACAGAAGCAAAAGCCTTTAAAGCCAATGATGACCAATTCAAACTACTCCAATCTACTGCCAAAGAACGAACTATGGTAGCCGAAGCTGAGGCCAATAAACTTTGTTCTGCAGGATTTGACAATTGGTTGCAGAACAATTATCCGAATGCCAAAAGAACCGCTAGCGGATTGTGTTATGTGATAGAAAAAGAAGGCACCGGACCCCAAGCAGTTTCTGGAAATACAGTAAGTGTTCATTACGCGGGTAAACTAGAAAATGGAACAGAGTTTGACAATTCTTATAAAAGAGAAGAGCCCATAGAGTTTAAATTGGGTATTGGACAAGTAATACCAGGCTGGGACGAAGGAATTGCACTGATGAAAGTTGGTGCCAAATACAAATTGCTCATCCCCTCTAACTTGGGGTATGGAAAAAGAGGCGCTGGTGGCGTAATTCCTCCAAACGCCACCTTGATATTTGATACAGAGTTATTGAATATCAAATAATATTTTGGTTGTTAACAACTACAGCATTACTTTCCAATTTCGTCCCCAGACAATGGGTTATTTTTGCTTTCCGTAACCCAAGCATCCCAATTGTAGGGAAATCATGAAAAAAGCAAAATATATCTTTGTTACGGGAGGCGTAACATCTTCATTGGGAAAAGGAATTGTAGCGGCATCCCTGGCCAAATTGCTGCAAGCCCGTGGTTACCGGACGACCATCCAAAAATTTGATCCTTATATCAATGTTGATCCTGGAACCCTAAACCCCTACGAACATGGAGAATGCTATGTAACCGATGACGGGGCGGAAACAGACTTAGATTTAGGACATTACGAGCGTTTTTTGAATGTGCCCACAAGCCAAGCCAATAATGTTACAACGGGCAGGGTGTATCAAACAGTGATTAAAAATGAACGTCGTGGCGATTATTTGGGCAAAACCGTCCAGGTAATCCCCCATATTACCGATGAGATAAAGCGCAGAATGAAAATTCTGGGTGAATCAGGTAAATACGATATTGTCATCACCGAAATTGGAGGTACTGTTGGCGATATTGAATCACTTCCTTATATCGAGAGCATCCGTCAACTTTTATGGGAAAAAAGCCATGAAAATGTGCTTGTGGTTCACCTCACCTTGATTCCTTACTTGAAAGCTGCTGGCGAATTAAAAACCAAACCTACCCAGCACAGTGTTAAAAGTCTTCTGGAATTAGGCATCCAACCTGATATTTTGGTCTGTCGCGCTGAACGTCCAATTACACCTGAAATACGCAAAAAATTGGCATTGTTTTGCAACGTTCAAGCCAATGCGGTTATTGAGGCACTTGATTTAAAATCCATTTATGAGGCACCCTTGGCGATGCTAAAAGAAAAGTTAGATAAGGTTGTGCTTTCAAAACTCAAATTGCAATCAAAATCTGAACCTGATTTAAGCCAGTGGCGAGAATTTTTATTCAAATTAGAGCATCCAAAATCTGAAGTATCCATTGCCTTGGTTGGAAAATATGTAGCACTTCCCGATGCCTATAAGTCTATTAGTGAGGCTTTTATTCATGCGGGAGCAAGCAACGACTGCAAAGTGCGTCTGACCTATGTAAACTCAGAAATACTAACTGTTGAAAATGTCGCCCAAAAACTCAAAGGATTTACGGGTATTCTGGTTGCACCAGGTTTTGGTCACCGCGGTATTGAGGGAAAACTCGAGGCGATTCGTTTTGCCAGAGAACAGAATATTCCCTTCTTTGGAATTTGCTTGGGCATGCAATGTGCTGTTATCGAATTTGCCCAGAATGTCTGCGGATTAACTGGGGCATACAGCACCGAAATGGATCCCAATACCCCCTTCCCCGTTATCGACCTCATGGAAAGCCAAAAAGACCTGGCACAAAAGGGCGGAACGATGCGTTTGGGTTCCTATGATTGTAAAATATCAAAAAATTCCACCGTAATGAAAGCCTATGGTAAATCCTTGATATCCGAAAGGCATCGTCACCGGTATGAATTTAACGACCGCTACAAAAAACAAATTGAAGATGCCGGTATGATCATTGCAGGATACAATCCAAAAACCGGATTGGCTGAAATTATTGAAATTAAAAACCACTCATGGTTTGTTGGGGTTCAATTTCATCCAGAATTGAAAAGCACTGTTTCCAATCCACACCCCTTGTTTGTAAAATTCGTAAAAGCCTGCATGGAGAAATGATGCTAGACCCTATTCGGTGATTTTGGTTATTAATTTCGCCCCAAAAATAGGTCTACATACACTGGCAGGTGATCGCTAAATCCATTGCGATACAGCTTTTTGTTTCCATACGTTCGCAGCGGCCAAGAATCATATTTACCTCCCTTTTCCAGCATCCAATCGCGTGAATAAATGTTGAGCGCTGGCCGTTTATTGTGCTTTGCACTGTAAGCAAAAATTGCGTTCGAGACCATGATCTGATCGAAAAAATTCCACCCGTCAAACCAAGCATGGCTCCCTTTAACGCCAAGTAGTTTCGCTAAAAGCGCGAGATTTACCAGTGGGGCGTCGGCATTCCCTGCCAACAAGACTTTTGCAATACTGCTATCGCTTGGATTGTCATTAAAATCGCCCATCACAATACAATTACGCGAAAAATTCTTTGTCGAAACAATGTTTTTGTGCAAAATAGAGGCCGCTATAACCCTATTGGCAACAGAGGATTCTCCAGATCTACGAGAGGGCCAATGATTTACAAAAACCACCATAGAATCCATCCCGTTCAAGGACACCAAATGCACCCGCATAATACTTCTTGTAGCATACCCATCGGGCAGAGAAATTGGAATCATATATATGCCTGAAACAGAGAATTTTGAGGGGTTGTAAAACAATGCTACATCAATACCCCGCTTGTCGGGCGAGTCGCGGTGGGCAATGGCGAATTGGTTAATCCACGATGAATATGTTTGCAAATCTTTCATTGCCGAAATATTCTCGACTTCAACAATACCTAATATATCAGGCTGAATCGAATCAATGACCTTGGCTATATTGCGCAATTTATTGAGGTATCTCTCGCTGTTCCAATGAAGGTCAGAATTGGGCTGAAACTCAGCATCGTCATTTTCACCGTCAATGGTATCAAACAAGTTTTCTACATTGTAGAATGCAATGCGACATGCATGCTTTTTTGTTGCGATTGGATGCGATTTTACTGCCGAAAAATTTTGGGTATTATTTGGCCTAGCGCAACTTCCTTTTTGATTGCGTTGCGAAAAGCATCCCAACAAAAATAGGGTCCCAAAAAAAATAGTATTCAAAGGAAAACCCCGTGAATTAAAAACCCTCTTGAAAATAATATGCGCTACGTGCATGGGATTTTAGGGAACTATAACACCAAAATCAATTATCGACTGTAATTTGGAGCTTCCCGGGTTATGGCAATGTCATGGGGGTGACTCTCACGCATCCCCGCATTGGAAATCCTTACAAATGAGGATGTTTGCAATTCTTCAATATCGCTCGCACCACAATATCCCATACCAGCGCGAACACCGCCAACCAGCTGATAAACAACCTCCGCTATATTCCCTTTATAGGCAACTGAACCAACAATCCCCTCCGGAACCAATTTGGCCAAATCATCTTCTGCATCCTGAAAATAACGGTCTTTGGAGCCTTCCTTCATCGCCTCAATGCTTCCCATTCCCCGGTAACTTTTTACTTTGCGTCCCTCGAAAAAATTTGTTTCTCCCGGAGCCTCTTCGGTTCCAGCAAACAATCCACCAGCCATCACCACATTGGCTCCTGCAACCAAGGCCTTGAGAATATCGCCACTATACCGAATACCTCCATCTGCAACAATGCATACCCCCGTTCCCTTAAGGGCGTCAGTAGCTTCTAGTATAGCCGACAATTGAGGCATACCAATTCCAGCAATAATTCGGGTTGTACAAATACTCCCTGGACCAACGCCCACTTTAACCGCATCTGCACCGGCTTCTGCCAGTGCTTTGGCAGCAGCACCTGTTGCAACATTCCCCGCAATGATTTGCAATGTCGGGAAAGCAATCTTCAACTTCTTAACCTCTTCAATCACTCCTTTTGAATGTCCATGGGCGGTATCAATCGAAATGACATCTACCCCAACAGCAACCAATGCGGCCACACGCTCCATTGTGTCTATTGTTACGCCCACTGCTGCACCTACAACCAAACGACCATGGGTGTCTTTGCAAGCTTTTGGATAACTTTTAACCTTTTGAATATCCTTAAAAGTGATCAATCCCTTCAATATATTGTTTTCATCTACGATGGGCAATTTTTCAATTTTATATTTTTCTAAAATCGCTTGCGCCCCTTGTAAGTCTGTACCAAGTGCAGCAGTGACAAGATTCTCACTTGTCATTACCTCACTGACAAGTTTGTCAAGATTCTTCTCAAACCGTAAATCTCGATTGGTAATAATGCCTACCAAATGATTCTTGCCATCCACCACGGGAATGCCCCCAATATGGTGATCGCGCATCAACGTAACGGCTTCAATTAATCGGGCATCGCCTCCAAGCGTAACAGGATCCAATATCATTCCACTTTCACTGCGTTTTACTTTCTTCACTTCTTCTGCCTGCTTAGAAATGGTCATATTCTTGTGGATAATTCCCATACCACCCTCCCTGGCCATGGCTATGGCCATCACACTTTCGGTGACAGTATCCATGGCGGCCGACATGATCGGGATGTTGAGACGCAAATTTCGTGTGAGTTGAACAGACGTATCTACATCACGGGGCAATACCTCTGAATAGCGTGGTATGACAAGTACATCGTCAAATGTTAGGCCTTCAAGAGCAATTTTAGAATGGTTTTGGAGTATCATGCAAATAACAATTAAATCGATAGCTTATTTGCAGTACAAATTTAGTTGTAATAAATGAAATTACCAAAAAAACACTTTAGAATCAAACCCGTATCGTTGTTTCTGTAGGTAGATTTATAGGCATAGACGCAATTTCCAAATATTCCCTGAACAAATCAATTTGGAAGTACTTGGACCCTTGGGAGTTGGTAAAGAATTGCCCTTGCTTGAACCCAATGTAATGGTAGAACGATACAAGTAATTATGCCAAAATTTAAACAGACGGGAATTGTTTATGTTTTTTCCATTTTGTTAAAAATTTTAAAGGACTGTTTATTAACAATTCAAAATGTATCATAATTTGAATAAACTTGTTTAAATTGCATGAAAAATAATTAATTATGATCAAAAAACTACCTATTTATAGTCTTGTATTCGTTGTTTTTTTCATTCTCAAAAACCCTGCACAGAGTCAAAATGTTGGAATAAATGAGACTGGAGCAAACCCAGACGCATCGGCTATGCTCGATATCAATACCAGTAATAAAGGATTGCTCGTGCCCCGTCTTTCAAAGGCTCAAAAATCATTAATTGCCTCGCCCGCCAATGGATTGCTGGTATATCAAACGGATGATACTCTGGGCTTTTGGTACTACGAAAATACCAAATGGGTTCCATTGATGCGGTCAATCACAGCAGGAAAAGGACTCAGTGGTGGACTTATTCAAGGTAAAGGGACTATCTCTATCAAAACTACTGGAGTTGTAGCCAAAAAATATGGGGCATTAGATTCAATTCCAGTGGTTACCATAAATGCAGAAGGGCAAATCACATCGGCTACCACAATCGCGACAAACTTCTTGAACAAGTCAGATACACTGTGGAGTTGGAGAATCATGGGTAATAAAGGAACAGACGACACCAAGCATTTTTTAGGTACGCAAGACAACAAAGCCCTTAGATTTCGTGTAAATAACAAATGGGCTGGTGAAATCAACCCTTCTAACGACAATATTTCTTTGGGTACCAATGCCAATAAAACTTCCAATGGTGCACAAAATATTGCAATTGGACTTTCCGCATTAGAGCAAGCCGCAAACAATAAGGGCGACATCATTGCGATTGGACAGTATGCTTTATCATCCAACGGAATTGGTGCAACGGGCAGCAGTCAAGGTGTTGAAAATATAGCGATTGGACCAAAAGCCATGTCGGGCAATAGATCTGGTAGTTACAATATTGCTTTAGGACAACGCGTTATGGAAAGCGCCCAATTCAACTATGGCAACATCGGTATTGGTTTTGAGGCAATGAAACAATCCTACAACTCCTATTACAACGTTGCCATTGGAATGTACGCGATGAGTTACAACCAAACAGGCAATTACAACTGTGCCATTGGTTATGGCTCGTTGCTCTACAATGGGAATGGTTATTATAACTCGGCGTATGGTTTCTATTCCTTATTATACAACAGTTCAGGTTTTGGCAATACTGCAACGGGAATGTATGCTATGACCGTGAATACTACCGGGCAATATAATACATCGAGTGGTTATCAGTCGCTCTATACTAGTTATGGATCAAACTACAATACAGCGTTGGGTGCGTTTGCGGCAGTAAGTACCACAACCAAAGGAGATAACAATACTGCAGTGGGCTATGCTGCTTTGTATAAAAATACAACAGGCTATTCCAATGTTGCGTTGGGTGTTGCAACGTTATATAATAATACCATTCGGGGCAATTTGGTTGCCGTAGGTGATTCTGCCTTATTTAATAACGGAGTATGGAATGGTCCCGGCCAAGCATCATTTAATACAGCAATAGGAAGTAAAGCCCTCTTCACAAATACTTCAGGTTCAAATAATACCGCGGTGGGATATCGGTCACTGCAATCAACCGCAACCGGTATAAACAACACTAGTGTTGGTGCCAATTCCCTAAATGCAAATACAGCAAGTGACAACACTGCATATGGATATAATGCCTTGTCAAAAAATACAACAGGCGCGAATAACACATCAAATGGTTCAGAGGCATTATCCGCCAATACAACAGGAAATCGCAACTTGGCTAATGGGTACAATGCATTAAAAGCAGCAACAACCGGTTCTGATAATGTTGCAGTTGGAAGTCGCGCCTTGATCGCATCAACCACAAGCTCTAACAACGTCGCTTTAGGATCCGACGCATTATTGGCAACTACCACTGGTGGCAATAATACCTCTATCGGTTATCAAACTTTAGCAACGGCTACAACCGCAAGTAATAATACTGCAATTGGCTACCGATCTCTTACTGCCAATTCATCCGGGGTTAACAACACTGCCATTGGAGCCCCTGCTGCCGTTGCATTAACTTCTGGTAGCCAAAACATTGCTATCGGAAATACTGCACTAAATGCAAATACTACCGGCGATAATAACGTTGCCCTAGGATTTGAATCTTTACTCTCAGCTACTTCTACAGAATTTAATGTTGCCTTAGGCGCTCAAGCACTGAGAGCTTTTAATAACACAAATGGTAATACTGGTAGAAATACAGCAGTTGGTTACCAATCTATGTATAGAACTACCAGTGGATCATACAATACAGCGCTAGGATATCAATCATTAGACAATAATACCACAGGGCAATTAAATACGGCCATAGGATACGCCGCAATGCCCAATTCTTCAACTGCCGGAAATAATACAGCGATAGGATACGATGTATTAAATAATTTATCTACAGCAAACAACAATACTGGAGTAGGATATCAAGCTCTTTATCAAGTAACAACTGGCGGCAATAATACTGCTATTGGCTTCCAGGCTGGCCCAGATTGGACTGGTGGTACAAATACAAATGCTACAGCAGTAGGATATCAGGCCGTAACAACAGCAAGTAATCAAGTCCGCATTGGAAACAACTCTGTTACATCAATTGGCGGATTTACAGCATGGACCAATCTTTCCGATGGACGTTATAAAACCAATATTCAAGAAAATGTACCCGGTTTGGATTTTGTATTGAAACTGCGCCCGGTAACCTACAATTTTGATTTCGATAAATTAAATAAGACCCTAAAACCAGCGGCAGCCGACGCTCCTGCGACAAACGAGGATAACCCCAACTTAGGTGTTCAATATTCAGGATTCGTAGCACAGGATGTAGAAAAAGCAGCGAAAGAAATTGGATATGACTTCTCTGGGGTAGACAAAGCAAAATCAGAAACCGACCTTTATGGTTTGAGATATAGCGAATTTGTCGTTCCTATGGTTAAAGCCATCCAAGAACAACAAGCACAAATTGATGCATTGAAAAAACAAAATGCAGAACTGGTGCGCATCATTGGTGAAATACAAGCCAACAAAAAATAATCAAATCTCTGTTACTTGATGAAAAATCTACTGCTCTGTATACCCTGTTTTATCGCTTCTTGCCTCTTTGGCCAAGGATGGGTGCACAATGGAGCCACTGTGGTAGTAAACAATGGTATATTTATCGTTTTAGATGGTATCAATGGCCATTATAAAGCACAGTCTAATGCGTCTTTTTTCTTAAAAGGCGATGTGGTCATTCAATTAAAAGGCAATTGGATCAACAATTCATCCGGCGGAATTTTTGCAACAAATGATGGAAAAATCGTGTTGAATGGTGCCTCTCAATCATTTCAGGGGTCGGCAATGACTGCTTTTCCTGCTCTTGATCTCAAATGCAGCGCCAACCCAAGTTTACAATCAACTATTTTGGTTGGGGGCGGGCAAGCTGGTGGTGGGATTGGGAAATTATCACTCAATGACAAACAGCTATTGCTCAATGGCAAACGCCTTATTATCAACAACCGATCAGAATCGGCAACTACGCGCAGCACTGGGGGTATCGTTTCAGAAACTTTTCCCGCACTCGGTTATGGAGAAGTGCAATGGAATATCCGAACTGGGGGTGCAGGACCCCTTTACCGTATCCCATTCCAAACCATTGGAGGGGTAGACATTCCCTTTGATTACAATATTAAGAATACAGGGTTGCAAACCAAAGACAGTGGATTTATCACAATCTCCACCTATACTACACCCACTGTTTCCTTGCCCAATAACAGACCCTTGCCTTTTGGGGTTCCCCATGCCCGCAATGAATTTGCAACGGAAAATGCCCGTCGAATGATTGACCGATTTTGGGTTATTGCCGACGGAGGTTATACCAATAAACCCGAAATAAGCCTCGAATTTACCTATGCAGACGCGGAACACAATTCCGGAACCAATACTATTAAAGAAGTTAATATGGGTGCTATTTCATGGAATGCCGTTTCCAATAAATGGAATTACCCACCCAAATCAAAAGTAAACACAGCAAAAAATACACTCTTGTTGCATGCAGGACAAAATTTTTCGGGAATATGGACATTCAGCGAAGGAACTCCTTGCCCTATTGCAAATTTTAGCACGGTGGGGTCCTGCGAAAAAGACAGTGTTTTATTTGCCGACAAAAGTAGCGTTGTCGACGACACTTTGATTCGCTGGATATGGGCTTACGGAAATGGAAATGCTGGCTTTGGCGACTCAAGCGTCGGATATTTTTCTCCAGCTGGAATATATAAAACACGATTGATCGTCATAGCCGCCAGCGGATGTGCCGATACAACGTTTAAAAATATCAATGTCTTAGGTGCCCCCCAAGCAAACATTGCCATTGATGACAGTTGCGAGAACACATCTGTCAAATTTACTTCATTCACTTCCCCTGGCAGCGGTTTTATTTCCAAAGAATACTGGTGGTTTGGAGACGGTTCCACCGCTATTGGAAAAAGCGCCTCTCACTATTATGGAACATCTGGTCTTCCTCAAATTAAATATATCGTCTACAATAGCAATTTGTGCAAGGACACCATTGAAAGAACCCTTTATATCGCAAATAAGCCCTTCGTTTACTTTAGTGTCAAGCCCGATTGTGAAGACCTTATCTTTCCGTTCACCAATTCGTCGACAGCAGGTGCGGGAACCATCAGTTCATACAATTGGGATTTTGGCAATGGTCGCAGGTCTGGAAACCGCGATGAAAATGTAGTGTTTTATGATTCAGGGACGTTTAAGACAAAACTGATTGTAATGAATAGCTTTGGATGCAGAGACACCAGCGAAGTCTCTTTAAGGGTTTTTCCGAGGGCAATTGCATCTTATACGTATAGTCCGTTTGACCCCAAAATGTTAAGCCCTGTTCAGTTTAACAACAATTCGAAACTATCAAACAACTGGAATTGGGATTTTGGCGATGGATATTTTGATTTGTCATTCAGTCCAAGTCATATATACAACATGTATGGGCCCTATGATGTGTCTTTAATTGCAAACAATGATTATAACTGTGCCGATACCTTCACTGTAAATATCCGGGTAAAATCAAAACCTATGTTTTGGTTCCCAACAGCCTTTTCTCCCCAAAATACCGAAGGCCTGAATGACCAATTTGGATTGTTTTCTATCCTCACTGTTAGCAATTATAAATTAAGGATATACAACCGCTACGGTCAATTGCTATTTGAAACAACCAATCCCACTGTTTTGTGGGATGGAAAAGTGAATGGGGAATTATGCCAAGGTGGCTCTTATGTCTATGACGCTATATTTAAAAATCCTGAGAATGAACTTCAACATTTCTCAGGGGATGTAACACTATTGCGCTAGTTGAATTTCCGTCTACCCGATTTGCTTTGTTTGGCAATAACACGAGAGAGCGCAAAGCGTGCATTGTAAAAAACCAACCCCGGGTTTGGCCGGTTTCTGGTAAAATGGGCAAATTATACGCATTGTCAAGGATTTTATTAATTTCCTCCGACTTTTGCAGTAGGCTATGATTCAAACTGGGCATTTTACAGATTTAACATTTCACCATGACACCCCGCAGGGTTGGTATTTGTCTGATGAATTGGGTGTGGAAATTCTCCTCCCCAATAAATACTGTCCAAACGATGCCCAAGCGGGTGATACCATCCATGTTTTTATTTACCGGGATTCCGAAGACCGTCTGGTAGCCACCACACGAAAGCCTTTCATTAAACTGCATCAATTTGCATGTTTACAAGTAATTGCCTCTACTTCTATTGGCTCATTTATGGATTGGGGATTGGAGAAAGACCTGTTTGTACCTTTTAATGAACAGCACAAACGCCTGATTGAAGGAGACTATGCGGTGGTGTTCTTATACCGAGATGAGTCTACCGATCGTTTATTGGCCAGTGCAAAAATCTCAAAATGGTTGCAAAAAGATGAAATCCCCTTGGCTGTTAATACGGAAGTATCTCTGCTTTGTTTTGAAGAAACTGCCATTGGATACAAGATGGTTATAGAACAACTATACCAAGGAATGGTATTTGTCAATGAGTCCTTTCGCCACATCAAAGTTGGAGACACCTTGTTGGGCTATGTGCGATTGATCCGCGAAAATGGCCACATTGACGTATCGCTCACCCCCATTGGCAGAAAAAAAGTTCTGGGGCTGTCAGGGGTCATTATGGAGGCGATTGAAGCTGCAGGAGGGTTCTTGTCAATATCCGACAAATCTCCACCAGCCATGATCCAATCAACATTTGGGATGAGCAAAAAAGCCTTTAAAGAAGCGGTAGGGAAATTATACAAAGCCCGAAAAATTGTCATTGAAGAAAATGGATTAAGAAAAATTTAATGGCTACCCAAACCATCGAATTTTGGACTCTCTGAAGTATTAATGGATTTACATCTCTACCGTTTCAGGGATTTCCATCCGAAACCATTTCAGAATTTGCCGATCGATGCGTATTCCATTCGTTGAGTAAATGAAGGGCCTCAAAAACAGTATCTACTCCAAAAACCCCCACAATCAATGTCTTATCTGTTTGCTTCACTGAAAACTTATTGGGATTATTTGCCACAAAACCCATGATTTCAATAAATGATTCACTGTGGTAGACTGCCGCATTGGAATCGCCCGGGAAATAGCAACGCATGCCATTGTTACCCAATGAAACTTTTTCCAATCCCAATTGCTTTCCCGCCCACTTCAAACGAACGGTATCGAGTAAGGCCAACACTGTGTTGGGGAGTTTTCCAAATCGGTCTTTCAAATTGGAGGCAAATTGCATTAATGCTAATTCTGTATTGATTGTAGACAATTCGCTGTATAAAGACAATCGCTCCGCGGTTTGGGTTACATAATCGGAAGGAATGAGCATTTCAAATTGGGTGTCGACCTGACAGTCTCGGCTACTAATATCATCAGGATGATCGAATAGCGTATTAAACTCTTCATTTTTCAACTCCCGGACTGCCTCGTCCAAAATCTTGTGGTACATATCAAACCCCATCTCCCCAATAAACCCCGATTGCTCTGCACCCAATAAATTTCCTGCCCCCCGAATATCTAAATCACGCATGGCAACCTGAAATCCACTTCCCAATTCATTGTACTCTTCCAAGGTCCTCAATCGCTTACGGGCATCTTCTGCAAGCACTGAAAGTGGTGGAGACAAAAGATAACAGAATGCTTTGGTATTGCTCCTTCCAACCCTACCCCGCATTTGGTGTAAATCACTGAGGCCAAACATATGGGCATTGTTAATAATGATTGTATTGGCATTGGGTATATCCAAACCGCTTTCAATAATTGAAGTTGCTACAAGCACATCATACTCTCCTTCAATAAATTGAACCATTGCATTTTCCAAATCATGTCCTTCCATTTGACCATGTGCCACGCAAACCCTCGCCTTTGGCAGTGAATCGGCAATCAGTCTTGCCATCTCATGAATATCCTTCACCCGAGAGTGAACAAAAAAAACTTGCCCTCCACGATCTAATTCAGTGGCTATGGCCTCAGTAATGAGTTGTCTGTTAAAAACGTGTAATTCGGTATGAACCGACTGTCTATTAGGGGGTGGGGTATTGATAATACTCAAATCACGGGCACCCATCAAACTAAAATGCAATGTCCGTGGGATGGGTGTTGCCGTAAGTGTGAGTGTATCAACATTGTTTTTAAACTCTTTGAGTTTCTCTTTTGCCCCAACACCAAATTTCTGTTCCTCGTCTATGATGAGTAATCCCAAATCCTTAAAAACAATGTCTTTTCCCAAAATCCTGTGGGTGCCAATAAGAACATCTACCTTCCCAGCCTTTACCTTTTCCAATGTGGTTTTTTGTTGTTTGGCAGATTTAAAACGATTGATATAGTCAACACCAATCGGGAAACCTGCAAATCGTTTTGTAAAAGTGCGATAATGTTGCTGGGCCAAAATGGTGGTGGGAACTAGAATGGCAACTTGTTTGCTATCACAGACTGCTTTAAATGCCGCCCTAATGGCAACTTCGGTTTTGCCAAACCCCACATCCCCGCAAACCAGTCGGTCCATGGGCTGAATAGATTCCATGTCGCGCTTGGTAGACTCAACTGCTTTGGCTTGGTCTGGAGTGTCTTCATAAAAAAAACTGGCTTCCAATTCTAACTGAAGATAATTGTCTGGAGAAAAAGCAAACCCTTGCTGGGCTTTCCGTTTTGCATACAGCGCAATTAACTCCCGGGCAATATCTTTTACCTTTTTCTTGGTAGCCTTTTTCTGCTTGTCCCATTGCGGACTTCCCAATTTGTGCATGGCCGGAATACTTCCATCTTTTCCCGAAAATTTGCTGATTTTATGCAGGCTATTGACAGAGACATAAAGCAAATCATTGTCTTTGTATACAATGCGAACCACTTCCTGTATTACGCCATTGACCTCCATTTTTTCAAGACCTGCAAAACGCCCGATGCCGTGATCGATATGGGTTACGAAATCACCAGGCCGTAAACTTTTTAGCTCGCGCAGTGAAAGTGAGCTCAGCGAAGAATAGCGCTGACGGCCTTTGGGGCGGTAAAACTTATCAAACAATTGGTGTTCGGTAGTAAACGCGATTTTTAGATCTTTGTCTACAAAACCCGCAGACAATCCTTTATAAACAGGTTCAAAATCAACCTGTGATTGGGTGTCTTGAAGAATCGTCTGCAAACGCTCTATTTGGGTCGCATTTTCACTAAATACCAATGTTTTAAAGCCCTCATTCTGATTCGATTGCATCCATTCGATGAGCAGGGTAAAATTGCGTTTGAATAAGGGCTGAGGCTGTTGAAAAAATTCTATGATTGCGACCTTTCCAGAGGGCCGGGTTCCACTTTGGTGTATTTGGGAAAAGGGTTGCAAGGCCATCATCAACCCCATGGGTGTATTCCAAATTTCCTTGGGATGTTTGGGTATTGTATCGCGTTTAGAATGTATTGCTTCTTGGTGCGACTGCAATGCATTTTCCCAAGCCTTTGCTAGGTCTTCAATTTGATAGGCAAGGTCTTGCGAAACGATGATCGTGGTGGGATCGAAATATTCAGTGATGGAAATTGTGTTTTCTTCGGTGCGCTGGTCTTGGATATTCGGCAACAAAGAAAAATGGGCAATCTCTTTCAACGAAAGTTGGTCACTCACATCAAAAGTTCGGATAGTATCAATGATATTCCCGTCAAATTCGATTCGGAAAGGATATTCGTGGGCAAAGCTAAAGAGATCAACAATCCCCCCGCGAAGGCTAAATTCTCCTGGTCCAAAAACAAAGTCAGTGCGTTCAAACCCATTGACTTGCAGAAATTCCATTAAAAAATCTGTATCTAACGCTTGTCCACGTGCAATTTCGATGGAAGATTTATCCAATTCAAGTTTGTCGACAACATATTCGGCAATCGCTGAACCATAAGTAACAATGATACGCTGGTTGTTTTTGCGAAGTGCATTGAGTGTCTCGATGCGTTCCTGAACCCCCATGGCATTGTCACGCGCAAGGGCATATGGTTTGAGATACGAATCTGGTAAAAAGTAAATGTGTTCTCCAGCGAGCAGATTTTCTAGGTCTGATTTGATATATTCGGCTTCCTCTTTTGAGGTTGCTATGACCAAAATGGGTCTGTTGGATGAAGCAAAGAGAGAAGCAATGGCCAGGGCAAACCCAGACCCCGAAATTCCTTGCAAATAAATAGGATCTTTTGAATCTTTCAATAAAGAAGACAATACCTGCATGGGTGCTATTTGGGAAAAATTCCCCACTATCTCTCGGGTATTCATAAAAAAATAAACATTCAAAGATACAATTCCAAGTTGGTCCAAGCCAATAAGAACCTGGGGCAAATTGTCAGTGAAGCAACAAGCAAAAGTACATTCAGAAATTGAAGAGTCTTTACAGAATACAATTCGAGAAATTATTTTTTTCTGGCCACTGCATTTAGGGCGGCAGAAAAAATGGCTTCAGCGGTTAATCCATATTTTTTTAACAATTGATCGGGTGTGCCACTCTCCCCAAAAGAATCATTAACAGCAACAAACTCCATCGGAGTTGGCAACTCCCTGGATAGCAATTGGGCAATGCTATCTCCCAAACCACCGTTCATTTGATGCTCTTCGGCACTCACAACACAACCCGTCTTGCGAACCGATGCCAAAATAGCCTCCCGATCCAATGGCTTAATGGTGTGAATATTGATTATCTCCGCGTGGATTCCTTTTTCGGCCAGCGCGTGTCCTGCTTCAATCGCCAACCAAACCATATGCCCTGTGGCAAAAATACTCACATCCGTTCCTTCGTTCAACATCAATGCTTTTCCAATTACAAAAGGGGTATCTTCAGAAATAAAAACTGGCCATTTTGGCCGGCCAAAACGCAGATAGCAAGGACCATCGTATTTGGCAATGGCAATCGTTGCAGCCTTGGTTTGGTTATAATCACAAGGATTAATTACCACCATACCCGGCAACATTTTCATTAACCCAATGTCTTCTAATATCTGGTGTGTGGCACCATCTTCTCCCAATGTCAAGCCTGCATGAGAGGCACATATTTTTACGTTTTTGTGACTGTAGGCAATCCCCTGTCTGATTTGATCGTATACCCTTCCTGTTGCAAAATTTGCAAATGTCCCTGCAAAAGGAATTTTTCCGCCAATAGCCAAGCCAGCAGACGCACTCATCATATTGGCCTCTGCAATTCCAGCCTGTATAAACCTGTCTGGGAATTCTGCCTTAAACGCATCCATCATCAAAGAACCCGTTAAATCTGCGCACAAAGCAATTACATTTTGATTCTGTTTTCCCGCTTCCAACAAACCTGCGCCAAATCCACTTCGGGTGTCTTTTTGTCCTAAAATTTCGTATGATTTCATGAATTTTATATCGATAATTGGGTAGTGGTTCCGGAATTGATTTTAAAAATTTTGGATTTACTGTACAAGGTTCTGGTTTCACCGGCAGTGCGATACACTGCAGTATACTCGCCAGGTTGCATATTGATCATTTGCTTTGGAATGGTTCCGTTGAAATCCATTACCCATTCCAATTTATTGTCGACCCTCTGAAATACTGCTCCCGTCACATCCATACCAATACTCAATTGGAGAATTCCAGGATTTGGAATTTCTATGGTATAGGTCTGATTCTGTTTAATCTGAACCCCTGTAAATAGCAAGCGCGGCACCGATAAAATTTCTAAATCATAGGCACCCACAAGGTATTTTTCGAGGGTATTAAACTCCTGTGCATTGATCGTTTGCATCTGATTTCCCTTTCGAACAATGGCCTGTAGCCTAGGGTAACGCGTGATACCACCCATTTTTAACAACAAACTTCCTTGGGGTGTTTCGAGTGGGATAACCGTGTGTTTGCCGGGCACTATCTCAATATTGGCAGACACTACTTGTGGTTTGGTATGGGCAAGCACACGATACCTGCGAACCGGATCTAAATACAAAGTGTCGGGTATTCCTTTGCCATTCATCGTATGAATTACATTCTCGACCATCTGCCCGTTGTCGGAATCGAAAATTGTTAAGGGAACATCAGTTTCTCTTGGTAAACCCTGGTTGTCAAGCAAATTAATTTGAACGGAAGTGTTGTTGAGTGCTTGGTTTATAATCACCCCAATTATTTTCTGAAACTGGGAAGGATTTTCTGCATTAAAATATCGTCCTGCACAGGAATACGCCTTGCGAAACACTTCATTATCTGTCCCTAGACCAATAATAAAAGGGCGTAAAATTATCCCCTTGCGTTGCAAAGCTTCACTCACGGCACAGGGATCGCCACCGCATTCTTCTACCCCATCTGTAATAATAATGATAATATTCCTTGCTGTAGGATCGGCTGGAAAATCTTTGGCCGATGCCAACAAAGATTGGGTTATCGAGGTGTATCCCAAGGGTTTTATTTGCTTTAATCTTTGAACAAATTGCTTGTGGTTATAGGGAGCAAAAGGAACTTCCAATTTCGTATCATTGCAATCTTTTTTTTCATTGGGTTGGTTATGGCCAAACACCCTCAACCCAACTTCTAAATCATTTACCGATCGCAAGGTATCTACCATCGTATTCATGAGGGTTACAGCGACCGCCCAACGGGTATAATTGCCCATTTCTGCCAACATACTGCCACTGCCATCCAGCAAAAAAAGCATCCGTGTCTTTCTTCCTGGATACCCATTGCGAACCTGGGCATGTAGGTTTGCAGAGAGCAAAAGGACCATTAACAAGACAGCTTTTTTCATCGAATGTTTCAATAATCGCTGTGTTCTGTTTCAGACAATTGTGCCAAGGCTTTTTCTAATTGTTCATCATTGGGCGCTTTGCCATGCCAAGCATGGGTACCCATCATAAAATCGACACCCTGTCCCATTTCTGTTTTCATAATAATAACGATGGGCTTCCCTGCCCCCAATTTGGATTGTGCTTGGGGAACAACACGCATAATATCGTCCCAATGGTTACCATCCATTTCAAGCACTTCCCAATTGAAAGCCAAAAACTTTGATTTCCACTCTGTCAAACCCATAATTTCACCAGTACTTCCATCGATTTGTTTTTGGTTAAAATCGACAGCAACAATCATATTGTCGAGTTTTTGATGTGATGCAAACATCACAGCTTCCCATATCTGACCTTCTTGCAACTCCCCATCCCCAGTTTGTACCCAAACTGTGTGGCTGTCTTTATCCATTTTTTTTTGCAGTGCAAGCCCCGCAGCAACACTCAATCCCTGCCCCAAAGAGCCGGTAGCAACGCGAATACCCGGAAGGTGTTCATGCGTTGCCGGATGGCCTTGAAGACGGGTATTTAATTTGCGAAAGGTTGCCAATTCGGAAACCGGAAAATAACCAACACGGGCCAAAGCACTGTAATATACGGGTGAAATATGGCCATTGCTTAAAAAAAACACATCTTCACCATTTCCATTCATAGAAAAGTGCGATGCATTGTGCTTCATAAAATGAAAAAAAAGTGCTGTGAAATAATCGGCACAACCCAAAGAACCCCCTGGATGACCACTATTAACAGCATGGACCATACGCAAAATATCGCGTCTAATTTGTGTGGCCATGGTGAGCATTGCTTTCGAAGAATGGGTAACTTCCATATACTTTCAAAAATGAACATAAATATGCGTTCTGTATGCACAAGTTTTCAAGAGAACCCACAATTCAACTTTACCGGGATTAAAGCATTGCGTTTTGTCTAAAATTCGCTATTCTAGAGTATATTTGCGGTTCGAAAATGCAGTGCAAAGGCGTAATATTCTCTTTTTGGTTGATGTTCCTGTTTTTAATTTCAACGGGATGTACTGAATATAGTAAAATTTACAAAGGGACAGATACCAACACAAAATTTACAAAAGCCACTGAATTGTTCCAAAATAAGGAGTATATTAAGTCTATCCAGCTTTTTGAACAGTTACAAGAGACGTATAATGGCAACCCAGACAGCCTAGAAATTGTTGATATAAATATTGCTTATGCGTATTTTAATATGAAAGATTTTGTGACTGCGAGCATGTATTTTAAAGACTTTACCGACAAATTTGCCTATAACTCTCGGATGATAGAATGCGCTTACATGGCTTTGTATTGTGATGTATTGTCTGTGGGTAACGCAGACCTAGACCAAACTACTACCCCAGATGTTATCGAGGCTTTACAAACCTTTATCAATCATTACCCCGAGTCAAACTATGTGGAAAAATGCAATGGACATATCGATGCACTGAGAGCCATCATACACAATAAATCGTATTTTCAAGTAAAACAATATTATTTGATGAAAGAATACAAAGCGGCGAGTGCTGCGGCTCAGATCGCGATTCTTCGTTATCCCGATATTCCGCAAAAAGAAGAATTGGATTATATTGCGTATTATGCTTACTACTTATTTGCCATTAATAGTGTAGAGTCAAAAAGAATTGACCGCTTACTTCAAACAAATACGCTCATTCAAGAGTATTTGCATTCAAATCCATCCAATGCGCCGCATGTAGAAAATGCCTTATTGATCAGACAAAAAAATATAACCACCATCACTAAACTTAAAGAAACAACATGAGTAACCCAATTTCCCGCAATGCGGAAACCCGTGATTTACGCAACTTTGAAGAAGAAACTCAAAATATTTATTTGAGTGCCGCCATCATTTCTAAAAGAGCAAACCAAATTGCTGAAAAGCAAAAAGAGGAATTGCGCAATCGTTTAGAACCTTTCTTAAACGACTCCGACAATCTCGAAGAAATTCAAGAAAACAGAGAGCAAATTGAAATTTCTTTGATGTACGAGCGTATGCCTAAGCCCACCCTTTTGGCAACGCAGGAATTTGACGAAAATAAAACCTACTGGAGAATCCCCGATGCTCCGGAAAAACCGCTTTAACAATAAGAAAATCATTGTTGGGGTAAGTGGAGGCATTGCTGCTTATAAAATACCCCACTTGGTTCGTCTCCTCAAAAAGGAGGGGGCAGAAGTACAGATTTTAATGACCGAATCTGCCAAAAATTTCGTCACCCCACAGACCCTTTCTGTTCTTTCTGAAAGACCTGTTCTCATCAATTTCTTTCAAAATGACCTGGGAGAATGGAACAATCATATTGACCTTGGACTTTGGGCAGATGCAATTGTCATTGCTCCTGCAGGTGCCAACACCCTGGCAAAAATGACACATGGAATATGTGATAATCTATTGCTATCTGTTATTCTATCGGCGAGATGTCCTATATGGGTTGCCCCAGCAATGGACTTGGACATGTGGGAACATGCTTCTACGCAAGAGAATGTAGGTACATTGCAGAAACGTGGTATTCGACTCATAGAGCCAACAGAAGGCTTTCTGGCGTCGGGACTTGAGGGTAAAGGCAGAATGGCAGAACCCGAAGCCATTTTCAATACCTTGGTCCATGATTTATTGCCACCCGATAATTATTTCAGCGGAAAAAAAGTACTGGTTACGGCTGGCGGAACGAGAGAATCCATTGATCCAGTGCGCTTTATTGGAAACCACAGCAGTGGCAAAATGGGTTTTGCAATTGCGGAAGCATTGATTGCATGTGGCGCCGAAGTGAGTTTGGTTTACGGATCTGTTTCAGAGAAACTGCCCAAGAATTGCATTCATTACCCTGTTGTATCGGCCGAAGAAATGTTGGAAACTTGCAAGGGATTGTTCGCAGATTGTTCAATCTTAATGATGGTCGCCGCAGTGGCGGATTATCAAGTCCAAACCATTTCTTCACAAAAAATTAAAAAAACCGATGCCGCTTTTGCCTTGGAATTAGTCAAAACACCCGACATATTAACACTCCTTTCAGGCAATAAAGCACCCCATCAAATATGCATTGGATTTGCACTGGAAACAGAAAATGAACAAGCCAATGCATTGGCGAAATTGAAAAATAAAAATCTCGATTGCATCGTTCTAAATTCATTAAACAACCCCAATGTTGGTTTTGGAAAAGAGAGCCATGAAGTTGATGTTTTTTGCAAGAATGGAAATACATGGAGTATTCCCGCACAGCATAAATCGACCCTTGCGGAAACCCTCATAAACACCCTTTCTGTATGGCTATTAAAATAAAATCAAGGCAAGGCCAATTGTTTTCTACCCCATTTTTTTTAATGGCTGCAATGGCTTTCTTCGCGCCAACACCTTCGACAGCGCAAGAAATTAAATCCACAGTTCAAATTGTAGCTCCCCGGGTTCAATTGAGTGATAAGCAAATTTTGATCACACTTCAAAATGCGGCACAACAATTTATCAATACCAGGAAATGGACAGATGAAACGCTAAATATGCAGGAAAAAATAGAGATTTCTCTATTTTTTGATATTACTGCCATGAACAACAACGACTTTTCTGGAACCCTGCAGTTTCAGATAATTCGTCCTACATACAATGCGACATACAAAACAACCATCTTTCAGTTCAATGATGAAGATATTTCCTTTTCATACCGCGAATTTGAAAATCTCGAATACCAAGAGAATGCCAATGTAAGCGACTTTACTGCCCTATTGGCTTATTATGTCAATATCGCCCTAGGGATGGATTTTGATAGTTTTGGAGAAATGGCCGGTAGTCCTTACTTTTCAAAAGCGCAAAGTTTGGTCGGTATCATGAGCAATGTCGTTGGGTGGCGTCAAGGAGATGGGAAAGGCATTCGAAACAGGTATTACCTATCCGAAAATCTTACAAATGCCCGTTTCAAAGAATTGCGTTTACTTACCTATAACTACCATCGAAAAGGAATGGACCAATTTTCAGAAAATCCAGATCTGGCAAGGAAAACCATTACGGATCTACTGAAAAAATTAAAAGAATCCCAATCGTTGCTGCAGAATTGTTTATTGCAGAAATCTTTCTTTTCTACGAAATGGCCAGAATTGGTTGAGATCTATAAAGGCGCCACAGTTCCAGAAAAAGCCGTAATTGTAAAGTTATTGACTGAAATGGATCCGACAAATTCACAACGGTATGAAAAAATAAAAGGATGATATGGCAAGGTCTTGATATCACGACTGCTTTACAAAAAGCCTTGTCAAGATACAAACCAGAATCCGTTTTTATCCTCTGTAGCGAAGGTTCCTTATTCCATGCGAGAACAACCTTGGAGAGGGCATTCCCAGTTTTTATTCGCCGACAATGTTTTGTTATTCCAGATGGTGAAAAAGCCAAATCACTAAAAACTGCTGAAGACATCTGGACTTGGTTGGCTGAAGAAAACTGTAAACGTGATGGACTGCTTATCAATATTGGTGGCGGTGCTGTTTGTGATGTGGGTGGATTCTGCGCATCGAGTTTTATGCGGGGTATCGAATTTTGGAATATCCCAAGTACCCTACTTGCTATGGTCGATGCATCAGTGGGCGGAAAAACCGGCATCAATCTTAACAGTTTTAAAAACTATATCGGCAGCTTTGCAAAACCCTCACATGTATTTATAGACCCGCAGTTTATCAAAACCCAATCTTCAGATGAATTGCTTAGCGGATGGGCGGAAGTAATTAAACACGGCGTAATTGAAGGAGATACGCTTTGGAAAATCGTCAATGAAGGAATGCCTGAAACAAATGATTCCGCAGCCTGGTTAGAGATTATTGTGCAAAATACTGCAATTAAGGCACGCATTGTAGACGATGATTTTACAGAATTGGGTGCACGAAAATTGCTAAACTTAGGCCATACCCTCGGACATGCTTTCGAATCAATGGCGATTGAAAACCCGGGTATCCAAAACCCCATATCCCATGGAAGGGCCATCGCCTGGGGGTTGTTATTAGAAACCGAAATATCTGTTGCGTTAAAAATATGTGATACAGAAATACTTCAGCATATCCAATCTCTGATAGAGCCACTGTATGAAAAAATCATCTTTACAAGGCAACAAGTTGATAGCATGCTGCATTGTATCAAGGGGGATAAAAAAAATACTGGCAATGTGGTTAGGTTATCGCTTATCAGAAAAGTGGGAGATTGTGTATATGACATCGGTACAGACCTACTCCAAGTGAAACAAATATTACTCAGTCATGCTAGCCATTAGCAAAGGGGAATACCGCCTAGAAAAGAAACCCTATCGGGTTAGCCTTCCCCCTTCTAAAAGCATGGCAAACCGGGCACTTATCATTGCAGCCCTTTCGGACAAATTAGACGCTTTCTTAAAAAAGAATCCGAACCTGCAAAAAGATTCCTGCCGCGATACGCAATTACTTTTACATGCTTTACAAAATCGCCAAGGTGTAACATTTGAATTCCGTGATGCAGGTACACCCTTCCGCTTATTTTTGGCATACGCTTGTGCAACATTTATACATTCTTTTGAACTCCATGGTGATGAAAGCCTCAACAATCGTTGTGTGAAACCCCTTGTCGATGCTTTGCGGGTCTGTGGAGCAGAAATAACATACCTAAAGAAGGATGGATTTCCACCACTTCAAATCACCAAAGGAATGGATCATTTCGATTCTGTCTCCATTGACAGAAGCCAAAGCAGTCAATTTGTGAGTGCTATGTTATTGGTAGCCCCCTTTTTTTCTGGAAAGAAACAAATCACACTCTTGGGCGATGCACATTCTGATAGTTATATTCAGCTAACAATCGATCAAATGCGTTTGGCAGGTGTAGAAGTAGAAATCCAGTATCCCATTGAAGGCCGAACAAGTCTCATCGGGCCTTTCTTTTTTCCCCAGTCGGGGAAACATAGCATCCCTGTTTTAAAAAATATTTCTTGTTCTTCTGCATATACAAGCCCATTGAATTGCAAAATTGAGGGAGATTGGAGCGCTGCGACATTCTTCTATCCCATTGTGTATTCAGCCCTCGATTTGTGTTTCAAAGAAAAAAATCGGAAGTCGCAAACAGCAAATACCCTCTATCTTTCTCCCCTTCACCTCGAATCATTTCAATACGATGCCAACATGAGTGAACATTCAAAACACTTTGGATTTTCGACTACAAATGCCTCAACAAAACACCAAAATAGGGTTAAAATTTACAGGCCTACACATAACAGGCATACGCTCATCAATGCTACCGATCATGCCCAACCCAATCATAAATTACCCTATGAACACATATTGAATCCCCTTGTTTTTGACATGGCAAATGAACCAGATACTGTATTGGCACTCCTGTCTCTGTGTATGCTTAAAGAACAAACCGCACTATTCAAAAACATAGACAATTTGCAATGGAAAGAAAGCAATCGAATACTTGCAATACAAGAAATTGCCATCAATCTACAATGCTCTTTTATCAGGAATCCGATTTGCGACGAATGGTTATTTGATGCCAGTACACTCGTTTGGCCTAAAGAAATCTCGATAGCCTCCCATGATGACCACCGAATTGTCATGGCCTTTTCCGCTCTATCTAACCGAATTCCCATTGTGTATATCGACAATCCCAATTGCGTAGAAAAATCATTCCCTTCGTATTGGGAGCAACTCAAGAATTGTAACTTTGAACTGATTTTTACACAATAAATTTTATATACTCACTAAATATACCCTATTTGTGATATTATACGCTCCAAGATGAAATCAACGATAAGTCAAAACCCCACGCATTTGAATGCGTTTGTTGGAAACAAAAAGAACTACACTTTGAAATCTAGCCTACTTCTTTTACCATTGCTCCCCCTGATTCTCTTTCAAGCTTGCAATAAAAAACCCCTCTATACATTAAGTGAAGTTAAAACAGTATTAAACAAACAGCTTATTTGTTGGAATAAGGGCGATATAGAAGGATTTATGCAAGGGTATTTGAAGGATAGCTCCGTTCGATTTATCACCAAAAAAGGAGTAAAAACAAAGTGGGAGGATATCCTTTCAGGATACCAAAAATCTTATCCCACCCAAGAAAAAATGGGGTTCTTAACATTCTATACCGATGAAATCCGATGGATTGATTCCGCTGTGGGTATTTCTATGGTCATTGGCCGATGGCAAATAACGAAACCACACGAACCATCCCAAACTATCCAATCTTCAGTGAATAAAAATAGCAAGACAGAAGCTGATCAGATCGAAAATACAGGCAGTACACAGAATAAAAATCCATCTGCAAAAGATACTTTTTCTGGCCAATTTTCACTCATTTTTATGGCCACCCAAAGAGGACCTAAAATTCAAATTGACCATACTTGGTAAAGACATATGAGCAGAAATAGCATTGGTAAAAACCTTGTTCTCACCAGTTTCGGAGAAAGTCACGGCCCATTCATCGGAGCGGTATTGGATGGATTTCCACCCAATTTTAGATTGGATATACATGCCATACAGGACGACATGAATCGTCGCAGACCCGGACAAAGTTACCTGAGTAGCCCACGAAAAGAAGACGATGCGATATCCATCATTTCGGGGGTTTTTGAGGAAAAAACAACTGGCTCGCCCATTGCAATACTGATTGCAAATACCGATGCAAAATCTTCTGACTATGATGATCTAAAAGACCTTTATCGCCCAGGCCATGCAGATTTATTATACGAAAAAAAATACGGATTTCGCGACTACCGGGGTGGCGGTAGAAGCAGCGCAAGAATAACTGCAGGGTGGGTTGCTGCTGGCAGCTTGGCAAAACAATGGTTAATTTCGGGCGCATACAAAAAAAATATCCCCTTTGCTAGCGCCATCCAGCCCAATCCGATTGGAGGCAATGCCAGTGGATACCCAATCTGCACCACTGCATGGGTAAAACAAATCCATACCATCGTCTGCGGTCCATTGCATACAATACCCACAACCCAAGAAATTGAAAGTTCCCTCGTGCGCTGCCCAGACAAGATAGCAGCAAAAGAAATGGAAAATGCCATCGTATCAGCCAAAGAAAGTGGCGATAGTTTGGGCGGAATTGTGAGTTGCACAATAGAAAATACCCCGATGGGATTGGGAGAACCATTGTTTGGGAAATTGCAATCGGTCTTGGGACAATACCTACTCAGTATTAACGCAGTAAAAGGAATTTCATTTGGAGAAGGATTTCAGGCAGTATTAATGAAAGGCTCTGAGCACAATGATTCATGGATCGTCAAAGAAAAAAATACTGTTGGAACCAGCACAAATCATGCTGGAGGAATGATAGGAGGCATGGCTACTGGTGAACCCATTTATATTGAAATTGCATTCAAGCCCACATCCAGCATCGGAATTGCACAAAAAACATTGAATTCCAAATTGGAAGAAACCCCAATTTTAGGCAAAGGTCGACATGATCCTTGTGTCTTACCAAGGGCCGTCCCCATCATTGAAGCCATGGTCAATTTAGCCATTATGGATTTACTATTGGAGCCATCCTATCTCTAAAAGAATGAAAAAAGAAGAAATACTTGCACAATTTTCATCACTGCTGGATGTAATGGATGAATTGCGAACAAAATGCCCCTGGGATAAAGAACAAACCTGGGAAACCATTCGAACACTCACCATCGAAGAAACCTATGAACTTTCAGATGCAATCATCCAAAATGATGCTACAGAAATAAAAAAAGAACTCGGAGATCTTCTACTTCACATTATTTTTTACAGTAAAATTGGCGCAGAAAAAGGTATATTCGACATGGGTGATGTAACAAAATCGCTCATTGACAAACTAAAACGGAGGCATCCCCATATTTATGGTACTGTTATTGCCAACAATGCCAACAAGGTAAAACAAAACTGGGAGCAAATTAAACTCACCGAGAAAGGAAATAAAAAAAATGGCGTTTTGGATGGCGTACCCAAAGGATTAACGGGTATTGTCAAAGCCTTTCGGATGCAAGAAAAAGCGTCGCAAGTTGGATTTGACTGGAATAATCCAATGGATGCCTTTAAGAAAGTAGAAGAGGAATGGGCCGAATTTCAAACAGCCAAAACACAGTCCGAAAAAATTGGAGAATTTGGAGATTATCTATTCGCTTTAATCAATTACGCAAGGCTCAGCGGAATCAACTCAGATGATGCCTTGGAATTGACAAATCAAAAATTCATTCGACGATTCAAGCGTATCGAAGGAATGGCTGAAGACCAAGGTAAGTCTTTAAAGGACATGACATTATCTGAAATGGATGCGTTGTGGAATTTGGTAAAAAAGTCTGAATAAGGCCCACGGTCACATACCAATCATCGTTGCCCCTAATTTTTTTGTGGATGGTCCCAGCAAAAATCCCTGTATTTCGATGCAAAATCTTTTGCCCCATATGGTTTGGTGGGGAAATAATGCGTAAACTATATTCTCTTTTTGAAATTCTCGGTTTATGACCTGCAAGGTAAATCCATTTTTGCCCCCTTTATGGGTTGCAGAACAGCTTCGCAAGGTGGAGGCGTTTGTTATGTAGAACGTATTTGCGTTGTATTGCCATTGTAAAACAAAAAACCCCGGCTTGAAGGCCAGGGTTTTGTCTTATATAAAGTCGGCGGCGACATACTTTCCCAGGTATTACCCAAGTATCATCTGCGCTGATGGGCTTAACTTCTCTGTTCGGAATGGGAAGAGGTGAACACCATCGCCATAGCCACCATAAGATCTTAAAAAGTCTATGACAAATGCTGGAAACAAGAAATAAAAAAAGAGTAGGTAAGTCTACGGGTAATTAGTACTACTTGACTCATACATTACTGTATTTACATCTATAGCCTATCAACGTAGTAGTCTTCTACGACCCTTAAAGGAAAACTCATCTTGAGACTAGTTTCGCGCTTAGATGCTTTCAGCGCTTATCTATTCCGCACGTAGCTACTCTGCGATACAGCTAG
>NSIM01000014.1 GCA_002737705.1 Flavobacteriales bacterium
AAATACAACAACCTATCAAGTTGTTGGAACCGATCTTAATGGTTGTACGGACACAACCTCGATAACTGTTATTGTGAATCCATTGCCAGAGGTGTGGATGATTCCCGCGCCATCAGATTGTGGTGATACAACAGGGTCAATTGCGTTAGGGGCGACCATTGCTGGCACAGGCCCGTTTGTCTACGCAATAGGGTCTGCCACATATAATAATCTCCCTATAAATAATCTATTTCCAGGAGTATACACTGTTACCACAACAGATGCAAACGGTTGTGTTTCATCACAACCCGTAAATATTGGGGTGATAAATTCTTCTTTTGTTTCTGCTGTGGCTAGCCCCGCTTTTGGCATTTACCCTCTTCCGGTTAATTTTATTTCTTCTGGGTCTTCCGGGCTTAATAATTTCTTCTGGGATTTTGGAACGGGTAGCGCAACCGCAAACACAGAACTTACTTCATATACTTACACAAGCCCCGGGACTTATACTATTGTGCTGACGGCCTGGAACGACTTTTGGGGATGTGCGGTTTATGACACAATTACCGTTGTTGTTGCCGAGCAAGCAATGCTTACGCTTCCCAATGTATTTACGCCCAACTCCGACGGGACAAATGATGATTTTACAGCCACCATAATCGGAGTGAAGACTATAAAAACAGAAATATTTAGTCGGTGGGGAAATAGGGTTTTCGAAGGCGAACAAACTAACATTACGTCAGCCTCACAGGACCTACCGCTTTGGGATGGAAAAGCTGCCAACGGGAATGTTTGTGCTGAAGGAGTTTATTATTATGTGGTAACAGCTATAGGCTACGACACCAAAGATTATAACTTTTCAGGGTTTGTACACCTCTTTAATTCTAAATAGGTTATATTGTGTTTTAATATAACTTCGTTAACAGAGATAAAAATCAGTCGTTTTTTAATTTACGCTCTTCTTTTTTCTGTTTTTCCTGCAGTTTTCTTTTTTCCTTCGTTGCCCGAGTCATGTATGAGCTGTATTTAAAATCATTTCCCTTTGATTTGAAATATTGTGCAAGGATGTAAAGCCGTTGTATGTTATTGGGATCTAAGACAGCAGCCCGCTCCATTGCCGCCACAGAGTTTACTGTGTCTTTTGCTTGTAAATAGATTGACACCATATTGTTCCAAGGGATTTCAGAGGAAGGGCTGTGTTTTGTTGCAACTCTTAATAGAGACAATGGCGCGCCTGTGTCGTTGTTGTGTTGAATTATTAATTTACTTAATTGCTCGTAGCTTTGAACGTATGTCGAGTCAGAGCGAATACTTTTTTTAAACGCAAAAATAGCAGAGTCTTCCAAAATTAATTTTCTACCAGCGCCCATAGAGGCTAAACTATTATAAGCTATCCCAATATTAAACCACCCTTCGGCATAGTCAGGCTTTATTGAAACAGCCTTAAAAAAATTAGCAAGTGCCTCTTTTGTTTCTCCAACGAAAAAACAGGCGGTACCCAGGTTGCTCCAAGCGGTATGATAATAAGGAGCAAGTTCCGCAGCCTTTTTATAATAAATCCTTGCATCTGTAAAAAGACCAGCAGCCTCAATTTGTTTTTCTTTGTTAATCCGCACCCCACCCTTTCCGTCAGAAATGCGCGACTCAAAATTTGCAGCAAACGCTCTTCTTGAAATTTCTGCTCCAAATAACATATTTGCTTTTACAGATTCACCTAGATAATACATGTCGCCACCATAAAGCACCTCTTTGTTTTTCCAATCGAAATTTCTATAAAAACTTCGCACAGCAAACAACGAAACAATTACCATTAAAATAATTTTAATTTTTTTTAAATTATCATTTCGCCTCCCATTCCAAACGAAATTTATAGGATCCTCTTTCAAAAAACGAAAAACAATCGCCACCAACACAATACAGAAACCAAGAGAAGCGGCAAAAGTAAATCGCTCTGCCATAATTCCCGGCGCACGCGTAACCAAGTTGGAGTATGCTGCAATATTTATGAGATAAAAAAGAAGACCAAATCCAATAACGGTTTTTTTGCGAAACTCAACAAAAGTCCACAGGCCAAGCGCGCAATGAATAATTAACGATGCTATGGCAATTGGGTTTGCCCACGTAACATCTGGAACATAAAAAGAACCGTAATAATATACAAGCGGGTGTGGAATAAAATGTAAAAACAAATATCGGCCAATCACATAAAACGAAGTGGCGGTGAGTTTCCAAATTTCTGCTGCGCCAGAAAGGGGATTTTCAAAAGACAGGTATTTTCGTGTGTCGGGTTCCAGCCCATGGCTCTGTAAGTAGGAGGAGAGCGCAGTCATAAAAATTAATGGAGAAAGATACAGTGCAATTTTCCAAAACCGATCACCAGCAAACCATAAAAACACGACTGCCATCACCACCCCAAGCCCCGACGGTTTTTTTGCTATAAAAAGAGCAGCAGCAAAAGACAAGTAGATAAGGAGGCAGGCCAGCTTTTTAATTTTTAGTTTTTCCCAAACCAATTTTTTCTCCTCTGTAAAAAACCAAATCGAAAGAGGAATAATAAAATAAAAAGGTATGGCGGTTTGTTTGGAAAGCACCCCTGCAGTAAAGCATATAGGATATAAAACAAGATACACCCATTTTTTAGTTTCAATATGTTTCCATAAAGCATGAAATGTAAGAAGTATAAAAAACAAAGTGAGCAACTCATCTCGGCACTTAATATTATCAACTACCTCGGTATGTAATGGATGAACAAGAAAGAGCAAACAGATAAAAAAACTAAACCAGTTACCTTGAGAATTAAACCATTTTCGTAGAAGAGAAAAAAGGAGCACAATACAGAGCGCATACAATAACACACTAATAAAATGACTCGCGTGAGGGTTTTCCCCTAAAAACTGGTTTTCAATTGCGAAAGTGGTCAATGCAACCGGCCTGTACGAATAACCCGACCCGTCGTTATTATAAAAGGTATGGCTCTTGAATATTTGTGGAATTCCACGAACCCCCATTTTTGTTAGCTTGTTTCCCCCTGCAGTGTAAAAATCATCATCTAACGCATACTCATTTAGAATTCCGTTCCCAAATACGAGAAAAGTTAGGACAAAAAGGACAACAGGAAAAAAGTTTTTTTTAAAAAACCCCATTTCTATAGGAATTTTTTTTGTAGATATGTTTTGTTTTTTGAGGCTAGGAGAGTTTTTTTCTTTTGGCGGCATTGGGCACGATAAAGGCAAAATTAGAAAAATAAAATTGATTCTGATTTCAGCGAAATTACTATTTTTGTTTTCATAACCGCCAACAAACATTTTATGAAAGAAATTTTTATTAGGGTTGCGATTTTATTTTTTCTTTTTCAACAACACCTATTGTTTGCTCAGTGTCCCAATAATAATGTTTTAACTTCCGGCAACCTTACTCCTCCGGGGGTGTCCTTATCTACAATGCAAACATTTCTTAGTGGACAATACATGTTAGCAAATGTTGTTTCTGGCGCAAACTATACTATCTCCACTTGCAGTAGCTCTGCCTTTGATTCTCAACTAACAATTTACAATGATGTTACCGGTGGGTTTATTGCATATAATGATGATTTTTGTGGCGTGTCCTCGTCGCTAAGTTTTACCCCTTCATTTTGCGGGAACGTTAGAGTTTTGTTAGATAAATATTTTTGTACCACCGGAACGTCTTCTATGGACGTAACGATGACAATGAACACTGCCGGCGCAGGCATTCCATCTCTAACCTCTGCCCAAGATGTACAGGCGTGTAGCGGAGGGACCACAACAATTGGAATTTCAAATAATGGATCGGGAGGAACCCTTCCTTATGTTTTTAGCTGGCTTCCTATCACCAATCTTTCAACCCCAACTACATCAAGTTCATTAGCGACAGTCACCGCCACCCAAAATTACACGCTCACACTTGTAGATGCGAACGGCTGTGCAGCCCACGACACCGTTCTTGTTACTATGTTGCCCGCGCTTGCTGTAAATTTTGGCCCAGACACCACCTTATGCGGCGGACCTGTTTTGTTGGATGCGGGAAATATTGGCAGTACATATTTGTGGAGCACCGGGGCGAGCACCCAAACCATTTCTCCAAGTAGCAGCGGCACCTACTCTGTAGTTGTTCAAAGCCCGCTCGGTTGTGTTGGCTCAGATGTAATTAATATTATAATAAATCCTAATCCAAGCGTTTCAATTGGCCCAGACACATCTTCGTGTAGCGCATCAGTTATACTTGATGCGGGACCTGGCTATTTAACTTACGCTTGGTCAATAGGAGGGAATTTACAAAACGACACAGCAATCATAACCGGCCCTGTTTCCGTTATTGTTACGGACGCGAACGGATGTTCGGCAACAGACACTATAATTGTTACACTAAGCCCAGCAATAATAGTAAACTTAGGACCTGACATTGTGCAGTGTGGTGGACCCGCATTGCTAAACGCAGGCAACCCAGGGTCTCTTTATTTTTGGTCCAATAGCTCATCTTCACAAACCGCTTCTGTAAATTCTAGCGGCGCTTATAATGTTTTAGTAATTTCTCCCGCAGGCTGCTCGGGTTCTGACACAATTGTGGTTACAATCAACAACCAGCCAACAGTAAACCTTGGGCCCGACACGTCGATTTGTGTGGCAAGCCTAATCCTTGATGCTGGAAATTTAGGGTCAACTTATTTGTGGAGCACACTTTCCACATCTCAAACAATTATTGCTTCCGGCGGAACCTATTTTGTTGCGGTAACAGACCCTTCAGGCTGCACGGGCTTTGATACAGTTGTTGTAATTTCAAATTCATCACCAACGGTGTCTGCTGGCCTTGATGTTACTATTTGTATAAACCAAAGCACAACGCTTACCGCAACTGGCGGTGTTACATATGTTTGGAGCACAGGAGCAACAATAGCATCAATTATCGTTTCGCCCACAACATCAACAACATATTACGTAACCGGTTATGACGCCAACGGATGCGCCGCTTCTGCGCTTGTATCGGTAACAGTACTTCCGCTTACCACAGCTCTTTTTTCGGGATCTCTATCAGGCGTAACAGAAACTTTTTTAAACCAATCTACAAACGCCACCAGCTATAGCTGGGATTTTGGCGACTCAAGCCCACTAAACAATTCGGCAAACCCTTCTTATAGTTATTCTAGCAACGGAAGCTATACTGTAACGCTAACGGCAACAGGACCATGCGGTTCTGACACCTATACAATGGTTGTTATTATTTCGCAAGTTGGCTTACAAGACAACGACCTTTCTAATACACTTAGTTTGTTGCCTAATCCAAACGATGGAAATTTTACACTTGCCTTTGATTTTTCAACAGCAAAAGATGTAACAGTTAGGATTATTGACGTAAGCGGAAGAGTTGTTTACCAAGACCAACAAATAAAAATTATTAATTACAAAAAGCAAATTGTGATTGAATCTGCGGAGCCAGGAATGTACTTTGTACAAATTATTACGGCCGACGGGGTTGTAAACCAGAAGGTATTAGTACAACGATAAATAATTATAAAAACAATAAAGGCCGAGGATTACTCGGCCTTTATTGTTTTATGAGGAACTTATTAAAAGAGAAAAAATTATTTTCCTCCCGCCTTTATGCCCCTACAAGTATTAATACCTGCCGCCGTTGCGGCTTTAATATCTTTATCAGTGTCTAATTGTTTTTTTATCTCCACATTAGCAGGGTCAAGCTCAAGGGCGAAAAGGAAATAAGATTTTGAGCAAGCAAAATTTCTTCTGACATAGTGATAGCCGGCTAGATATTTTGTTGCAATCAACAAATCTTTTTTGTTTTTATCTTTATCTTTTATTGCTAGCTCAAAATAAGTTTCGTAAAATATACGAGTGCTATCGAACTTAATTTCAGGATCAGAGGCTTGGTTTACGCGACCGCGCCAATACCAGCCAAGGAGATTTGTAGAGTCAATTAATGTAATTTTTTTAAAGGAAATGTCGGCATTTGAATAATCTTTTTGGTAGAACAACGCTTTGCCATACGCACTCCAATCGTAAACACTAGCAATAGCAGGATTTAAATCAATTTTCTTTTTGTAATAAACAGCAGCACGATCATACTTTTTCATTTTATAATACGAAGTTGCAATGTCAAAATAAATATCTTTTCTTGCAGTGTCAATAGCAAGCGCGTTGTTATAGTCGACGATTGCAATAGAGTCCTGTGAATTTTTTGAAAAAGCTTTTCCTCGTCCGATAAAATCATCGGCAATAATTGCCGGTGCTCCCGATTTTTTTTGTTCAATAAAAAACAAATTGAAATACTCAATTGCTAAAAGAGGTTCTGGCGTTTTTTCTTCTAGGTAACAGCGTGCGATGATTCTATAGATTACAGTTGTTGAATTGTCCTTGGCAAGGGAAATTTTTCCCTGCGCAATCGCTTCGCTATGGTTACCACTTTTGTAAAGAAATACACAATAACGGTAGCGCGAAGTTGCGTCATCGTTTAGCCGTAAATAATTTGCCATTGATTTTTGTGCAGAATCAAAACGTTGAATTTGGTATTGCGCTTCTCCCTTAAGTCGCCAAGCGGGGGCAAAAGAGGAGTCTGTTTTAATCGCGACATTATAAAAACCAATTGCCGAAGCCATGTTTTTACCATTCATATATACTTGTCCAATTCTAACATTTGCCCGACAAGATTTTGGATCAAGCTTAGCAGCGACATTGTAATTTGTGATTGCGGGCGTTCCGTTTACAGGATCTTTTTTATATAGCGCATCTCCGCGAATTAAAAAAACTTCAGGGTTGGACGGGCTGAGCTTTTCGCTTTCAATTGTTAAGTTAATAGCGTCATCATAATTTGTTATTGCACCCCACGTTTCTGTTACTGCTATTTCTAAATATATTTGCACCTGTCGCTCTTTCTCCATATTCATCCCCTTTTTTCCCTCTTGTGTTTTAACAACTGATTTTGCGTAAGCAATTGCTTTTTGGCCATCTGCTCCATTGCCGGTGTATAAATAATACCTTGCCAATCCAACGTGTGTTAATGCGTTAGTTGGATTAATATCAATTCCGCGCTGAAATAAAAATTTAGCAGAATCAAGATTTTCCATCTTAAGCATTAGATCGCCGTAGTAGAAAAAATTATCCCCATCCATAGGGTTTTTTGTGACAAGTACTTTAAAAACACTACGCGCCTTTTCATATTGTTCGTTCGCTACTAGTTTTCTTGCGTCTCCTAAGTTTTGTGAATTAACGTTAGTAGTTGAGACTAAAAAAAGTAAAAGGCAGATAATTTTTAGATAAATTTTCATATTGCAAATGTATAAATAGACAAGGCTACTACTACTTAACTGTGATTTTAACTTTTCTTTCGGCGGGCTTAGCTGGAACCAGCCCCGAACGTTGAACAATTAGCTGGCCCCTCTCTCCTAATGAAAAAGAGGCAAACCCCGTGCCAAGCCCCGCCCTTTTTCCTATTTTAATGAGCCAAACACCTCTGGAAAAAGGATAATTGCCAGTAGCTATATTGCTTTGATTTGGCAGAAATAATTCCGAGGCACTTTTTCCTACCGCACAAAAATTAATTTTTTCTCTTCGCGCAACATCTTCTTCGTTGTCTTTGTCGCCAACCCAATTTAACCCAACAACGCCAATTGTATTTTTGGACGCTGCGACATATTTTACAACGCTGTCATTTGTTGATAACGCAAAACAATTTTTGCCAACAGCGCCACCTCCCAATAGTGTGTCGGCGAGGTAACGAAGATTTGAAGAAGATTCATTGTCAAAAACAATATTGATTCGTCCTAACTTTGACTCTGCGCGAATTTGACTCCATAAAGAATCCTCTCCAGAAATAATTTTTCTGATTTGGCTAATTGTAAAAGCAGAATCGGGATTATTTTTATTTACTAAAAACACCACAGCATCCGAACCTATTTTTAGTTGCTCAACAATATATTTTTGCGCCTCAAAAAAAAGGGACTCTTTTACGCTTAGCCTTCTGGTCATAATCGCCAAACGCGACGAATCGTTGTACAGTTCTTGTACTACATTTTTTTCTGGGGAGTAGGATTCTATTAAAAACGCGGCAGGGTACGAGCTTTCAAAAGCATCAACCAACGCATCGGCAAGCGAGCGAACGTTTTCATCCACAGCCACAGAAATCTTGCCGGTTGTTGGCGTGTCAATCTCTTTAGAAATAATTTTACTCCCGTCACAGGAAGGAAAAATAAAAAAATAAAAAATGAAAGAAAACAAAATCGAATTAATCTTCATTTTCTGATTTTATTTTTTTGTATCGTAACCATATCGAAGCACCACGAAAACAAGCCCAAGCCCCGAGTAAAAGTCCAATATAAGTACGGTTTGGTTTGGGATAGCGGTCCGACAAGAGCTCAGTAAAAAGAAAAAGAAAAGCAATTCCAAGAAAAACACAAATCATTATTATGGAAAAGCCAAGACTAATTTTTTCTCGGAAAGAAAAAGAGTTTTTCAACGTTAAAACTTTTCTATTGAAGCGTAAATCTAACAGGCTGAGTGATTTCGATTCTCACGGGATGTCCGTTCATCATTCCTGGTGTCCATTTTGGCATCAGAGATATTACTCGTATAGCTTCTTTTGTAAAGCCAGGGGCACCCGCAACTTCTTTTGCCGCCTTGACATTTGCGATTGTGCCATCCTTTTCTACAACAAAAGAAATATAAACAGTCCCTTGCTTTCCCTGATCTTTTTCTGCGAAGGGATATCTTACATTTTTTTTAAGATAGGCCTGAAATCCATCTTTTCCGGAAAAATCAGGCATAACCTCTGCGAAAGTAAAAATTTCTTCTACCACTTGCTCAACAGCAACATCTACAACAGGAGGCCCCTCTTCTTCTTCGCCCTCTTGATTTACAATTCCAATTTTTTTTGTTGTGTCGTTTTGTAATGGAGGATCCACCTCTTTTTCAGTAATTTCAGGTGTTGTAAATTTGAGCACTTTTGTTAATGGCGGCGGTGGTGGTGGCGGTGGCGGTGGTGGTGGTGCGTCTTTGTTTACAGGCGGGGCGTCTTTTAAATTAACCTGTGTTATTTTTTCTTTTTTTACTTGTTCAACAGACTCCCTGCTTATGAAAACAAAAAAGAAGATTAAGAAAATGAAACCAATTGTAGCAGACCCGCCCGCAATAGCAACAACCTTCCCGTAATCGCGGCGAATTAAAAAAGCGCCATAATTACGATTACGATTTTCGAAAACCATATCGTTCCGCTCTTTTGTTATTTCGTTACTCCAGTTTGCCATTTTATTGGTATTAAGAGTTTATTGATTTGTAATTACAGCATCAGGATCTGGAGTGTCCAGCTCTTTATATCGTATTCCTGTTTTTGCAGAAAGGGCAGTTAGCTCTAGGCGCGTAATAGGTGTGAGAGCATACTTTTCAACATCAGAGATTTTTAATTCATCAATGATATTAATAATGTCCCCGTACTTTGCATCTCCACCCCACTTAACAATAAAGAATGGCGATGATTTAATAAACTTTTCTTGTATCTTAATTTTTTCTTTTCTAAAAACAACTTCAGAGAGCTGGTTTTTTTTGTAGCGAGCTCTTAAGTCTTTCATCTCTGCAATAATTGGAGAGTTACGCCCTGTTGCATAGCTACGAAAACCCTTTTTAGGGTCAAGTGTTGTCGACTGTAATACAGCATTTTCATCTAGCTTGCCCTCATAATAATATATGTTTCCGCCCTTGTTTCCGTCTAAAAGTAATGTAACTGCCGTTTTATCATTGATTTTGGTTGTGTTGGTGTCTTTCACATCTTTCGGCATTTTAATCTCCATCGTTTTGGACTTGTTTAAATTTGAAGTCAATACGAAAAAGGTTAGCAAAAGAAAAGCCAAATCAACCATTGGTGTCATGTCTACACGAGGATTTCCTCCGAGTTTCTTTCGGCCCTTTTTCCCGTGTTTCCCGCCACCTCCTTGGTCTTGTTGAATTTCTGACATTTTTATTTTTTATTTAAGATGTCGCTTGTCGACGAATAATTTTTATTGTTTCTTATTTGATGCAAAATCAGACTCTAATCCATAAATATTTCGCCTTTTTTTATTTTGTTGGCGCAGCATTAGGATCACCCTCTAATGCTGTAATTAAATTAAAAGTAAAAACCTCCTGTTTTTTAAAAAGTGCAATTACGGCGTCCACTTTCTTGTAAGACGCTTTTCCGTCTGCTTTAATTGCATAGCGCAAGTCCTCAACAGGTTTCCCTGCGGCGCGCATTTGCATTCGCACTCTGTATTCCTCTTCACGCGCGAAACGTATCCACGCCGAGAGTTCGGCATCACGTTTTTTTCCTGTGGCGTCTATCGTGTCAATAGGCATACCTTTAGATTCGCGATTCATTAAATCACGCTGAGTTTGTTCAGCATTTATAAATTCTGGAAGCCGAGCAAAATTATCTCCAAAGGATTGCAAAGAACCAAACTTTATGATTTCTTCTTCAGAAAATTTAACCGTTGGGTATTGAGTCATCATACTTCTTAGCATGTTGATCCTAACTTCTTTTCCTTCCATATTAAAGAATACACGTCCAACGGTATCAATAGTGATAAGCATTGTGTTTTTTGGAAGTATGATATCCGAAACCGAACTTGGCGTGTCAACAATAACAGGTTCTGGCGCACGCATGGTGGCAGTAAGCATAAAGAAAGTTACCAATAGGAAAGCAAGGTCAACCATTGGAGTCATATCCAAGGAAGGGCTGTGGCTTGCGGCTTTTATTTTAGGCATTTTCCGGTGCTGTTAATGAAAGTTCAGGGTCTGAAAAATTAGTGCTTTTTAGAAGCAATTGTTTGCAGAATACTGAAATTAGCCTCGTCAATTCCGTAAGTGATGCGGTCGATTTGAGTGGTAAAAACATTAAAGGCAACAATAGCTAGACAAGAACCTGCAATACCGATAAATGTATTTACAAGCGCCTCAGAAATACCCGTTGCAAGAGCGTTGGAGTCAGGAGCACCGGCGTTAGCAAGCGCAGCAAATGAACGAATCATTCCCATTACAGTTCCAATCAAACCAATCAAAGTAGAGATAGAAGCGCAGGTAGATAAGATAACAAGGTTTTTTGATAACATAGGCAGCTCAAGCGAGGTTGATTCCTCTAAATCTTTTTGAACTGCAGCAATTTTTTGCTCTTTGTCCATTGTTTTATCTTCTGCAACAAGCTTGTATTTTTCTAGACCAGCAAGCACAACATTTCCAATAGACCCTTTTTGACGCTCGCAAGCGGTCATCGCCTCATCAATATTACCAGCAGCAACGAGTTCGCGTATGGAACGAACAAAGTCTGTAATGTTTCCAGAGCCCTTTGCCTTCATGATTGTGATCATGCGTTCAATCGCAAAAGTGATTACCAAAAGAACAATTGTTATTAAAATAGGAACGATAAAACCTCCCTTATAAACAGTTCCGAAAATATCAATTGGGTGCCCTTTTTCATTATTGCCGCCTTCAAAATGGGACCCATCACCAAGTACAAATAAGTAAATTAAGATTGAGATAAAAAGTTCTATTACCATCATCCCGACGGTGAAGTAGGCCTGTAAATTTGAGGTTTTTTTGCTGCTCATAATAATTGTGTTATTTAGTTATTATTTGTATAAGAATAAAAAACAATTTGCAATATTAATAAAAGAGAAAAACGAATCTTTAAACGAAACATTAAAAAATTATTACCTTTCCTCTTTGGGTCAGCAAACTTACAAAAACAATTCAATTTAAGAAACCCGTAATCGCCTATAAATTCTAATTATTAACGCAGCGGCAGTATATTATTGTGTGACACAATCGTTAAGCCGCCCTTTCTTTTTTCCATGTTTGAACCACAGGGATAATTGTTACCACAATCATAAAAAGCACAAGCCATCCAACATTTTCTTGCACCCATTTTATTTTCCCTAAGTAAAATCCAATTGTTGCCATTGTTGTTATCCAAAGCACCGCGCCTATGATGTTGTAAGCCATAAAGCGCTTAAAATCAAGGTTAATTGCCCCAGCTAAAATAGGAGCAAATGTTCTTACGATTGGTATAAAACGACCAAGAACCAACGCCTTTCCGCCATATTTAGAATAGAAAACTTTAGTGGCATTTAAATATCTTTTTTTAAAAATTAGGGAATCTTCTTTTATAAATAAAGCCGGCCCAAGCTTTTTGCCAAAGTAGTATCCCGCAATGTTGCCGACGACCGCTGAAAAAATTAACAGTATAATTAAAACTATAATATTTACGCCAACCAGTCCAGGGTTTGTTGAACAGGCCATGCCCGAAACAAAAACAAGGGAGTCGCCCGGAAGAAAAAAACCGATCATCAACCCTGTCTCTGCAAATATCACTATCAACAAAAGCCACAGCCCACCGTAAGAAATTATGGACGATGGATCGGTTAACGTTTTAAGAAACTCCCAAAATTCCATAATAAAAAAAACAAGCAATTGTTTGTTTTTTGTTCAAGAAAAAAAACCCCGAACCATAAAAAAAATTTATTCCAAACCTATCGACTTACAGCAAGCCTTGCAACACCTCGTAGTCCTCCGCTGAAAACAGAAATAAGGTAAACACCATTTGGCAATTCGCTCGTATTTATTTCTTCCGATCCCAAAGAAGAGCGCAGTTGTTTTATAATACGACCTGATAAGTCTTGTAGCTCAACCACAGAAGCTTCTCCGCTATTACCCCAGCGCACCGTTACCGATTCGTTGGCTGGATTTGGAAATAATAAAGGAGCTAAGCATTCTTGTTCGCGAATTCCGACATCGATTGAAACCGGCCAAGATGTAAAAACACAACCAAACGAATTTGTTATTTCTAATGTGTAAACGCCGTTAGTAGAGGTGGTGACCTGGTATAATGTTTCTCCTGGAATTGGAATTCCGTTTAATAGCCATTGCATAGTGTTGCCCGTTGTATCAATAGTAGAAAGCGTTGTTGTATTTTGAACTACGGCAGGGTGATATGTAGAATCGCAAAAAATTGCGGTTATTGTGTCTGAAAAAGAAGCGCATCCGCTTGCATTTACAGCCAGCACAAAATAATTTCCTGAAACGAAAACAGTGTCAGTCCCACCATTTTGTCCTAGCTGTGGGCTTCCGTTTAAATACCATTGTAAATTATATTGAATAGAATCGGTGTGAAGTGTGTGGTTAAGCGAGTCGTAATAAATATTAGGTATGCCTGGGTAACCATATACATGTACTGTGTCGTTTGTAATTATTGAAGGGGTTGGCGGCACAACGATATGGTTTACGACATAGTCAACAATTGAAATATTTGCAGCACATCCCATGCATCCGTTCAACGACATTGTGTGACTTCCAACATAATCGTCTGCCCCAAAACCAAATTCAAAATCGTCTTCATCCCAAACTTCAAGCACGTATGTATTTGCAGGATTCATATTAAGACTTAGGCCTGTCCATCCAACAGGAGGGAATTGATCAGCGAAATAACCAGATTGGTAAACAGGGTTGCCGTTTTCTTTTACGATGACAAATAAATCCGGATTTGCATCAAATGGATAACCCCAAACAGAATTTGAGTTTTGGATTGAAGCAATATTTATTGAAGTAAGTGTATAAAAATTATAAGTATTTGTGTCCGAATACGCTTCGTAGTGAACCACATAATTTCCCGGCTGATTATAAACTTGTGGTACAGGATTTTCGGCAGTAGTTTGGTTGCTGTTTCCGAAATCCCAAAAATAACCACTGAGCCCCGGATTGTTATTTACAAAATTTACAGTAATTGGCGAACAGCCATTAAAGCCACTCATAGAAAAACCGTTGTTGGAAGAATTTGAAACAGCGGGATTTATTGCCATATAAATTTGAAAAAGAACAGGAATTCCTGTCGCGATAGTTAAATCAGCAATGACAGTAACATCAATTGGATAAAATCCGGCAAGCAACGGAGTGCCATAAATATTAACACAGCCATATTGACTAACCTGTGGATCATAATTGCAACCATTAGAGAAATTACTGCAAGTCCAATTTAGTCCTACAGGTAACGTGCAGGTAAGAATATGAAAATTTGTAAAGTCGTATCCGCTTGTATCTAGCGGCATGAAAAAAGTGATATCGGTAGAATAAGCCAGGCCGACAGTTCCCGAAGGAAGCGTATCTGGATAAATTCCTATTGAATGAACGGATGTGTCCATCACACAAGGTTGTGCAAACAAAACAACCGCATAAAAAGATAAAATAGTAAGGAGTAAATATTTTTTCATGGGAATAAATTTTAAGAAAGGTAATGAAAATTTAATAGCAACATTAGATGTATTAAAAGACTAATTATTCAATGCTGTTGATTTTTCTTCCCACTTACTCACCACTGCTGTTGCTACAGCGTTTCCTGCTACGTTGGTGGCCGATCGGCCCATATCGAGTAGCCAATCAATTGCAATAATAAGAGATAGGCCTTCTGCTGGAATATGAAAAGAGTCAAGCATTCCCGCAATTACAACAAGCGACGCTCGCGGAACTCCCGCCATTCCTTTGCTAGTTACCAATAACATTAACATCATTGTTAGCTGTTGTCCTAGAGAGAGGTCTAAGCCATAAGCTTGTGCAATAGAAACTGTCGCAAATGTCATGTACATGATTGAGCCATCAAGATTGAAAGAATAACCTAATGGTAAAACAAATCCGATAATTCGATCAGGGCATCCAAATTTTTCTAGTGCATTAATTGTTTTTGGCATCGCCGCTTCTGAGCTTGATGTTCCGAAAGCAATCATCATTGGCTCACGTATTAAACTTAATAAATGAAAATATTTTATTTTGAATGAATAGCAAATTGCGGGTAGCACAACGAATAAAAAAACAGCAAGCCCCCCAAAGAAGCAAACAATAAGTTTTAAATATCCACCAAGAATTTCTAGTCCGTGGACGGCAATAACGGCAGCCACCGCACCAAACACAGCAAGTGGGGCGAAGTACATAACGTAGCCGGTCACCTTTAGCATTATGTGTGAAATTGCTTCGAAGAAATCTACCACGATTTTTGCTTTTTGTCCAAGAGCGGTAATGGCAGCAGCAAAAAACAAAACAAAAACGATTATAGGAAGGATATCGTTATGTGCCATTGAGTCAATAATATTTTTTGGGAAAACGTGGAGCACAAATTCCGCAACATTAAATTTCGGGGCACTAACAATTTTTTGAGTAGCGGATTGAACATTAAGCGCTGCGCCTGGATGGAAAAGATTTACGATAATCAAACCCATTGTAAGCGCAATGAGTGTTGCAAATGTGAAATACAATAATGTTTTAACTCCAATTCTTCCCATTGCACCAAAGTTTCCTGTCTTAGTCAATCCAACAAGGAGTAATGAAAAAACAAGTGGCGCAACAATTACTTTTACAAGACTAAGAAAGATATCGCTGAGTAATTTAAATCCTACAACTTGTTCTGTTGCGAAATTTTTAAGTTCATCTTTCATGAAAGGCGAAAGAGTATTTATATCAATATTGCCCCATATTTTATTGTGCGCGATTATTCCAGCGATTATTCCTAGAATAAGTCCCACAAAAATCCAAGTGGATAAACCGGGGAGTTTTTTAAGCATATAAAAATAAAATATTTGTTGTGCTTACTTCAATTGAAGCCTTATCAATATCTCCAATAGAGAGAATTAAATCCGGAAGCAACCCAAGGAGAAAAATAATCACACCCGTAACAATTAATAATAGTTGATGTTGTTTGTTAATAGTAATCAACGATTCGTCAGTTGGCTTTTTGAAATACATTGCAATAATTATTTTAAAGTAGTAGTATATTCCGACGAGAGAAGAAAGAATCCCAATAATTGCAAGCCAATTATGTCCCCCAGTCATTGCGGCAGTTAAAATATAATATTTAGCAAAAAAACCAGCCGTCGGAGGAATGCCTGCAAGGGAAAACAAAGCAATCGTTAACATGAAGGCCATCAATGGATTTTTTTTACCGAGCCCGTTGAAACTTTCTATAGCATCACTTCCAGTTTGATGCATGATGTTTATTAGCACAGTAAATGTTGCGATTGATCCTATTGAATAAGCTGCGGTATAAAATACAATTGCTTTAGCTGAGAACCCGCAAAGGGCCGTTACACCAAGCAATAAAAAACCAGCGTGAGAAATGCTAGAAAATGCGAGCATGCGTTTCACATTATTTTGTGCAGCGGCTGTTACATTTCCAACTACAAGCGTTAATCCTGTGATCACACCAAGCACTGGGACCCAGAATGCATCAGCTCCAGAGAATGTCGTCGATAGAAATAATCGTATGATTGCAACAATCGCTGCGGTTTTTACAACGGTTGACATAAATGCTGTTATTGGAGTAGGCGCTCCTTGGTAAACGTCTGGTGCCCAAAAATGAAATGGCGCTGCCGCGAGTTTAAAAAGCAAACCCACTAGGATTAGTAAAATGCCTGCATAAAAGAAAGAAGGAATTGTCTCTTGTGATGTGTTTATAAATGTTCCAATTGTTTTAAGGTCGAACGAACCGGAGGCACCATAAATTAATGTGATTCCAAAAAGTAAAAATCCAGAGGCAAACGAACCAAGGATAAAATATTTAAATGCAGACTCATTTGACAAGGGGTCTGACTTTTTGCTACCCGCAAGCACATATAGAGGAATAGAGAGAATTTCTATTCCTAAAAATAACATTGTCATGTTGGTATAGCAGGTAAGAATAATTGCGCCAACAAGAGCGAACATTATTAAAGCATAATGGTCTGTATTGGTAGAATCGTTATTAAAAAACCCCTTCGACATTATGAACCATAAAAAAGCGGTGGACAATATAATAACAGAAAACAAAACGGAAGAGGGGCCAAACGCTAACATTTGATTAAACGAATGCCCAACAGCATTTGCAGCCGTTGGAATCTGGTGCTTGCCATCGACCATCCCAGTAAAGTATGGAGTCATCACACCATCATCAAAAAACCAATATGAAATTGCTACAGCTATCGCCCCAGCTAATCCAATAAGGATGATAGGGTACAATATTTTTTTAAATCGGAACAGCTCTGCGAATAGTGCGAGCAAGCCGAGTACAGAAAGAAGTAAAATTACTTTCACTTGATATTTAAATTATGAATTGGTATGAAAATAGAATTATAGTGGCTCTTCATTTTATTTTAAAATTATTTAAGTTTGATTTCGCGCACTAACGCATTGACATCGCTTCGCACTAAATCAAGAATAAGGTTTGGACAAACTCCGAAGAAAATTACTGCGCAAGAAATTATTACGAGCATCACCGTTTCGATTTTAGTGAGCGGTGTAAATAACGAGGTGTTGCTTTTTGTTTCTCCGAGCATGATAAATTGATACCCGCGTAACATGTAAACGGCGCCGAAAATAATTGTGAGTCCGGCGCAGCCAGCGGCAAAAGCAGAATATTTATAAATACCACTAATTAATAAAAATTCACCAACAAACCCGTTGGTTAAAGGAAGTGCCACAGAGCCCATCATTATAATTAAAAAGAACGCTGCAAATTTTGGAGCAACATTTCTGATTCCTCCAAGTTTCGCCATTTCAAATGTGTTCATACGAGAGAAAATAATATCTGCAATTAAAAATAATCCAACAACATTAATTCCATGCGAGAACATTTGGACAATCGCACCTGTAATTCCCTCTGTGTTTTCTTTCAATGGCAGGAACACTAAAACTCCAGCAGCAATTAAGCCAACGTGTGCGATGGAAGAATAAGCAATTAATCGTTTGAAATCTTTTTGTGCTATTGCCATGAACGAAGCGTAAATTATACTAATTATAGAAAGTCCAATTACTGTTGCGCCCCAATAATTTAATGCATCGGGACACATAGGCAACAACCAACGAATTAAACCGTAAGTACCCATTTTCAACATGATGCCAGAAAGCAACATCGTGCCTTGGGTTGGGGCGTTGTAATATGTGTCAGGTTGCCAAGTGTGAAAAGGGAAAACAGGCATTTTAATTGCGAACGCGAGAAATAACCCCCAGAATACACACGACTGCTGTGTAAGATTTAACCCTCTTCCCGCTTCGGCCAGGGCCTGTATGTTGAAAGTGTGAATTCCCGTTTCTCCAACTGACGTGTTAAGATAAAGGTAAATCAAAGCAGCAAGCATGAACAGACTTCCTAATGTTGTGTAGAGAAAAAATTTAAAGGTTATTGTTCCGCGATTTTCTCCGCCCCAAATTAAGCAGATAAAATAAATTGGGATTAAAGCCAATTCCCAGAAAATATAAAATAAAAAACCATCTCTCGCAACGAACACACCGATGAGCGCCATCTGCATAAATAATATAAGCGCATAGAAGTAGGAAGGGTGCTCTTGTTTTTTTTCATACCCGCAAAGAATAATCAATGGGATAAGAAAACAAGTGAGCAGCACAAGCACCATACTTATTCCATCGAGCGCGACATTAAAATTTACGCCAATAGATGAGACCCAGCCAATATTAATAAAAAGGCGAGCGTCTTCATTTCCTGTTGCCTGTTGTTGGCGAAGAAAATAATATGCTACGATACATAGAATAAATTCTATGACCGACGCCGTTAACGCCACACGTTTTACTCCGTCGCCCTTTGTAAAAAGAAGCAGCAAAGCAAAAACAAAAGGCAAACCAATTAACAATCCTGTAATCATATATTCAAAAAAAAATCAAAATAATTTTACGAAGAGCATTGCAAGCACAGCAATAGTCATGGCAAACATATAAAACCCAACACTTCCAGACTGCGCCAAGCGAAATACACTTGCCGCCCATTTAACGACATTTCCAATCGCATTCACAAGCGCATCTATAATTCTCAACTCAATGAACTTGTAAGATTTTTCCGAAACCCAGTCTATTGGTTTTCGAATTGCGGCATCATAAAATTCGTCAACATAATATTTTCTAGCAATAATTTTTTGAAATTTAGAGATTGCAATTTCGTTTTGAATAGGAACTAAATTATTTTTTTTGTAAAGGAGCCAAGCGGTATAAATAGCAGCGCTTGCAGCAAGGACAGCTAGAAACATTAATCGCCCCTCATCCATACTGAAATGTTTTGGCGCATCGTCTATCCAAACGGAGGCGGACTTAAATGCAGGGTGCAAAAACTCATGAAACAAATGCTGGTGCGCATTTGGAATTCCAAGCAAACCAGCGCCAGCAGCAAGCACCGCAAGGACAACCAATGGGATAGTCATGCTTTTTGGCGATTCGTGCAGGTGATGTTTTTGTTCGCCTGTTCCGCGGAACCCACCGTGAAAGGTGAGAAAATATAAACGGAACATATAAAAAGCAGTAAGCATCGAACCGATAATTCCAAGCATCCAATAAATTTTATTGTGATTGTATGCATGAGCTAGAATTTCATCTTTAGAGAAAAATCCGGAGAATGGAGGAATGCCGGAAATTGCAATCGTTGCAATTAAAAAAGTAATGTGAGTAATGGGAAGAGCTTTTTTTAGTCCACCCATTTTGCGAATATCTTGTTCTCCGCTCATCGCATGAATCACACTTCCAGCGCCAAGGAAAAGCAATGCTTTAAAGAACGCGTGCGTCATTACATGAAAGACGCCTCCCGTAAACGCCCCAACACCTAAACCGAGAAACATATAACCCAACTGAGAAACGGTAGAGTAGGCGAGAACTTTTTTAATATCATTTTGAAACAACCCAATAGTTGCTGCGAGCAAAGCGGTGGACACACCAACAATGGCAATTACTTCACTTGCGATTGGGGCATTGACAAAAATTACCGCAGAACGCGCAATCATATAAACTCCGGCGGTTACCATTGTTGCTGCGTGAATGAGCGCAGAAACAGGAGTTGGTCCAGCCATTGCATCAGGGAGCCAGGTGTATAAAGGTATTTGTGCTGACTTGCCACAAGCCCCAATAAATAATAAAATACCAATGAGATTATAAATTTCTTTATTCGAGGCATTGTTGTGGACATGCAAAAAAACCGCATCGAAATTTAAACTGTTGCTCGTTACATAAATTAAAATTATTCCCAATAAAAAACCAAGATCTCCAATTCTGTTTACAATGAATGCTTTTTTTGCTGCATTATTATATTCCGTGTTTTTGAACCAGAATCCGATTAACAAATAAGAACAGAGTCCAACACCTTCCCAACCGACAAACATTACAATGTAATTGTCTCCCATTACAAGAAACAACATGAAGAAGATAAATAAATTTAAGTATGCAAAAAAACGATCGTATTTTTCATCGTCTTTCATATAGCCAATTGAATAGACGTGAATAAGAAATCCCACACCTGTTATGATGAGCATAAACACAACAGCTAAGGGATCAATTAAAAATGAAAAATCGACATTCAGCTTCCCGACATTTATCCAATCTGCTAATTTTACAACAGTAGAAGATCCGTTAAGCTGAAAGAAAATGGTAGCCGAAAGGATGAAAGCGGCGAGCACACTTCCGCAGCCAATAAAACTTACAAGTTTTTTAGAAAGTTTTTTTCCGCCGAGTCCAATGACAAGAAAACCAATTAAAGGGAGAATGGGGATTAACCAAGCCAGCTGAATCATATTCTATACTTATCCTTTTAATTTATTTAAAATATCAATGTCAATAGATTTTGTATTTCTGTAGATCATCATTAGAATAGCGAGTCCAACAGCAACTTCTGCCGCCGCCACTGCCATAATGAAAAATACAAAAACCTGAGCTGTTGGATCGCTGTGGTGTGCAGAAAAAGCAACAAGCAAAAGCGTCACAGCGTTTAACATTAATTCGATGCACATTAAAATAATGATTGCGTTGCGCCGATACAATACGCCAAGAACACCTAGCGCAAATAAAATAGCGCTTAATGTGACGTACCAGTTTAAGGGAATAATTTGTATTGCGCTCATCTTATGAAATGGTTTTTTTGCCAAGCATTACCGACCCAACCATAGCTGCGAGGAAAAGGATTGACGAAAGTTCGAACGGAACAAGAAAATCATTGAACAAGACAAGGCCCAAATTATTAACCAGTCCAATATTTACATCATTCGCTTGTTTTAAATTCATTTGCTCCGCACCTTTCAAAACGCCAACCAAGGTAACGAGCATTGCCCCACCAGCGAGCACAGCCATAAGTTGAATCCACATTGGCTTGTGCGTTTCCGTTTCTTTATTTAGGTTCAGCATCATAATAACGAAAAGAAATAAAACCATAATCGCCCCTGCGTAAACAATGACGTGAACAACAGCAAGAAATTGGGCATTCAATAAAATGTAGTGACCCGCAATTGCAAAAAAAGTAACGATGAGATAAAGTACGCTGTGAATTGGACTCTTGCTGAATATTAATAATGCAGCGCTTGTAATTGCAATGAGGGATAAAACGCAAAACATTATTTGGGTAATCGTGATGTGTGTCATACTAAAGTTTAGAAAAACTAATGTCCTGTGTTTTTAGCCTTAATGGTTTTGTTGGGGTCCCAGTTTATATTGTGTGCATATTCTGAATGTGTTTTAAATTCCAACACTTCTTTCGTCTGCCGCTTTGAAACATCAATCCGATCTAATGGCGCAACCCCTTCTGTAAGTTTGTCTTTTCCGTAAATGAATTCCGCACGTTCAAATGTAGAAGGAACAATTCTGTCTGTTAGAAAAATGGATTCTTTCGGGCAAGCCTCTTCGCATAATCCACAAAAGATACACCGTAGCATATTTATTTCATATACCGCAGCGTATTTTTCTTCGCGATACAAATGCTCTTCTCCCTTTTGACGTTCTCCAGCAACCATTGTTATTGCTTCTGCCGGACAAGCCACCGCGCACAGTCCACAAGCAGTGCAGCGTTCTGCGCCAATCTCATCACGCTTCAAAACATGTTGTCCGCGATAACCTTCTGCGATTGGACGTTTTTCTTCAGGGTAATTTACTGTTGCGGGCTTTCTAAAAAAATGTGACATCGTAATGCGCATTCCACCAAGAATTGCAGGTAAGTACATCTTCTCTAAAAAAGACATCTTTTTATCTGAAACTACTTTTGATCTATCGGTCAGCGGTTGCATACTTGTTTATTATTTTCCTAAACTCTTCCAGTTGCTAATAATAAAATACCGGTCGCTATCATATTGACTATCGACAAAGGTATCAGGATTTTCCAGCCTAAATTCATTAGTTGGTCATAGCGGAAACGCGGGATTGTCCACCGAATCCACATGAAAAGAAATATAAAAAATATTGTTTTTGTAAACATTACAATGGTTCCTATTATCGCAACCGTATTCGGATTAGCAATGCTGTCCATTCCTGGAAAATTATATCCACCAAAAAAGAACAAAGACATTACCGCAGACGAGATAAACATATTTACATATTCAGCAAACAAATAAAACCCAAGTTTCATGGAACTGTATTCGGTGTGGTAGCCACCAACTAATTCTGTTTCACATTCCGGTAAATCGAATGGCGCGCGATTGGTTTCTGCTAACGCACAAATAAAGAAAATTAAAAACGTCAGCGGGTTTTTAAAAAAATTCCACGAAAACCAATGTGAATGCTCGTTGTAAAAACCGTGTTGTTGTGCTGCAATTTCTGAGGTGCTGAGGGTTCCCGTAATCATAATCAAAGTGATTACAGAAACACCCATAGCAATTTCATATGAAATCATTTGAGATGACGCACGCAATGCGCCAAGCAATGAATATTTATTGTTTGAAGCCCAGCCCCCAATCATAATTCCATAAACACCAATAGAAACGACACCGAACAAATAAAGGACTCCGATATTTATATCCGCTACTTGTAATGGATATTTTACACCGTTTATTGTAAGGTCAGGTCCCCAAGGAATAACCGCGCTAGTACAAAGTGACGTTAGCATTGCCAATCCAGGTCCGAGAATGAAAAGAAATTTATTTGAAACATTGGGAATAATTTCTTCCTTCATAAACATCTTTACCCCATCGGCAAGCGGTTGCAACAAGCCGAAAGGTCCAGCACGATTAGGTCCGAGTCGATCCTGTAAGAATGCCGCAATTTTCCGTTCGCCGTAAGTAGAATACATCGCAATCACCAACGATATTACAAATACCGCAATAACTAGAATCAGTTTATAAAGAATATATGTACTCATTAGTTTTTAGGGCGTACTTATTTTTTTTCTTTAATTTTTTTTAATTGCTCTCCTGTATCCAATTTCAATTTTGCTAACTCATACTGATTTTGTGAAATTACAGAATGGGGATCAATACGGCTTGGTCCTTCAACAATCCAGTCGGAAAGATTTTTGCGATCGAAACGACACTCATTGCAAATCCAATCAATCACTTCTCCCCACTGGTCTTTTCTGCCAGTTACACGCAGCACCTCTTCTCCTTTAAACCAGAGACGAACTTTGCCAGCGCATTTTTTACAGTCGCGGTGTGCATCTACAGGTTTTGTAAACCAAACACGCGATTTGAAACGAAAGGTTTTGTCTGTCAAAGCGCCAACAGGACAAACGTCAATAACGTTACCGGAAAGCTCATTGTCAATATTTGCAGCTATGTAAGTAGAAATTTCTGAAACCTCACCGCGATTAAGAACACCGTGGACACGTTTTTCTGTTAGTTGATCCGCTGTGTGTACACATCGATAACATAAAATGCATCGTGTCATGTGTAATTGAATCTTTGGGCCGATGTCTATTTTTTCAAACGTTCGACGTTCGAAATCATAGCGTGTTTTTTCCGCACCATTTTCATATCCCAAGTCTTGTAAACTACATTCTCCCGCCTGGTCACAAACCGGACAATCGAGCGGGTGGTTTAACAACAAAAATTCAACCACACCTTTTCTGTCAGCGAGAACTTGTTCAGACGTAAAATTTTCCACCACCATTCCGTCCATTACTTCAGTACGGCAGGAGGCAACAGGTTTTGGCATTGGATTCGGATTCGCTGCAGAACCTTTTGTAACGCGCACTATGCAGGTGCGGCAATAACCGCCACTTACATCTAGTTTAGAATAATAACACATCGCAGGAGGAGCAACATGTTTTCCAATCATTCGCGCAGCCTGAAGAATAGTGGTTCCTTTTGGGACCTCAATTTCAACTCCATCAATGGTTACTTTCGGCATTTTATAATTGTGCGTTAGTTCGATTTGTTTTGTTTTTGAGGAAAATTAATTCCCATTGACAAAATAGTTCCGTAGGTTGGGAATTGCACTTTCGCAGTTCCAGTTGCAGTGCGTAAATTGTAGTATGACGCGTAAACCGCTTTTTGTCCAAATTCAAGATAAGTTCTGTTAAAAAACAACAGCCGAATAGCGCCCTCGGCCCCAACGTTCCAGCCGCCAATCGCCTGAAAATGCGGGGTGTTTTTTGCTCCAAAAATAGTGTTTTCAACGTGTGGTGTGTTCCATCCCGCCCCCATTTTCAGGTGATAAAGCAATTTAAACTTTCCATTGCGACTTGAAAAAAGAGAAAACTTCTTTACAAGTGTAAATGCAAAAAAATTCGCGCCGTTATTAAGTTTAAAAATAAACGGCTGTGAACCCAAACTTTCGCTTTCATAAAGATGAGCGATGGAATCGAAGGCCACGCCATTTGTGCTACCAACCATTCTTACATATTGATCATTGTTCACAACAAACTTTGCGTGGTCGTATGTAAACTCGGCGCCAAGGCTTTGGTCTGAATTGAAAAAATAACCTAAGCGCACGCAAAATTGAGGAACAGTTAGCGGAACAGTAAATATTTCAGAAATAAACGGAGAGTCGTGGGCGTAAACATCTTTTAATACGTATTCCGTGTGTGAATTTTTAGCGTTTCCATCAACAGTATTTATGTCAAAATGAATATCTGTTTTTGGATACCACCACTTGCTGTATCCCCAAGATAAATACCACTCGCCCCCTTTTTGAACTTTCCAATAATTTTTTAACGACCCCACTTTTTCAGTCTGCGCATAGGCGGTTGTTGGAATAATTAGTAAAAACAAAAAAAGGATTTTTATAATTTTCATTTAGCGCTTTGTTGTAGATTGTTTACTGCATAATAATGTTTGACATCTACAATTTCTTCGGGCTTGTTTACATATTCTTCAAACTCTTTACGGAAATGTCTAATCGCAGAGGCAACAGGCCAAGCAGCCGCTTCGCCTAGGGGACAAATTGTTTTACCGTCTATTTTACTTTGAATATCAAACAGCAAATCAATATCTGTTTGTTTCCCCTTCCCCTCTAAAATTCGATTAAGAATTTTTTCCATCCATCCTGTTCCTTCGCGACAAGGAGAACATTGTCCGCAACTTTCATGGTGGTAGAAGCGCGTAAAGTTCCAGAGGTTTTTTACGATGCTTGCCGTTTCGTCAAGAACGATAAATCCGCCTGAGCCCAACATTGTTCCCGAAATAAATCCACCATCCGAAAGCGATTCGTACGACATTAATCGAGGCTCTCCTTTTGCCGTTTTTAAAAATAGGTCAGCAGGAAGAATTGGTACTGATGAGCCACCAGCAACAACCGCTTTGAATTTTTTTCCGTTTTTTATTCCACCACAATATTTATCATCAAACAAAAATTCTTCACAAGAAAGACCGAGTTCAATTTCATATACGCCAGGATTATTGATATGGCCACAGGCGGAAATTAATTTTGTTCCTGTGCTTTTTCCCACACCAATTTTTGCGTACTCTTCACCACCCATATTAATAATTGGCACCGTGGCCGCAATGGTTTCAACATTATTGACAACAGTCGGTCTTCCCCAAACACCCGAAACAGCAGGGAATGGAGGTTTGATCCTTGGGTTTCCTCGTTTTCCTTCGAGTGATTCTATTAATGCCGTTTCCTCACCACAGATATATGCGCCAGCGCCAAGGTGACAATAAAGGTTAAGATTAAATCCAGATCCTAAAATATTATCACCTAAAAAACCAGCATCATAAGCTGCTTGAATTGCCTTTTCTAAAATGTGATAAACATAAAGCAGCTCACCACGGATGTAGATGTATGATGTATTTGCCCCGAGTGCATAACTCGACAAAATCATTCCTTCAATCAAAAGATGTGGGTTGTGCTGCATTAAATAACGATCCTTGAAAGTTCCGGGTTCAGATTCATCGGCATTGCAAACTAAATGACGAGGAACGCCTTCTGGTTTTGCAATAAAACCCCACTTCATTCCCGTAGGAAAGCCCGCGCCACCCCTTCCTCGAAGACCAGATTTTTTAACTTCGTCCACCACTTCGCTTTGTTGCATCTTCAACGCCTTTTCAAGCGCCTTATATCCTCCGTTCGCACGATAAACGCTGAGGGTTTCAATCCCAGGAACATTTATGTTTTCAAGAAGCAACTGCTTTCCCATGTTTATTTAATTGAAATGTGTTTAATGTCGTAATGAGTTTTTCGCGCATCTTTTATTTTGTATTCGCCCAGCAATAAATCCACAGATTCGCAAGTCATGTTTTCGTGATAGGTTTCACCTACTTGAATTACGGGAGCCGTTCCGCAAGCAGCAAGGCACTCTACTGTTTTTAAAGTGAACATTCCGTCTGGAGTTGTTTCCCCATCTTTAATTTTTAAATTTTTCTCAATATGTTTTACTAAATCTTCCGCACCCAATAACCAACAAGGGCCTGTGCGGCAAACTTCGATTAAACATTTTCCAACGGGCTTTAAATTAAACATGGAATAAAAGGAGGCCACTTCATATACTTCGATAGATTGAATTTTAAGAATAGAAGCAACGTAATCCATCACAGGAGAGTCGAGCCATCCGTCGAATTCCATTTGCGCAAGGTGTAACATTGGAATAAGCGCAGATTTATGTTTGCCTTCTGGATAACGCTTGATCATTTTCTGAACCAGCGCCATTGTTTCATCTGTAAATCTAATTTCCTTCGACATTTTTTTCAATTCAATTTTTTAATCAGCACAGCAGCACATCATTTTTTTAAGCATCAAGCTCCCCTGCGATAACATTCATACTAGACATTGTTAAAATTGCATCTGACAACATTCCGTTTTTAATCATTTCTGGATACGCTTGGTAATAAATAAAACAAGGTCGACGGAAATGTAAACGGTACGGCGTTCTCCCCCCATCGCTCACCAAATAAAATCCAAGCTCTCCGTTCCCTCCTTCAACAGCATGATAAACTTCGCCCACCGGAATATCGGTTTCTCCCATAACAATTTTGAAATGGTAAATTAGCGCCTCCATATGATTGTAAACATCTTCTTTAGGAGGTAAATAAAACTCTGGGACGTCGCCATGAAATAAATTTTCTTTTCTATCAATTTTTTTCATTGCTTGTGTGATGATGGAATAAGACTCCCACATTTCCTGTTCGCGCACCATAAAACGATCGTAGGTATCTCCGTTTTGTCCTACAGGGATAATAAAATCAAAATCCTCATAAGAAGAATATGGATTCATTACACGCACATCGTAATCTATTCCTGCTGCACGAAGGTTAGGGCCAGTAAAACCATATTCCAAAGCACGATCACCTTTTATCGGGCCAACGCCAATCGTTCTGTCCATGAAAATTCTATTCCGCACCAATAATTTTTCAAACTCTTTTAAAATTGCAGGAAACTCTTTCATGAAACGATCTAGTTTAATCCACACCTTTTCGTTCCAATTTTTTTCGAAGCCACCAATCCTCCCGATGTTTGTTGTTAATCGAGCCCCACACATTTCCTCAAAAATTTCATATATGAATTCGCGCCATTGAAAAACATAAAGAAACCCAGTCATGGCGCCGGTGTCAACACCAACAACAGAGTTACAAATAATATGGTCTGCAATTCGAGACAGCTCCATTACAACTACGCGCATGTATTCTACTCGCTTCGGAAGTTTTGCTCCGATTAATTTTTCCACTGTCATGTGCCATCCCATATTATTAATGGGAGAGGAACAGTAATTTAAACGATCAGTAATTGTTGTGATTTGTGCATAGGGCCTTCGCTCTGCCAGTTTTTCAAACGCTCTGTGAATATATCCAATAGTTGGTTCTGCCTCAATAATTTTTTCCCCATCCATTTTTAGGACGTTTTGAAAAATCCCGTGCGTAGCAGGGTGTGTAGGGCCAAGGTTGAGTGTGGTATACTCTTTCTTTTCCTCTTGAACGAGCTCTATGTTTTCTGTTCCGTCTAACATTTTCTATCTTCCAAACATTGAATCATTTTTATCGTCGCGAGTTTGGTCTTCTAATGGAAATTCTTTTCTCAAAGGGAAAAAAGTAATGTCATCCATATTAAGAATGCGTTTCAGATTCGGATGACCGGTAAAAATCACACCAAAAAAATCGTATTCCTGACGTTCCATCCAATTGGCTGTTGCCCAGAGCGAAGTAACAGTAGGAATTTCTAAATCGTTTCCGGGAATAAATATTTTCAAACGAATGCGAAAATTCTTCGGCATGTTGTGCAACTGATACATCATTCCGAATTCTTTACCGGGGTTTTCAGGATAATGCAAAGCACACATCGTTGTAAGGAAATGAAAATTCAATTCGGCTTCTTCTTTGAGAAATTTCAAAACAGCAAAAACATTTTCTCGCCTCACAACAAAAACAGGAAAATCGTAATCAATCGCAGACGAAATAATTGCGTCGCCGAAATTTTCTTTCAGTTTAGCAAGAACGGTATCGTGCAATGTTTTAATATTTTCTTCTGTAGTGATCATTACAATCTTTGAATTATCAATTTTGTTAGGCTGAGCAGAACGCGTTTTTCTAGCATTCGTATCGAAGCCTATTCAATTCCGTATTTTGTCATTAAGTCTTTGTATTCTTGAGAGTCTCTTCGTCGTAACGATTCGCTTTCAACGAGTCGTTGAATTTGTAAAAGTCCATCAATGACTTGTTCCGGGCGAGGTGGGCAACCGGGAATATAAACATCGACAGGAATTATTCTGTCTATTCCCTGAAGCACACTGTAAGTATCAAAAATTCCCCCGCTTGAAGCGCACGCGCCCATTGATAAAACCCAACGAGGTTCCGCCATCTGTTCATAAACTTGTTTCAGAACAGGGCCCATTTTTTTTGCAATCGTTCCCATCACCATTAGTAAATCGGCCTGGCGAGGGGAGAAGCTTAGTCGCTCCGAACCAAAACGGCCAAGATCATAATTAGATGCCATGGTTGCCATGAATTCAATGCCGCAACAGGAAGTAGCAAACGGTAAAGGCCAGATTGAGTTTTTGCGCGCCATCCCAACCGCTTTCTCCAAAGAAGTTGCGAAAAAGCCCGGCCCTTCCAGGCCCGCAGGGGATTGACCAATTTCTAATTTGCTTCTTTTAACTTCTTCTTCCATTTATTATTTATGCTATAAAAAAATGCTGAATTAACTTAGTCTTCCCATTTTAATGCTCCTTTTTTAAGGATGTAATAAAAGCCAATTAAGAAAATGCATATGAAGGAAGTCATTTCAATAAAACCGACAAGCCCTAAGCCGTGTAACGGACCCGCTCCGTCGGGGTCGCGAAAATTGACCGCCCATGGATACATGAAAATCACTTCAACGTCAAACAATACAAAAAGAATAGCAACGAGAAAATATTTTATAGAAAAAGGAACCCTCGCATTTCCCTGCACTTCAATACCACATTCGAATGTTTCGAGTTTCTTTTTTGTTTTGCGCATCGGCCCAAGCCGGTGGGTAGCGAATAGGGTAGTGGCAACAAATCCGCCCGCCACTAGAACAGTAAAAATAATTGGAATAAAATCTGAGGCGTTTCCAGAGGACATGCCACGCTTGTTTTTAGTTTTTTTTACAAATTCAATTGTAACAGGATGTAAAATTAGGTATAAATTTTTAAGAAAAAACCGGTTTTTATTGAATTATTAAGAATCCCATATCTTCATTGCGATAACGAATTTTTAAACACCATTTTAATGAAAAAAGGGAGTACTATTGAAGTTTTCCAACAAGCATCAATATGGCACAGTGGCAGGTCAAGGAAAGATAAATGTTTTCGCAAATGATTTGAGCAATGGAATTTATTCTTAAGCCTTAGTTATTGATGGCAAATTGCAGATACAAAACGAATGGTGAAAACAAATTAAAAAAGTAGCCCCTCTTGCTTGGCCATTACTTTCATGAGATCGTGTTTTTAGGAATGGTTTGTGTGAGTAGGGAGCTCGGGCATCTAACCTATGGCATTCGTGGAAATTGTGCAAACGGATTTGAATTTATCGGAGTTTTGCGGCAAATTCCAAAAGAGAATCCACGCGTTCGTCAATATCAACCCCTATTTCTTCATCAGCAAGAAAAACGATTCGCATTCCCGCCGACTTTCCAAATACCATATCGCTTTCACTATCACCAACCATTACTGATTTAGAAAAATCAATTTCAGGGAAATCTTTTTTTGCGGCGAGTGCCATACCAATTCCCGGTTTTCTCATTGGAGAATTTTCGGAATCTCTTTGCGGCGCATAATAAACAGCGTCAATTTTTCCTCCGGCTTTTTCAATTTCACTTTGCATGTGATCGTGAATTGCTTTCAAATCTTCGTGTGAGTAAAGACCACGCGCAATTCCTTGTTGATTGGTTACTACCACAATTCTTCCGAACAAAGAAGAAAATTTTGCAATCGCCTGCTTTACGCCAGGAAGAAATTCAAAGTCTTCTACACGCTTTACATAGTCACCAGGAAATCGCACATTGATTACACCATCTCTGTCGAGGAAGAGCGTCCACGATTTATCGACAACCCACTTACTAGCATTCATAGATTAGTAAACTATAATATGTTGCGATGAAACTTCTTTGTTTGTGGATAGTTTTATAATATAAAGACCGGGGCCCAAATCAGAAAGATCAATTTTTTTATTGTATTCACCAATAAAGTTTGGGAGATTTTCTATGTAGACAAGCTTGCCATCAACGGTGAAAATACTCAGATTAAAATCATCGTAGAAATTAAAATTAAAGGATAGACTGAACGCCCCACCATTAGGGTTTGGAGCAATAACAAACGGAAGCACCTCTTGTATTGCTATTCCTGACACTAAAACAGCAGGAGAAATTCCTGACACGCAGCCTTGGTAACTGCTTGCTTCGACAGCGTAACTTCCTATAGTTGTCGCTGTATAGATTTGTTGGTTTGCGCCCACAATAGGATTGCCATTCAAATACCATTGATAAGCAAAGCCAGGTGTTGTACAGGTTAACACCCATCCGTTTGTCAGAATTGTTGGAAGTGCAAGTGGCGGATAAACAACAATAGTTTTACTTGCAACGTAGCTACAAAAATTTGTACCAACTGCGGTTACGGTATAATTTGTAGAAGAAACAGGTGTTGCAAAAACAGAATCGCCAGTAGCAACATTTAATGAAACCGATGGAGTCCATGTGTAAGCCCAAGAGGGATTTGAACAAACGAGCTCAGCGGTATCACCCAAACAAATATTCGATGGATTTCCATTAATAGTAAACGTAGGGAGAGAGAGCGCTGAGGCCAAAACAGAATCCGAAGAAGTACATCCATTTATATCAGTAACTGTAACAGAAAAATTCAAAGATGATGTAATGTAAATTCCTGGTGATGCAATAAAAGAATTACTTAGGCCCGAAGTTGGTGCCCAGCTGTATGCTATTCCTCCACTAGCATTTAACTGCAAATAATTTGCACTACAGATAGCAGTATCTAAACCCGCATTGGCTATTGGAGAAGGACAGACAGTAATTATTTGAGATGAAGTGTTGCTGCCAAAACTATTAGAAGACGTTAAAGAAACAGTAAACGTTCCAGGTGTTGTCCAGACAACAGAAGGGTTTTGTAACGTTGATGTTGAAGGAGTTCCCCCAACAAAACTCCAAGCCCAAGTCGTTGGCGTTGGCGAAGAGATATCTGTAAATATTGCGCTATTGTTTTGACAAATAGTTGAAGCATTTGTAAATGAGGCAACAGGAGCTGCGTTTGCTGTGGCGGTAATATTAATATTGTCTAAGTATAAAAAATTCCCATGCCGTCCGTGATTTTGAAAAGCAATAAGCACACCGCCTTGCCCAGCATAAGCGTTTAGGTTTATTGACTCAGTTCGCCACTGATTGTTCGAAGGAGTAAACGCAGAAGTTTGTGTTGTAGAGGTAGCAAGCAGATTTCCTCCTTTAAGATATACAGAAGTCCATGTCAATCCGCAGTTTGTAGAAATCAAAACTCGCAACGTATCGCTTCTTGATGAGTTGTAACGAGCATAAGCAACGTCAAAAGTCATCGACAAACTTATATAGCCAGAAAAATTTAATCCAATAGAGCGCATTTCATCTTGCTCCCCATTAATGCTGTTGTTGTAGTTATCGAAGTATGCACTTTCCGAACTGTTGTGTCCAACACTTGCACTTCTTTTCCAAAAAGCAGCTTGGTTTCCCACATTCAAACCAGACCATCCAGCTGGGAGGAAAGATGGTGAAACAAATCCTTCTGTATATGGAGGATGTTGAGGCGCCCCAACGCAAATATAAGCCGTCTGAGTTTTTGTTCCGCTTCCTGCGTTGTTGGTTGCAACAAGAGTTACGGGAAATGTTCCAACCGAGTTGTAAGTTACAGTTGGGTTTTGAGCTGTTGATGTTGACGGCGTTCCGCCAGGAAAACCCCAGCTCCAGGAGGTGGGTGCAAAGGTTGATAGATCTGTAAACGTTACGGATTGCGAAGGGCAAATCACCGCCGGCGTTGCTGAGAAATTTGCAAGTGGGCTAAGTAACGTTTGGTCGATGCTAGCTTCCCAAACTCCGCGACCATAGGTAAAAGCAGTTAATTTTAATGTAGGAAGAAAAATATCTAAATCGTAAATTGGAGCATTAGGAAGGTTTGTGAAGAAAGGTTGCCAGCTTGCACTGGAGTTGTCTCTGTAATAAACGCCAACGTCCATTCCGATAAATATAGCATCGTTAGATGTACCAGGAACAACCGTTAAACAATTTGCTGGGACGTTTGGTAGCCCATAAGAAATATTTGTCCATGAAGTTCCGCCATTTGCACTATAAAAAATTTTTGAGTTTGCTGTATAGCCAGAAACGGTAACCCATACTTTATTGTGATTTTCTTTACTTACCACAATTCGTGTAAATGACAGCCCCCCTAAATTACCAGTAATTGGCACCCAATTAATTCCACCATCATTCGACCGATTCAACGAAGCCCCCGTGGAAATATATATAACCTGATTGTTACTTTTTGAAATCTCAATATCTTTTATATTTCCAAAAGTGGCGTTTCCAACAGCACTCCAAGAAGTTCCTTGGTTTGTTGTTTTGTATAATTGATCAAAGCCAGCATATAAAACATTTGCTAACACAGGGTCTTGCTCCCATGGAGTAATCCAGTCTCCGTTGCCTGGCGTTCCATTATTGATGGTAGACCAATTTAGACCTCCGTTTGTAGAACGACGGAAATCCCCATAATATAATTCACCAAACATTTTTAAGTCGGTTGTTTGATCAATAAAACAATCCATCCCATCCCCACCTATTCCTCTGAAATAATTTGTTCCCACCTTTACGTTTGTGCCATTATCTTGGTGTCCCGAAATAAGCGTTCCTGATGTAGATCCGGAAACGCCCCCTCTATAAATTTGCGCAATTGATAAATTGCCACTGTGATCATTAAAACTATTTCCGTCGTCAGGCGTCCTAAAAACACCTCCATCGCAACCAGCAAAATAAACACCGGATGCGTTTGGGTCAAAAATAAGATCGTGGCAATCGGCGTGTACATACGGCGTGCCACCAGCGCCATACCAATGTGCGTTTATATTAAAGGTTATTCCCATATCATCCGAGCGCCAAATATTTACTCCTCCAATAATGACAACATTCGGATCATCATTTGCAACCGCAATCGATAGGTCGTACCAACCCTGCCCTGTTGCGTCACTTCCGTCAACTTCCCATCCTAAAAGATTAGGCGATCCCGATTGTGGAACAAAAGAGTTTCCGCTGTTTGTTGAAAGGTAAACGCCCTCTGATGCATTGGTTGAAGAATTTGCAGCAACGACATAAACATTATCTGGCGCAGCAGGGGTGACAGCAATCGCAATGCGCGAAACAAGGCTACTTTGGGGAAGTCCAGTTGCTATTTGTGTCCATGTGGCTCCCGCATTTGATGTTTTAAAAAAGCCAACCCTCCCAGCGTAAATTGTATTCGGATCACCGGGCTTAAACTCCATGTCTGTTGTATTGCTTTGGGTAGCGAGATACCAATTTACTCCAGCATCTATTGTTTTAAAAATACCAGCCGTAGTTGCTGCGTATAGAATATTTGAATTAGTGGGGTCGATCAAAAGTTTTCCTATTTTTCTAAAAGCGTTGTGTGCAAACGAAAGACCAGTAGTATTCCATGATGCGCCCCCATCGATACTTTTCATTACACCAATACTTGGGCAATCCCCTTCAATGTCTCCTGTAGCGATGTAAAGAATGTTTGTGTTATTTGGGTCGATGGCAACATCTGAACAGCCAATGACCGGAAGAAAATCTGTTAGACAAGCCCACGTTGCGCCTGCGTCAAGAGATTTCCACAGTCCGCCCGCTGGAGCGCCAACATAAATAATGTTTGAATTTCCTGGTTGTAACCTAACACAACATAATCTCCCTGCCCCAGAGTTGGTTGGAGCGCCAACCGGCCCAACAAACGACCAAGAATTAGAAGAAGGGGTACGCGCAACTGAAGCAAGGTGTTGCGCCTTCGCAATTGGGGTAGCATCGAGGTATTCATTGAAGCGCAGGTAAGTTGTTCCCACTAAAGAAACGTCTCCAGATGGATAAACACGCTGCTCCATAAAGTTTTCCCATCGCTTGAATTGAAAAAAAGTTCCGTCAAGTTTTTCAACTTCGCGGTTAGTCGATTGTTCAACTTGTGGGACTCTGTTTCTAGCTTGTCTTATTTCAACTTCCCTTTCTGCCCAAGCGGAGTCAAACGCACTTTTTATTGTGTAAAAACTCACTCCTGGGGTTTGACGAAGTTCCACCCATTTTAAATTGTTTTGCGAATACAGCTCAAAGGATGAACAGAATAGTAAAACAATAAATAGGGTAAAGCTGAATTTTAATCTCGTCTTGAAAAAAAGCATTACGCTAAAATTAATTTATATTAAAAACAAAAAAGTTTAAAGTTTAATAAGTAACAGATTTGATAATTTGTTCTTTTTCAGAATTTATCAGACGAATAGTATAAACACCAACCCCATAATTAGTCAAGTTGATTTCGTGATTATAGTTACCGCCTAAGTTATTTAAGATTTCTCTGTATACAATTTGCCCAAGCGTATTTTGAATTTCAAGGATGTAATTATCTGTTTTTGTAGTATGAATACTTAACATAAAGTGCCCGTCGTTTGGATTCGGAATAACGCGCATAAAGTCGAAGTCGTTTAGTTGCGCTACTCCTGTAGGATCAACAACTGCGGTAGATTGCCCAGAGCCACATCCTAGCGAGTCGTAAACTTCAACAGTGTATGTGCCAAGTACCGTTGCTGTACAGGATTGCCCCGTAGACAAAGGAATAGGAACTCCATTTAGAAACCATTGATAATTTGCGCCAGTTACATTTGATGTAAGGACATTTCCATTCACAATAACAATTGGAGTTGCTGGTGGAATATCAATTACAACGGTGTGCGTAGCTATACTAAAGCATCCTAAAGAGTCAGTTCCTGTTACGGAATAAGTTGTACTTGTAATCGGTGAGTCAATTATAGTTGCGGTTGTTTGTCCTCCCGGCAACCAAGCGTAAGTGGTTGCTCCGCTAGCAGTTAAACTAACACTGTTCCCAGGACAAATAATATTAAGCCCCGCGATACTAACTGTTGGTTGAAGTACAACAGTTACAGTTGTAGAGTCAATATTTATACAACCATTTAGATCTGTACCCGTTACTGTGTAAGTAACTGTTGTTGTTGGCGCGTCTGAAACAGTAGGGCCACTAAGATTAATAGGCTGCCACAGGTAAGATGCGGCTCCAGTTCCATTAAGATTCACAGATGCTCCAAGGCAAATAAGATTGCTTGAAGCAACAGCAGTCACTAAAGGAATCGAATTTACGAATACAGAAATAGTTGATGTATTTGAGCAACCAGCAGCAGACAGACCCGTTACGGTGTACGTTGTGCTTGAAATCGGAAAGTCTGTGATCGGAGAGCCACTCATGTTAATGGGTTGCCAGCTATAAGCCGCTGCACCAAAACCGGTAAGCGTAATCGAATTACCAATACAAACGCTGTCTGCTGAAATTGATGCGGTAACAGTTGGAATTATATTTACTGTAATTGGAACAAGCAAGGTGTCGGAGCAGCCGCTTGGATAAGTTCCAATTACAGTGTAGGTTGTACTGGTAGCGGGAACATAGGTGACTGTAGTGTTAGATAAATTTCCAGGCATCCAATTATAAACGGAAGCGCCTGAGACAACTAATATAACGGAGTCGCCATAGCAGATTGAGGAATTGGACGCAGTTACAACTACAGTAGGGCTTGGTGACACAACAATCATTTGCGTTGCTGTATTTGTGCATCCGTTTCCGTTTGTTCCAACGACAGTATAAGTTGTTGTTGATAACGGGGAAACAGTAATTGTTGCTCCCGACAAATTTCCAGGTTGCCAGGTGTACGAAGTTGCTCCCGATGCAGTTAATGTTGCGTTAGCTGTCGAGCACATTAAAAAACTAGGTGTGAAGATTGTAACATTTGGAGCAGCACTTACAGTAATTGTCTGTGTTGTTGTGTTTGTGCAGCCATTCGTTGCTGTTCCGATTACGGTATATGTTGTTGTTGATAACGGAGAAACAGTAACAGTTGTGCCCGATAAATTTCCAGGCATCCAGCTATATGAATTCGCGCCACTTGCAGTAATTGTTGTTGTTCCTCCAGCACAAATTGTATTCATTGTTGTTGTTGCTAAAATTATTGGATTAGCAATTGTTGTTATTGTAATTATCGCGGAGCCCACGCAACCATTTCCATTTGTACCTGTCGCGGTGTACGTTGTAGTTGTCGTTGGGCTAACTATAATTGTTGCACCCGATAAATTTCCTGGCATCCAAACATAGGAAGTAGCGCCGCTTGCCGTTAATGAAGTGTTGTTGCCAGAGCATACAGTTGCCGAAGTTGTTGTGATTGTAATGATTGGCGTAGGGTTAACTGTAATTGTTCTTGTTGCAGTGTTTGTGCAGCCGTTTGCTCCCGTTCCCGTTACTGTGTATGTTGTAGTAGCGGCGGGACTAATTGTAATTGTTGCCCCGGATAAACTTCCAGGCATCCACATGTAAGTGGTGCCACCTGTAGCTGTAATTGAACTGCTGTTTCCCACACAAATAGTTGCCGCAGTTGTTGTTGTTGTAATGATTGGAGCAGGGTTAACTGTAATTGTTCTAGTTGCTGCATTTGTGCAGCCCGCTGTATTTCCCGTAACTGTATATGTGGTTGTTGTTAATGGTGAAACAGTAATAGTTGCCCCTGATAAATTTCCAGGCATCCAATTGTATGAAGATGCGCCACTGGCCGTAATTGAAGCACTATTTCCAGCACAAATTGTTCCTGATGTGGTAGTAGTTGTAACTGTTGGGATAGGATTAACGGTTATTGTTCTCGTTGCAGAGTTTGTGCAGCCGTTTATTCCTGTTCCTGTTACAGTGTATGTTGTTGTTGTTGCGGGACTAATTGTAATAGTAGCACCCGAAAAATTTCCAGGCATCCAATTATAGGAAACAGCCCCACTTGCAGTAATTGAGGTACTATTTCCAGCACAAATTGTTCCTGATGTGGTAGTAGTTGTAACAGTTGGTAATGGCTTTATTGTTATAACTTGTGTTGTTGAACTTGTTCCGTTTGCGTTTGAAGAGGTTAGCGTTACTGTATATGTTCCAGCTGTAGCCCAAGAAATACCAGAGGGATTTTGTGCTGTTGATGTAGATGGCGTTGCATTTGGGAAAGTCCAATTCCACGCTGTTGGATTATAGCTTGTTTGATCCGTGAAGTTGATCGGAGTGTTTGAACAGGCAATAAATGTGTTTGCCGAGAACTGTGCAATAGGAGGCAGTGTCGCCGGATTAAAAATATCCACTTCCCACACCCCTCTACCAAAACTTGCAGCACGAAGCTTTGCTGTTCCCGCATGAATTTCAAGATCAAAAATAGGAACATTAGGAAGACTGGTAAAGTAGGGTTGCCAACTTAAAAAAGAGCTGTCTAAATAATAAACTCCGACATCTGATCCAACATAAACAGCTCCAATTGTTGAACTTGGGTCGTAACGTAAAGCATTGCAAGGAAGGTTTGGTAGCCCTGTTGAAATATTTGTCCATGTAGTTCCTCCGTTTGTTGTTTTGAAGGCTTTATTACCAGAGGAGTAGCCAGATAAGGTTACTATAGCCGTTAGGGGATCAGAGGGCTTAACATCAACTCTACTTAAAAAAGCTGACCCAACAGGAAGTGTTCCGGTTATTGTGGTCCAAGTTGTTCCGCCATCGGTTGTTAAATATGCCGCGTTCGACCGTAAAAGATAAATTGTTTGGCTTGACGAAGGCGCAACTTTAAAGTCAACAACCCCCAAATGGATAGAGTTAGGAAGCGCAGTTAACATTGTCCAACTTGTTCCTTGGTTTGTTGATTTCCATAAATTGCTGCGGCCACAATAAATTGTATTTGCCGCTGTTGGATCTTGGTACCATGGCGTTACCCATGGAGCGTTTCCAGTAAGACCCGATGTAATTGAATTCCAATTTGCGCCCCCATTTGTGCTTCTGTTTAGACCACCAACTTGATACGAAGCATACATTACACTATTATTTGTTCTGTCAATAAAACAATCCATTCCATCACCGCCCAGTGTTCTTGCATAAGTTGCGCCGTTTTTAAGATTTGTACCATTGTCTTGATGACCCGTAAGCCAAAGATTTGGGCTTCCTGTTTGTCCCGACAAGCCAATGCGATACATCTGAGCGATGCATAGATTGTTAGATAAATCTATCCACGAACTACCATTATTAGTTGTTTTATAAACACCCCCATCGCAACCCACAAACATTGTTGTTGCATTATAATAAAACATGGCATGATGATCTGCATGAATGTAAGGTGCGCCCGAACCAGTCCAATGGCCATTAAGCGTCCAGCTTGTACCTCCGTTTGTTGTTCTCCAAAGATTAATTCCCCCAACACAAACTTCGTTTGCGTTTGTTGGCGAGCAATCAATTGTCAAATCATACCAACTTTGTCCGCCTACATCGCTTCCTGCATTAGACCAACCAAGAAGATTGCTTGGAGAACTGATTGTTACCTGAGTAAACGATGCTCCTGAATTTGTTGATTTATAAAAACCATGTAATCCTGAATTGGCAGAGCTTCCCGCAACTAAATAAACAATTGCTGTGTTTGCTTCTGTTACTGCAATAGCCAATCGATTTACACTGGTTGCACTAGGAAGACCAGCTGTAATAGTTATCCAAGTAGCTCCGCCGTCTGTTGATTTAAAAAAATCTTTTCCGCAAGCATAAATTGTATTTGGCGTTTGCGGCATAAACTCAGCATCGTAACAAGAACTATTTAATACCTGAGTCCATGTCGTTCCGCTATTTGTTGTTCTCCAAATTCCGGTATTTGAAAACGCCATAATTGTTGACGGCGTTCCTGGCATAATCAAAAGCTTTCGAATCGTACGACCTTGTGTAACGGTCCAAGCTAAACCTGAAGAGTTCCATGTAGCACCACCATCGATAGATTTCAAAACACCTGTTGAATAAGTATCGGAGTGGTCTCCGTCTCCAGTTGCTAAATACATTATTTGTGTATTTGTAGAATCAATCACAACATCACTTACTCCAATAACAGTAAGAAAATCGGTGTTAGTTGTCCAACTCGATCCTCCATTAGTAGATTTCCATAATCCCCCCGCTGGGGCGCCGGCCCAAATTGTATTAGGATTTGTTGGGTCAAGGCGAATAAACCCAATGCGCCCAGCACCTGTTCCTATTGGCCCACCCACAGGTCCAGCAAAAGTCCAATTTGAGGATTGTATTGTATTCGGGCCTATACTGTTTTGTATGGAAGGATTTCCATTACCCTGATGGTACATTTGCAATGCCGCGGGTGTATTATTGAGATAATCTTGAAAATACCCCCAAGTCTTTGAAGGTAAACTTAAGTCACCCGATGGGAAAACTCGCGGCTCCATAAAATATTCCCACCTCTTAAATTGAAGATACCCCTCCATTTCCTCTTCACTTTCTTCTTCGTTAGCATATGGTTTATTTGATGAAAAAGAATTTCTGTTATTAGCCCTCTCTCGCTCTATTTTGCGAACTAAGCTTTTCATATCATGGTTGAAAGTATTTTGAATAGTATAAAAATTAGTGGTTGGATTTGCCATTGGGCTTTTCCAAATTTGGGCATCGCTTTTCTTTATTATTAATAAAAAAAACAGAAGCGATAAAGTATAGTAAAACAAACTACGGTTCTTTATTTTGATCATTGCTAATATTATTATGTACTCGAACTTTTTTTTAATAAATAAAACATACCAAACAAAATTAACATAAAAATTGGCGATTTCACCTGATCCCATTCATTTAAGGTTTTTTAACTATCCGCCAAAGAGGGAATAAAATCAACATTTTAATGTTGATTAATTAATAAATTAGAAGTGTGTTAAATGTGTTGTATTTAATAGCTTCGTACCAAACAAATTAATACGCTCTTTATGCCGAAGGAGAAAAAAATTTTTGTGCTCGACACGTCTGTGATTATTTATGATCATAACGCTATTAAAAGTTTCAAAGAGCATGATGTTGTGGTACCTATAACGGTGCTTGAGGAACTTGATAATTTTAAAAAAGGAAATGATACAAAAAACTATGCTGCACGAGAGTTCACTCGTTATATAGATAAAATATCTGGCAGGAACACTTTGCAAGATTGGATTAACATCAACGGCAAAGGGCATGGAATGTTCATGATTGAAATGCGACAGTCTCCCAAGCTGGATGCCGAAAAAATATTTGGTGAGAGAAAAGCTGACCATAGAATTTTAAATTCTGCGCTTTATCTATCAGAAAAATATCCAACAAGGAAAGTTGTTTTGGTTACCAAGGATATTAATCTGCGCATAAAAGCAAAATCATTAAGCCTACAGGCCGAAGATTATGAAACAGGAAAAATTAAAAATCTCGATGAGCTTTATACAGGCAGTACCCTGCTCGATAAAATAACGCCGGCGACAATTGCTGATTTATACGAGAAAGAAATAATTCCCGTTCCCCCCACAATAAAAAAATCTTTGCCTGTAGCAAATCATTTTTATATTTTAAAGGGCGGACAAAAATCTGTGCTCGCTTGGTATAATTCACACGCGGATAAATTAGAGCGGGTAAAAAAACAAACCGCATTTAATATTCTTCCGAGAAATGCAGAACAAGCATTTGCCCTTGATGCAATTCTTCGCCCAGAGGTAAGACTTGTCACCATTCAAGGTGTTGCAGGAACAGGTAAAACACTTCTTTCTTTGGCCGGGGCATTGGAGCAAAGAAGAAATTATCATCAGATTTATTTAGCTCGTCCAATTGTTCCTCTTAGTAACAAAGACATTGGGTATTTGCCCGGCGATGTTAAGTCAAAGTTGAATCCATATATGGAACCGCTTTGGGATAATTTAAAATTTATTAAAAGCCAATTTAGCGAAAAAGACAGGGAGTTTAAGCAGATAAACGAAATGGTTGAGAACGAAAAATTGGTTGTATGCCCGCTTGCATATATACGCGGTAGAAGCTTGTCGAATGTTTTTTTTATTGTTGACGAAGCGCAAAATCTTACGCCCCACGAGGTCAAAACAATTATTTCCCGCGCCGGAGAAAACACAAAAATTATTTTTACAGGGGACATTTTTCAAATTGACACACCTTACCTCGACACCCAATCCAATGGACTTTCCTACATGATTGATCGATTGAAAGGGAAAGATTTGTATGCCCACATTACTTTACAAAAAGGAGAAAGAAGCGAATTAGCTAATCTTGCCAACGAGTATTTGTAAAGA
>NSIM01000015.1 GCA_002737705.1 Flavobacteriales bacterium
GGCCGTCATCAACATGGGGAAAATTTTATCGAGGTGATATGCACCTTCAATGACAGCGCGATATCCCGCCAAGTTGGCTTGAGAACTCAACACATCCATACTTTGGGCGCGAGAAATCCGAGGGATTGCATCCAAACTCAAAACTGAAATACCCGCTTTGTTAAAACCCTCAATGGGCTCAGGATTGCTGCGATGGTATATTTGACTCACCCAAACACAGCCCTTGGGCAATTGTTTGTATTGATCGGGTTCAGGCATATTTATCTGAACATACATTTCAGCGTTCACAAGTGCATTGCGGGTCAACACTTCTGCCCCTGCTTCAACGTATAATTCATTCGAAAAATGGGATCCTATTCCAGCATGATCTTCAACCGAAACCAAATGCCCCATTTGGACCAAGCTTCTAACAACCTGGGGTGTAATTGCCACCCTTTTTTCTCCGGGTCGGGTTTCTCTAAGTACAGCTATTTTCACAATGTATTATGTAGGTATTTATACGCAAATATACATACCAATTTCTCATCAAGCCCTATTTTAATTGACTTTTTTGTTTGCACGCACTACAGTTTGATAAACTTCAGTGCTCCAAAATTTGTGTGAATAAAATACATGCCAGGAATCAAAGACCCTGCATCATATCGATTTAATCCAATGGATTTGAGGTAAAAATGTTGCCCCCTGCAATCCGTAATGTCTAGGCATTCACGCGAATCAAACCCCATTAAAGAGAATTGATTTGCTACTGGATTGGGAAATAGATTGGGGACTTGATTCGGTAAAACATTATTGACCGCCAAACGAGCAATATAGCCATCTCTATACAGAATTTGGGTGGCCGTAAATTTGCCTGTTGTGCCACTTTGTGTGCCTTGTATCTCCATGACAGGAATCCGTTCTTCTGTCGACAGCCACTTGTAAGAAACTACTTTACGTGGTATGGCAAATTTGCCCAATTGGGTAACAATGGTATCCACTTCATCAATAAAAACTTTTAATCGGAGCACATTTTTATATTCTTTGTAAGGGGTTTTAATTGTACCCCAAGCTTCTGCATTGTTGTATCGTTTTCCATTTTGAATCAAGGAAAAAAGATTGCCGGGAATCGAAAATTTAAAATTGAATGAACTGGTGTCTTTGTCACCGTAATTTAGGGGAAACTGATAAATTTCATCGTCATCTTTATACATCGAAGCCAAGGGGAATCCAGAATATTGATACCCTATTCCTTCTGCTTTAAACACCTTGCTTGAATTGGTATAAAATGAGTATACATTGGTCAAGGTAATAGGGCCTGCGCCTAAGGTATCTGCTGTTTTCTGGCCAATCTGACCAAAGAAATAAAAAGAATAGGGTGTTTTGGCTGCACTATAATATTTGCCAAGGGTTTGGGACAATGCTTTTAGCGCTGAGAAATCCCAAGTAATGCCAGCTCCACCCACCTCCCATCCCAAGGGTAAATTGAGAGGACTTGCAGAAGAAAAGCGCAACGTGTCGTTTGCCTTGGGCATTTGACTTGATGTAATGGTTGGCTGAGCTATACAAATGTTGGTGAGAAATCCCAATAAAAAAAATACAACCCGTTTCATAACAAACAAATATACAAATTTGCTGAATATTTTATCAGAAAAATTTGATTGTTACTCTAGGCATTATTCTCGATTTTTGCCAATACTATGAAATACCAATGGCAGGCAAAGAAATTGCCCAATCAACATTTAATTGTGCCTTTGTCTGCCGAACTTAATATAAGCACCCCCATCGCTACAATCTTGGTTCAACGCGGTATAGATACTTACGAAAAAGCCGAAAAGTTTTTTCGACCCAAATTAAGCGACTTACACAATCCCTTTTTGATGCAAGACATGGATGTTGCAATCCACAGAATTCAACAAGCCATCGACACGCAAGAAAGCGTATTGATTTATGGCGATTATGACGTGGATGGAACTACTGCAGTGAGTATCGTGTATTCGTATTTTAAACCCTTTTTGGAACGAATCGCGTATTATATCCCCAACCGCTATACGGAAGGATATGGAATTAGTAAAGCAGGCTTAGAATATGCCGCCGAGAATGGGTTTGTTCTGATTGTAGTTCTGGATTGTGGTATCCGCTCAAATGACCTAATCGATTATGGCAATGCGTTGGGTTTAGACATTATTATCTGTGACCACCATTTACCTGGCAAAACATTGCCCAATGCATCCGCGATATTAAACCCTAAACGCAAGGATTGCGCATACCCATACAAAGAATTGTCGGGAGCTGGAATTGGATTCAAACTCATACAAGCCTATAATTTGAAGCAAAAACTACCTGAGCAGGTGGTTTACGAATACTTGGACACTGTTGCCGTGAGCATTGCCAGTGATGTGGTTGATATGTGCGGAGAAAACCGAATCCTTACCTATTATGGCCTTAAAAAACTCTATGAAAATCCCAGTATTGGATTACAAGCCCTCCTAAACGAATCATCCAAAAAAGGATACTACACAGTTTCAGACATACTTTTTGGAATTGCGCCTCGAATCAATGCAGCAGGCAGAATATCCGATGCAAAAGCCGCTGTAAAATTGCTGATCGAAAAAGATTTCAATACAGCCAAAAAATATGCGAGTGTTCTTGCAGAACGAAACAGTGTTCGAAAAGAACTCGACATAGACATAACCCGTGAAGCCATCGCAATGGTACAAAACAGTGGTGATTTTGGCAAAAAATATAGCACAGTATTGCGTGGTGAATCTTGGTCAAGAGGCGTGATCGGAATTGTCGCCAGTAGATTGGTTGAACAATTTTATAAGCCCACCATCATTTTCTCATTCAATGATGGTTTTTTAATTGGCTCGGCCAGAAGCATTAAAACATTTGATATTCATGAAGCAATCGGTGCCTGCGGAGAATTGGTAGTTCAGTATGGCGGACATAAATACGCGGCAGGATTGAGTATAAAAGCTGACGATTTCGACGCTTTTTCTAAACGATTTGAAGCCATCGTTCGAGAAACCCTTACACAAGAAGAATTAATCCCAGTTATTGAGTATGATATAGAAATTGATGTGGCCACCATCACTCCAGCCATGTTTAATATCCTCAAACAGTTGTCGCCTTTTGGTCCTGGTAACCCCATGCCCATATTTAGAAGTGATAATCTAAGCGCAAAGCAATCGGCAAGAGTATTAAAAGACCAGCATCTCAAATTACAGATAAATTCCCCAAAAGGTGATATAGATTCCATAGGATTTGGCATGGCCGAATACCTGATGTCGGTTAGTGACCACCAGAAATTCAATGCTTGTTATTGCCTCGAAGAAAATACTTACAATGGCAAAACGAGCATCCAATTGCGTATACACGATATCAAATCTCCGGATATTGTCGAATAATGACCGATGCAAAACCCAAATATTCAGATATTGATATACCCCTCCAATACCCTAAATGCAAAATTTTTTTTTGCGACGCGGTTTTCGGCTAAATCAATTGCCAATATAAGAAGATTCTTCAAGGTGTTTTGGCATTTCACAAAGTGGATGGTGAACCATTAACTGGCCCATATAAATTTAATTTTTTTCTTTAATCTGAATGCGTTGTTTTTATAAACACGCGCACGTCATCGAGGCTGTCCAAGGTGTTTCCCTTAAAAAAAACCAATTCTTTATACAGGGTTAGACTACGCATCGTTTCTAAGGATTTATTGCCATCACGGCGTGCATGAAAATTATCCCAAAGAACAATCGTACCCTCAGGAAACCAATCGTTTTTACCACCCTCTTTACTATCCAAAGACCATAAATATAATGCCCGTGACTCGGAAGGCCATTGAGAAACAGGCAAGGGATTTCCCCAATTTCCGAACTTGTCTATGGGATGCAATTGGCCATCTGCCGCCCAAGGATCGAAATTACAAAATACATTTACCATGGGCAATTGGTGGGAAAGCAAATTGTCTTTATAGGGAGATTTCGCAATAAAATTTAAAGCCTGTTCAATGGGATTTTGCAACAATTTATTTTCTTTTGGATTGAATAAGGAACCTGAGATAGGTGTTTTGTCATGGTGATTCATATTCCATGGATACGGCATTCCCGCACCAGGAAAAGCCAAAAAAAACATTCCTAAAACGACAAAATACTTTACAAGTCGATTCAACCACCGAATTTCAAGTCGCATCAATGTATCCAATACCTGATGGGCTAGCAATGCCATTATCGGTGAAACAACAACGAAAACACGCAACAAGCCATGTGAACCCATTGCACCTTTCCACCACAAGATACTGTGGGCTAAAAAGAAAAAACTGAAAAGTGGCCACCACAACCACAATGCCATTTGATTTGCATTCGAAGGGGTTTTTTTTTGGATTCGTTTAAAAACATAAATCCCCAGTAAAATCATTGATAAAAGAACCATCATTCCTACAATCATTCCCGCAATATGCTTTTGATTCAATGCGTAATACCAAAAGTTACCATGCCCTGCATCAAACCCCACACCTATTTCTTGCTGGATATAAGGATTTTTGGTAACAATCCAATTCCAATGTCCATCGATGAGAGCCCCGACAATAGCATAAAGAAGAATGCCAATAAACGCAAATGGCATTATTTTCCAACGATTTCTCAATGCAAGCATCAAAAGAATTGCTGCCAATAAAACGAACCCTTCACTACGAACCAAAGGCAAAAAAGAAGCCACTATTGTGGCAGAAACCCAGCGCGCACTGGCAAATAAATAACATATTATAATCAATATGAATGCATTGCTTGGTTCGGTTAATGCAGAATGTACATTTGCCAAAACAATCGGTTGCCAAGCAAATAGAAATATAACCATCCAAGGATTCTTAAACCCCATTCTCCGGGCACTTAGGTATGTAATCCAAGCTGTTCCCACGATACACAAATGGTTCATGAGCAAAACCCCATTGATTCCAAACCGGGCAAAAGGCAAAGCCATAAGGGTAAAAAAGGGTTTTCCCCATTGATCCAAAAGCAAATTCGGGTGAAAAGGGGCCCAACGAGCATATAAAAAATGGTTCCAGGAATCTTGTCCTCCAGCAGGAACTTGGGCAAAATATGCCACCATGCCATTGACCAACAATATTAAAAATACGGATACAATGGCAGCATTGCTATTGCGGCCCCATTTGAACCAGACATTCATTGGATACGAAGTTAAATAAAAAAGAATGTAAGTGAAGTCGGAAACTATATTCTAATCCCAATCAAAAAAGCGGAACAAAACTAGGGAGATTAAAGTTTTAATTTCTGCTCAATAGGCTGCTCAATAGGTGCTTTGAACCAACATTATATCTTGTATTCGCTTTTGGGCATGCAAAATGGCAGCTTGCTGACTATTTACATTGTCCCGTTCTGATTTTTTGTAAATTTCAAGAATGGTATTGTAAATATTTTCGGTTTGGGCCATTGCATTTTCACGAACATATCCATTGTATTCTGAATAAACATTGATTAACCCCCCGGCATTTATTACAAAGTCGGGAGCATAAATAATGCCACTTGATTTCAATGCATCTCCGTGTATTATTTCGTCTTCTAATTGATTGTTCGCTGCACCTGCAATAATCTGGCATTTCAACTTGGGCAAAGTATCGTCATTGATAATCCCACCCAAGGCACAGGGAGCCAAAATATCAACATCTAATCCTATAATGTCTTCTGCACTTACTATAATAGCACGGTATTTATTGGCAGCTATTTGTAAAGCAGCATCGTTAATATCTGCCACATAAAGCTTTGCATTTTCCTTGTGCAAATAATCTAAAAGGTGCATGCCTACCTTGCCAATTCCAACGACAGCTATACTTTTACCAGACAAACTTTCATTTCCCCAAGCTTTTTTTGCCGATGCTTTGATACCCATATAAGTCCCATAAGCAGTAACTGGAGAAGGATCTCCACCACCACCCATACTTTCAGGCAAACCCACTACATGATCGGTTTCCATTTGAACGTATTCCATATCTTTGGTTGTGGTCCCAACATCCTCAGCAGTGATATATTTCCCGTTTAGATTATCAACATAACGACCAAATTTTCGCATCAATGCTTCTGATTTCATGGTTTTTGGATCTCCGATGATGACCGCTTTTGCACCCCCCAAATTCAACCCTGCAATAGAGGCTTTATAAGTCATTCCTCTAGACAAGCGCATTGCATCCCTAATGGCGTCTTTTTCATGGGCATATTGCCACATTCGCGTGCCACCCAATCCGGGACCCAATACAGTGTTGTGAATCGCAATAATTGCCTTAAGTCCGGTTGCTTGATCTTGACAAAGCACAATTTGCTCGTGTTTTGTTTCCTCTAAATCCGCAAATAAATCAAAAGAAGTTGCAGACAGATTCTCAGTTTTAATATCGTCCATAAATTAATCGTGCAAAGATATGAATAATTGGTAAAAAAAATTGTTTTAACTAGTGTATAAATGACACTTACGTCAATGTGGGTATAGGTCTTGGAGAATATCTTGCTGCCATTGAAGCGATTGCACGGATATGGTCTGGAGTAGTTCCACAACAACCCCCAACAATATTAACCCAACCTTCCTTACACCACTCCTCCAAAACAAGGGCCATCCCCTCAGGTGTATCGTCGTATTCTCCAAATTCGTTGGGCAATCCAGCATTCGGATAACAACTAATAGGAACCCAAGCAACACGAGACAATTCTTCAATATACGGGCGCATTTGGGGTGCCCCAAGTGCACAATTTAATCCAACACTCAATAGATTGCCGTGTGAAATAGATATCCAAAATGCCTCGGGAGTCTGCCCGCTTAGGGTTCGCCCACTATTATCGGTGATGGTACCACTCACCATGACAGGAATGGTCAAACCACGTTCATCCTTAATTTCATTGATAGCAAACAATGCCGCTTTGCAGTTAAGGGTGTCAAAAACAGTTTCTACCAGTAACAAATGAACTCCTGCATCAATCAAAGCAATACTTTGCTCACGATAACAGGCCACCAAATCATCAAAAGAAACAGCACGGTAACCCGGATTATTTACATCTGGCGATAAACTAGCCGTTTTATTGGTCGGCCCAATGGCGCCAGCCACAAAACGGGGTTTCTCGGGTGTTTTACGGGTGAATTCAGCAGCGGCCTCGAGTGCCAATCTTACAGCCTCGGTATTTAATTCCTTCACATAATCGACCATGTGGTAATCGAGCATGGAAATCGAATTTGCATTAAACGTATTGGTTTCAAGGATATCTGCACCCGCATCCAAAAAAGCACGGTGGATGTCAGCAATAATTTCAGGTTGGGTAAGCACCAATAGATCATTGTTGCCTTGTACGGCGTGAGGGAAATCTGCAAAGCGGGTTCCACGGTAATCTGCTTCTGAGAATTTGTGTTTTTGTATCATGGTGCCCATGGCACCATCGATAATTAAAATACGTTCTTGAATGAGTGTTTGAATTTTCATTGATTATAGAAAATTAGGTATTGATTTAAGGCTCTAGCCAATAATGACAAGGCTTCTTCAGGGGTTATTTCATTGTTCGAGTTTAGGCTGGCTTCAACATCTACAGTCAATCCCACTTTTGAGGCCAACATCAGTGGTGAGGGATTGGCAATTCCCTCTTTGTTGGGATAACGGAAAACAAGGTGGCCCTTTTTCCCTTTCTCGATTTTTGGGAAATAGGCCGATTGGGACAATCCATATTGGGGTTTCGTACTATAAAAAATCATGTCTGGATCGTCTTCGTAAAGAAATTTGACCGTTGAATTTTGCATGATGGCATTCGGTTTATTGCTGAATATTAAACCCAATACCGTCTCATTTAGGGCCGTATTTACGACTGTATCTTTGGGTATATAGACTACGAGTGCTTTGGATTTAAACGCGATATATACATTTTTATCTTTGCATTTGGCATAGTAATAATTGCCCTTGTCTACTGATAATGCAAGCAAGCCATTCTGGAAGGCTTGTTGAAAAAATATTTTAAACTTGGCTTCTGAACTGAGTGAAAGACAGAAAAAAATGCCCTCCTTCATTCCGAATACCAGCACATCAGAATACAAACCAATGCCAGGAGTTTTGGGGTCTTTGATTTTTTTGAATACCGCCAAATGAGAAATGGTCTCTACAAGTGTGTCAATAGCCGCTGGCGGCTTGGGTGACTCAGAAAAATCTGATCGGAGCTGCTTGGTTTGAACGTGCAAAAACCAGTTCGATTGATCTGGAATGAGTTGCAAAAGTCTTGTTTTTGCATTGAAATTATAACTCAAGTAAAAACCCACAAGCAATACCGTCAACCCCACAAATATCATTAAGGTAAATACAATTCTCCTAAACCCTTTATCCATTGAGACTGCAAAGTAACAACACAGATACCAAAGTTTTAGAATTTCAGAAGCGATTGCGGTTGTTCGTCTGTCGGGCCGACAGGATAGTCGAAATAGAACGCAAACCCCCAACGAAAACCCACAAACAACCAAAACGATTCCCCTAGAATAAGCCAACGAAACCCTCAAACAAGCAAAACGATACCTTCCTTTATTGTTGGTATTGGGCCATCCATGGGCTTGTATTGATTGGAGCCATTATTGTCATGTCCAAAAGCAAAGTCTCCGCCAACCCAAAGGTGGGTAAACAACATTGAATTGTTGTTCCAAAGCCGACATCAACAATGTATAAGGGCTAAATAAGTTCTTGCGCCGACAATCTCATCCAAGAAGCGCTCAATGAGAGAACACGACAGACTTTTGGATTTGAGACACCAAAAGATACATTTAATTCGCTATTATTAAAGTACTAATTTTTGCATTAGCAACTTGAAGCCACCCCTGAAGAAAGATGGTTTATCCGATGAAAATTTGAATAGATCCTATGTTTTGATCGACGTAAAACAATTGAATTGACAATGCTGATTACTATCCAAAAAAAAAAGCGCCCACAGGGCGCTTTTAAAGTACAGTTTTTTAGCTATTTAGACTTTTTTACAGCAAGGCTTCTGACAATTTGGAGTTATACAAGATTTCTCTTCAGTGGCCGCACTTGAATTTGCTTCACTACCCCCACATTTTTGTTTGGCAGAACTAGCAGCAGAACCTTTTTTCTTACAACACTCTTTCGATTTGGCAGTAGATTCAGATTTGCTACAAGAAGCTGCGGAGCCTTCTTTTTTGCAACAAGGTTTTGCAGAAGTAACTTCTACTTTAGCCACTTCAACAGAAACAGGACTTTGGGTATTAGAAGCCTGTTGTGCATGGGAAGACAACACAAAACCTGCGATGAACAATCCTAAAAGACATATTTTTTTCATGGTATTTATATTTACAAAACAAATATAACACATTATTTCCATTTTGCAATCACGGTTTCCCCTCCAATTGTCTTTTGGCCAATTTCTACTGTAACGTCTGCGTTTAAAGGAAGATACACATCAATTCGAGACCCAAATTTAATGAATCCATATTCATCTCCTTTCGACAATTCGTCACCAGGCTTAACATAGCAAACGATTCTTCTTGCCACAGCTCCGGCAATTTGTCTGAATAACACTTCTTTCCCATTCTCTTCCATTACTACCGAAGTTCTTTCATTTTCGGTACTGCTTTTTGGATGCCAAGCTACCAAATATTTTCCTTTAAAATATTTGTAATAGACCACTTTTCCAGAGATAGGAACGCGGTTTACATGAACATTCAACGGCGACATAAAAATACTGATTTGTCTGCGTCTATCCTTGAAATACTCCAATTCTTCAACCTCTTCAATTACAACAACCTGGCCATCCGCTGGGGCAATAATACTTCCAGGTTCTTGGGGTGTACTGCGGAGAGGGTTTCTAAAAAATTGAACAACCAGAACAAAGAAAATAAAGGAGAGAATCAAAAATATTGATGCAAAAAGGCTGTTTTCACCTGCCAAAAAACGAATCCCTGCATTGAATCCTATAAGAATTAACGCAGTAAATATGAGTATGGTAAATCCCTCCTTGTGTAAACGCATGAATTAAAAAGATCCCCGAAGTTTTAAGGTGCTGGCAACCTTGTCCAAAGCGACAATATAAGCTGCGATTCTCATATCAACACTGTATTTTTCGCTGGTGGCATATACATTGTCAAACGCTTGTTTCATCACCCGGTCGGCCCTGCGATTGACACGTTCCTCTGTCCAATAATACCCCAATCGATTCTGAACCCATTCGAAGTATGAAACTGTAACCCCACCTGCATTTGCCAAGATATCGGGTACTACCAAAATCTTTTTCTCATTGAGAATATGGTCTGCTTCTGCTGTTGTAGGTCCATTGGCTCCTTCAACAATTAATTTCGCTTTAATACGAGAAGCATTTTCGGGGGTGATTTGGTCTTCCATAGCTGCGGGTACCAAAATATCACATGGCAATTCTAGTAACTCTTCATTGCTAACTTTTACCCCCCCTTCAAAACCTTCTAGGGTTTTATTCTCACTTTGTTCAACATAAGCGATTGCCTTTTCAACATCAATTCCATCTTCATTAAAATAGCCACCAGTCACATCAGAAATTGCAACAATTTTTACTCCGATTTGGGCTATCAATTTAGCAGAAATACTGCCAACATTCCCGAATCCCTGGACGACACAAGTGGTTTTGGTTGGGTTCATCCCCAATTTCGCCATCGCGCTGCGGGTGCTCACCATAACCCCCCTACCGGTCGCTTCAACACGACCCAAACTACCCCCCAAAATAAGGGGTTTCCCCGTAACAACTGCATAGGAATTGTGACCAGAAATTTTGCTAAATTCGTCTACAATCCAAGCCATTTCTTGGGCACTTGTACCCATATCAGGGGCTGGAATATCTTTGTCAGGACCAAAAACATGCCTCATAGAAAGTGTATATGCACGCGTTATTCTTTCCAACTCCCCTTTACTCAAACAACGGGGATCACATTTAATACCCCCCTTAGCTCCACCAAAAGGAACATTGACCACTGCACACTTCCAAGTCATCCATGCCGCCAGGGCTTTTACCTCATCAACATTTACATCTAAACTATAACGAATTCCTCCTTTGGATGGCCCCAGATGTACACTATGCACAACCCGATAGGCTTCGAATACCCTTATTGTTCCATCATCCATTGTAACAGGAATATTTGCAGCAACCACTTTGTCGGGAACCCGCAAAACATTGGCGAATTGCTCATCCAAACCCAAAATATCTTTTGCTTCATCGAAGCGCCTTTGCATACTCTCTAGTGGATTATACTGTGGTACTCCACTTTGATTTACGACTGTCATTTTTTATTTGTTTTGCTTAAACACGCTGCAAAAATACATATTCCACAACTGGTTCATTCCACAAACTCATGATTGTGTTAAAAAATATACAATCTGGGCACTGAACTTTTTGCCATGCTTTTTACGTATCTGCGTATAAAATTCCACCGAAATCCTTTCCTAAATCGGGGCTTTACTGCAAACCAATTCATGGCCAATAAGGCAAAAAATCCGGTATTAACAGCAATCATTAACCCGTGATAATGGTCTATACAAATTCCCAAAATAACCATGGTTCTGGGAGTATTGTCGATCGTCAATAGTCTATATTCGTATGCCTGAGGATCCAATACAAACCCTACCATTACAAAAATCAAAACCGCAACTGCATTTGAGACAATCAATGTTTTAAACCTATTAGTAGCATGCAGGTAATGCCCAAGGGGCGCAGACAAAGCCAAACACAGTATAGCCGGCGTAATGAGGATAAAATTTTCTTTGAGTCCCGAAAAATCATTGCCAAAGATCCCTACAAATACAAAATTTGGGACCATAATAATTCCCAAAATCATTAGCAAGGTGCCCAACGCCGAAAGCAACATATACCGGGCCACCAAATTCATGCGAAAAAGGTGATTCTCCCTGCCTAAAATACGGCTGTGCAAAATGGTTCCGAAAGAATTGGCAAAAACCCAAAGGGTGTCTGCCATCAAAAAAGCATTCGCAAACACTCCAGCCTGGGCACTTCCGCAGCGACTGGCAACGAACCATAAGGGCAAACGGTATAAGAGAAATAACAATACGTGGCCAAGTTGCGACCCCAATCCCATCTGAAACATTTCCTTTGGAGGCAATGTAAATCCATTCACTCCTTTTAAATACCCACGGGTCTTCCAAACCGAAATAAGCCAAATTAAACCCGAGGAAAGAGCCAATATTGCCAATATTCCATATACATTGGGGTCTATCGCTAGGTCAATTTTCGTGGGAAACAAACCAGCCATGGGTGTAGATATTTTCTCAGCCGTGCCTGTGCCGAAAACAAAGAACATCCCCAACAGACACAACTTGATGATTTCCAATCCCCATTGTAGAGGGTTTCGCCTATAAATCCATTCATTTGCTTGATAAATATTGTATTGAATATTCAAACCGCCCAAAAACATCCCCTGCAAAAAAAGTACATGCAAAAAGTCTTGGGGAATATTTAGATACATACCCAATCTATAGCCAATAAATAAAACCAACAGCAATGAAATCCATGCGGTGGGCAAAATGCGTTTTTGAGAATACCGAATCAACAAATTTGCCAAAGCAGATCCCGCCACCAATTCACTAACCATCAATATCAACTGCAAATCGAGGAGCAAAATTGACAACTTTCCACGACCCTCAGATCCCAATAATCTAGAATATAAAACCACCACTGATCCGGCTGTAATGGCCTTTATCAACTGCCAACCAAAAGTTTTTACAGGACTATTTTTCATTGGGCAACTCCTTTCCAATAAGTTCCTCTAAAAAACAGCCCATCGAAGCCCAACGAAACAATGTCTGGGTATCCTTGGCTTGGTTAAATACTTTTTTTCTGAGGCTTATCGCCACAAAATCATCCAATTTTATTGAAAATATATACGGCTTCCAATCTTCCAAACAGCGCAATGTAAGCATATGTGCAGGAACTGTAAATCCTTTTTTATCGGTTCTCAAAATCAACTCTTTGGGCAACAGAGAATCATTCCAATTGTCAGATTCTAAATCCTTGTCCCCTTTTAACGCCGCACGCAATATCCCTTTGGAATATCCGTTGTTTAACCGGTCTGTTAGAGGACTTTTTTGATTGTTTTCAACCTCTAACGGTTCATTGTTGAGCCATGTCTCAGCCAAAACATGGTCGTCGGCAAATGGGTTCCTACTTTCAATGCCACATGCCATTGAATTTCGGTCTTCATACCGCAACAATTGACCAAGGCAATCACCGTAATAATCGCCATGCATTAAGACCTGCAAATCGGTTTGAAAAACCCGACCCAAAAACGACCCTAGCGTTTTTTTAAGCCATTGTTTCGCTGCGGAAGAAAAAGAAATGGGCCATTTATGGTGGTGTTTCCAAAGAGACTTTCGCTCTTTCCAAAATGCGGCAGTATAATAATGCGGATACCCTGCAAATAGCTCATCTGCACCCTGACCATTAAACAATACTTTAATACCTGTCTTTTGAACAGCCTCGCAAAGAACAAAATGGGCCAAATTATTCCAGGCCACAGCTGGTCGTCGGGTTTTCCTGGTATACCTCAAAAGCAAATCTGATGTACCCATTGAAATATCGATCGGATGCCAAATACCTCCCTGTGAATGAACCACCATCTTCTGCCACATACTTTCATCTCCCTCGCTGCCGGGTGCGTTAATCGAAAATACATGAAATTCCGTTCCTTTGGGCAATATGCGTTTGGCAAAGGCAAGCAATGCTGCACTATCGATTCCCCCACTTACTGCAAAGCCAATCGGCACATCGCTGCGCAAACGCCTGGTGATGCTTTTCAATAATTGGGCTCTTAGTATAATTGGAGCCTTATTTACAAAGCTTTCCAACGCACTTTCTCTTACACCTAAAAGTGTCGCGTATTGCTGTTTTTTGATTGTTTGATCTTGGAGGGGATTGTACCAAACAACAAGCGATGATTCGACGGGACTTTCCCATTTGTGAGATTCAAAACACAGATACGTTGCCTTTGGGAGTTCTTGAATTCCTTGGAATAAAGAAATTTCATCTGATTTTCCAAATTCCAAATGCAAGTGAACGGCGAGGGCATGAACCCCATATTGCTTCAATCCAGATTGGTGCAATGCATGGTGCAACGCATAATCTTCACTGGCAAACCAAAGTGCATCCTTGTTGCATGCATAATACAAAGGCTTTACGCCCAGTCGATCCCGAACGAGATACAATCGCTTGCATTCATCATCCCACAGAGAAAACGCAAAAAACCCATCCAGTCGTGAAAGGCAATCAGGTCCTTCCAATTTCCATAGCTCCAATAAAATTTCGGTATCCGTTTGGGAAGAATTGGGTAAGTTAAACTCTTCGGCAAGTTCTTTATAATTGTATATTTCGCCGTTAAGGCTAATCCAATATCGCCCACAATGACTCTGCATGGGTTGGTGTCCTAGCTGCGATAGTCCCAATATTGACAACCTCCGATGCATCATCATCCCATGGGATTCTGAGTTGAAAGTTTCGATTGGGATTGAGGGATTTTTGTCGCACCAGTGTAAATCTGTATCAGATCCATACAGCGAGATAGCAGGCCCATCAACAAAACCAATATATCCCTCATCGTCTGGACCACGGTGTGCTAATTGCTGAGAAAAAGCGCTTCCAATACGCCGAATTTCTTTGGCATTAAATTTAGAAAACGCGATTACACCTGCTATTCCGCACATGTTGTGTTCAAGATTTTTTGGTAAGATCTGGTTAAAGTGCTGGCTACTGCGTCATACCCATAAATATTTTGGGCGTCTTGCGCGATTTCATTATACGGCGAATCAGGAAATATGCGCATACATTCTGAAAAGGTTGTTGACAAAGCGTCTTCATCTGCCACAGCAACAAGCAACCCATTGCGTTCGGGAAATATCATTTCAGGAATACCTGCCACGTGGGTTGCGATTACAGGCAATCCGCAACAAAGGGCTTCTGAAATTACACAGGGGGCATTTTCCATCATTGAAAAAAGCACAAACGCGTCTGCCGCACGCATGGCATCTGCAACCCCTTGAATCGGCAAATTTCCAGTAAAAAAAACCTTGTCTTGGATATTCAAACTGCGAGACAACTGAATCATCGATTGGTTATTGGCCCCCACCATCGTAAGTGTTGCATTGTTTTTATTGTCTATTTGAAATTGTGCAAATGCCCGTAAAATACCTTCTCCATTTTTTCGAACATCCAAAGATGATACATGAATAAAGCGGTAAGGACCCGTTTTTTTTATGGCTTTGATTCCCGGGTGTTTTTTTGCATTGCTTTCTGCGTTGCGAACCCCCTTGCTTTCTGCGTTGCTTTCTGCAGGGTTTGCTGGGGCATCTTCTTTGGGATTGGGTTCCCTGTTTGGGATTGGGGTTTTATTAAAACTCACTTCCTCTACATCAGAAATACCAGAGATAGGATAAAAAACCTTAGTATCCACTGCATTGCGAAACAAAACAAATGGCATTACAAAACAATTGGAAGCGGTTTGGGCAGATGAAATGGAAGGCAAAACATTGCCCAAATAGTGTTGCAAATCTTTCTGAGAAGAGTGGCTTACCGGTGCGGAAATTGTTAAAATTTTCCACAATCGTTTATACATACTTTGAAATGAAATTGACCTTTTTGAAAAACCGTCTTCCACTATTTCATTGAAAATTGCCCAGTGCTCTGTAAGCCAAAGCGGTACACCAAGCCTTTTTATCAACCAAGGAACAATTCTGCCAATTTTATCGGCAGCATGAACATGGACAAGAACCGGATTGCCATGATTGCGCAAATACAACTGCAAAAATCTGCGGAGATAAACAGTATATATTACATGGTCAATGGGTTTAACTATTCCGTTCAATATTCGTGCAAATGGAGATATTTGATCACCGTATTGACCATCCCCAGCATGTCCTATTGATCCAAATTGAGGAACTGGACACCATAATAATTGATACACCAAGGAGGAAGAATTAAGCGGAATTGCTTTTTTACCAAAAAAAGGATACAAAGCACAGTGCAAGACATGTAAATTATATCCATGGCCCATTTTGGCATTGAACTCGGCAAAAGCATCGGCATGTCTGGCAATGAAATTTCCGGATGCTCCATTCGAAACCGATGGAAACCAACCCGCTAACCACAACACCTGTTTCGCCGTTTGCATACGGCAAAAGTAAGCCGCCCAAAGCGGCTCTTCAAATTATTGATCATTTATAAAATCATTCCAAGGCAAAATGAAAATTATTCAAAAAAAATCTATATTTGCAGCCCACAAAATGGCGGTTATAGCTCAGGTGGTTAGAGCACTAGCTTGTGGCGCTAGGGGTCGCCGGTTCAAGTCCGGTTAATCGCCCTCAAAAAGCAAAAAAGCAGCGAAAATGCTGCTTTTTTGCTTTTTGGATTTATAAAAACATTTCAACAATTATCCACTGATATACTTCAACAATTCGGAACGGGAATCAGAATCCATGAATTTTCCATGAAAACTACACGTCACTGTCGAACTTGCAGTATCCTTTACACCCCGGCTGGCAACACACATGTGTTTGGCATCAATGATTACGGCAACATCCTGGGTATCCAAAACCTGCTTTAGTTCTTCAGCAATTTGAACAGTCAAACGCTCCTGTACTTGCGGTCTTTTTGCAAAATAATCTACAATTCGATTGATTTTACTTAATCCAATTACTTTTCCACTGCTAATGTATGCAACATGCGCATGGCCATAAATTGGCACAAAATGGTGTTCGCAGGTGCTGTAGAATTGAATGTTTTTCTCTAACAACATTTCAGCATATTGGTAATTGTTTTCAAACAATGTTGGCTCGGGCCTGTTTTTAGGATCCAACCCTTTAAATTGCTCATTGACAAACATTTTTGCCACACGAATAGGGCTTCCCTTTAAGCTTTCGTCCTCGAGATCCAAACCCAATACATGCATGATTTCTTTGAAATGTTTGGCGATCAATTCGATTTTTAGGGCATCGTCAATTGCAAACGCATCCTCACGCAAGGGCGTTTCTGATTTAATTGAAATGTGTGAATCACCCATTTCTTCCCAATGCTTGAGCATCTGATTTGCTAAATTCTTATCCATTAAACTCTACAAAATTACGTTGCGTTTCATACAATCTAACACCTAAATTAAATTTGGGATCCAGACGCAAGCGCAATTTTTGCCAAATCACCCAAACAATATTTTCAGCAGTCGGATTTAGGTCTTTAAAATCAGGGGTATCCAAATTTAAATTCTTGTGGTCAAACTTTTCAATGATTTCTTCTTCTATGTATTGCTTAAGAACCTTCAAATCGATCAAGTATCCGGTGAGCTCATCCATTTCTCCCTCAACGCGAACATGCAAATCGTAGTTGTGGCCATGGTAGTGTTCATTGTTGCACAAACCAAAAAATTCTCGGTTTTTCTCGTCGGTCCAGGAGGGGACATTCAAACGATGTGCTGCATTAAAATGTGCAGTTCGATACACTGCGACTCTTCGTTTCATGGTTTGTCTGTTAAAAATACAATACTATATAAACGAAACGAAGAAAAAAAAGTTTGAACGAATGTGAAAATAATCCTTTAAGGATCCGATATAATAGCAGCAATCCCTTTAAACCCCTAACTTTGTTCGTATGAAATTTTTCATCGACACCGCCAATTTGGCACAAATCAAAGAAGCGAATGACCTCGGCATTTTGGATGGGGTAACCACAAACCCCAGCTTAATGGCAAAAGAGGGTATCTTTTCTACTGAGGCCGTCAATTCACATTACAAAGCCATTTGTGAATTGGTCAATGGGGATGTGAGCGCAGAGGTCATTAGCACCGATTTTGAAGGCATGGTTGCAGAAGGTGAAAAACTGGCTTCATTACATCCCAATATTGTGGTTAAAATACCGATGATAAAAGAGGGCGTAAAAGCCATTAAATATTTTCACAGCAAAGGTATTAGAACCAATTGTACCCTTATTTTTAGTGCAGGCCAAGCTATTTTGGCGGCCAAAGCTGGTGCTACCTATCTATCTCCATTCATTGGACGGATAGACGATATGAATTGGGACGGTGTGGATTTAATCGGACAAATTGCAGAAATATATGCCATACAAGGCTACGAAACCGAAATTCTTGCAGCAAGTATTCGAAGCCCATTGCATATTGTAAAATGCGCAGAAGCGGGTGCCCATGTTGTCACATGCCCCCTCAGTGCAATTCTTGGACTACTCAAACACCCCTTGACTGACCTTGGATTGGCACAATTCTTAGCCGATCACGCCAAAGGAAAAGCATAATCTGTATTGTGTTGATTGGATTGTTCGCAATGACCCAATTCACTGAAGTGCCAGGTATGTTTTTTAAGCCGAGCCTGCATCCCATTGTTTACCCCCCAAAAAACCGCCTGCCCAAAGAGAGATCTTCTCCTCCAAGTGAGATCTTCTCCTCCAAGAGAGACCTTCTACAACAAGAGAGACCTTCGCTCCATAATCACAATATCACGCCATGTTCCGTCGGGCATTTTCCCAATTTTATCCCGAAATCCGACCCTTCGAAATCCCTGTTTCTCATGCAGGCGAATGCTTGGAATGTTGTCGGGAAATATTCCTGATTGAAGTGTCCAAATGCCTTCTGATTCGGATACAAAGATGGCTTTGCACATCAGGGTATTGCCGATGCCTTTTCCTTGGAAATCGTTGTGAATGTATACACTAAGTTCTGCTACACCTTCAAAAACACACCGCTCAGAAACCGAACTCAAAGCAACCCAACCCACAACCTGATCTGCAAATTTAGCCACAAAACGCGTATGGGCTAGATGCCCACGATCCCAAGATTCCCAATGGGTTTCTACAGAATCGAAGGTTGCATTGCCTCCCAATATCCCCTGTTTAAAAATTGATACCACTTGGGGATAATGATCTTCCGTAAGGGTTTCAATGATAATTGAGATTGGCATTTGTCTTAAATTTTAGTTACATCTCAACCAAAATACACAGATTGAAAAATCAATACTGTTCTTTTTTATTGGGAAAATTACTTGCTTTCACATCAGCAATATAGTTCTGAACAGCACCCTGAATGGTTTCAAACAAATCGGCATATCGGCGTAAAAACCGTGGGCTAAATTCATTGGTAATACCCAACATATCATGCACAACCAGAACCTGCCCATCGACACCCGCACCTGCACCAATGCCAATGACTGGAATGTGCAAATTTTCGGCTACTCTTTGTGCCAATTTTGCAGGGATTTTTTCTAATACAATGGCAAAACAACCCGCTTCTTCCAATAACTTGCTGTCTGCTATCAATTTCTCAGCCTCCTGGTTTTTCGTAGCCCGAACCGCATAGGTCCCAAATTTATAAATGCTTTGGGGGGTAAGCCCCAAATGCCCCATCACGGGAACACCCGCCGTTAAAATGCGTTTTATACTTTCCAAAACTTCTTCCCCACCCTCTAGTTTTATGGCATGTGCACCACTTTCCTTCATGATACGAATGGCAGAGACCAGGGCCTCTTTGCTATTCCCTTGGTAACTACCGAATGGCAAATCAACAACAACCAAAGCCCTGGCCACACCCCTCACCACGCTGCTGGCGTGGTAAATCATTTGATCCAAGGTGATGGGCAAGGTAGTTTCATGTCCCGCCATCACATTAGAAGCGCTATCCCCTACCAAAATGACATCAATGCCTGCCTTGTCTACAACCCTGGCCATCGAATAATCGTAAGCAGTAAGCATGGAAATTTTTTCCGCACGTTTTTTCATCTCGAACAAAACGTGGGTGGTAATTTTTTTTTCTTGCTTCTTGTGTAGACTCATGTTAAAATATAGTTGCGGCGAATGTGTTGCAATGAAATTTGCCCGATAATAAAACGAAATCAGCGTAAAATGTCGAACTTTGCAAGGTATCCATGGACAAAAATAAGATTATTTATAAATGAAACACCAATTGTTCAATCTTTGGTCAAAAGGCCTGTTCTTTATTGTTGGTTTAATGCTGTTAATTTCAGCGTGTGAAAACGAAATATTGATTAATGCCAAATACAAAGAAACAATTGTTGTCTTCGCATTGCTAGACCCCAATGATACGATTCAATATGTCAAAGTAAACAAAGCCTACCTCAATAAAAGCAAAGGGGCATTAGAAACCGCCAAAATTTCTGATAGTTTATACCTTGATTCTACCCATGTCGAATTAAAGCGTATTTCTACAGGTGAACAAATTGTTTTTCTGGCAGAAAACTCGATACAAAAAGACAGTGGAATTTTTGCCAACAACAAAAATATTCTGTGGGTCACCCGGGAAAAGATTTATCCCAATGAAGAATATGAAATCACGGTTAGCAATCCAATCAGCAAAACAAAAGCTGTTTCATACACCCGCACTGTCGGAACAGCAAAAATTAGGGCGCCATTCCAAGACCAAACAAATATTTTCAGCGTCGGCCCAGAATACATTACCATTTCGTTCAACGCGGCAAGCAACAGTTATGCGTATGATATTCAGTTTCATGTTTTTTACGAAGAAATAAACGCATTGGATTCGAACAAAAAAACCGAAAAGATGGCTACCTGGAAAATGGTCAACAATCTTTTGGTTGGCAACAACGCTTCTCCCTTAAGGCAAATTCCACGACTCAGCTTTTTGCAATTTTTGCAAAATAGCATTGCTGCCTCACCGGGCTTGACACACAGAATAAAATGGGTCGGGGTAACCTTTTATGGAGGCAATCAAACCCTCTCAGATTATATTTCTGTCAATGAACCAAGCATCGGAATCGTGCAGAAACAAGCCGAATACACAAATATTAATGGGGGTTATGGATTGTTTGCATCACGGTGTACACAGAAGGTTTGGAATGTCGCTATAGATGCGGCCTCTATCGCTTATTTACAGAAACATGTATTAACCAAGTCGCTTAATTTTATCCGTTAATCTGAAAAAAAGGCAGTTTCTACCCAACAAAAAAGGTCTTTTCTGCCAAATTTGTTATTGATTCTGCCAATTAGACAGTCAGCCATTGCAGATTGGTGAGTGGTATAGCGATTGCTGAATTGTGACAAAACAAATGAACTATTATGAGTAAAATTATTGGAATTGATTTAGGCACAACAAACAGCTGCGTAGCCGTTTTAGAAGGTAACGAACCCGTTGTAATCGCAAACAGCGAAGGACGGAGAACAACACCCTCTATCGTAGCATTTATGGACAATGGAAATGGAGAACGCAAAGTAGGAGATTCGGCAAAACGCCAGTCAATTACCAACCCCCAACATACCATTCAGTCTATCAAACGATTCATGGGTGAAAAATACTCAAGCATGAAAACTGAAATCGGTCGTATGACCTATGAAGTTGTGAAGGGTGAAAATGATACGGCCCGGGTAAAAATTGGTGACCGAAACTATACTCCGCAAGAAATTAGCGCCATGGTACTTCAGAAAATGAAGAAAACCGCAGAGGAATATTTGGGTCAAGAAGTGACACGTGCAGTTATTACTGTACCTGCATATTTTAACGATGCACAACGCCAAGCGACCAAAGAGGCTGGAGAAATTGCGGGATTGAAGGTTGAACGAATCATCAATGAACCCACTGCAGCCGCATTGGCCTACGGATTAGACAAAACCGATCGCGACATTAAAATAGCAGTTTATGATTTGGGTGGAGGAACATTTGATGTCTCTGTACTAGAACTGGGTGATGGTATTTTTGAGGTAAAAAGCACCAATGGTGATACCCATTTGGGTGGGGACGATTTCGACCAAGTAATCATTGATTATTTGGCAGAAGAATTCAAATCCCAAGAAAATATGGATTTGCGAAAAGATCCCATGGCCTTACAGCGTCTGAAGGAAGCAGCCGAAAAAGCCAAAATCGAACTTTCAAGCAGCACCGAAACCGACATCAATTTACCGTATATAACTGCGATGGATGGTGTTCCAAAACACTTGGTCCTAAAAATGAGTCGCAGTAAGTTTGAGCAATTGGCATCGAGTTTAATTCAACGCACATTACAGCCCTGCAAACAGGCACTCAAAGATGCCCACATGAAACCCAGCGATATTGATGAGATTATTCTTGTTGGAGGTTCTACCCGCATTCCAGCCATTCAGAAATTGGTTGAAGATTTCTTCGGGAAAGCGCCAAGCAAAGGAGTGAATGCCGACGAAGCTGTAGCAGTAGGTGCAGCAATTCAAGGAGGTGTTCTAACAGGAGAAGTAAAAGACGTCGTATTATTGGATGTAACACCTTTGAGTATGGGCATTGAAACAATGGGTGGAATCATGACCCGGATGATCGAATCAAACACAACGATACCCACCAAAAAGACCGAAACATTCTCAACTGCAGCAGACAATCAACCCTCTGTTGAAATCCATGTTTTGCAGGGAGAACGGCCTATGGCAAGTGACAACAAGACCATTGGGAAATTTGTTTTGGATAGCATCCCTCCTGCACCCAGAGGAACCCCTCAAATTGAGGTAAGTTTCGACATCGATGCAAACGGAATTTTGAACGTCCATGCTAAAGATACCGCCACAGGCAAAGAGCAAAAAATTCGTATTGAGGCCAGCAGTGGGTTAAGTAAGGAAGACATCGAGAAGATGAAAAAAGATGCTGAAATGAATGCAGACGCAGACAAGAATCGTAAAAAAGAAGTAGATGCCATAAATACTGCTGACGCCCTGGTATTCAATACCGAAAAACAAATGAAAGAATATGGCGATAAAATTCCAGCCGATAAAAAAGAAGCCATTGAAATCGCTTTGGGTAACCTGAAAAAAGTATTGGTTGAAAAAGATCTCGCTGGCATCGAAACTGCAACGGCTTCCTTAAACGAAGCATGGCAAGCGGCTAGCCAAGACATGTACAATGCCACAAATGGTAAGTCTGATGCGGGTTCAGAGGGCGAAGCACCAAATGCAGAGACCCCTCCATCAGGAACTGCTGGAGACCAAGTTCAGGATGTAGATTTCGAAGAGGTGAAATAACACTTCTCCCTATCAAACTTAATACAAAGGGTGCTTTAATAGAGCACCCTTTGTATTAAGTTTGAAGTGCTTTTTAAAACCCCAATCTATTTTTCCCCTAAGCAATAAAAAATGATAAAAAACAGGGCATCGGAATTACGCTCCACTGTGTTTTTAATGGGCTTATGCTTTTGTATCATTTCTTGTTCAAACAATACCAGTGAAAATAAGGCTCCAGAAATTGATTTGGCCAATTTAGGACTGCCAGGAACAGAAACACCTGACGGTATCGCTCCGATACACTATACAGACACCGTGGGCAAAGATTTATACGGAAAAGACAGTGTGAAAATGAGTGTTTTATTTCAATTGGCCGCGAATGACTTAGGCAAATCGTATCTCAACAAAAATGCAGAAACGTATTCTAAATACACCCTTCCAGCCATTGTAAAAGCCAATGGAGGACTTCCAAGTTACATCCAAAAATTGCAGTTGAAATTTTCTTCTGAACAAGAGAGCATCGTCAAAATTCTAAGTGGTCCCATACACCGCATACAGCCTTTATTGGATGAAAAGGGCTTCGGAAACGGATGGTATTGCTTGATGCCCGTAAAAATATTTCGCAAAGAAAGTACAGAAATCAAGCAGGAAATGGGTTGGATGGGAGGTCAAACCCTAGATGAGGGGAAAACCATTTACTTTATTGACATCAGCAATATGCCGAAAGAGAAAATCATGCAAATTATGCCCGATTTACGTTGTGTTTTGGTAAAATAAGAACCCGTAATTATTGGGGTGATTATTTGGTCGTTAAACGAACTTTGCGTCGGGTTGTTTTTTCAAATTTCCCTTCGTCAACCGCAGCAATACCTGTAACAGATTGGTCAACCAAAATTCGTCCACAATTCTCACAGTCTATGATGCGATAATGTGCACGAATATCGCTGTGGCGTTGGGGAGGGATTTTGCTAAAGCAACCGCCACAAGAACCACGCATAATTGAAGCAACCGCAATGCCATTGCGCACATTCCCACGAATTCTATGGTATGCACGGTGCAAGCGCGGTTCTAATTTTGTTTCAGAACTAGACCGATCAAGCAGTATTTTTTCAATTTCTTCAGCGTTTTCTTTTTCAATTTCAACCAATTCTGATTTTTTGAATGCCAAATCATCTTGACGGGTTGATACTGCATTTTGGGTATTAACCAATACCTCTTGCTTCAATTCTATTTGGCGTTCGAATTCACGAATCCGCTTTTCGGCTGACAAAATTTCTAAGCCAGCAATTTCCTTTTCCTTGATAATGGCATTGTACTCGCGGCTATTTTTGATGTTATTGAGCTGCTCGTCGTATTTTTCAATGAGGCGTTGGAAATCCTTGATGCTGTTTTTCTTTCCGCTGATTTCATGATTTAATTCATCTATTTCGGCAGAAATATGGGATACCCGGGTTTCAAAACCTGCAATATCATCCTCCAAATCAGACACTTCCATGGGTAATTCGCCCAATACAGCACGAAGATTGTCGAGCCGTGAATCGATCTGCTGTAATTTCCACAAATCTTTTAGTTTTTTATCGATGGTTACGTCCATTTTATATTAAATAATCTATAGGGTTGGTGTTGGTCTCTGAGAAAATGGTTGCGAAATTAGGCAATTTTTCCGATAAAATTGTAGAAAACAATTCAATCGTGTATTTCTCACTTTCATAATGCCCAACATCACATAGCAACATCGATTGTTCTGCATCAAAAAATGCATGGTATTTGATATCGGAAGTGAGAAAAGCATCGGCTCCAGCACGCAATGCATCGGAAATTAAAAAGCTTCCCGCACCGCCACATATAGCGACTGTATTGATTTTTTTGGAAGCAATGGGAGTAAATTTGAGAACTTTTAGTTCCAAAGAATCCTTGATAAAGCGTAAAAAATCTTCGCTATCCAAGGGTTGGGACAATGTCCCAAAAATACCACTTCCAAATTCAGAATGCGTATTTTGTAAGCGAAGCCAATCATGGGCGATTTCTTCAAAAGGATGGGCTTGTTTTAACGCAGAAAAAACTTGCGACTTCAACCAAACTGGCACCAATACTTCAAGCCTTACTTCTTGAATCAATTCGCGCCTTCCCGCAATTCCCGTATATGGATGGGCTTCTTCATTGGGCCTAAAACTCCCATCGCCTAACCCAGAAAATGCACACTCATCATAATTGCCGATATGGCCAGCACCTGCTAAAAAAAGGGCATTTTTAACCGCTTCGGATTGTTCTATGGGGACATACACAACCAACTTTTCGATTATTCCTGGCATAGGCCGCAATACCCCTGTGGGCAAAACACCCAATTTTTGGGCAATTTTTTGATTTACCCCCCCCCTTAACACATTGTCGAGATTGGTGTGGCAAGCATAAATGGCAATTTCATTGCGAATTGCCTTCATCACTACCCTTTGGACATAATTACTCCCGGTAAATTGTTTCAATCCATCAAAAACAATAGGGTGATGCGCTATGATTAAGCTGCATCCTTTTGCAATGGCTTCGTCAATGACTGCTTCTGTGCTGTCAATACAGAGCAATGCTTTGCCAACCAATTTTTCAGGATCACCCACAATCAATCCACTATTGTCATAAGACTCCTGTAAACACAAAGGAGCCACTTGCTCTAAAACAGAAACGATTTCACGAATACGCAACATAATGATTCAAATTTCAGGGAATTCAAGCAACTTTGCACACAGAAGTGAAAAAAGCCACCTTAAAATCTGGAAAAGAAGTTAGTATACTCAGAAAACACCCCTGGGTTTTTTCTGGGGCAATCAAAGACATGCCCGATACCACTGTGGGCGACTGGGTAAGGGTTTACGATAGCCAAAAAAATATACTGGGTGTTGGCCATGTTGGTGACGGAAGTATCGCCATACGCATGCTTGCATTTGAAGCCATTGAGCCATCGATTCAGTTTTGGAAAATGCGTTTGGAGAATTGTCTGAGGGCAAGAGAATTATTGGGTTTTGGACAAGTGAAAGACAACAATGCATTCCGCTTGGCTCATGGGGAAGGCGATGGTTTGCCTGGTTTGATTATTGATATTTATAATGATTGTGCAGTACTACAAGCCCACAGTCATGGCATGTTTAATTGTTTGGATGACATCGCCCAGGCATTGCAATTGATAGACAGATTAAGACTGTCAACCATATACAATAAAAGTACTGCTGCCATGCACGGACAATCCAATACAGATGGGTTTCTGCTGGGAGATTCACCCGAAACCATTGCCTTGGAAAATGGATTACAATTTAGGGTAAATTGGATTACAGGACAAAAAACGGGGTTTTTTTTAGACCAGCGCGACAACAGAGATTTACTTAGGAAATTTGCGAAAGGACGGAGTGTCTTGAATACTTTCTGCTATACAGGTGGATTTTCAGTGGCTGCATTGAAAGGAGGCGCAAGTGAAGTCTCCAGTGTTGATATAAGTGGAATTGCTGTCGCAATGGCCAATGAAAATGTGGGTCTCTTAAAACTGAATGCAAACCAAAAGCATACATCGCGGGTTGCGGATGTGATGCAATACCTCTGTGAAGAAGAAAAACAATTTGATATCGTTGTGCTAGATCCCCCCGCTTTTGCCAAAAGCCTTGCAAAAAAACACAAGGCAGTGATGGGATATAAGCGTTTAAACTCCTTGGGTATTTTGCGGGTAAAACCGGGTGGGCTTTTATTTACTTTTTCTTGCAGTCAGGTTGTAGATGATTCCTTGTTTGCCAATACAATTACCGCCGCAGGTATCGAAGCAGGTAGAAACTGCAGAATCTTATACCGATTGGGACAGGGTGCCGACCATCCCGTAAATTTGTATCACCCAGAAGGTCATTACCTCAAAGGTTTGGTATTGCTGGTAGATTAATATTTTGCCAAATCAACAAACAGGTTTGCCTCGGACAAGGTGTTGATTTTTGGTATGGTTGTGCTGTTTTTGCAACCGCACAACCCATTTCTATTTCTGAGCGAAACGATAAAATACATATGCAATGGGGGCAAACAATAGATTGGGCAACCATACAGCCAAATAAGGAATTATCCCCCCTGTTTGCCCGATTGAAATAAAATATTTACTAAAAAATAAGAAGAATAAAATCACAAAAATCCCGATCCCCAGTGAGAACCCCAATCCACCGCGGGTTTTACGTCCCGCAACACTTACAGCAATAAGAACAAGAATAAAAGTCGAAAAAGGAGATGCATACCTTCGGTATAATTCGGTTTCAAGCAGATCTACATTTGAAGAACCCCGCAATTTTTCTTTGGCAATCATCGCGCGTAATTCTGTTTGATTCAAACTCTGTACATCTTCCAATCGAAAGAAAAAATCGTCAGGATTAAATTGTATTAGGGTATCCAACTGGCTGTGATATTGTATTTTCTGGTTCCCATTGGGCAAAAAATCTCGCTGCCAAACCATTTCTAATCTCCATTTTTTTGTCTGGGGTGACCACCGAATAAACCGCCCAAACAGAGAGCTTTTCAATTCCTTTTCTTTGTATTCTTCCAGACTAACCCCCACACCAGAACTATCGTTGTTGTTAAAATATTCCATGTATAAAATTACCCCTGGCTTGATTTGTCTGAAAATGGTTGACTTTGCCTTCGAATAATAATCCCGCATATACGTATTTTCAAACCGCACCCGATTTTTATCGGTTACTGGAATCACCCAAGCATTCAACACATAACTTCCAAAGGCCAACAATGCAGAGGCAAGCATAAATGGAAAGAGTATCCTCCTAAACGACACGCCACCCGCCAACATGGCAATTATTTCTGTTCGAGAAGCCAGCCTTGACGTGAAATACAAGACGGAAATGAAAATAAAAATGGGGGAATAGGTATTCAACAAACTGGGAATAATATTGACATAATACACCGAGAAAATTTCTTTCAAAGGCGCACTTTTTTCCAAAAAATCATCGAGTTTCTCGGCTACATCAAACACCATGATGATAACCACAAATAGCATTACCGTGACAAAGAATGTTTGCAAAAACTTCTTGATAATATACCAATCGAGTTTGTTCATTTTCATCGATTTTTTTTGATTATTTTCAAGACGGAAAAATGAAATAACATTGTTTTACAAGGGCCAAGTCCTATACAAAGATATGAATCGAACCCGTTTTAAGAGCGTTTTTGGTTCACTGTCTTGAGGATACTCTGCTTCCAAATATGGAAATCACCAGCCAAAATTCGAATCCTTGCCTGACGAACCAACCACAAATAAAAACGCAAATTCTGGATACTCCCTATAATTGGACCCATCATTTCACCCGATTGAAATAGATGTCTTACATAAGCCTTACTATACTCAGGACAAAGCAAAGAATCAAGGGGAGACAGGTCATCGGCCCATCGTTTATTTTTAATATTTATAATTCCTTCCTGTGTAAAAATGGTGCCATTCCGACCATTGCGCGTTGGCATCACACAATCGAACATATCAATACCCAAAGAAATGGAATGCAATATGTTTTCGGGTGTGCCAACACCCATTAAATATCTAGGCTTTTCGGGTGGAAGAATACCGCAGAGCAATTCAGTAATCCGATACATGTCTTCATGGGGTTCACCTACACTCAAACCACCAATAGCATAGCCTTGGGCATCATACTTGAGAACATATTCAGCACTTTGTTTGCGTAAATCATCGTATACACTTCCCTGAATAATCGGCATCAACGCTTGTTTATGTCCGTACAAAGATTCGGTTTCATGAAAGCGTTTAAAACACCGATCGAGCCAACGATGTGTCAAGTGCATCGATTTTTGGGCATATGAATACGCACAAGGATAGGGAGTACACTCATCAAATGCCATGATAATATCAGCGCCAATTACACGTTGAATATCGATTACTTTTTCTGGCGTAAACAAATGGGGAGACCCATCGATATGGCTGGCAAATCTCACCCCTTCATCACTCAACTTACGGCTTTTGGACAGTGAATATACTTGATACCCCCCACTGTCTGTGAGCACCGGCCGATTCCAATTGCTAAACCCATGAATTCCGCCCGCCTTCTTTAAAATATCGAGACCCGGACGCAAATACAGATGGTAGGTATTGCCCAAAATAATATCGGCATTGATATCATTCTCATTGAGCAAAAAATTGCGGTGAACACCCTTAACTGTCCCCGCAGTTCCAACAGGCATAAAAATGGGTGTCTGAATTTGCCCATGGGCCGTATCAATTAAGCCAACCCTAGCCTTAGAAAAGGGGTCTTTATGTTGTAAAATAAAATTCAATTTTGGGCCATCAAAGAAATACTAAACAATCGAGGGAAAATGGAGCCAATACTGCCAGAATAATAACTATTTGGCACACGAACCAAAGCATTGTTTAACCCATTAGACATCTTTAATTCCAACGAAACATCTACAAACTCCAAACGAAATTCCATTCCCCCACCAAACTCATAATAATAGGTGTCTTTTTTGAGTGCTACCAAAGGTTTCGTATCTCCAATCACAATATCTGCATTGCTCTGAAAATCATGAGACCACCGAACCCCCCCCAGCACATACATTCTGGTATTATTGGGCATACTGCTTCGGTACTTAAGGGTTATTGGGATATCAAAAGAGATGGTTTCGATTTTGATGTTTGGTCCGGGAGAATGTTGCCAAGTATATTGTAAATTGCGTTGGTGAAGGTGAAGCATGGTAAGGGATTTAAGTTCCCAATATTTCCCGAAACGATAGGCTACAGAACCTCCAAATCCTCCCCCAGACTGACCTCCAGGACGAATACTTTGAATAGAATCTGTGCGTTGCCAAAAAACGGGATCCAATTCCATTTTCATTTTGGCATAGGTTCCTGCAAAGGCAATTCCCCAGAAAAAATGTTTGCGGTAATCCCGATTGTAATCGCGGGGTTGGGCGCAAATTTTGCCCAAGAAAGCCATGATCAATATGAATGGAATTATTTTTCGCATGTATACATCGTACAAATACCAAATGTAAGGGGTTTAATTGAAACATTCTTAAAACCGACCGATTTGACGAGGCTTGAAAATTCTTCTCCTTCGGGAAATGCCTCCACACTTTGGGGTAAATAGGAATATGCATTGGAACTTCTACTCAGTATTTTTCCCAAAAAAGGGAGAATATTCTTAAAATAAAACCAATAGAGTCTGCTAAAAATTGGATGGGATGGTTTGGAAAATTCCAATACCACCATCGCCATGCTGGGCTTAAGAACGCGGTACATTTCTGAGAGTCCGATCGACAAATTCTCAAAGTTACGCACACCAAAACTGACAGTAATGGCCTCGAATGCGTCATTGTCAAAAGGCAATTTTTCTGAATCAGCCTGGATCAAGACTATGCGATTATTGCATTTTTTGCGCTGTAATTTAATTTGACCACAATCCAACATCCCTTGGCTAATATCAATGCCAACAATACTTGAACCTTCAATCTTTGACAATTCGATTGCCAAATCTGCAGTGCCGGTTGCCACATCGAGTACGTATTTGGCACCCAAACCCTGCACATTTTTTCTTACTTTAGATCGCCATGAATAATCAAACCCCAACGAAAGAAAATGGTTCAAAAAGTCATATCGGGGAGAAATGTTATCGAACATCTCCTCAACTTGTTGTTTTTTTGAATCTCCGGAGGTCGGATTGGGTTTTACTTGAATCGCCACAATGAAAATACAAATATACGCTCTTTTCTAAGCCACCAAAAAACTGAAAATGGACATCAAGACCGCAGATTATATCGGGAGCTGGCAAAAAAATTCAGAAATGCCACACACTGCATTGCCAGAATTTGCATTTATTGGCCGAAGCAATGTCGGAAAAAGTAGTCTTATAAACATGCTTACTCAGCGGAAAGGATTGGCAAAAACCAGCTCAACGCCAGGAAAAACGCAAAGTATTAATTTATTTCTGTTAAACAAGCAGATTCAGTTTGTTGATTTACCCGGTTATGGGTACGCCAAAGTATCCAAAGACAAACGTGAGGTTTTTGGAAAAATGATCAAGCATTACTTGCACGAAAGGGAGAATTTGTATTGTTTGTTTGTATTGATTGATTTGCGCATCAAACCGCAACAAATAGACATCGACTTTATCAGCGAATGTGGGGAGCAGGACATACCCATAGCGTTGATAGGCACCAAGGCAGATAAACTCAAACCCGCGGAACTGGAGGCCAACAAAGCCGTCATCGACGCTGCACTATTGGAAGTGTGGAACGAATTGCCTCCTTTTTTTGTGAGTAGCTCAGAAACCAAAATGGGATTTAAGGAAATCTGGGCTTTAATCAAAGGCGCATTGCCGTGATATTGCCGTGATCCATTTTGGAGAATAGCATACGTAAATCCCTGAATTTTGCATTCATAAAGACCAACCCAGAATCAAAATTTTCTGCACAATGCATTGCACAATGCATTCTTTTATTCGGCTGTTTTTTTCAAATCCATTTCACAAATTGGACATTCCCCCGCTGTGGTATAGGCAGTATCTCCTTCGCATTTCATGGGACATTGGTATTTAATTGTTGCATCGGCTGTTGCAACTACCAATGATTGTTTGCTGTTGTTTCTTGTGCTGCTGCTGTTGCACGATGCAAAAATTGCGACTGCAATTAAAAAGACGAATGAGATTTTTTTCATTTTATAATCAATTTTTGAGTGAATAACCTGTTTTTTACGATTACTGTTCCTGTTAGATTTGTTGTGCTGCTTACTACTCCTGTTTTGATTGACGATTTACATCTATTTGTTATTTCGTTTTAAATTCTATTTTATTGCCTGGTATTAATTCGTAAAATCTTCTATTGTCATATACCAAATTTCCATTCACGAAAGTGTGTGTTACTTTGGCGTGGAAGGTTGTGCCTTCCAATGGCGACCAACCGCATTTGTATAAAATGTTTTCTTTATTTACTGTCCACGGTGAGTTTAAGTCAACCAGCGTTAAATCGGCAAAGTATCCCTTGCGGATAAATCCCCGTTTTTCAATACGGTAAAGTGTAGCAACATTGTGACACATTTTTTCGACAATTTTTTCTAAACTGATAAGTCCCTGTCTGTTAAATTCAAGCATGATGTTTAATGAATGCTGAACCATAGGAGCACCTGACATTGATTGAAAATAGGATCTTTGTTTTTCTTCTAATGTATGTGGTGCATGGTCGGTGGTGATAATATCAATCCTGTCGTCAAGCAATGCTTTGAAAAGCCCTTGTCTGTCTCTCTCGGTTTTTATGGCAGGGTTCCATTTTATTAAAGTTCCTAAACGCTGATAGTCTTTGTCTGAAAACCAAAGATGATGAATTGAAACTTCTGTGGTTATTTTTTTTTCTTCTAAAGGAATATTGTTTTGAAATAAATGGGTTTCGGCTTCGGTGGATAAATGCAGAATATGCAGGCGTGCATTGTGTTTAGTTGCAAGTTGTATCGCTCTTTCGGTAGCCAGATAACATGCCTCTTCACTACGTATTAATGGATGGCATTCAATTGGAATATTTTCACCATATTTTGCTTTGTAAATTTTCTCATTTTCTTCAATTATTTGTTCTATTTCGGAATGAATAGCGATAATTGATTTGCAATTTGAAAAAAGCTTTTCCATTGTGTCGGGATTATCGGCAAGCAAATTTCCTTTTCCTGAAAAATAAAGCCCATCGTCTGAAACACCAATAAAATGAGAGGTGTCCATTTTTATTACTTCCTCAATATTTTTTCCATTCACACCCATGAAGAAACCGAAATTTGCTACAGATTTCTCTGATGCAATGCGATATTTTTCATTCAGGATTTCAGTTGTTAGTGTATTAGGAATTGTATTTGGCATATCAATAAATGAGGTTACTCCGCCTGCAACAGCCGCTTTACTTTCGGTGCTAATGTCGCCTTTATGCGTTAATCCGGGTTCACGAAAATGGACTTGAGCGTCAATCACTCCGGGAAACAAATATTTTCCTGTCGCATCAATTATTTGATAGTTAGAAGACCTTGGCAATTTTCCAATGGCGGAAATAATTCCATCTTCGATGAATACATCAGCGACAAAGTTTTTTCCTTCGTTGATTATATTGGCGTTTTTGATAAGTATTGACGTTTCCATTTTATTCAAATAATTGAATTTTTTTTTCTCTTTTAACTCCTGTTTTATTTACACAATGCTGTCAATTTGATTCGGTTTTTCTTGAGGGAATAAGTCCATCTAAATTTTGTTTAGTACTTCATTTGAAAGGTAGTTTCTTTTTGTTTCCAATATATTTTCCAACTCAACTTGATTGGTTAGCCATAATGGCAAAACCATGTAAATTAAATACCAATCTGGTATACTTCCAATGATATTTATGTCTGTGTGTATATTCATTTATTCTTTTTCTTCTTTAGGTTAATATTTTTCTCGGCCAACTGCATAGCTTCATTGGCAAATTTTTCATCTTTGACAACAGCATAAATCTGGTCGGCAAGCCAAAGGGTAAGTAACTCATCAGCGTTAGCTCTTAAAATGTCTGCTAAAACTGTTATCTGTTCTCGTTTAAGTTGTCGCAAACCCTTTTCAATTTTACTCAGTTGAGCAGTGTCCATTTCAAGCAATGGAGCTACCTGCCGCAAATACAAATTTTGCTTCTCTCTGAGAGTCCTGATTTTTTCACCAAACTGGCTGTTCATCGTTTTAATATTGACTTGTCAAATATTGGCAAATATAGTATACGTTTTCGAGTGCGTTAGCAAAAAATGGCTCTTTTGGTTTTGCCAGACAGACTGGTGTTGAGTTTCGTCAGTTTTTGAAAGAGCGCATCATGAATCCCAGTGGCATGAAATATTTCCATTTCTGCAATTTTGATAGTTTGGAATTGGTGAATTATACGGTGCAGGAGTATGACAAAAAGCACGTCATTGCCGACAATATTTATAACGGTGCGATGGGCGACAAAGGAGTTTATTCCAATGTTTTTGAGATGTTGTCATTGGACCAAATGCTACGAACGGATTATTTATTGCATTCGGATATTAAAAATCAGATGGTAACGCCTCAAACGGGGGTGAGTGCGGATGCATTTTATGCCAATGGCTGGCGGGTGAAATGGATCAACGGTCAGAAATGGCGCTTTCACAACGGATGGTGGAAGGGTTTTAGGACCTATTATTGGCGATGTTTGGATGAGGAAAAGTGCTTTGTTTTTTTGACCAATAACGTACAAGGTCCATTTTTGAGAACCATCGACATGGTGGGGTTGCTGAAGTAACTGATTCTCTTTGGTTGAATTCACCTTAGAAATTCCTATTTTTACGAAATTAATTGATGGAAACGGATAAGATTTCAAGTGGATTTGGTCGCAGTTTACGATGCATTTTTACAGGGTTGGTATTGATGTTTTTTTTGCAATCGCCTTTGTTCTCTCAAGCCCCATCAACGGGTAGTTCAACTTCTGCTGTGGTGAAGTCAAAAATGCCGATGGCCATGCCGCTGGTGGATACGACCATCAAATGGGTTCAGTTGATGTTGTCGCCGCGGCCGAATTATTACGAAGTAAAACGCGCCTTTGAGCTACATTTTGGCGGCGTGGTACCATACAAAGGACAGGGGTATAAGGTTTTTAAGCGTTGGGAATATCGGGTGATCAATCATTTGGATAGTGCGGGTTATGTGAATTGGAATTTTGGTGTGATAGACGAGTTGGCCTACAATATTGTGACTGGAAGTTCGGGTTCGGGTGGTGGTTCAGGTTCTGGCAGCGGTGGAGGCAGTGGCGGGCCCACCGGGGGCAAGCCGGTCAATGGTCTGAATGGCGGAAAACCGGTGGCGCCTGCCACATGGTGCCCCACCGCCGGTAGGTGGTCGGCGGTGGGGCCCGTGAAGCACCCCTACAACCAATCATCGCAGCCCACAGGAACTGGTAGAATCAATGGAATTGCCTTTCATCCCACCGATACCAATACTTTTTTTGCCCTTGCACCCCAAGGTGGCGTTTGGAAAACCACAGATTATGGAGCCAATTGGAGTCTGTTGTGGGGCGCAGGGAATGGGGCAAAAACATCGGCGACAACGCCTTCAAATCCTTTCTTGACAATTGGAGTGAGTTCAATGGTGGTGTCGTACAGAAATCCTGATACGATGTATATCGGTACTGGTGATCGAGATGCTGGAGACGCTCCAGGCTATGGGGTCTTGATGTCGTCCGATGGAGGAAAAACTTTTGTATCACGCAATTCAGGCTTTGGGAATTACCCAGTAAATCGTTTGGTGATGCATCCAAAAAATTCGGCAGTGCTGTTGGCAGCCAATAACTTAGGGATTTCTAAGTCCACCAATTCTGGTAAAGATTGGACCCCCGCGAATCCCTTCTATAATATTTCTGCCAATTTTACAGATTTGGTTTATCATCCTTACAATCCAAACATTGTTTACGCCAGTGGGAATGGTACATTTTTTCGAAGTACAGACGGAGGAGATAATTTCACACAAATTTCAAATGGTTTGCCAACCACGGGAATGCAGAGAGGACAAATTGCAGTGTCAAAAGCAGATCGCAGTAGGGTTTACTTCCTTGTCGCCGCCGGGTCTCGTTTTCAAGGATTATATCTTTCCGTAGACAGCGGAATTAGTTTTGTTAAACAGACTACTTCCCCTGCCAATATTTTGGGATACAGTGAATTAGGGGACGACGGTTCCGGTCAAGCCTGGTATGATTTGGATATTTCCGCCGACCCATATAATGCAAATACGGTATATGTGCATGGAATCAACATTTGGAAATCTACCGATGCCGGTGTCACTTTTACGATATGTGGACATTGGGTAGGTTCAGGTGATGCCGATGACATTCATGCCGATCAGCATATTGGTGAATTTAACAATACGGGAAAAACCCTCTTCGCGGGAAATGATGGCGGCGTTTACTATTCAAAGAATGGGGGTAAGACTTGGGTCAATATAACCAATGGCATTCAGAATTCTCAAATTTACCGATTGGCAGTAGCCCAATCTACAGATGATTTGGGTGCCCATGGATACCAGGATAATGGTTCAATGCAGCATGATAATGGCGAAGTGTTTACCTATTATGGCGGTGATGGGATGGATTGTGCGGTGGATCCCAAAGATGAGCGATATGTCTATGGATCGTATGTTTTTGGAGATATTTATCGGGCGATCGAAAAAAATGAAATTGTCACAATTGCTGCAAATGGTGTAAATGGTATCAATGAAGGCGGGGGTTGGTTAACGCCCTTTGTCTTGCAAGAAGGAAATCCCAATCGGATGTTTGCTGGATACAATAATATATGGCGCTGCGACAGTGTGAAATCTAAAACCAAAATCGTTTGGACAAAGTTGACTGCTGGGTGGACGGGGAATGTGCGGGAAATCAAAAGCAGCACTTCAAACAAACGGCATCTGTATGCAATTCGCGGAGATGGGAAAGTGTTTTTCTGCAGGAATTCAGAGGCTATATCACCCACATTTATTAACATTACACCGTCGAATTTTTCGTTACGGACATTGGAAGTTGATCCGAAAGACACGAATAAAATTTATGGTGCTAGTACAACGGCAATTTATCAAAGTACAAATAATGGATTGAGTTGGTCGGCCTTGCCATTGACATCAATAAATGTAAAGGCGGGAATTAATTACGGGGTAATCACTGTGATAAAGGCAGATTCTAGTGCTTCCCCCACGGGATTGTACATAGCTACTGATAGAGCAATGTATTATCACAATCCATCAACGGCATTAACGGATGAGTTTTCTAATGAGTTGCCGCTATGGATGCATATTACAGATATCGACATTTATCATTCACCCAAGGGAAGGGATTACAGTTTTATTTACATCAGTACCTATGGTAGGGGTGTTTGGAAAAGTCCTTTGTTTGATGATGGTTCGGGTCTTTATAAGGCAAAAATGTTTGCTTATGATTCCATTTTGTCGGTGGGTGGAAATTTGAAATTGCAGGAAAGAATTATTGCATCGGTCAATAATACTACACCCATTGAATGGTCGCTGACGCCCACAACGGGTTATAGTTGGACAAAGGGGAATGCCAACTCAGCCAATCCAGAATTGAAATTCACGAGTCCAGGGATTTATAATGTCTCACTGACAGCAAGAAGTTGTTTGGCATCCAATACCGAAACCAAAAAAGTATGGCTCCGCGTTTTTCCGAGCCCGGCATCGCCCAGTTGCTTGAGTAAAACCAATTATCAGACATCAAATTATGGCATTGGAATTTTTAAAGTGATACTGTCGGACAACCAGTTTGAATCTGGGACGTATTTTGATGATGGTGAGTATTTGGATAAATCCAAAGACAAAGTATTTCGGGTAAAACCCAATGTGAGCTACTCCGTAAAAGTGAAAGTGGGACTTTACAACGCAGAGAATGTCCGCGTGTTTATTGATTACAACAACGATGGCAAGTTTCAATCTTATTTGGGTGAGGTATCTGCGCAGTTATCCGCAACTCCCTCGTCTTATGCGGATGTAAAAATTAAAACCCCTATCAACCTAAAAAAGAATCAGGGATTGAGAATGCGGGTAATCAGTGACTATAACAATATCGACACAACGGGTTGTGGTACCTGTGGATATGGACAGGCCGAGGATTTTAGTTTGGTATATGAAAAAACCACTGCCAATTTCAAGGTGGATAAAACGGCTTTTTGTACTGGAGATACTGCGAGATTTACTGACAAGTCGGATGGTCTCATTGGACTATACGAATGGGATTTTGGTGCAGGTGCAGTGCCAGCGAAAGCAACGGGAAAAGGGCCTTGGACAGTGAAATACACGAGTCCAGGTTTTAAAACCGTAAAACTGCGATTGAATAACAGAGAAGATAGTTTGGTGAAAACATCCATTTTGGAAGTCATTGCTTTGCCCAATGGGATGGTAAGAGTCAAGGAAGGTGGTAATCCAATTTGTGAGGGAAATCGGTTGGTATTGGCCGTGTCCGACAATCAATCGTTGCCGCTGAAGTACAATTGGTTTAAATTGGATTCTCCATGGAATTTATTGGTGTCGGATAGTTTATTTACGGTTGCAAAAATTTCATTGTCCGATTCGGGGAAATATGTAGCCGTTTTGGATCACCGCGGTTGTTTGGACACCACATCGGATTTGTCCTTGAAAGTTTGGGCTAAGCCACAGGCAAAGATTGGATATGATTACAATTATTCGCCATGCCTAAGAGGAAATAAATTTACATTTACAGATCAATCTTCGGTGTTAAATAGCTCGATTTCTTCGAGATCTTGGAATGCGGGTAGTCCAATTAAATCAAGTACTGTTGCGACTTTTAGTCAGGTATTTACATCGGCGGGAAATCAAACTATACAATTGATCGTAGCCTCGGCCGAGGGTTGTTTGGATACAGAAACGGTTGTGGTAAAGGTGAAAGGGCATCCCGTATCTCAATTCACTTTTGCCAAAGCGGCGCAATGCGACAAAAATAACCGATTTGATATCGTGAATGCGAGTGTAAATCCGGTAAGCAGTGGGGGCGGTTCTTTGTTGTATATCTACGATTGGAAGGATGGTGTTTCGGGTGCTGATGTAGCCAATGCAAGTCACAATTTCTCGGGGGGTGGCAAATACAATGTCCAGTTGATTGTGAAAAATGCGGTTGGCTGCGCGGATACATCGTTCCAAATGGCTACGGTGGTAAAT
>NSIM01000016.1 GCA_002737705.1 Flavobacteriales bacterium
TTAGTGATTCAATTTGACACTATTGCTCTACATGAAGGGGATCAAGATCGCTTTTATATTATGAAGGCACATGTGCAAATCCCCCAAGACAGGGTGGTTTCTGCACTTGAATTTGTTCCTGGGGTATACGGATTGGTTCACCACGTAAATGGCCATTTACTGTTGTATCGAGACGGAAACAAAAAAATGCCCAAGCATGCCAACGTTACAATTGATGTGAGCCAACCGAATCAAACATATCGATTCAAAGCGTTGGAATTAGAACAAGATGACGGCAGTTTACCCGAACGAATTCATTCTGCATTTAATTATTTGCCGGGGGTTGAGGGGATTGAATATCCCAACGGGATTGGAAACTTTACCCTCACCAAGAATTTTGCTGTTGTGTTAAATGATATTCACTATGGACCCAGTGATCAGCAGGCAATTGATCATAGCGTATTGAATATTTTTTTTTCCAAAAATAAACCCAGGAGACAAACCTCAGAGATTATGTTGGGTACCAATGGACGCAGTAAAATTAGCCCCCCTTTGGTTCTGTATCCCAACAAAATTTCGACCCACTCTACGCGGTATACCATCGATGCCGATATTTCAGTCCTTACCATAAATCCTCATTTGCACCAGTTGGGCAAGTCTTTTTTGGCATTTGCCATTAAGCCCAATGGAGACACCATCCCATTGATTCGTATCAATCGCTGGAATTTCAATTGGCAGTATTTTTATACTTTTAAAAAGATGACCAAGATTCCAGCCGGGTCAGAAATTATTGCCATTGCTGTATTTGACAATACGGCAACCAACAAATTTAACCCCAACAGACCTCCTATCGAAGTGAGGGAGCGGTTTGACAGGGGAGGGGCGAGTATGCGGGCCTCAGATGAGATGTTTCAGTGTATCCTTACCTATACCCCATACTTAATCAACGATGAAACAATGTCATTGGAAAAAAATACACCCCATGCAGGTAATTGAAATAATAGAAACAAAACAAGTTGCACTATTCCATTCGGTTTTAGAGAGGGTTTACCGCGATGACAAACAGTTTATTTTTCCGATAGAGGATGATATTGAGGCGGTTTTTGACAAAAATAAAAACAAATCTTTTCAACGTGGCAATATACGAAGATGGGTATTGTTGGGTTCAGACGGCCTTTTGGCCGGTAGAATTGCCGCATTCTATTTCCAAAAATCCCAATCAGGCAAACGCGGTGGAATCGGATTTTTTGATTGTGTAGACAATACAGAATATGCCACAACCCTTTGGGATGTGGCTGAGCAGTATTTAAAAGAAGAACGCTGTGAATTTATTGATGCCCCCATTAATTTTGGTGACCGCGACAGCTTTTGGGGTCTTTTGATTCACAGCCAAACACCCATATCCTACAAAGAGAATTACAATCCACCTTATTATCAAAAGTGGATAGAATCTAGGGGGTATTCTGTAGAAATCGTTCAAAACACTTACGAGATCACCAATGAGAAGTTTAACTACAAGCGTTTTAGAACCATCGCAGATCGTGTGATGCAGAAACCCAATTACCGCTTTGTTTTTTTAGAGTATGGCCAAATTGCAACATTTGCCAAAGATTTTGTATCAATTTACAATGAGGCTTGGGCATTTCACGAAGATTTTGCACCCCTTGAATCTGGTATTCTTCAAAAACGTTTGAATGAGATAAAACCCGCCATGCCCAAGGAATTTGCTGTGTTTGCCTATGACAATGAAAAGCCCATTGGTTTTTTTATTGCAATACTAGAATTAAACCAGGTATTTTCGAGATTCAAGGGCAAAATGGGCGCACTGCAGAAAATGCAATTCTTACTCAATCGAAAAAATATAGACAAGGGAAAAGCCATTGTATTCGGTATTGTTCCCAGCCACCAAAATTTGGGAATCGAAACAGGGCTAATCATGAAGTTTCATGAAGGGGTTATGCAATCAAATCGAATACATACCCTTGAATTGGCATGGATTGGAGACTTTAATCCTAAAATGATCAGCATGTTGGAAGCAGTGGGGGCACAAAAAACCAAAATTCACCACACCTATCGAAAAGAAATTGCCGAAGGCATTTGATTTTTAGCCTTGCAGTTGTATTTTTGCACCCTGATTTTAACAAGTTAAGCGCATTGATTCCGTAGCTCAGTTGGTAGAGCAATACACTTTTAATGTATGGGCCCTGGGTTCGAGTCCCAGCGGGATCACAAAAGCCACCTTTAGGTGGCTTTTTTTGTTCAATCCTAAGGGTTTGCGGCTTTCAAATTATACTGTTCGATAGGTTTTGTGCGTTTTTTTGTAATATACTTGATTTATTCTTTTTTTTGTTAACATTGTAATAAAAATAATTATGAAACAAATCTTACTGTTTATATGTATTGTGGGATGTGGTAATTTTGCATTTTCCCAAGTTCGAGCCCTGCACTTTGACGGTTCCAACGACCAAGTTGTCGTGAGTGGCACAAGCAAATTAAATGGACCAACCAAAATAACACTCGAAACCTGGGTGTATGTAAAAAACTTTAATACATCTCCCTGCGCCGATTGTGCACCCATTATTTTTGCTCAAAGCGGCGGGTATAGGTTTGGCACCGGAAATGGGAAAGCCGTGAGTTTGGCGCTAAAAAATGGAAACTCTATTGTCAATTTAAAATCTACCGCAACTTTAACCGACAATACATGGCAACACATTGCAGCAACCTATGATAGCAGCATGATAAGAATATTTATTGATGGAAGGCTAACCGATTCATTGGCATCTGTTTTTACCATTTCGTATAATTCCACTTCTTCAGATGTTTGGATTGTAGATCCGGTTACAGGTTATGGAGGGATATTAGAAGAAACAAGAATTTGGAATTATGCCCGTTCACAATCAGAAATTCAGACTGGAATGACCAAGAAAACGGATAGCAAAGCCAAAGGATTAATCTTGCAATTCAGTTACGATGAAGGTGTTCCCTACAAAGACAATACAGCAATTACAACAGTAATAGACAATAGTCCAAATAAAAATGATGGTACATTAACCAATTTTAGGTTGAAAGATTCTACCTCCAATTATGTTTTGGGTCGTTCGTATTGTGATACAATCGCCTATTCCAAATTCTCCGTGACTCGATGTGGCAAATACCCTTTGCCATCTAAGAAAAAAGTGATCACAAAATCTGGAACCTATAAAGATACAATTAAGTCATTTTTGGGATGTGACTCAGCAATGACGATTATAGTTACCATCAACAAAGCGTCGGCTTCTATTGTGGATGCCGTGGCTTGCGATTCTTTTAAAAATCCTTTGACAGGGGTAGTGTATAAAAAATCAGGATCCAACAAGGTAACCCTTACCAATTCTGTAGGTTGTGATAGTGTCATTACATTTAATGTTATTATATCTGTTCGAGACTCGACTTTTTTTACCTACGAAGGTTGTTCATCGGTGAAGATAAACAATGGTAAAACAATCTACACAAGTGGAACGCTTATAGACACGTTTAAACGAAAAATGAAATGTGATAGTTTTGTGTTTCACCAAGTAAGAATAAATAAAAATACGATCTCCAAGAAAACCCTTAAAATGTGTAAGTTCGTTGTATGTCCGACGAATAAAAATAAAGTGTTCAAAAAAACAGGTGTGTATTTTGACACCTTAATAAATCAGGCCAATTGCGATAGTATTATAGAATATACCGTATTGTCTGCATCCAGCAATGGAATCATCAACGCAAAAGCCTGCTCTTCTTACAAAAGTCCATCTCTGAAGTATACCTATACCCAATCTGGTACCTATTATGACACCTTATTTGATGAGAATAGTGAAGGGTGCGATAGTTTTATTAAGATTTATTTAGTTCTAAACGTGCCGATACAAGAAAAATTGACTGTCAAAAAATGCAGAAGCTATACGGTACCCTCCGGCAATCAAATTATCACCACCTCCAAGACCGTAAAAGATTTTGTCAAATCAAAGCTTGGTTGTGACAGTATTGCATATACGATTGATGTTACCATTGTAAATGCCAATGTTGGTATTACCAGAGAAATCAATACCTTAATTGCATCTACAACCAATGGATCTGCACTATTTCAATGGTTGGATTGCGACAAAAATTATGGCAAGATTGCCGCTGAGACTTCAAAAAAATACACGCCAATTGAGAATGGATTGTACGCCTTGGAGGTAAAGGAAAATCAATGTATTGATACTTCCAGCTGTATAATATTTGCGATAAACAGACTCAATGCGTATAAAAATTTCAATCTTATTGTCTCCCCTAATCCAAGTAAAGGATTCTTTACAATCAATGCAAACAATCCATTGCATAGCGTGGGTGTGTCTATCATGAATGTAAAAGGTCAAACCATTCACTCTTGGGCGTTGACAGAATTAACCCGTCACGAATTCAATGTAAAACTTTCACCTGGACTCTGGTACGTAACAGTCGAATCCTTGGAGGGGAAGCAAGTAATCCCAATGGTTTTTGAATGATAAGATATTGAAAGACTCGCCCCTTATCAAGGATGGGGCTGCAGGTGAGGGAACGCCAACATTAATTTCCGCCTCCAGGTCGTGGCATTCCATGTCCAGGTGATCCTGGAGAGGGCATGCCACCCGGGAAAAACATTTTCATGTCTTTTCCCTCTTCGTTTTTGCCATTGAATTTGCGCAATTTATACGTAAAAGTGAGCATTAAATAACGGGTTAGTACTTGCGTTTTTACGTCTTCATAATAGGCTTGGCTCACAGTTCGTTGAATACTGCGATTTTGATTCAATATATCGTAGGCGGTGAACCTAAATTCTCCCGCATTTCCTTTCAAGAACTTGAAACCTATTCCGGCATTCCACAAATAAAACTGTTGGTTGAAGGAACTTGACAAACCTGTATAGGCTTGGTGGGTGATGTCTGAATTCAAAACCCATTTTTTGCTAGGCATCCAGTTAATAGCAAACCGACTGGTGTAATTCATATAGTTTTGGTTGTTATTTTTTTGGATACTATTGATAACCTGATTATAAGCGATATTTCCATATAGGGTAAAATCCATTCGTTCAGAAATATTACTTGTGATGGAGAGTCCAAGATTGGATGTGGGATTGTTAGCAATATTGGTAACGGCCTTCGAATTACCCATTTGAATCAAACTGGGAATATGCGAAATATTGGCCCCTCCGTTTAAACTTAGATTAATTTTTTTTATCGTACGACCCCATGCACCATATGCCCTAAGACTGTAGTAACCATTTACGTTGATAGGCAGTGTAAGTTGCGAGCCTACCAGTAAAGCAAGGCTGTCATTTCCGTTGTAAATATTGGGATCAATCGTTGAATTGCCTCCATAGGTTGAAGAATTTAATGGTATCAACAGGATATCGCGCAGCGCCAGAATGGTTTTATTGCTCATGTAATTATTGCTGTATTGGCTATTTAGCATCAAAAATAGATTTTTGCCAATTTCTGGCTTGACCGAAAAATAACGCACAAATAGACTGTGTTGATAATCTTGAACCAACATTGGATTGCCTGAGCTCAATTGCATGGGATTGCTGTTATTGATCACTGGTTGCAATTGATCTACACTGGGCGCGTTGTTTGATGTGCTGTAATTGAAACGCAGATTTCTTTTTGCTCCCATATTGTAACGCAATTGAAAACCCGGCAAAATGGAGCCAAATTGGCGGTCCAATATTTGGATTTTGGGATAGGTTTGATTTCCCTTTAAAAATGCCAATTGCCCGTCGATTGAAGCGGTGATATTCCATTTGTAATTTTGAATACGATAAGAAAAACCTATTTTGTGAGAGGAGTATCCATTCGCAAATTTGCTCGAAAACAATGTATCTAAGCGTGTATACCCGAGTTGGGCTAAATCGTATTGATAGGCAGAACGGTCATTGTTATTTTCGTTAATATTTGTTGCCAAGGTGCCAGCAATAAAATGTGTTGAATCTAAGCCTTCAGTGAAGGTGATATTGCCACTTAGCGTTTGTGTAAGTTTATCAATTCTAGTCCGTTGATCACGCGCACTCGTATCCTTTTTTTGAATAATATTTGAGTTCTGCAATAGGGAAAATCCATTCTGGGCATTTCCGCCTGGAATAAGTTCCATCGAAACGGTGCGCCCCTTTTTTTCAAAGTTGTGTCGCCATAAAAAATTCGAACTGAAACGGTATCCGGTCGTTTCTGTTTGGGTATTATTAACCAATTTTCCAATTTCCTGAAGTTGAGAACCGATAGACACCCTTTCACTTGCTAGGGTAATGGCTGAAACCGGGTTGCGGGAGATATTTTCTTGTAAAGAAAATTTTGGCTCAACCAAGAGTGAATTGTTTGAATCGATTTTCCAATTTACACGCAAATTTAAACGGTGGCTATAATTATCGTTACTGCTGGGGTTTTCTTCGTTGTACAAAATTCCGCCCATTTCAATCAGATTTCTAGATTGTGATGAAATGATATAGGTTCTGGATGTTTCTGTGGTATTCAGGTTATCGGTACTATTGATAAAATAACTCCCTGAGACCTCTATTTTTTTCCCCCATTGATCGCTGTAATTTAGTCCGATGGCACGGGTAGTTGTAATCCCATTCTGCGTGCCCACAAAAAAATTGCCCATTCCGCCCATTCCGCCCATTCCGCCGCGGTTTCCACCACCGCTGTTGCCCGATCGATTGCCGCCACCCATGCTTCCTACGATATCTTCGAACGAGAAGTTTTGTTCGTTAATATTGTTCATTTGACTCAATAATGAAATTCTGCGACTTCCCGAAAATACATTAACGATAATCCCTGATTTAAACTTGTGTATATCATTATTGCTCTTTACACCTTGGCCATATCCCAGGAAACCCCTGCCAAAAGACCCATTTCGAAACTGAGATTTAGTAACAATATTCATCGTTTTGGTTGTGTTGCCATCTTCAATTCCTGAAAAAAGACTTTGTTCACTTTTGGCATCAAAAATTTGAATTTTGCTTACAACTTCTGCGGGCAAGTTTTTGAGCGCTGCCGATGGATCATCCCCAAAAAAGGGTTTCCCATCAACCAATACTTTCTTTACCTGCTCACCTTGGGCTTGAACTTGACCGTTTGAATTAGCGACACCTGGCATTTTCGCAACGAGGTCTTCTGCACTTGCATCAGGATTTACTTTAAAATTGGAGGCATTGATTTCAGTTGTATCTCCTTTTATGATCACAGAGGGGGTTTTTACTTCCACTGGAACCAATGTTTCAGCCTTGCCAATCAAAACCAAGTCGGGGATTATGAATTTAAATCCACCCTGAGGAGGTGGCATTTGATTCATGGTGATTTTTTCTTTGAGGTTTATCCAAATAAAACCCAGTGCATTGGTTTTTGACTTTGCTACAATCAAGAAATAGAAAGAAGCGCTTGCAGAATCTAGTATTTCATTTCGCAACCACATAAAATCTTTTCCTTCGGGGATAAAAATCTTAAACCCCAAATTGACTTGGTAAATCCCTAAACTATCGCTGAGGATAGTCTGGACAAGGGTGTATTTTTCGGGTTTGTTTGGGTCATATGGGCGACCAATAAGACCGATTTCTTTGGGTGTGTAAATCGAAATTGAAGCCCCAGATTCAGACAGCCCAGTGGCATTTAATATTTTTCCAATACCTTGAATTCCAACACTTCCTCCACGTCTTTTCCCCTCAGGATCTGAAAGTATTCTTGGAGGCTCGTTTCGATTGCCATTTTGCTGCCTGCCTTCGCCAATGTTTGATTGATTACCCACATTGTCTTGGGCCTTGATTTGGTTGCTGAATAGGCATTGAATTGCGAATAATAGGCCCATAAAAATGGGTGTGGTGGGTTTATAAAACTGCATTTTTTTCAAATATTTATACTGTAGAATCTTTCAATGGCCAGAACCTCTCATGTGAAAAACTTTTCCCACACCTTGCTCAGACAAAATCAATATCATGTATGTTTAAGGGGGCTTAATTATTATATGTTTAAGGGGGCTTAATTATTGTTTGTTTAACGGTGTTGATTATTGAATCTTCAATTGAGAACCCAAGGCAATGTTATTGCTTGTTAGTGTATTCAACTTCTTCAATTCATTGACTGTGAGTCCATATTTTTTTGATATTGAATACAAGGTTTCACCTTTTTGCACAATATGGTATTTGATTGTTATTTTTTCCAATGCATTTTTTTTATTGGAATCATTTGTTGCAACAGGTAATTCTGTTACACGGGGTGATTTTTCTGTACGCAAGGGTTTTGGTGAATCGGCTTCTTCATTTGTAGATTGTGAAAAAACAATTTTATCTGCATTAAGGCTGTCTAAATCCAAATTTTCTTTTAGTTGAATAGGATCTGTTTTTGCTGCGATGGCTATTTTTCCTACACGCAATTTTACTCCTTTGATAACTGTTGTTCCACGCAGGGCATTCCACTGTTTTAATTGGGAGACGGTAATTCCATATTTTTTAGCAATTCGCAATGCAGTTTCATGGTTTTTTACAACGTGGTAACACCATACGCTTGAAACAGCGATATTTTTTGGAATTGTATCACGGTTTCTCGCTGCCAGCATTTTTTCTGGGTTAAGAGGTATGATCCATTGGCGATTTCCTTTTTTGTAACGGTTTGCAGTATTGCCAAAGGCTGCCGCGAACGCATCGGCCTTTAGTTGTAACCCCTCAGCTTGCAGATGAATGCCATCTGCGTTAAACAAACCAAAATCTGCCCAATATTGGGCAGAATACTTCCCTCCGGCTACTCGATACCAATCATAAAAAGCCACTTTTTCAGTTTTACAAAGCCGAATCACTTCGCGTTGGTAATTTTCGAAGACATTCAGCGTTCGGCCTCCGCGCATACAATCTTGAGGAATACACAACAGAATTTTCGCCATCGGAACAGACAAGCGTACAAGCTGAATACTTTTTTTCAGTGTTTCAATTTGCATTGTTTCGTCTTGGCGATAATGGTCGTAGAGTCCAAAATCTAAAATAACCAGGTCGGGTGAAAGAAAGGGCAATTGGGCAGCAAATTTGTCAAGGGTTAAAAAATGGGTGTATCCAATTCCACGCATGCCAATAGAATGTATTGAAGTTTTAGTGCTATTGGTGAGAGAAAGTCCCCACAACAAAAAATGTTGCTGAGACAAACGGTTTTGTTTGAAAGAGAGTATAATTTCTTTGATTCCCTTTCCGATCTGTAATTCGACAAATCCCATGGCAACATCATTCGCTTCGCTTATAGAAATTTCTTTTTGTATAGGATTGATGGGGCTTCCATCAGGATTCCTGCCCGCATTGGTTTGGACAAGCAGTTCAAATGAATGCGCGCTTCGCTCGCAATAGATTGACAAGCGATCTACTGATTCTTGGTATTTTGACGGAATCAGTATGGTCAGCGTGGCAGATTTATCTGCTGTAGAAGCAGCGTAGCCAGTAATTCCCAGAGGCAATGGATGATTTGGTTCTGCGGGTGTGGCATACCGCCACAAACCAGTATGGCTATTCAATACATTGCTCGGCAGGGTATTCCAAATCAGGCTGCTTGGAAAGAAACAACCCGGTGTTTCATCCAAACCCATCAGTTTCTGTTGAACAAGGGCGGCTGAATAACTTACTTGTTCATCCCCTAGATGTACAATAGATAACTTGCGTCCATTTTTTTGCTGCAAGAGTTCTACAATGCCCGCAATAATCTGGGATTGATGCGCTTGAAAATGGTTGGTGGTGGTGTCAAGGAAGGGCAACTCTTGCCGATTTTGGGGCAAGACAAGTATTTGTGCATGCAGAGAAAGCAGAGACAGCAACAGGGGTATCCAAAAAAGAATTCCTCTTCGGTGAATGGATACATAGCCAAACCGGCAGGGCAATATGTTAACATAGATACAAGGCGCAATACGGCGTAGTGTAGCAAAAAACAAACTGTGTCTCAAGCGCATATGATTAGTGCAGGTCTAAAAATTTTTTAACCGATTCATTCGCTGTTTTTGGATCGGCCTTTCCCTGAGAACGTTTCATAACTTCACCTACAAATAATCCCAACAATCCCAATTTCCCTGATCGATAGGCGGCAGCTTTGTCTGGAAATTCGGCCAATACTTCCAAAACCAATGTATCGATAAACAGGGTATCAGTAATGGTTGAAAGCCCCAATTTTTTGAGTAAAGTTTCGGGGGAAGCTTCAGGATCTTTGGTGAGTGCCGGAAAAAGCTGCTGTGTGGCAGCCGTGTGGCTTATTTTATTAGATTCTACCAAATCGATGATACCGGCTATCTGTTTGGGGCTCAATACGAATTCATTGATACCCATAGCGTTTTCGTTTAAATAAGCGCGGATGCTTCCGGTTATCCAATTTGCAGCTTGTTTGTAATGGGGTAAAATTGAAACCACTTTTTCAAAATACAATGCACTGTCCTTATCGTCGATCAAAACGGATGCATCGTAATGACTCAGTGCATAATCTTTCGTAAACCGGGTGTAAAGGGTTGCGGGTAATTCTGGCATTCGCGAACGAACATCGGCCAAATAAGCCGCTGAAATAATTGTGGGTGGCAAATCCGGATCTGGAAAAAAACGATAATCGTTCACAGTCTCCTTGGTTCGCATGCTAAATGTACTCAAATTCGTTCCATTAAAGCCCCTGGTTTCTCCCAAAATTGTTCCACCACTTCGTATCACGTCTGTTTGTCTCAGTATTTCAAAATCAATGGCCCGTTTGACATTCGAAATCGAATTCATATTCTTTACCTCAACCTTGGTCCCAAACGTTTTCGAACCTTTTGGCATTATCGAAATATTCGCATCGCACCGTAAACTTCCTTCTTCCATATTTCCGTCACAAATTTCTAAATAGCGAACCAATCTACGAATTTCAGTAACAAAGGCATACGCCTCCTCTCCAGATTGAATATCGGGCTCTGTAACGATCTCTATCAATGCAGTTCCCGCTCTGTTGAAATCGATCAATGTATCATATAGATCTTGGTCGTGCATACTTTTTCCGGTATCTTCTTCCATGTGGATTCGCGTTAGCCGAATGTCTTTAACGCTTCCATCTGCCAATGGAATTCTCACCTGGCCATGATTGCATAAAGGGGTGTCAAATTGGGTAATTTGATATCCCTTAGGCAAGTCTGCATAAAAATAGTTTTTACGGGAATAATGGTTTACTGTTCTAATATCACATTCCAATGCCAATCCCATTTTAAGGGCATTGTCAATGGCCGCTTTATTGTGCATTGGCAAGGTGCCGGGATGACCCAAACTAATTGGACTTATTTGGGTGTTCGGACTGGCTCCATATTCGATACTATCGGATGAAAAAGCCTTGCTGTTGGTTTGCAATTGTACGTGAATTTCCAAACCAATAACAACCTCAAATTGTGTTTCCATACTTCTGATTTGCAAAGATAGTAAAAGGCAATGTGATCGGGACTTGTGTTTTCCACCGATTTCATATGTACCTTTGACCTTGGCAGTCCGTTCTATCGATTCGTAAAACCGAATAGGAAAGTCCGGGCAACACAGGGTACCGTACTTCCTAATAAGAAGGCATTTTTTGCTTCGGTAAAAAATGACAGACAGTGTCACAGAAAACGAAACCGCCTTTTTCGAGAGGTAAGGGTGAAAAAGTGGGGTAAGAGCCCACTCGTTCTGAAGTGATTCAGAATTGGGATAAACCTTACGGGTTGAAAGGTCAAATAAACCTGGATCAAAGAGCGTCCCGCTCAATTGCTTAGGCAAGCCAGAAGGGTAGACCGATAGAGGTGTAATGTGAGTTGCATCCCAGATCAATGATAGAAGCTTGGGCTTGCCCAAGAACAGAACCCGGCTTACAGGACTGCCTTTTTTAATTTTTTTACATTCTACTTGATACACCAATATCATTGGTGTATTTTCGCACCATCAATTCAAGCGAATCAATTTAAGCGAGAATAGCTCAGTTGGTAGAGCACAACCTTGCCAAGGTTGGGGTCGCGAGTTCGAGTCTCGTTTCTCGCTCAAACAATAAAAAAGCCCCGTTTCCGGGGCTTTTTTATTGTTTGTATAAAATGATATTTCTTACCTAAGCTTTTTGGTTTTTTTGTCTATTCCAGAACTAGGCAAACGATTATACTGTTTCTTCCCATTTCCTACTGGTGATCCAATACGAATCATCGCACAACGGAAACCGATATTGGACTGACTTTGTTTTTCATCCAAGAAACGGCGTGTACCTGGAGAAGCCCAGTAATTACGATCGTTCCAAGAAGCACCTTTAAAAACCCTGGCTTTGTTGTTTACAAGAGAAGTTGAACCGTAATCGTAGGTCATGTCGGAATTGTTGTAGTTTTCTTCGTCTTTAAAACCAATATTATCGGCCTTTTTATAGTTTCTGCGTGTTACATTTTCGCGTTCAGTTACATCCCTGTATACCAATCTACCCAAAGAATCTTTTTGTTCGATTACGCCATATTGATCCAATACCAATGTTTTGTAAAGGTTTCCACGGAACGGCATGAAGGCATCAAAATCTTCTTGAGACAAAGGACGATAAACATCCATCGTCCATTCAGAAACATTGCCTTCCATATTGTATAATCCATAGGCATTGGGCCAATAGCTGTATACCGGAGTTGGAATGAATCCAGCGTCGTTCAATAAATCACCAGCAATACCCCCAAAATCGCCCTTGCCAACCATTGCATTCATACGAATCTTACCACGGTCATTTTCTTTTCCATCTTTGATGCGGGTAGTATAATCTGTCCAACCATAAATCTTCTTTTGATCAATATTGTTGAACGCCACCTCGCCAATATTGGCTTGCGCAGCATATTCCCATTCCGCTTCAGTGGGTAAGCGATACTCGGGCAACATGATTCCATCTTCCAGTAGAACTTTATACCGCTTTTGGTCTTTCTTTTTCTTTTTGGCATAGTCTTTTAAGGGGTTCTTGCCTTTTTTGATAAAGTCATATTGTCCAGCCAAATAGGTTCTGGTGTGGAAGGTATTGTCATCATTCGCGTCTGTAACAATATCAAATTTAGAAATACCCTCACGGTCTAAAATCATTTCATTCACCCGCTCAGTTCTCCATTGAGCAAATTCTGAAGCTTGCTGCCAATTAACACCCACTACTGGATAATCCTTGTAAGAGGGATGGCGGAAATAATATTCAACGAAAGGTTCGTTGTAGGCCAATTTGCTTCTCCAACAAAGGGAATCGGGAAGGGCGCGCTGATATACTTCTGGAAAACTAACGTAAGTACGCATAAGCCAATACACATATTCACGGTATTGTAAATTACTTATTTCTGTCTCATCCATATAAAACGAATTCACAGTTACGGTTCTTTCTGTATTGTTGTTGTCGAATTGAAGATCTTTTTCGGTAGAGCCCATCGTAAATGAGCCACCCTCTACCAATACCAATCCCGGTCCTGTTTCTTGGCCTTTGTATTTCGGGTTGGCAAAGCCTCCCCATTTAGGACTGTTATAGCCTTGACCAGATGTTTTACTGACATTTTCCTTGGGACTACAAGCAGAAGCGGCTACAATAATGGCTATTGCCCAAATTCCAGTTCGATTTTTTGTTGAAACGGTTTGCATTGTTTTTTTGTTAATAACGATGTTTAAAAGGTAATATTTTCAAATGTAAAGAAAATTTAGAATTCCGGACAGCGTAAAGGCTTGAACGGGCTTTTTCCAGGACGGACACACCAGTCGATGGTTGTACTCACTTCATGACTTGAAGGAATTGCTGATCGACCATCGCTTACAGTGAAATCATAACTATATCCAAATTTAAATCGGTTTTTGCGGAATCCAATCAGCATCATTACAGCATCTGAATTGTTGTATTGGCCAAATGTTTGGCGAAACCATAGCCCAGTAACCAATGGACCTTTGTTGGTGTAAAATCCCAAATTAAGTTGGGTAAAGTTCCTTTGCTTCATAAAGAGCATGTTGGGGGAAAGTGTGTTTTCTTCGTATTTGCTTTTTGACAATTTGATGACAGCACCTCCGTGAACGGTTAAGCGCATGGGTAAAATCTCGTCTGGATTTTTGTAGAAACTCCAATTGGGCTGGTTTATGTTGTGTGCGGCAAAACCCACATAAAACTGGCTGGAATACATAATCCAACCAGCATTGAAATTGGGGTAGGTGACACTTTGTGAGGGAGTTTGTTCACCTGTTGGCAGTGTAAATCCTGCGGTGGGGTTAATTTGATCCGCAAATCTGAGTTTGGTAAAATCTATAGATTTATTGGTTACAGAACCCTGAAATCCAAATCGCATGTATAATTTTCCCCGATTTAAGGGAAGTAAATAGCTATAAACACCACTTATGGTCGTTGAGGTTAATAATCCAGAGCCAGCAATGTCATGAAAAACCATTGCGCCAATTCCTCCGCCTACATTTGGAATATGCTGGTCCCAAGATGCAGCTAAAGATCGAAATGTGCCAGGAAGGTTGGGCCATTGATTGCGGTAATTTAACGATACACGACCTGCAGCTCCATAAGAACAAACAGCAGATCCCGCAAGTGCAGGGTTTGTATAAACAGGAGCAGCATAGAATTGGGTAAGTTGAGGATCTTGGGCATTTGAATATATCGGCAAGCTGCCAACGATGGCCAAAACAAGAAGTCGTAAGGATGGTTTCATATCGTACCTTTTAACAAAACTACACATAAAAACGAATCTATTGTAATATTATTGGAGGTGACGCATTTTTTTATCCATTGAATATGGTTTTTAAACCCAATTTTACATTTAATTATACGATTTTGCAATTAAATTTGTATTTTTACGTTAGGAAATGGTGCAGCAGATCATAGTATCTTTTTTTCTCTTTTTATTGTCTTTTGGGAAGGTACTTACGGCGCAAAGTTTTCTCGCTGCCGGGAAATGGGCCAAACTCGAACTTAAACAGCCTGGAATGTATGCTATTACCAAGGCTGATTTGTTGTCTATGGGTTTTGATTTGTCTTCTGCAGACCCTAGAAAATTTAAATTGTTTGGGATTCAAGGAAAAGCATTGGGACAAACCAATGCGCCAGAAATACGAAATCAATGCCCAGAGATACCCATCAAAATTTTTGGTGAGGAAGATGGAAAATGGAACGATGGCGATTATGTAGTTTTTTATGGACAGGGAGTCAAGGATTGGGAATTTGATGGTGAATCGTACCGACATTTTGTAAATTTTTACGCCACCAGCACCAAATTTGTAATGGGATACAATGCTGCTGATACAAATAATGGGAAAAGGGTTTCTTACAGTGCCCCTGTTACCGGTGCAATTTCAAAGATTTATTCGGGGAATGAGGAAAGGGTTTTTCACGACAGCGACATGATAAATCCTATTGGAATGGGCAGGGTTTGGTTGGGAGAGAAGTTGGGGAACGAAACCCTTCAACGCAGTTTTAGTGCCCAATTGTCTCCATCCATTGATTCGGTAAGGATTAAGTTTTTGATTGCATCTTCTCTCATCGAAGATTCGGGAAGCCTGGTTGTCGTTTGCAATGGATTCTCATTTCGTCAGAAGCTAAGAGCGACTGTTGGCGGATATGAAAACTATTATTTTGTAGAAAATAATGTCACTGTGCCAGCGTATATAGGATCCGTAGCAATCAAATTTATATTAAATCGCCCCAATACGAAATCGAGCGTTTATATAGATTATTTTGAAATTGAGGGGAAAAACAAACATTCCATTGTCCCAGGCCCAACTTGTTTTGTTCGCAATACCGCCATGGCCCAAGATACAAGAAACGTAGAATATGAGTTCATACCCAGTTTACCCAATTGTGTGTTGTGGAATGTATCCAATCCGATGCGGCCAGAACAGGTTGAGATTCTTTCAAATGGCAATGGGTTGCGAAGCATGCTTATTGGATCCCAATCACCAAAATCTAACTTTCTTTGTTTTAATCTTGGAGCAGACAATTTTTTGAAGCCTTCCTTCCTTGGGATTTTGAATAACCAACCACCACCCAGCCAAGGGCCCTATGATTTCATTATCCTTAGCCATCCAAGTTTCATTGATGCAGCCAAAGAATTACAGGCATTTCGCAGTAAAAATCCAGGATACAAAACCCTGGTGGTGACACCCCAAGAAATTTACAATGAATTTTCTGGTGGCCAACAAGATTTGGTGGCCCTGCGAGATTTCTTTCGTTGGCAAAAAAGCTATTCCGACAAAGTAGGCAGTCTAAGCACGCGCTTTCGGTATGTTACGCTATTGGGTGCGGCTTCCTTTGATATGCAAGATCGCGTTTCAGGGAATACCAATTTTATACCGGTTTATCAGTCTGGTGGGACTTCTTCGGCATCGGCGTTTTGTTTGGACGATTTTCTAGCCTATCTCGATAGCAATTCAGGAGATCCTGAATTGGGCAGTTCCAAAATGGATATTTCCATTGGACGAATTCCCGCCAGAACAAAACAGGAAGCAATGGCTGTTGTTGAAAAAATTAAACGGTATGCCAATCCATTGTCATTAGGTCCTTGGAGAAGCCGTATCACATTTTCTTGTGATGATGTTGATGAATCATGGGAAACAGAATTCGTCAAAGAAAGTGAAGCCTACGCCCAATTCATCAACCAAAAATATCCGGCATTTCAGGTAAATCGTCTTTACACAGATGCGTTCAAACAAATTACAACAGGAAATAATGAGACATATCCGGAAATGAGTTCCGCGATTAATCGCACCTTGAAAGAGGGCACCCTGTTTTTTAATTATCAAGGGCATGGGGGCGTTAAAGGGTGGGCTCAGGAATCAATTTTAGACATTCCCATGATCAACAATTGGGACAACAAATACCGCATGCCAGTATTTTTTACAGCGACGTGTGAATTTAGTTCTTTTGATAATCCAGCAGTTCAAAGTGGAGGCGAATTGGCCTTGTTAAATCCGAATGGGGGGGCAATTGCTTTAATGAGTACAACCCGTTTGGTGTATGTGAGTGGAAATTCTCAGATCAACAGTGATTTTTGGACCAAATATGGGTTTCCCAAACCGAATGAGCCTATACCAACCGTGGGAGAGTTATTTCAGCGCATGAAAAATCGCCCATCAATTAATTCTGAAGACAACAAATTTGCCTTATTGGGCGATGCGAGTATGCCCCTGGCATTTCCCAAACACCTAATCTATGTCGATTCTGTCCAAGGTAAATCACGGGCACAATTTCGAGACACAATCAAAGCATTCTCGATAGTGAGATTAAAAGGACATGTTGATGAGCGATTGATTGGAAAGTTTATTTCTTTTAATGGAAATATGTGGGTCAAAGTATACGATAAACCCTTGATTAAATATACCTTAAACAATGACAATGCCAATAATCCGGTGGCTTTTGAGGAGCAAGGCGGGATGTTGTTTAATGGCCAGGTTTCTGTAACCAAGGGAGAATTTGAGTTGTTATTTTCTATTCCCAAAGACATCGCATACAATTATGGAATTGGGATAGCCAAATTTTACGCGCACAATGGCGAAACAGATGCCGCAGGCTCATGGCAATTTTATATTGGGGGTTCTGAAACATTGGTTAATCCGGATACAAAAGGCCCATTGGTCAAGGCCTATATGCAAGATACTACGTTTCTCAGTGGCGCTAGCGTTGCCAGTGGTGTCGATTTCGTAGCCCGTATTTATGATCAGGATGGCATCAATGCAACCGGTGCGGGCATTGGCAGAAATATATTGTTGGTGATAGACGAAGGAAGTGAAGTCGAAGAAACATTCGTTGTCAACGAGTATTTTTCTTACGATTTAAATTCCTATCAAAGAGGAACCATCCGTTTTCCCCTCAGTTCTTTGAAACCAGGAAAACATACATTTACGTGTAAGGCATGGGATATCTATAACAATGCGGGTAAGGGTGTTGTTGCTTGTTTGGTTATTCCGCCAAGAACCTTGGAAATTAGCAGCCATGGTGCTTTTCCTGTCCCCTTTAAAGACCAACTCACGGTTTGGATAAGACAATCACTGCCTGGCGAAACCCTTCGCGTCGAATGGAAAATTGTAGACCAAATTGGGAGAAAAATTGTTCAGGGGGAGGAAGTTTTTGAAATGAGTAAGGCAAAAATCGAAATAGTGCGGTGGAATGGGCAGGGAATAAACGGAAATTTGGTAGGACCGGGTATCTATTTTTACGAAGTGCTGATAAAAACTGAAGATGGGATGGAAAAAGCGGTGGGAGGCAAGTTTATCAAAGCACAATGATGAATCATTTAACCCCAGCTTGGACAACAAGTTTTTTGATAAATTAGGATGATCAGAACAGAAATGATAATTTTGCCATACAGTAGTATGAAGAAAATTGCAACAAACAGCGTGTTATTGCTCCTGACTTTTGGTTCACTACAAGCCCAAAATGCATTCACGTCAAAGCAACTTGCAGGACAATTAAATACCGTTACAACAATGGTGCCTTTTGTAAGCATAACCCCAGATAGCCGTTCTGCCGCTATGGGTGATGTTGGGGTTTCATTGTTTGATCCTGACGCCAACAGCAGTTATTGGAATATGGCCAACTTGGTCAATGCCAAAAACAAGAGTGGATTTTCTTTGTCTTATGCACCTTGGTTACGCCAATTGGTTGACGATGTTGGGTTTTCATATCTTACGGGGTATTCAAAAGTGGGAGAGAGTTCTGTTGTTTCGGGTTCGTTTAGGTATTTTTCTTTGGGAAATATTCAGTTCACCGACTTCGAAGGAAATCCTACAGGAAATTTTAATCCCAATGAGTTTGTATTTGATTTAGGATATGCTACAAAATTCTCAAAGAATTTATCTATGGGAGTAAATCTTAGTTTTATCTACTCGAATCTCACGGGTAACAGAGCCTTTAACGGAATTGATTACAAAGCAGCCATCGGTGGGGCAGGAAATGTCAGTTTGTTGTATAAGACAGAGGTAAAAAATAACAATGGAGGTTACGATAAAGTACAGTTTGGATTTAATATTCAAAATATAGGATCTAAAATGTCATATTCTTCGAAAGAAAAACGTGATTTCATACCTACAAATTTGAAGTTGGGTGCGGGCTATAGTCATAAAATTGATGATTATAATACGGTTAATATATACGCAGATTTTAATAAGTTATTGGTTCCTACGCGTCCATATTATCTCTCCAATGCAAAGGGAGGAGATTCTATTAATAGCCAGGGTGTTAGACAATTTTTGGGAATTGATCCCAATACTTCGGTTATTCAGGGCATGATCCAATCGTTTTATGATGCGCCTGGAGGATTGTCTGAAGAAATGAAGGAATGGATTTTGAGTGTAGGAACAGAATATTTGTATGATGACCGTTTTGCGCTGCGGGCAGGCGTGTTTTATGAAGCAAAAACAAAGGGGGGGCGTCAATATGGAACCCTCGGTGTGGGTCTAAAATACCAAACTTTTACCATAGATGCAGCGTATTTAGTGCCTTTTGCCAACCGTCATCCATTGCAAAATCAAATGCGTTTCTCTTTGCTTTTTGATTTGGATGCCTTGATGGATTCTCCAAAAGCGGAATAATTCTTATTTTTTTCATTGTATTTACTGGGCAAAATGTAAATTTGCCATCATGGATTCACGCAGAAAAACGCTCCTTAAAAAGCGAGATGAAGTTTTATTGGGTGGGGGTCAATCACGAATCGACTCTCAACATAAAAAAGGAAAACTCACCGCCCGCGAAAGGATTGCTTTGTTTATTGACGAGGGAACATTTTGTGAAGTGGGGTCATTTGTAACCCACCGAAGCAGCGACTTCGACATGCAAAATCAACAAATCCTTGGCGATGGGGTGGTGACTGGATATGGGAAAGTAAATGGGAGATTGGTCTATGTTTTTTCACAAGATTTTACTGTTTTCGGGGGTTCTTTGAGCGAGACACATGCCGAAAAAATCTGTAAAATAATGGATTTGGCATTGGAAAACGGTGCGCCATTAATCGGTATAAATGATTCAGGTGGCGCAAGAATTCAGGAAGGGGTAGTTTCACTTGGTGGGTATGCAGATATTTTTTATCGCAATGTTCAAAACAGTGGTGTCATTCCCCAACTCTCTGCGATTATGGGTCCTTGTGCTGGGGGTGCAGTTTATTCTCCAGCCCTGACAGACTTTATTTTTATGGTAGAAAATACCAGTTATATGTTTGTAACGGGTCCGGGTGTTGTTAAAACAGTAACCAACGAAGATGTATCAAGCGAAGAGTTGGGTGGTGCATCTGTGCATGGGTCTAAAAGTGGGGTAGCCCATTTTACGGCTAGCAATGAAGTAATGTGTATTCAGGCACTGAAAAAATTGCTTTCTTACCTTCCCCAAAATTGTGAAGAAAAAGCCTTGAATTTGACATATACTGAAGGCAATGAGATGAGAGAATCACTAGCCAATAGTATACCCGAAAATCCCAATCAACCCTATGATATGAAAGAGGTGATTAATGAGATCGTAGATGGGGGTAGTTTCTTTGAGGTACACCAAGCCTATGCCGAAAACATGATAGTAGGATTTGCCCGTCTGGCTGGAAGAAGCATTGGATTGGTTGCCAATCAACCCGCTTTTTTGGCTGGAGTTTTAGATGTTCACAGCAGCCAGAAAGCCGCCCGATTTGTTCGTTTTTGTGATGCTTTCAATATTCCGTTGCTGGTAATTGAAGATGTTCCTGGATTTTTGCCCGGTACCGATCAAGAATGGAATGCCATTATTACGAATGGGGCAAAATTGCTCTATGCGTTTAGTGAAGCAACCGTTCCAAGAATTACAGTTATCACAAGAAAAGCCTATGGTGGAGCCTACGATGTAATGAATTCCAAACACATTGGCGCCGACATGAACTTTGCTTGGCCAAGTGCTGAAATAGCCGTGATGGGAGCAAAGGGCGCTGCAGAAATTATTTTTAAGCGTGATATTGATCGTGCAGAAAACAGGGATCTCGCTTGGAAAGAAAAAGAAAAAGAATACAGCGATCTTTTTGCAAACCCCTACCGCGCAGCAGCGCGGGGTTTTGTAGACGAAGTGATTCTTCCTGAGGAAACACGCATTCGTTTGATTCAAGCTTTTGAAATGCTGCAAAATAAAGTAAAAAACAATCCCAAAAAGAAACACGGCAATATTCCCCTGTAGGATAATCAGTAGGCACAACAAAAATTCTTTGCTTAGTTAGCCAAAACAACAAAAACAAAAAACGACATTGCCAGCTTCCGCCTACCAAGAAAAAATGATTGTGGAATTGCTGACGATAGGCCCAGATTCTTCTCAAAAAACGGGGCTACCTCTTTCATTAGAACACGGGCAGCAATATTGCATGATATCGCAAAGCCGCCCGAAAAATACATTTTGCTGGGCATTAGAACGCGCCCGACAAATACATTTTGGCAGGTTGAAGATATTGGCCGTTTTGGAGTATAATAGCTTGTTTAGATAGGCGGATTTTTAGATCAATTTTTTTTTCAATCGAGGAGATATTGACCTTTTTTATACATTTTTTTATTTGTCATATTTTGCCATTTATTGCTCAAAATCGTTCAAAAATCAAAGTTTTCTGCTCATTTTGAACCAGTTTTGTCATTTTTTAGCTTTATTTGCACAATCAAATAATACACTTAAAAATGGAGATAAAAGAAATTCAAGCGCTAATAAAATTAATGGCAGCCAATGGTGTGAATGAAGTTGAAATCAACCGAAAAGATTTTAAAATACACATTACAAAAAACGCTACACAGGTAGTCAATACAAATTTTGTCCCAACCACAACTCCTGTGTCCAACTCAGCGATTCCAATGTCTCCGGAAATCCAAATGATGTCTCCTGTTAAGGCCTCTGTTGCAAGTGTGGAAACTGAATCGAGCCATTTGATTACGATTAAATCTCCCATGGTTGGAACTTTTTATCGTACTCCAAATCCGGACGCTCCTTCTTTTGTAAATGTGGGTGATGTTATTAATATTGGCAAGGCGATTTGTGTGATTGAAGCCATGAAGCTTTTCAATGAGATTGAGAGCGAAGTAAATGGAAAGATTGTTAAAGTATTGGTCGAAAATAGCAGTCCTATTGAATATGATCAACCCTTATTTTTGGTAGAACCTGCGTAATTTTTTTTATAAAAATGTTTAAGAAAATATTAATCGCCAACCGCGGTGAAATAGCACTTCGTATAATTCGAACGTGCAAAGAGATGGGTATTAAAACTGTGGCGGTGTATTCAACTGCCGACCGTGAAAGTCTTCATGTTCGTTTTGCAGATGAAGCTATTTGTATTGGCCCGCCGCCTAGCAAAGACAGTTATTTAAACATGCACAGTTTGCTCTCGGCTGCAGAAATTACCAATGCTGATGCCATACATCCTGGATATGGTTTTTTGTCCGAAAACAGCAAATTTTCGGGTCTGTGTCGGGATCATGGTATCAAATTTATCGGCGCCACTCCTGAACATATAGAACAGATGGGTGATAAGGCGAATGCCAAAGACACTATGAAAAAGGCAGGGGTTCCGATAATTCCTGGATCTGATGGACTGTTGGATAGTATAGCACAAGCCATTAAAATAGCCAATGAAATTGGATATCCCGCAATTATAAAAGCGACAGCAGGTGGTGGTGGACGCGGAATGCGTATTGTATGGAAAGACGAGGAAATAGAAGGGGCATGGAATAGTGCCAAGCTAGAAACTGCGAGTGCATTTGGAAACGATGGTTTATACATGGAAAAGTATATTGAAGATCCCCGCCATATAGAAATTCAGGTTGCCGGTGACCAATACGGAAAAGTATGCCATCTCAGCGAGCGAGATTGCAGTATTCAAAGACGCCATCAAAAATTGGTGGAAGAAAGCCCTTCGCCGTTTATGACTCCAGGGCTGAGAGATAAAATGGGATTGGCCGCCAAAGCAGCAGCGCAATTCATCAATTATGAAGGTGTTGGTACAGTTGAATTTTTGGTAGACAAACACCGGAATTTTTATTTTATGGAAATGAATACCCGCATTCAGGTAGAACATACAGTTACAGAGGAGGTCATTAACTTTGATTTGGTTAAAGAACAAATTTTGATAGCAGCGGGGGTTCCTATTTCTGGAAATGATTATTACCCCACCAAACACGCCATAGAATGCCGTATTAACGCCGAAGATATGTACAACAATTTTCGTCCTTGTCCGGGTAAAATTACCCAATTAAACCGCCCAGGTGGACACGGTGTTCGGGTAGATACCCACATTTATGCAGGATATACAATACCCCCGCATTATGATTCGATGATTGCCAAGCTCATCGTCTGTGCCCAAACCCGAGAGGAAGCAATTGTGAAAATGGATCGTGCCTTGGGTGAGTTTATTGTTGAAGGGATCTCAACAACGGTTCCTTTACACATTCAATTGATGCGTAACAAAGATTTCATCAGTGGAAATTTTACGACCGCTTTTATGAACACCTTCGAAATACAATAGGGTTTCCATGGTATAGCCGACACGCTTCAATCCGTCTGGTTTGTTACTTGCTTATTTTTTTAATCCAAGGGTTGGATCAAAGGGGTAGAGTAAATAAGGTTTTCGGTCGGTTGAAAATTTTTCAATTCCACTCTGCCACGATTTTCGGATTTCCTCGGCAGAATTTCCTGCCATGATTTGTTTTTTCAATTCGTCGCTTCCTGAGAGTTTTAAAAAAAACGGGTTGAAGAATTTGTTTTTATCCGGACATTCTTTATAGAGCATGATCAACCATTCGATATAGAGATGTTGGAATGAAACAATAAATTCATTGGCGAAATCACTGAGCAACACCCCATGACAAGTATCGTTCAAAAAGGGAGGGTTGAGTGCTTTTCCTTTGATATTTTGCGGTACAAATAAAAACGAACCCTTCCGCAGCCAAGGAGATCCATAACATTCGAATGGATAGGCTGTCCCACGACCCATACTCATTTGGGTACCTTCCAATAAGCACAGTGTTGGGTAAAGATAAATGGCATTTTGATTTGGAAGATTTGGGGAGGGAGGAATGGGTAAAATATAGGATTTGTTGTGGTCATAATTCTCGCACTGAATAATCGTTAGCGGACAATGCCTCAAATCGGGGAGCCATTTTTCGCCATTAATCATCGAAGCAAGTTCGCCCAAAGTCATGCCATGTACAATAGGAATTGGATGCATACCCACCATGCTTCTGAATTCGGTATTTAAAACGGGGCCATCAATAAAATATCCATTGGGGTTGGGACGATCTAGTACAATGAGCTGCTTTTTATTTTCAGCGCAGGATTCCATAACATAATGAAGGGTTGTGAGATAGGTGTAAAAACGTGTGCCCACATCTTGAATATCAAAAAGCACACAATCAATTTCCTTTAAATCCGAAGCCAAGGGTTTTAAGTTGCTGCCATACAGTGAGATAATCCGTAAGCCGGTTTTGGCATCCATTCCATTTAAAACGGTAGCCCCATTTTCTGCATCGCCTCGAAATCCATGTTCTGGAGCAAATACCAATCGAATATCTATACCCAATTTCTGTAGGCTATCGACCAAATGGGTTTTGCCGATGGTAGAGGTTTGGTTTGAAACCATGGCTATTTTTTTGCCGCGAATTAAGGGTAGGTATAGCCAGGTGCGTTCAGCGCCAACACGAATACGGTTGTTGTAATTGATGGAGTTAGAATAACCCGTGGAATTTTTGGCATTTATGGACTGAATTTTTACAGAGGATTGAGCAATCAAAGGGGGGAGTGAAAAAAAAGACAAGGATAAAAGCCATCCAAATAGCAATACAAATTTTGGGTTCGGGTGATTACCTTTGAATCCTATCATGTCTTGGGTCAAATTTATAGCATATCGTTTCATTTGGTTTGAAAATCAATCGTTTTCTAAGAACATGACACTGTTGGCAGTTGCTGCAGTTTCCTTGAGTGTTGCAACCATGATAGTAACCATTGCAACCGTAAAAGGATTTCAAAATGGCATCCGTGAAAAGATTGTAAAGGTACATGGAAATTTTATCATAGACCATGCAGCAAATGTAGAAGGAGCAGAGCCATTGCTGATAGCTCCAGAGTATCTGCCATCACGTTCAGACTTGCCCCAATTTAAAAGAATGGCAATTTCTATTTCCAAAGCATGTATTGTCAAAGCAGAAGACGATATCGATGGGGCGATTGCTAAGGGTATGTTGAGGGAGGATGTTGAGTATTCCATGGGCGATTTTTTTAGGTATCAACAAGAAGCCAAGCATCGAGAATCCTTACAACCTTGGGTTTATATTTCCCAAACCCTAGCCAATAGGTTAAAATTGGATACAGGCCAATTGTTTACAATGGTTTTTTTTGTGCGCGATAGTAGTGGTCAGCAGAGGCCAAGGGCAGTGAGGGTAAACATTGTTGGAATCTATGAAACCGGCATAGAGGAGATAGACAAGCAACTATTGTATACCGATATTTCATTGGTTCAAAAATATTCGGAAATCAAAGGAGCGTTTTCACAAATCGAATGCTGGCAAGCAAACAATAGCCCACTGAAGCTCTCAGAGATTTCGAAACAGTTGACAGCGGGTGTTTTGAGGGTAAGTGATTCCAGCCAGTTTAACCGTTTGATTTATGATTGGCTTGCAATTTTAAATACCAATGTTTGGATTATTTTGGTCTTAATGTCACTGGTAGCAATTATCGCAATGTCTACTATATTGCTAATTTTAATTGTTGAAAAGACCTCATTTATTGGTATTTCTCAAGCAATGGGAGCCAATATTTCCCAAATACAGCGTATTTTCTTATGGCAGAGTGGGTTCATTGTTTTTGCAGGTTTACTGATTGGGGATGCGATTGCCATTTCCCTTTGCCTGCTTCAAGAAAAAACACATTGGCTTAGCCTTAACCAGGAAGTGTATTTTGTAAAATATGTAATGGTAGACATTAATGTAATGGCAATCCTGATTGTAAACAGCAGTGTTTTATTGGCCAGCCTTTTGGCAGCCATTGTTCCAGTTCAGTGGATTAAAAGAATGACACCAACCCAAGCGATTCGATTCCAATAAAAAGGCGTAAAGAAATGCCCCCTGAATTGGTTGTTGAAATTGGGCACAATACTGCGAATTGGAAGCATTTTCTAAATTCTACGGTTCGTGGGACCAGTTTTTCGCAGGGTTTTTCTGTGCCCCCTAAGAATTACAAGAGCGCAAAAAAATCAAAACCTATACATCTATTTTTGCATATTTTGCATTTGCTTCGATAAACTCTCTTCGCGGTGGAACCTCATCGCCCATCAACATACTAAAAATTCGGTCCGCTTCTGCTGCGCTATCCAATGCTACACGTTTGAGAGTGCGTCTTGCAGGGTCCATGGTGGTTTCCCACAATTGCTCAGCATTCATTTCACCCAATCCTTTGTAACGTTGAATACCCACATTGTCTTCCTTGCCATCTTTTGCCAATTCTTTTACGGCAATATCCCTTCCAGCATCATTCCAGCAGTAACGAAAATCCTTGCCTTTTTTTACCATATACAATGGAGGCGTTGCAATGTACAAATGCCCATTTTCAATGAGTTTCTTCATGTGGCGGAAGAAAAGTGTAAGGATCAGTGTGCGAATATGGCTTCCGTCGACATCGGCATCGGTCATGATGACTATCTTGTGGTATCGCAAATTGGTTAGAATCAATTCCTTTTCACCCTCTTCATTGGTCCCAATATGAACACCCATTGCGGTGAACATATTGCGCACCTCTTCGTTGTCGTAAATTTTGTGTTCTAATGCCTTTTCGACATTTAAGATTTTGCCGCGTAGTGGAAGAATAGCTTGAAATTCCCTATCTCTGCCTTGTTTGGCGGTTCCACCTGCAGAATCTCCCTCCACCAAAAATATTTCACAAATAGCGGGATCCGTTTTGGAACAATCACTCAGTTTTCCTGGCAATCCCATTCCACTCATGGCCCCTTTTCTCTGAACCATTTCCCGGGCTTTTCTGGCAGCGGCTCTTGCTTGTGCAGCCAAAATCACTTTGTCGACGATTGCCCTTGCCTCTTTTGGATTCTCTTCGAGATAATTGTCGAGCATTTCTCCAACAGTCATATCTACAGCACCCATTACCTCATTGTTGCCCAACTTTGTTTTGGTTTGTCCTTCAAATTGCGGTTCTGCTACCTTGATAGAAATAACGCCGGTTAGACCCTCACGAAAATCGTCTCCACTAATTTCGATTTTCACTTTTTCCAAATATTTCATGCGCTCGGCATAGGATTTTAGGGTTCTGGTAAGCGCCCTTCTAAATCCAGCAACGTGAGTACCACCTTCAATTGTATTGATATTGTTTACATAAGAATGCAAGTTTTCGGCATATCCGGTATTGTATTGAAAAGCGATTTCCACAGGAATGCCATGCTTGTCACTTTCGGCATAAACGGGGTGGGGGATTAATTTCTCGCGCGTTCCATCTATGAAGGTCACAAATTCTTTCAATCCACCTTCACTGTAGTATTCTACTTTTCTGAATGTTTCGTCCTCCATTGGCTCTCTCTCATCTAACAATGACAAACGAATGCCTTTATTCAAGTACGACAATTCACGAAGTCTATTTTGTATTGTTTCGAAATTGAATTCCAAGACCTGAAAGATGGTAGCATCTGGCTGAAATTCTACTTCTGTTCCCCGCCTATCACTCGTGCCAATTTCTTTAACTGAATAAACGGGTTTGCCAATTTGGTATTCCTGAATAAAAATCTTCCCTTCTCGGTAAACAGTAGCTTTCAGGTCTGAGGACAAGGCATTTACGCAACTCACACCCACTCCGTGTAAACCTCCAGAAACCTTGTACGTGTCTTTGTCAAATTTACCCCCAGCGTGCAAAACAGTCATGACCACTTCCAATGCACTTCGATTTTCTTTGGAATGCAAGCCTGTGGGGATGCCTCGCCCATCATCGACAACCCGAATGGCGTTGCCAGCAAGAATTGTTACATCGATGTTTGTACAATAGCCAGCCAATGCTTCATCGATGCTGTTGTCTACTACTTCATAAACCAAGTGGTGTAAGCCTCTAGAACCAATGTCTCCAATATACATTGCAGGTCTTTTTCTGACCGCCTCTAAACCCTCTAAAACCTGGATATTGTCTGCGTCGTAATTGGTTCTGTTGTTTTGATTTGTCATTGTTTGATTACACTAGTATTTCAATGGTAAAAATAGTCATAAACCCCCCAAAAACAGTAGATTTTTGTTGGGTATTATCCACAATTTAGCAACCGTTGACGCCAATGTTGGATTCCCATTTACAAAAGGGTATTGATTGACAAAATTGAGGGTTGAGATAGGCGGTTGTGTTCTTGTTTTTTTGTATCCCAATCGCTTCCGATCGGCTTGAGAAACAACCCCGATTTAACAGAAAATCGGCTTGACGTTTTATATTTTTTGGGAATCGGTCGAAAAGCTAAGGATAAACTTGATGGGACCCCTCAGCGGGATAAAAAATTATTTCCCTCGACCTTGTATCATAATCAAGAGCGTGTGCAACATGATCTTAAAGTCTAGACCCAAAGACATGTTTTCGAGGTAAAGGATATCATATTTGCTTCGATCTACCATTTCCTCAACAGTCGATGCATAGCCATATTTAATTTGTCCCCAACCGCTGATCCCTGGTTTGATGCGTTGTAATCGATTATAGATAGGGATTCTTGATACGATTTGATCCTTAAAAAACTCCCTTTCTGGTCGAGGCCCAACCAAACTCATTTGCCCCATTAAGACATTGAAAAATTGGGGTAATTCGTCCAAACGTATTCGGCGCAATACAATTCCAAGGCGGGTTCTGCGGTCGTCATTGTCATGGCTAAGCATAGGAGTGTCTGACTCTGACCCAATTTGCATACTTCTAAATTTAAAAATAGTAAACAATTTTCCTTTAAATCCCAAGCGCAATTGTTTAAACAATATGGGTCCTTTGCTATCGCATTTGACCAATATGGCAATCCCAATGAAAACAGGAGACAAAAGCGCGATTGCCAAAATAGAGAAGACAATGTCAATGATGCGTTTGGCAAATTTTTGCCAGGTAGGCATGACTTCAAAATCTACTTCAACCAACATGGCACCCAAAATATTATTCATTTTTACCATTCCCAATACTAAACTGTATTGGTCGGGCATTATTTTTAAATGAATATTTTCGTTTTGAACACAGTCAATAATAGGTGTAATCCATTCACTTTCAGATGTCTCAGAGCAAATAATCAGGTCTTCAATTTGCAATTTGTCAATCAATATTGGAAGGTCTTTCCATGACCCTAAAATGGTTCCGTTTGTTTTTGTCAAGTGACAATTTTCTGTAATTGAGAGAAAACCCTTTATAAAAAACCCTTCCGATTTTTTTGCTGTATTCAACTCTGAGCAGAGTTTTTCGGCCCTCTCGCCACAACCAACAATGAGGGTATTGTAACCCCAAACCCTATTTTTGATATTGTGAATGGTTCGGGTAGAAATAACGATGCGAAATAGCAATGTAAAAAAAAATTGAAAGCCAAAAAGTATCCCAATTGAAAGATAATAGTCTCGGTAGTCTGTAATGCTATCATCTATAATCAAGGTGAAAAATAGAAAGACAACCCCGATGACGGTACTGTTAAACGTATGTTCCAGTTCTTTGAGTCGCGAACGCCTAAAAATATGTTTGTAATATCCATTAATAGCATGTAGTACAACCCAAAATAGGGGAATAAATACCAATCCCAAAAATAGGTTTTTATCATCATTTACTGGGATTACATACCCGTGCTTTGCCGCTTCAATATAATCTTTTCTAAACAGAAACAATCCTAGCCAGCTGAGTATGGCAGCAGTCCAATCTGCGATTATGTGAAATACAATTTGGCTTCTGCGGTTCATAATTTTTGAGTCATATGACAATTATTTTAGGTAACTCAAACGCAGATTGTCAAACAATATTTCCCTGTTGGGGATAACTGATGCGGGTTTGTTAATATCAAAAAATATTCGCAACGATGTACCACTGGGTTGACCTGCTATTTCGTAGACGAGATTCACATAAAACCGCTTCCATTGCCCACGTGTTGGATTGACCAATAAATACGGAATTAGTTCGGTAGTAATTGTATTTTTTCGGCTTAATGCAAGTTGAACCGGAAGGTCAGTTTTAATGTCAAACTCAAAAAACATATTTCTGCCGTCGGTGGGTAAATTTTGAAATGCATCAAATGAGCCAATATCGATGTATTTAGCCGTATCTGTATTTTCAAAACGCACACAATAAATGGTGCTCGTGCCGACAAATTTTCCATTCAAATCAAATGGACGTTTTTCGATGAATAGACTATCTCCAGGGAAAGGAGATGGTGAAATAGCAACCAGTTTGGAGCGCCCATCTTCAAAATCTTCTACCCAAGGAAATTCTGCATTGCTGCGGTAAGTAAATGTAGGATTTAATACGTGTGTTTTGGAAGATGAGAATACAACAGAATCACCAAAGCTTTTCAGGGTGTTTAGGTGTACAATAGCATTTTTACTGCCATTGATAAATACCATGGGCAGAATGTCTAATTTGACTTTTTCTCTTGTTACCAAAACAGGTATTTTAACAGGCAGCTCAAAATTGCCAATCATTTGATTGTTAATGTATACCTGAACACCCAAAATCTGATGGATAGCATTGCCTTGTCCCGTCTTGGTAATAATCGAAACAGAGTCAATTTTGAGTATAGCGTATTGCCCAGATTCCCGGTTTTTACAACCTGGAAAAAGACACACTAAGGAAAGTAAAATAAAGAATGAAATAGCGTTGAAAATCGGCTTCACAATACAAAGGTAAGGCTTATTTTTTTTGCCGTAAATTCAGGTATTCGCGCAAACAAAAAATTGTGCATTTTTTTTGCGGCAAGGGTTTATAAATCTTGGTATTTGCGTTGTATTTTCTCGCACGCCGTCTCGCAAATAGTAGAAACATCCATTGCATGTTCAAGCATTGTATTTGGGGACAAGCGGTGGTAGATACTTTCGTAAAAATTGCGCAATTCCATTTTCCATGTATCGAAGGGCATGATTTGTCGGTCTATACGAATGAGTTCTGGCGGCAATTCGGGGTGGTCAAAATCGGCCGAAAGGGACAGTTGTTCGGATTGTTCTTCTGATCGATATTCCGTGAGTCCATTGTTGGCGAAATTTAACAAAAACAAACGGTCTTGTTGAAATATTTTTAAGGAATATGTACCTGGTTCCATTGCGCGCCCAACCGAAATATGGGCGATTGCATCGTTGTCAAATTCGAGGTGAATGGTTAGCAAATCGGTTTGACTCCCGAATAAAAACATTGGCCTTGCCGATATAGAGCGAACATTACAGCGCATGGTTCGCTGAATCAAATCGATTTCTTGGTATAAATTGTTGTAAAACCAATGGTCAAATTCTCCAGGCAATGGCGCATCGCAATGTTTTTCTAATTTTATAAATCGTGGACTTTTAACCAATTGGAGTGCTGAGGTAAACAAGGGTTTGTTGTGTAGTACATTCCCGATTTGCAATACCACATTCGATTCGCACTGTATTTTTATAAGTTGTTGAATTTCTCCGGCCGACCAATTTCTAAATCCATCTAAAAATATGTGCTTTCCCAATTTCATCAAATGCCCAACAACTTCATACGAAAGATTTTTCACGTGGCGGTCTATGAAAAAAACATCGCCCATATTGGCTATCTCCAATACAAACATCATCTCTCCAAACATGCTATAATTTACCGAATCGTCTGGATCGATGTATCCCACTATTTCGAATTCTTTTGAGCTGACCAAAAGGTGTTCGAAAATTTCTGCTTTTCTTTTAGATCCAATGATTACAGATTTTACCATATTCCTACATTTGTAGTTCGGTACAAAGATTCAACTCTACAGCCGAGCGCCAAAATTGGGTTTTGAACACATGCTTAAAAAGACAGATTTAATAGACACATTAATTCACCAGGGTCAGCGAAAGCGCTTGGTTTCCGAATTGACAAAAAAAGGAATTGCAGATGAAAAGGTTTTGCAGGCCATTGGCAATGTGCCAAGGCAGTGGTTTTTTCCGACAGATTTTGATCAATTTATATACCGTGATGCGGCATTTCCCATTGATCATGGGCAAACCATATCGCAACCTTATACCGTTGCGTACCAAACAGAATTACTGGGATTAAAACCCAACGACAAGGTGCTTGAAATTGGTACAGGAAGTGGCTATCAAGCGGCAATTTTATTGGCGATGGGTGCTAAAGTATATAGCGTTGAATACATTCTTCCATTGCTTAAAAAAGCCAATAAAATTTTTAAGGCAATGGGTGTGGAAATTCAATTGTTTCACGGGGATGGTAGCTTGGGTTTGCCATTGCATGCGCCTTTTGATTCGATTGTGGTTACAGCATGCGCTCCGGCAGTGCCAGAAACCTATACTAAACAATTAAAAATTGGCGGGAAGTTGGTGATTCCGGTAGGAGATGCCGAGAAAGTGCAAACAATGATGCGAATTACCCGGGTTTCGGAAACCCAAACCCAAACTGAAGTGTTGCAGCCATGTAAATTTGTTCCTTTGAAGGGATCTCTTGGTTGGAAATGATTTTTTAGCACAGAATACGTGAGAACTTAGTTAAAAGGAGTGGTCCAATCTTTGGCAAATTCTTTACAATGGGTACTATACCCATCATGGTTACAACCACAATACTCATTTCGAATGCATGCGCTCTTCGATTTCTCCTACCTCAATCGGGTAATCATCCATCAAATCGACAACACCATTTTGTGTAATGACAACATCATTTTCGATGCGGATTCCCAATCCTTCCTCTGGAATATAGATTCCGGGTTCGACCGTGACTACCGTATTCAAGTCTAAATTTTCCCATCGATGCATGACGTCGTGGACGTCCAAACCCAAGTGGTGGCTGGTTCCATGCATATAATATTTCAGGAAGGCTTTTGGATGGGTTTTCAATTCCTTCTTGGTTAGTAAACCCAATTTTATCAATTCTTCAGACATGATTTTACACACTTCCTCATGATAATTTGGCAAACTAACACCGGGCTTCAACATTTTTTTGGCTTCTCTTTGAACGAAAAGTACGGCATTGTAAACGTTTTTTTGGCGCTCCGTAAAACGCCCATTTACTGGAATGCAGCGGGTAAGGTCGCCATTGTAATTTCCGTATTCTGCGCCGAAATCCAAAAGCAACAAGTCTCCGTCCTTACATTGTTTATTGTTTTGAGTATAGTGCAGAACGCAGGCGCTGGAACCACTTGCAATAATGGGGTCAAAGGCAAATCCCCGGCTGCGATTTCGAATAAATTCATGAATCAATTCAGCTTCAATTTCAAACTCCCAAACACCGGGCTTTACAAAATTTAGTAGTCGATCAAATCCATTTTTTGTAATGCGTATGGCTTCTTTTAATTGTGCAATTTCTTCAGGTTCTTTGCGCATTCTCAAGTTTGCCAAAATCGGGGCAGACCGCTTTATGTTGTGGGCAGGATATTTCTCCTTAATTTCTTTGCAAAAACGCAAATTTGCATAAGAAACATTGTCTGAAAATCGATCGTTTTCATTCAAATTAATATAAATATTTTCTGCAAGTAAAAATGCCGAATGGAGGGTTTTCCAAAACTCTTGATACCAGAACACCTGCTGAATTCCAGACAATTCTAGAACTTCATTTGGATTTAATTTGGCGCCGTCCCAGATGGCCATTTGGGTATTGGTCTCTTTAACAAAAATCATTTCTTTCTGCATTGCATTTGGACAGTCTGGGAAGAGAACCAAAATGGTGTCTTCTTGGTCGATGCCTGTTAAATAGTAGAGGTCGGATTGTTGTCTAAAACTAAAATGCGCATCCCCGTTTCTGGGAACTTCATCGTTGCTGTGAAAAATGGCGATGGATCCGGGCAATAATGCTTCACAAAGCTTTTTCCGATTCTTTTTGAAAAGGACAGATTGGGGAGCATTGTATTTTGAATTCATGGTTGCAAACTTATTTGAAAGCCAATGGAAATCAAAGTAATGTCATTAAATAAAAATTTACCATGGGGGGGTGGTCGTATTTTCGTATTAAAGTGTATTTTTGATGCAACAATATTGATTGTTGGGATGTCTATAAAATAAGTTGAAGCTTAAATAAAAGTTATGAATAAACCCCTACACATTTTAATTATTACAATTACCTGCCTTTTTTCTACTGTTTCTTTCGCTAGTCACATGATGGGTGGTGACATGTCATACCGTTGTCTTGGTAGTGGTAAATATAAAATTACCGCTAAAATATACCGAGATTGTAGGGGTATTTCTTTCAACAATCCCACTTTCTTAGTGTATGCAGGAACCAACGGTGGAAATGGTTGTGGTTCAAGCAATATGTCAATTTCCAGAACGGGAATCAAGGACGTTACACCCCGTTGCTCAACAGCAAGTAGCCCTTGTTCGCCACAGAATACTGGTGGAACAGGTGAAGGTATTGAGGAACATACGTATGAAGTAACGGTTGATTTTACCAAATCGCCTTTGAGTGGATTTGTCAATAAGAGTTCTTGTTGTGAAGTCACATTTGCCATTGGACAGTGTTGTAGGAATGGAGCTATTACCACCGGTCCAGCCGGAGCAGACTTCTTTACAACTTGCATGATCAATATCTGTAATATTAAAAACTCCTTAAATAAATGCAATTCATCCCCTCAGTTGTCTAACCCTCCAATAGGCTTTTTGTGCTGCAATCAGGCATATTATTTTAACAATGGTGCAATTGATACCATAGATTACGATTCTTTTTCTTACAAGTTGACCAATGGTATAAATTCTTTGCCTAATAATTCGGTATCGTACAGTTCTCCTTTTGATGCCCGCTATTTTATGACACCCTATTGTGTTCCTCCAACTTCTATAAAATGCACACCCAATTTTAAAACATCCCCCCCAAGGGGTCTGTATTTTGATACGAGTTCTGGTGATTTGATATTCACACCGACTAAATGCGATGAGGTTGGTATTGCTGTTATTGAAATAACGGAGTGGCGACAAGATAGTGCCAATAAAAAATGGGTGGTTATTGGTAAAACCCGGCGTGATATGCAACTTATAGTCAAGGACGACTGTGGTTACAATAAAGCACCCACCATAACAGGGCCTTACAATTGGAAGGTATGTGAAGGAGAAACAATTAAATTCAAAGTTGAGTCTGATGACGAGACATTCTCTCCCTAT
>NSIM01000017.1 GCA_002737705.1 Flavobacteriales bacterium
CATGCGAAGCACTGCGCTACGCCACGCACCACTCTTCATGCCACACACCACGCCATACCACACACTACTTTTTATACGAAGCACCATGCCACGCCATTTACCATACACCCCGCTACGCCACACGCCACACGCCACGCTGTGCCACACGCCCCGCTTCATGCCACTTTCCACGCCACGCAACACCTTCCACGCCACCCGCCCCGCCTCACCAACACCCATCACAACTTGGTTCCAAGCAAAAGAAATGATGTTGTTATAGGTACGACGTTTATTCATGATCAAGAATCACCTTCCAAAATGAACCAACAAAACCTGAATATCGACAGGGTTTACACCACTAATTCTACTCGCTTGCCCTATGGTTGAGGGTTTTATTTTGCTTAACTTTTCCCTTGCCTCTAAACTAATTGATGTCAATTTGTTAAAATCTAAATTAAGGGGAATTGTTATACCTTCTAATTTGTTCAATTTCTCAGCCACAGCATTCTCTTTTTCGATATATGACTGGTATTTTACATAGATAAGAGCCCTTTCTTTTGCTTCGTTGCGGTAGCCTATAAGTTTTGTTTTTATTTGGGGAATTTTTTCTAGGGTGTCTAATCCTATCTGTGGGCGCAACAACAACTTATGAGCGCTTTGTTTTTCGGTAATTTGAACCAAATCACCAATATTTTCTTTTAACTCCGCAGGAGATATTTTGCTTTGTTTTAATATCATCAATATCTCTTGTGTTTGCTTGCTTAGGGTTTTGAGTTCATCCACCCTTTGTTTGTCTGCCAGGCCGATAGCGAAACCAATGGGTGTGAGGCGCTCATCCGCATTGTCTTGTCTTAACGATATGCGGTACTCTGCACGAGAGGTAAACATTCTGTATGGTTCTTCTGTCCCCTTGTTTATAAGGTCGTCTATTAATACACCTATATATGCTTGATTTCTACCCAAGATCAATGGATCTTTTTTCTGAAGTTTAAGGGCTGCGTTTATGCCCGCCATTAATCCCTGGCAAGCCGCTTCTTCATAACCTGTTGTTCCATTTATCTGACCCGCAAAATACAAGCCGCTAACCAATTTGGTCTCCAATGTATTTTTAAGTTGTGTGGGATGGAAAAAATCGTATTCTATTGCATAACCCGGTCGAAACATTTTGGCATTTTGAAATCCCGGTATCAACCTAAGAGCTCGCAATTGTATTTCATCTGGGAGTGAGGTGCTAAACCCATTTACATACACTTCGCAGGTATTCCACCCTTCAGGTTCAACAAATATTTGGTGGCGCGTTCGTTCTGCAAACCTATTTATTTTATCTTCTATACTCGGACAATAACGTGGACCCAACCCAGAAATACTCCCATTGTACATTGGACTGTCTAAAAAACCTTCACGCAATACACTATGAACTTCATTGTTGGTATATGTTATATAACAACTTTTTTGAGAAACCAGGACTTTGGTTGAAGGTAGATAACTAAATTTTGAAGCCGGGGAATCACCATGTTGTTCTTCCATTTTTGAATAGTCCAACGAGCGCCCATCTACCCTAGGGGGTGTTCCTGTTTTCATTCTCCCAACAGTAAAGCCCAATTCCAACAATTGCGCAGAAATACCGATTGACGCATGTTCACCCATGCGACCACCACCAAAATTTTTTCTACCTATATGAATCAAGCCATTCAAAAAAGTTCCTGTTGTTAAAATAACATTTGTAGCCATAAAGCGCAAACCCAAATCCGTAACAATACCAACAACCTCTTGATTATCAATGATTAGAGAAGATACGCCGTCTTGAAAAAAATCAATATTTTTGTTTTTTTCCAGTGTTAAACGCCATTCTTCAGCAAAGCGCCAACGATCACTTTGTGCTCTGGGGCTCCACATGGCCATACCCTTGCTTTTGTTGAGCATTCTAAACTGTATCATTGTTTTGTCGGTTATTATCGCCGACATCCCCCCCAATGCATCAATTTCTCTAACAATTTGACCTTTTGCCACTCCACCCATCGCCGGATTACAACTCATTTTAGCGATGGTTTCCATGTTCATTGTCACCAACAAGACAGAACACCCCATTGTGGCTGCCGCATGCGCAGCTTCACATCCCGAATGACCGGCACCAACCACTATTATATCATAGCGATCGTTCATAATTTATTTGGTGTAATTTTCAACGGTTGGGGCATTAATATTCCGCCACAAAGATAAGAATGCCTCTTCTTTTTCTCGCATTTCTCTGATTTGCTTCTGCGTTTTGTCTTTATATCCCAGCAGATGGAACAAACCATGTGCCATTACCCGCAACAATTCCTCATTGTATGGTGTTGATAGAACAATGCTATTTTCCTTCACCCTTTCTGTAGAAATGTATATTTCCCCATCAATCAAATTATTTGAATAAGACAAATCGAAACTAATTATATCTGTAAATGAATTATGCTTGAGGTATTTTATATTCATCTCCAACAAGGCCTGATCCGACAAAAAAACATAATGCAAACCCAACAAATTCATCTTGTGATCCACCATAATTGTTCGAACAAGGGAACGAAAATTTTTTCTCCAAGCGGCACCAACGAAGCACGGTTTACCAGAGAATTTGATTTTTTGCGTCATTCTAATAAAAGAATAGTACCCTCTTTGGAGATGTATTTATTTCTGTAGTCGGCAAACACCCTAAAAACATAGATACCTGGTATTGCCAAAGGGCTGGAAACACAATTGTCTTGATGTCCATTCCATCCAACAAGGGCGTCACCTTCAAATATTTTAGCACCCCATCGGTTATAAACCAGCAATGTAGACTCTCCAGGCCCAATGGCGGGGTTGCTAATGCGAAAAACAGGATTCGCCCCATTTGGTTTGAAGGCATTTGGAATTAACAAGGTATCTTTTTGGTTGTCGTAGCCCAAAAACAGACTTAATTCATTGGACAGTGCAAGCAATTTAGGATTCGTGATATTTCTTACGACAATCCGGAAAATCGCCGTTCCGTAATGATCATTGGGAATGAACCACTCATTGTTTTGGGTTCTATTTAACACGTTCCACGTGGAACCCATCTTTCTTTCTATAGTGTAATCATATGTAAACGAGGTGCTTGAACAAATCCAACCTATATAATGGTTCCATTTTAGGGTTCGGTTATTTTCTAACAGAAGGGTGTTTTGGTGAACACAAGAACTATCGTCAGCAAATCCACAATCATTTTTTCTTAGTAGGCGGTAGCTGGCAATTTCGTTTTTCGTTTTTGTTGTTTTGTCTAAATAAGCAAAGGATTTTTGTTGGGTGTATTGTGTCAAATCAAACCAGGCAGAAAGTGTCTTTTTTTGGAGTGTAGCAACAGAGCCCACCCCACCCCACCACCACTCACCAACAACTTCTATTTCGTTCGGATTCGGCACACTGGTAGTATACAATTGTGTTGTTGCGGTATTGTTTTGTAAGTGGGTATACCTATGCTTGACCGAGTTTGAGCTCGAACTTGTAGTCTCGCCCAACTTCTTGGCACGAACCACATAAAGCACACTTGAATTTATTGTGAATGTTGAATCAACAAAAACATAGGGCCCAGTTGTATTGTTAAGGGCAATAGGGTCGACTTTACCCAAGAGAAACCATTTGTTTTGGCTTGAATCAAAACGCCAAACCGAATAATTTTCTGTTTTCCAACCCAAATAAGCTGTCCATGTTAGGGTAGACTTTTTGCTACACCAAAAATTTGCATCTTCTTTATGTGTTAGTAGAATAGGAGAGTGGTAATTACTTATTAAACCACCATTTAAACAACTATCAAAAGCTGCAATTGCAAATTTATTTCCCCCAATCTTTGTATCAAAAGTGGAGACAGTAAAGACATTTTGTGTTGCTGTGACCTCGCTAACCAACACATTTCCCAAACCGTCATATTTAAATAGACTGTAACCTTTTATGTCGCGTTCTTTTGGAATGGACCAACCCGCTGTCATTAGTTGGCTGTTCAAATCTACAGAGACGCTATCAGGTTCAAATTGCCCTGGTGCTTTATCATCGATAAACACATGGTTTGAAAGCAAACTATCCTTACCATTGCAAGCAAAAAAGGTTGAAATGTAAAGCTCCCAGGTTTTTTTGTTCGGCAATGTAACTGTGACACTTGTAATGGCCAGGGTGTTATTCTCTGCCAATTTGGCCCAAGGTGAGCTTGCATCCTCTCTACCATATACACGATGGTAGCGAAAACTCCTACAATTGTCACTGGCCGTTTCTATACTTAGGGTCAATATGGAGGTTGTGCGGTCTAAACAAGCGCGCCGTAGTTTAACCGGCTCACTTACAGCACGAAGGCAATTGATGCTTGCCCATAGTATAAGAAAACACATCGTGGAACCCCTATGGGTCGTTTTGATTTTAGTCAAGATGTGGTTTGATGTCAACAATTTCAAAGTATATTGTGTTGTTGGTTAGTGTTTTTCATTTTTTATTTCAACGTTTGGTTTGATACCATAGGCTTTTCTCTGTTTTACGTGTCGCCAGCGAGTACATGTATAAACGATTCTTTGTGTAAATAATTGTTTGCCAAAGTGTTTAGGTCTTTTGGTGATATTGCCCAGATACTTGGCAATACTGTTTCAAAATAGTCCATGTCCAGATTCTCGTAGAGCAAATGCTGAACCTTACTACTCATTCCAAAGGGGCCATCAAAACCACTTCGAAATTGACCAGCATAGTATTGTTTTATTTTGTTCAGGTTTTCCAACGGAATGACGGTATCTCTTAAATCTCGGAATATCATATCAATGGTTTCAAAAGATTCTTGGGTATTTGCGCTAGTAAATTCACCAGAAATGGTCCAGGTAAAATCCCTAAAGGCGGGTTGAAAATAAGAGGAAACCCCGTAGGTTAGACCTTTTTCTTCCCGCAAGACTTGCATTAATTTACTGCCAAAATAGCCACCGAGACACATGTTTAAAAGGGTTAGTTGGTGTTTTTCCTTCTGATTTTTGGGAGAGACATGGGCCACCATTTGTAAGCTCACCTGGTTTGTATTAGACACTTTGTGCTGAACCACAGTGTTATCTCCCGGCAGGCTCAAACAATCCTGAAACTTGGGTACAGAAAACGAACCGCCAGGATAGTGAGCCATAATGGTATCGGTTTTCGCAATAATTTCTTTGTCAATATCCCCAGACAAAAAAAGCATACAATCTGAAATGGGTAAATGTTCCCTTCGATAATCAAAAAGGCAAGTACTGTCTATTTTTTGATAATCATCCGTGTTTCCATAGCGTGTGAGCGGATGATTTGGTCCGTAAAGTGTTTCCATAGATTTACGGGATGCCCAGTATTTGGGTGTTTGCTGTTGCCTTTCAAGTGCCGCAGATTGAACAGAGATGGCCGAAACAACTCCTTGTTCAGGGTAGCAGGCCTCGGAGGCATTTTCCAATAACCAAGAAAAAACTTTTTCGTAGTGTTTTTTAACGCAACGCAATATAATTGAGGATCCCATAAAAAGGGAGTCGGTGTGGTGGCTTGCGCCCAAGCAATCAAAAAATTGTACAATCTCAACTTCTTTTCTTTTCTTGGTGCCGGCAAAAATCAAGTCGCCTGCAAGAGAAGATTGGAATGCTTGTTTTTGGTGAAAGGACCCTTTCCCCCAAAACAATTCTATCTGAATCACACCAATTGGTTTTGTATCCGAAATATAAAGTGGGTAACCCCCCAGTGTTTTTGTTACCTCAATTGCCGGCGCATTGAGAGAAACAATGTTTTTAGTGATGGGTTTTATAGATCTATAATCGGTCATTTTTTTGGGGATGATAGTAGATAACAGACACGCTATCATCTGTTAATGTTGCTGATGCGGCTTTTAAAATATGCGTTATATCTGTGTTCTCCAATTGAGAAACTTCTTTATTAATCCCTTCTAAATTCCCGGCATTTTCATAATAGCACAATTTTTGAGCCAGTTGCATTGGTTGAACGGCCTCAAAAAGCAAATTGCTTAATTGCCTATTAACAACGCCTTGCAATGATTTTTTTAATTTTGAAGAGGGCAAAAACAATGATTTACAAACGTCGAGTAGGGCCTTTTCGCAGGTCAAATGTGTAACACCCTCATTCATTATACCGTATAAAATAAACAATCCCTCACCCAAACCACGCAGATAAAAACACTCTGCAGCATTTAGGAGTTGTTTGTTTTTAACCAATTCAATTTGAAGTGGAGAAACATCGGACCCGCCCAACATATCGGCGAATAATTCTAAATAAATAGAGGTAGGGTCTAAAAAAACAGGGCCCTTCCACACCAAAAAAACCGCGGGGTTGGGACTTGGGTCTATGGATTCAAAAAAACGGCGAGAATGTATTTTTTCTTCTTGGATATAGTTGTTTTGATTTGCGGGCGCCAATTTTTTAATATCGCCAAACCATTTTTCGCACAGCAGTTTTGTTTGTCGTAACGAAATATTTCCCACAATAGAAACAACAGCATTTTGGGGCGCATAAAATTGATTGTAAAATGCTTGCACTTCATCAAGGTTGGCGGTTTCAACATGTTCAATAGCTTCTCCAATAGTCGGCCATCTATAGGGGCTATTGGTATACACAAGTTTCCGTATATGGTGCCATAAAAAGCCAAATGGCGCATTAAAACAACGTTGTTTAAATTCCTCTACCACCACTCCCCGTTGAACAGAAAGCGATTTTTCATTCATGTTTAACGACTTCATACGATCGCTTTCAAGCCAAAATGCGGTTTCAATGTTTTCGCGGGGAATTACCAAATGGTAATTGGTGATCTCGTTCGTGGTAAAAGCGTTGTTTTGGCCACCGGCTTCTTCAACTTCTTTATCGAAACAAGGTACATTGGCACTACCAGAAAACATCAAATGTTCAAAAAGGTGGGCAAAGCCTGTTCGATTGGGCGATTCGTCCCGAGCACCCACATTGTACAATGTGTTTAAAACAATTGTTGTTCTGCTTTTATCCTCAAGATGGATGACCCGCAGACCATTTGACAATTCAAATTTTTTGAATGAATGCACGACGCAAAGGTACCGAATTCACAAACACCATAAAAAGAGCCTTGTCGGGATTACCAACAAGGCTCTTTCACTGTACAGTGTTTGATCATTGAATTGTCATTTTCTCTTCAGCACTGGTCTCATTAATCAAGACAGACTTTCCTTTTGACTCAAGCAGGAGAATGTTATGTAAAACAACCTCCGTCGACTCTTTTTTTAGTCCATCAGTCCCGACATAAGACCGGTGTTGAAGTCTTCCTTCAACAGCCAATTTGGAACCTTTTTTTACCATTTTTTCCATTAAGCTTGCCAAAGAACCCCATGCTACCAATCGATGCCACTGGGTGTTTTCAAAAACACTCCCAGATCCCAACTTTACTTTTTCGCTGGTTGCCAAGTTTACCCTAGCCATCTTTTTTCCACCTTCAAACTCTCTCACCTCGGGGTCAAAACCCACATTTCCAATTAATCTTACAGAATTTAATAAATTTTTCATAACTCTTTTTACACGTTAAATAACCAATTAATATTTTAAAATAAACCACGTGAAACAAACACAACGCCTTGGCCTTCGGATTTGTGATGAATCAACAGAGCAAAGATTATACGCATTCAACAAGCAATCGGCGGTTAATTGTTTTTAACCGGATATATGTGTGTAGGCCGATTATTCTGGATTCTCATCAAAGTCTTATGGCCACGCCTTTCAAAAGTCGACCCCAAAGTGGTCTCTTGTACAATGGTTTATTAAAGGGAGTAAAATCGAAACCTAAGGATGAGCATTACCAAGTCTATAATAATAGTACACAAGCAAAAAATTGAAGCAATACACATGGGGGTAATGGTATTAAAAATTGTTTAGAGAGAGAAACAACCATTTATGGAAATAGTGTATAATGAAATTCAGCAGTGTAAGGAGTGTGGTGATCGCTTAAGGGGAAGAGCTGATAAAAGATATTGCCATGACGCATGTAGAAGTGCATTTAACAATAGGAAAAACAAAGCGCTGTTAGACCCAATAAAATCTATTAATATGGCATTGAGTCGCAACCGAAAAATTTTAAAAGAAGTGTATGATTTGGTTGGGGATGAGAATTCTGTGAATGTAAGAAAATTAATAATCAAAGGATTTCTTTTTGATTATTATACGCATATTCAGGATGCTAGTGATGGAAAAAAGTACAAGTATTGTTATGATTTTGGCTATGTGGAAAGTAGTAACGGCGAATATCTAATAAGCAAATACCCAGTCACATACTTGTAAACCAAGCCATCACCCTTTAATTACACTACCTTTGCAGATCAAATTAACGAAATATGGCAAAATCTCCCAAAAAAGAACAAGGAAAAGGAAAAAAATTCCAAGATCGAATGCCTGGAGAAAAACGCAATCGCAAAATAGATTTGCTTAAGTCAGAATCCAAAAAAACCCAAATTTTTACTGAAAAAAAAGCCGATAGTGGAAGGGGAGATAGTGGTAGACCACCCCGGTCCGATAGTGGTTTTAGTCGCGGCGAGGGAAGAAATTTCACAGGGGGAGCCCGAAGTCCACGACCATTTGGCGACAACAATTCAAGACCGCCCCGGTCCGATAGTGGAAGGGGAGATAGTGGTAGACCACCCCGGCCCGATAGTGGTTTTAGTCGCGGCGAGGGAAGAAATTTCAAGCAATTAGACAAGTCAGAAGAAAAATTTTATTCTGGCAAATCAGAATCGCATAGCCAAGAAAGAACCAAACGATTGGCAGAATCACCGGTTTATACAAGAACAAAAAAATCTAATACCAGCCCATTAGATAAAAACGGATTGGAAAAATTTGCTCCCCGTGGCGAAAAAGAAATCAATGAAAAATTATTGAGAACAGGAAGCAAAAACTCAAAAGCAATAATTGAAGAGACAAAAAGCAACAAACAGGACAATCAAAATAGACGGCAAGACGCAGCTAACCCCCACCCAATTTCAAGCATACCCCCAGCGAATATATTCAAGCCCAAAACATACGGCATCTCCAAAAAAGACAAAGAGCCCACACCAAAAGCATTCAAAGGAAGTAGAAGAGAATTTGGCCGAGTTTCTGAAAATCTTGAAAAAGGAACTGAGCACTTAAACAGTGGCGAAATTCGCCTCAATCGGTATATTGCCAATAGTGGTGTTTGCAGCAGGCGTGAAGCAGACAATTTAATTGTTCAGGGATTGGTATATGTTAATGAATTGGTTATTAATGAATTGGGTACAAAAATCAAATCAACAGATAGTGTTAGAGTAGAGAATAGAAAAATAACACCCGAAAAACCCGTCTATATTTTAATGAATAAACCCAAGGGGTATATCACAACCACAACGGATCCAGAAGGGCGCAAAACAGTTATTGACTTAATCGATTTGCCAGGCAAAGAAAGGATTTATCCGGTGGGTAGATTAGACAGAAACACAACGGGAGTTTTATTGCTTACAAACGATGGTGAACTTTCCCAAAAACTCATGCATCCAAGTTTTGAGATAAAAAAAGTGTATAAGGTAACACTCGACAAAAAACCCAGTAAAGAGCACATGTTAGCTTGGGTAGAAGGGGTTAAGCTAGAAGATGGTATGATGGCCTTTGAGCAATGTGGATTTGTTGAAGAGGGGAAAGAAAATGTTTTTGGGGTTGAAATAAAAAGCGGACGAAATCGTATAGTTAGAAGAATGTTTGAACATTTTCAATACGAGGTTAGTGCTTTGGACAGGGTTCTTGTTGGAGAATTTGACAAAACCAAATTGGCAAGGGGCAAATGGCGTTTTCTGTCAGAGCAAGAATTTGCTTATATAGAACGTTTGAAGCGTAGCAAGCCCAAGGCCGTTAAGTAGAAACACCCTCTGTAAAAGACAAACAATGTAAGTATTGGGCCTTGATTGGAAATTAGGGGTATTCCGTTTGCACCCATTTTGTTTACAAGAATGTCTTAGAGGGGTTAAGCACACCCAAGGAAAACCCTTTATTTTTCAATTAAATTAGCAGCGTATCTGGTTTTAGGGATTGATTTAATATGCGCCAAGACATTGGCCATAGATTGTTTAATCCATGACTTAAAGCGTTTGCTGTTCCCAATGACAACCCTTTCCACCGTAAACCCACCCCACCCTTAAGCGCTGTTTTGATGGGTAAAAATTCTCTTTTATAGTAGCGCAGGGCAGTTTCTGCGTCAACGGGTATAATGGGATAATGATCAATTTTGTTAATCATTAGATCGTATTCGCTATGGGGTTTCCATTTTTTTTTATTAGACAACCCCGCATTGATACCTATTTGTTTTACCTGCGGAAGAAGAGAAGGAAGATTTGGATAGTGTTGAAACCAATGGCCATTTTTGATTAGCAATAAGCCGCCCTTTTCTTCATATCCAAGATGCGCTTCTCCTAAAAATGCGGGCAAATTTTTACAGGTATGGACGGATATTTTTTTTTGCAATACACATTTTTCTTTTTGTGTTTTTTGCAATACCGAAAAGAAAAACCCTTCCCCATCGGTCTGGTGTGGCATCATTCTATACATTCCGGGCTCTGTTTCTAAGACGTTCCATTCTTTTGGAATAGCAAGTTTAATGGTCTGCGCATGTAAGCTATTTAGAAGACCATTTATATTGTTTTCATTTTCTTTTTTGTTGTAGGTACACGTGCTGTAAACGAGATAGCCACCCTCGGCAATACTGGGCCAAATATCATGAGCAATACGTTGTTGTCGCTCTGAGCAGAGTTGAACATTTCCAATACTCCACTCATTCAATGCAGTTGGATTTTTTCGAAACATACCTTCACCACTGCAGGGCATATCGGCCAATACCAAGTGAAATAAACCCCGTAATTTACCCAGATTTTGAGCACTAGAGGTGGTCACAACATGATTTGCTTGTCCCCACTTGCATAAATTTTCAAGCAAAACAGCACACCTAGAAGCGATGGTTTCATTGGCTACCAACAAATCCCCATCCCTTAATACGCTAGAAATATGCGTGCTTTTCCCTCCAGGGGCACCGCACAAATCCAGGGCAACTATTCCCTTGGGCATTGTTTTTAACAGTTCTTGGGCGACGTGACCAATGACCATGCTGTTTGCTTCTTGAACATAATAGCCCCCGGCATGAAATGCAGGATCACCTGTAAAAGAAATTCGGCGCGAAAGTAAAAATCCGTCTTCACAATGGACAATGGGCCGAAGAATCATCGATGGTATAAGTTGGTTTATCCCAGCAATTTTATGTCGATTTATGCGAATAGAAACATTGGGTATTTTATCGATACAATCCACTATTGCTGTTGCCTCCGACATGGGAAGTGATTGTTGAAGCAAGGCAATAAATTCTTTGGTTAGGGTTTTTTGCATATATAAGGGTCAGGGTAAAAACCACAAAGAATTGCTCCTCATTGCGGTACGTTTTGGGAAATTGTCTGTATATAATTCTCCAGTCCCTAAACCTTGGCAAAGGGGCGAACCAAACTGTGAAACCCATTGAGCGATAGCTGAAAGACCAATACTTCCCTCCAAGGCGCTGGTGCTCCACCAACCAATATTGTATTGTTTGGCAATGGATATCCATCGCTCTGCCAGATCCAAACCACCCAGCAGGGTGGGTTTTAACACTATATAGTGGGGTTTTGCCCACAGCAATCGTTTTGCCCCATCGTCAAAATTCAATCCAACAAGTTCTTCGTCTAGCGCAATGGGAATGGTTGAGCAGTGACAAATTTCATCCAAACCACCGAAAGCAGCAGGAACAGGTTGCTCTATACTGTGGATGGAAAAACGCGACAAATCTTTGATTTGTTGGAGTGTTGTATCAGGCATAAACGATCCGTTGGCATCCAAACGAAGTTCAAGCTTAAAAGGACTGAATTGTTTTCTAATTGATTCCAGCAAACGGCATTCCTTGTCAAAATCTTCGGAACCGACTTTAATTTTAATACACTCAAATCCAGATGCAATTTTTTGCTTGGCTTCTTTGAGCATGGCTTCGGGATTGTCCATCCATACAAGGCCGTTTATCGGAAGTCCAATTTTTCCTTGCGTGAAGGAATTTTTTACCCAAATTCCCAAACCACCCGCTTGAAAATCCAACAAAGCACAATGAAGGGCAAATCGCAATGCCGGGAGTGGGCAGGTTTTGCCAGGCATCCAATGTTCCAATAATCCGCGAATGCTTTCCTCTGACTGTACTTTGTTAATCTCCGGTGCGAGGATGTCTATATAGTCGGCACTGTAATCAACACTCAATCCGGCCAATGGAGATGCTTCACCCAGTCCAATGATTTTACCTTTTTGCAAGCGAAGCACCCATGAGGTTTTCTCGGTATAGGCCCCCCGACTGGTTGTCGCCGGTTTTGAAAAAGCAAGGCAATGGGGTTCTATAGACAATTGCATTTTAGTTTTCCCAGTTTTTGTTAATACCCATAAAATCAATTACAAACCAGGCCATCGTACAATAAATAATGATGGCTAGCAATACAACGAGCGAGAGTTTTTTTAATTCTTTATTGAGTGTAATTCGATTCCCAGGTAATGTTTCACTTAAAACCCGGTAGTGTTGAGAAAGCAAGGCAAACACCGGGGAAAAAACACCCAACAAAAATATGGATGCGACCGGTGGCAATCCTGAATACCCAAAATGTGTTCGCTCAAACACCAAAAAGGAAGAGGGTAAAAGAAGAGAACCCAATACCAAAACAATCCGATGGTAAACAAGGGTTTTTTTTGCACCCAAGCGGACAGCAAGGGTTTTTTTAAGCATGGCTTTGTCGGTTTCTAAGTCACGATAATTATTCACATTCAGAACCCCCGTAGCCAGCAAGCCCATTCCAAGACCAGCCAGTAAAAACACCATATCAATATCGCATCCCAACAGCAAACCCATTCCCAAAACTGGAACAAGGCCAAAGAAAAGCAATACAAATAAATCCCCAAACCCATAGTAACCGTATGCGTTTTCCCCCAAGGTATATGCCAGTGCGGCTACTATAGAAAAAAGGCCTAGGCCCAGTAAAAAAAAGCCTTTATGGTCGTATAAAAGTCCTGAAATATAGATCATACAAAGACCCAAAACAAGGACAAGTAACCCCAAAATCCAGAGAGCAATCCGCATTGAATAGGGTAAAATTTTGCCCCCCGATAGGGCGCGGTCTGTTCTTTTTGCTTGGATATCGACCCCTTTGTCAAAATCCCCATAATCATTGGCATAATTACTCAATACCTGAAGAAACAGTGCAGTAAGCAAAGCCAGTCCAATAACTGGATATGGATAGTTTGTATTAAAACCTTGTAGGTATGAAACGGCGGAGCCCAACAATATGCCAGACATTGCCAGAGGAAGTGTGCGGAGTCGGGCGGCTTGTATCCAAGGATTAAGCATGCTTACAAATATAGCGGAAGCGTCTCTTTTTAATTTTTTTCTGTGGTTGACAAAGTATCAACCAAGGGTTTTTCGATTCCGATTGAATACATAATAGATGGGCCAACCCAAAGCAACAATCCCAATACCGGTCAATGCAATTTTCCACTGAACAATGATAATTCCTATGGCAATAAAACCTGCAAGCAAAAGGTATAAGATTGGTAAATAGGGATATCCCCACACCTTATAAGGCCTTTCAGTAAGGGGTTCGCGCTTTCGCAAAACAATCACACCTGCAACAGTAATAATATAAAATAAGAGGGATGCAAATGTGCAGTAGCTGAGAAGGTCTCCATAAGTGCCACTGAGACACAAAACACTTGCCCAGAAAGCCTGCATCCACAGGGCATTTGCAGGAACCCCTTGCCGGTTTAATGTTGAAGCAGCCCTGAAAAAATATCCTTTATCTGCCATTGCCTGGTAGAGCCTACTACCGGCTAAAATTAATCCATTATTGCATCCAAAAGTGCTAACCATTATCAGTCCAGCCATACAAAGTAGTCCCATCATGCCAGCAGATGCGTCATGGGTTGCACCCATGAGAACCGAAGCGGCTGAAGCCCCAACCCTATCTTGGTTGGCATGGGCAATTCCAAGTTTCACATTCTCGATGAACCCCCCTTCTATTAGTAAAGCCGATTCATCACCACGTATCGGAAGCAATGCCATATAGGCAACATTCGACAGGCAATAAACAATTGTTACAATTACGGTACCGTAAAGCAATGCGCGGGGAATGGTTTTGCTGGGGTTTGACACCTCTCCCGACATAAAGGTAATTCCTTGCCATGCATCGCTGGAAAACAAACTGCCTACCATGGCACTGGAAAATGCCAGCAATAGGCCAATACCCGCTATAGATTGCCAGACACCAACCAGCGGAACGGACATAGACCCAGGTTGTGGAATAGGAACCTTAAATTGACCTGGCTGAACAGATAAACTTAGGTTTTCCCAGAGATAATTTTTTACCCCCACCAGCCCACCACCAAATGCAATATAAAGCCCTCCAAAAATCAAGGCGCCGAGAGCAATTAGCTTAGCCAAGGTAAAAACACGCTGAATCCATTTTCCCTGTTGTATGCCCATTGCGTTGATCCAGGTTAATACGAGTATACTGGAAATAGCAATCAATTGTCCTGCGGAGATATGCCACTTGAATCCCATAACCAAAAGGGTAAACACAATATTTTGATGTCCTAAATTTTCATTGAAAATACCCAAATGCTTTGAAAACGCCATTGCAACGGCTGCAATGACACCCGTTTGGATAACGGAAAAAACAGACCATCCGTAGACAAAGCCCATTTTTTTTCCATAAATGCGGCTAACAAAATTGTATTGACCTCCGGCATTGGGCATCATTGCCGCCAATTCGCCAAAGCTCAAGGCCGCCATAATGGTAATTACGCCAGTTAATAACCAAGCGAAAAGAACAAGTGGACCAGTTCCAAGCTGCCTTGTCATGTCTGCGCTGACCAAAAAAATTCCGCTGCCAATCATACTGCCCGAAACAAGCAGGGTGGCATCAAACAATCCGAGTTTTTTGTTATTGATCAATGATTGGCTTCGACAATAGTCGTGGTGGTGCACGTTTTGGTGATGTGTTTAGGGTTAATAGGCCTGGGAATCAAGTTGCGAGAGTAATTGCCCAAAAAACCCATGGGATTTAGCAGCGTCTTATTTTTTGTGTAAATGAGAATTTTTCCGGCTGTAGGCAAAATAGATGATTAGGCCAAGCACCATCCAAATCAATGCCGCTTTTAACGTAAATGTATCCAAGGCAATGATCATCATTGAACAAACGATTACACCAAGTATGGGAACCAATGGAACCAATGGGGTTTTAAAAGGCCTCGGGATATCGGGGTTGCTTTTACGCATTATAAGAATACCGGCACTCACCAAAACAAAGGCAAAGAGCGTTCCAAAAGAGGTTAAATCACCTGCAAGATTTCCTGGTACGAAGGCGGCAAATCCCCCCACAAAAACAAATAATATCCAATTTGATTTAAAGGGTGTGCTAAATTTGGGATGGAGTTCAGCAAATACTTTGGGTATCAACCCATCTTGGCTCATGGAATAGAAAACACGACTTTGTCCCATAAGCATGACCAAAATAACCGATGAAAAACCTGCCAATATCGCCACCGTTACACTTGTTTCTAGCCATTGATAGCCCGGCATATATGTTTTAATAACATAGGCAACCGAAGCCTCTTTGCCACTTGTGGAGAATATTGACCAATTGGCGACACCCGTCAATACGTGCGCAAAAAGAACATATAAAACAGTACAAATAAGCAGTGAGCCTAAAATACCGATGGGCATGTCGCGTTTTGGATTTTTGGCTTCTTGTGCAGTTGTACTGACTGCATCAAAACCGATGAAGGCAAAGAATACAATGGCAGCACCTCCCAAAACCCCCCCCCATCCCCATTTGAAAAACCCATCGTGTCCGGATGTGTGTTCGGGTATCAAATACGGTTGGTAATTCACGGGATTGATAAATTTCCAGCCAACGGCTATAAAAACGAGTACGATTGAAACTTTAACAAACACAATAATTGCATTTACAATGGCTGATTCTTTGGTTCCCTTAATCAGCAACAAGGTTAGAGCCAATAAAATCATCAGTGCGGGAACATTCATTATGCCGCTACTTACGGTTACCATTTTAGCCAATTGGGTGGGCAATAAGGCAAATTGATCGGTAGTTAGAATGGCCACTTTTTCTGTAACAGCAAGTTTAAATGCGGGGAAGGCTTCATTGATTTGTTGCAAGGCATCTCCCGAAATTTGATATAATTTTTCGAAGGGAGAGTGACACCAGGCATAAGGAATGGAATGCCCCAAGAGGTTGTTTAGGTACTCGCTCCAAGCAATCGAAACAGTCGCTGCGCCCAAAGCATATTCCATAATTAATGACCAACCAATAACCCAGGCAACCAATTCTCCCATTGTAACAAATGAGTAGGCATAGGCACTTCCCGAAACAGGAATCATGGCAGCAAATTCTGCATAACACAAGCCTGCAAAAGCACAACCAATGGCAGCTACAATAAATGAAATTGTAACACCCGCGCCAGCGGCTTCGGAGGCTGCATGTGCTGTCCGGACAAACAGTCCAGCTCCAATAATTGCACCAATACCCAAGGCGATCAAACTCCCTGCACCCAAAGTACGCTTCAAATTACTTCCTTGAGCCTGTTGCAAGAGGGCTTCAATCGATTTTTTTCTCCAAATAGACATTATATAGATTACAGTTTAAAGATGTGTCGACGAATATATGCATTCATGGTTAAACAAGCGCAAAATGGCCACACTTAAATTACACCCAATGCTTTACCCACCTTAGAAAAGGCAGTGATTGCCTTGTCTATATGTTCAAATTCATGGGCTGCACTCAATTGCACCCTTATCCGTGCTTGTCCTTTTGCAACAACGGGAAAAAAGAAACCAATCACATATATTCCTTCCAATAACAAAGCGCTGGCCATGTCTTGGCTCAATTTGGCATCGTACAACATCACCGGAACAATTGCACTGTCTCCATCCTTAATATCAAAACCCGCCGATTTAATACCTGACTTAAAGCGCTTTACATTGTCTTCAAGTTTATCACGTAAGGCGTTTGATTCATTGAGTATTTTAAATACCTCTAGGCTTGCACCAACGATGCTAGGTGCCAATGAATTACTGAACAAATACGGTCGGCTTCGCTGGCGCAACAATTCGATGATTTCCTTTCTACCCGTTGTATAACCGCCCATAGCACCGCCCAATGCTTTACCCAAAGTGCCGGTAATGATATCAACCCTTCCCATAACATTGCAATATTCAGGGGTTCCTCTGCCAGTTGCACCAACAAAACCGGCTGCATGACACTCATCGGTCATTACCATGGCGTCGTAATTATCTGCCAAATCGCAAATTTTATCGAGTTGGGCTACGTATCCATCCATTGAGAAAACCCCATCGGTAACCACCAAAATGAAACGCGCCCCCTTATTACGCGCTGCAATTAATTGGGTTTCCAAATCGGCCATATTGTTGTTTTCGTATCGGAATCGCATCGCCTTGCACAAACGAACACCATCAATGATAGAAGCGTGGTTGAGACTATCTGAAACAATTGCATCCTGCTCTCCGAATAGGGGTTCAAAAACCCCCCCATTGGCATCAAAGGCAGCCGCATACAGAATGGTATCTTCGGTACCATAAAACGCCGCAATCGTGGCTTCCAATTCCTTGTGAATATCTTGGGTGCCGCAAATAAACCGCACGCTGCTCATCCCAAACCCGTGGGAATCGATAGCCCGCTTGGCTGCTTCTAAAACCCGGGGATGACTACTCAAACCCAGATAATTGTTGCCACAAAAATTTAAAACCTCACGCCCATCCATCAAACGGATAGTCACGTCTTGTGGAGTGGTAATAATGCGTTCTTTTTTGAATAGTCCAGCCTCTTGAATGCTTTGCAGTTCGGTGGATAGGTGTTGTTTAATGGCTCCGTACATAAGGGTTTAAATGAACAAACAAAAATACCTTATTTAAGGCCAAACATCAACTTAATTTCTTCGACAATGATGCGGTTATTCGACAATCGAGGGACTTTGTGTTGGCCACCAAGTTTCCCTTTTCGTTTTAGCCATTCCAAAAAAGAACCCTCTTCTAAAACAATGATTTTGGGCATTTTGATTGCCAAATCTCCTTGTCTTTTCGCGGTATAATCACTGTTACAGCGTTTCAAGGCATTGTCTAGTAGGCGGGTGAAAAGTTCTATATTATTGGGCTTCTTTGAAAATTCAATAAGCCATTCATGGCCTGGATCTGTCTCCGACATATACACAGGGGCCACAGTATAATCGATGGGCATAGCACCCGACTCTTTGCAGGCTTCGGAAATGGCCAAATCTGTATTTTCAATAACAAGTTCTTCACCAAAAGCATTGATAAACAACTTTGTTCTTCCTGTAATGGTGAATGTATGCGGTTTGGTTCCAGTAAATTGAATGGTGTCTCCGATAATATAGCGCCATAGCCCACCCAATGTAGTGATAACCATGGCGTAATTTACACCGATCAATACTTCATTTAAGGGAATTGTGTTTTCTGGAGTTCCAGATAGAGGATAAAACTCATAAAACACCCCGTGGTGTGTCAGGAGCAATAAATCTTGCCCATCTTGTTCTGCTTGCAAACCAAAAAACCCTTCACTCGCATTATATGTTTCTAAATAGTGCATGGATGCAGAGGGAATCAATTCTTTAAACTGTTCTCTGTAAGGATTAAAATTCACCCCCCCGTGAACAAAGAGTTCCAAATTTGGCCATACATCTAGAATTTGGGTTTCCCCCGAAACATCCAGGACCTTTTTAATTAAAAGCAATACCCATGTCGGGACACCACTGATACTGCTTACATTTTCAAAGCGGGTAGCCCGAGCCATTTTTTCCAATTTTTCTTCCCAATTTTCGAGCATGGCAATATCCATATTGGGGGTGCTTTTCCAATTTGCCCATCCGGGCAGGTGGTTCATTAAGACTGCACTTAAGTCTCCGTAATAGGATTTTTTATAAAATTCATTGACCTTGGTACTGCCTCCAACCAACAATCCTTTGCCCTTAAAAATTTGGGTATTGGGATTCGATGAACAATATTGGGTTAGGGCTTCTCGGGTTCCTTCATAATGATTGAATTCCATACTTTCATAACTAATGGGGATAAACTTGGAAGTATTGCTGGTTGTCCCACTGCTTTTGGCAAACCATGTTATATCTCCAGGCCACAACAACTGCTGTTCACCTGCCATTGTTCGACCAATATAGGGCTCTAGGTCTTCGTAGTTAACAACTGGAATCAATTGCTTAAATTCATCGTAACGGGCGGTTTCTCCAATTCCGTATTTTTTACCGTATTCGGTTTGTGCCAATTTTCTTACTAAGTCTTCTAATAACGCGTCTTGCATTTCAACAGACTGCATTAGGTTTTCACGAAGATCCTGGCTGCGCTGACGGAAATACCAACTAATTATGGGTGCAATCATGCTAAATGAACCGCAATATTGTTCAAAATCATCATACCAACAACATTCAGGCATTGATTGCCCCATTCATCTGTTGGGGGAGACTGGAAATAATAAACAAAGAAAACGACCAGAGGCACCTAAAACAGGCCCTGTTACCTTGTGCAGTAATGGTGTGGTAAGCCCCTTATTTAATTGCGGCAATACTTTCAGATTTTATCCCGCTTCAGGGTACAACAGAAGGGAGTTTCCCTTATTCAACGAGTCCATCACGCAAGCGAACAACTTTTTTTGCGTGCATGGCAATGGTTTCTTCATGGGTAATCAAAACGATAGTGTTGCCAGAGGCATGAATTTCATCAAACAATGCCATTATTTCATGGGATGTTTGGGTGTCTAGGTTGCCCGTGGGTTCATCGGCCAATAAGAGGCTTGGATTATTGATCAGAGCCCTGGCGATGGCTACCCGCTGACGCTGCCCGCCAGATAGTTCATTGGGTTTGTGATTCAATCGGTCTTCCAATCCAACTTTGATGAGGGTTTCACAGGCGCGTTCGGTCCGTTCTTTTTTGCCAATTCCCGAATAAACCAAAGGAAGCGCCACGTTTTCCAAGGCACTAAGCCTGTTTAACAGGTTAAAGGTTTGAAATACAAATCCGATTTCATTGTTTCTAACCTTGCTGAGTTCTGCATCAGTCATCTTGCTCACTTCTTGATTATTCAACCAATACACCCCCTGAGAAGGTGAGTCTAAGCAACCGATAACATTCATTAGTGTGCTTTTACCAGAGCCTGAAGGCCCCATCAATGCCATATACTCTCCCTGATAAATGTCTAAGTTTATGTTTCTGAGAGCGTGCACTACCTGCTCACCCAAAACATAGGTTTTTTGTATTCCTTGGAGAGAAATTAAAGCATCAGACATTTGCGTCTATCACTTTTGGAACCCGAAAAAAGTCGCTATCCCGTTTGGGTGCATTTTTTAATGCCTCTTCGTGTGTTATTTCTTGCGCTACAATATCATCACGCAATACGGTTTCGCTATTCGTAAGATAAATCAATGGCTCTATACCCGTGGTTTCCAATTCCTGCAATTTTTCACACATCTGTAAAATATCTTGTAAATCCTGCTGAATTGTAACCAATGATTCCCCTTCAAAGTGTAGTCGAGACAAATGGGCAAGTTCTATTACTTTTTGTTCGGTGATTTTCATAATACAGCAAGCGATTTAAGTTGTGAATATATAACATCATATACCTTTTGTTGCAACATGGGGATATCCTCAATAGACAAACCCTTGGTTTCTATCGGTGCATGCACAAACATTCTCATTATCCCGGGTGATCCAGAAAAATTATCAAGATCCAAGCGCTTTAGGTTGTCGGGCAAGGTAACTGGAACAATGGGTATTTGTTTTTCGATTGCCAAGCGAAAGGCACCCACTTTAAAAGGAAATTTCAATTTTGGGGCATCATCGGGAATTCTTCCTTCGGGATAGATAATCAGGTTGGCCCCAATCTTATCCATCTGCTCTGCGGCTTGGAGAAACGCCCGATAAGATCCCCTGGCATTTTCACGGTCAACGGCAATATCCAAAGTTCCAAACCAAATGCCAAACAGGGGAATTTTCGAGAGTTCTATTTTGCCCATAAAAAAATTAAATCCCGGCAAAAAACTCCCACAAGTCAAAATGTCGATATAAGACATGTGGTTGGGACAAAAAATCAATTGTTGATTTTTTGGCAGGGTTGTTTCATAGCGTACCACTGGTAAAACGAAGCACAAAACAGCTGATAAGCCACCCCATATTTTACGGATAAAATGCGCTATTCTATAGGTTTTATGAGAATATAGAAATACAAATAACAATGGATACAGCAATAAAAAAATAATCGCAAAACACAAACCAGCCCACACCAACCAGAGTTTTTCTAAAAGGCCTTTCATTTTTTAATTTTCAACACTATTGTTTCAATTATTTGTTGTCTACTTTTAGCTTGGCAGGGTTAAGCGTTTATAGTTCCAAACAAAAACCAATAGAGCCACCACCATTCCAGTTGAAATACACATCATCAACTCAACACTCCCAAAAGAAGAGGGCTTGATTTTTAATTCAAAATTTTCTTTCATTTTCTTTGTTTCCTTCGCTTTATTTTCCTCGGTGATGTTCATATCACCATTGATTTTGTTTTCAATTCTACTGTATTGATCCGACCTCCAATCCGATATAATGTCCATTTTATTAAAGTAAATATGCTGATAGGCAGCAATATTACAAAGACCCATAATCAATGACATCGTCAAGGAAAGAAACAAGGCTTTACCCATATTGATGGGCTTGTCGGTTTTTGCCAACATCAGACCTTTAACAAATAGGTAAATCCCAATTGCAGGGATAACAAGATTGAAAAACATAGGCAAAAACCGACAAGCCCATGATGCCGAACGATATAGTTTATTAAAATACAGAATCAAGAGCATAGACGCACTCAAAGACCCAAAGGAAATGCCGTAAAACACTACTCTTTTTATCACGCAACGAAGATAACAAAACCAAGACACCTATACCAATAAGAAAATTTGCAACTGCGATGGCAATGATTAAGGGGTAGCGCAAAAATGCCAAGAGCATAAAATTTACAATCAAAGGAGTGAATGATTTTGTCATTCCAAATCATTCACTCCTTTGATTGATGTCGAATAGATTCTAAAAAAATGCACGAGAAACAACCTATGGGAAGAATAGGGACTGGTTGTTTATCCTTGTTCTTCTTCGGGTTTGTCGTATTCATCAAAATTGTATTCAGGCAATAAATGGCTCTTTACGTGTCCAATTGTTTCAGACAAGCCATCGCTGAATTTGTTAAAGTCTTCCTTGTAGAGGTGAATTTTCATTTTCACGAAGGTTCCATCATCATATTTACTGCGTTTACTTTCAGTAATGGTGATGTAATAGTCGCTATTTCTCGTTGCCTTAACATCAAAAAAATAGGTGCGTTTACCAGCGCGAACCCGCTTAGAAAAAATTTCTTCTTGGGGTTCTCTGTTGTAATTTTCTTCCTGCATCATTGTTAATTGATTCTCAAATTGCCATTCAGTTAGGCAAATATGCAAAATTTCTTGAATTTGTGTTCAAAAACACCAAAATCATTTTATAAAAAGTGAAAGTGTCTCGCATTGTAGGAAAACCATTCACCGCCACATTCAAATTTTACGCAACGGGATTTTAGATTAAATTCCTGTAATACAAAGAATTCGCCATCAGGTATTCATGTGAACCCTGAGCGACAATCCTGCCTTCATCAAGAACAACAATATGGCTTGCCATCCGCAATGGTGCTATTCGATGAGAAATAACAATGGTGGTGCTATTGGACAACCATCGTTGTATATTTTTGATAATGGCTTTTTCGGTTTTGACGTCTATGGCACTCAAACAATCGTCTAAAATATACAGTTCTGCTTTTTTAATCAGGGCGCGGGCCAAACTCACACGTTGTTTCTGTCCACCAGAAAGGGTAACACCCCTTTCCCCCAATACCGTGTTCAAGCCATTGGGCCATTGTGAAATATCTTTGTCTAAACAAGCTGCTTCAACAGCAGATAGAATTGATTCTTCGCTTGCTTTGCCATCTTCTATCCCAAAAGTGATATTGTCTCGAATGGTTTCCGAAAACAAGAATACATCTTGGGGAACATATGCCAAATGGCGGCGGAAATCAGCAATATTGATAGCAGCCAATGACACCCCATCTATAAGAATTGATTGTGTTTCTGGGTTGGTATAGTATTGGGCTGCCAACAGTTGTGCCAATGTTGATTTACCGGAACCCGTTTTGCCGGTAACGCCAATAATTTTACCCTTTATGATTTCTAGGTTGATATTCTGCAAAGCAGGGATTGATTTTCCCTCATAGGTAAATGTGAGCTGGTTTAGAAGAATGGTTTCCTGAAATAAAAAGGGCTGACCTTCAAGAACCTGGTGGTTTTCAACTTGCAAAAATTCATTGATACGTTTTTGGCTGGCTGCAGCTTTTTGAACCAGGGCAGTAGTCCATCCAAGACTGGCTACAGGCCAAATCAACATATTTAAATAAATGACAAATTCTGCAAGGTTACCCGGAGTAAATCGCCCTTTTTCTACCTCCTTGCCCCCCAAATATATTACAAGCAATGTGCTCATCCCCATCAGTAAAAGCATAAGGGGAAAGAATAACGAATTGATTTTTGCCAACCGCATGCTGCGTTTTTTGTATTCTTCTCCCTCACGGTTAAATTTTTGGCCAAAAGCCTCTTCCATACCAAATGATTTGATAATGCGGATTCCAGCAAATGTTTCTTGGGCACTTGCTGTGAGCAATGACAATTGCATTTGAATTAACTTATTGCCCTTGTTTAATAATTTACTTACGTGATAAATAGAAAATGATAGCAGTGGTAGGGGCAATAAAACCCAAAAGGCCAAATGGGCATTGACAGTAAACATCAAATAAATAACAACGATAAATGAAAATAGAATATTGGCAAAATACATGATCGCCGGACCAATGTACATGCGAACATTCGAAACATCTTCACCCATGCGAGACAAGAGATCGCCGGTCATGTTTTTTCGATAAAACCCTTCTCCAAGTCCTTGGTATTTGTCAAACAATAAATTTTTAATGTCGTACTCTACCTTTCGCGAGACAACCACAAGGGTTTGCCTCATGGTATACATAAAAACACCCCTCACAATGGCTATCAGCAAAATCGCCAAGGCAAAAAATAGGGCCGATTGAAAAACCAAGCCCACAATTGGCGCGTCGGCGTTGCCACTAATCCAAATGGATTGATTCAGCGCCTCATCTAGGCCCAAGCGAACCAAAATTGGGACCATTGCCGAAAAAATATTGGTTAATAAAACACAGAGCAAACCCCAAAACATCCATACTTGGTATTTTTTAAGATACTGATTTAGAAATAACAGTTCGCGCATTATTCAAGGCAAAGGTAGCATGGCTTTGGGTCGAGATTTTCAATCACGCCGCATTTTTAAACTTTTTAATTTCACATGATCGCTATGTTCAATTTGTTTATTATCTTTGCGTCCCATTTTACAACAACATGCATTTAACGGCTGAAAGAAAAAAAGAAATTTTTACGACCTACGGAGGCTCTGCCACAAACACTGGTAGCACCGAAGCACAGATCGCAATGTTCACTGAAAGAATTAATTATATCAGTGCCCACTTGAAGGAACTCCGCAAAGACAAAAGCGCAGAACTTTCTTTAGTTAAACTGGTTGGAAAGCGCAGAAGCTTGCTAAACTATTTAATGAAGAATGATGTCTTCAAATACAGAGATTTAATTAAGGAATTGGGCTTGCGCAAGTAAGGTCAGTTCTATTGTTTTTATGCGTAAAAAAGCCCCGTTCGCCATGCGAAGAGGGGCTTTTTTTTAAGAAATTTATACTAATGTTCACTATACACAAAACACAATTCGACACCGGCGATGGTAAATTCATCGAAATCGAAACCGGAAAACTTGCGCGACAGGCCCATGGCAGTTGCGTGGTAAAAGTAGGTAAAACAATGATCCTCGCGACTGTTGTATCGAGTAATGACGCAAAAGAAGGCATTGATTTTTTGCCTTTGAGTGTTGACTACCAGGAAAAATTTGCTGCCGTTGGCAGAATACCGGGTAGTTTTTTGCGCCGCGAGGCGCGTTTATCCGACTATGAAATCACAATCTGCCGCTTGGTAGACCGTTGTTTGCGTCCTTTGTTCCCAGAAGACTATCATGCCGACACGCAAGTGATGTTAACGTTGATTTCTTCTGATGAAAACATTCTCCCAGACAGTTATGTGGGATTGGCCGCTTCGATGGCCTTGATGTTGAGCGATATTCCTTTTTTGGGTCCTATATCTGAAGTTCGTTTGGGAAGAATCAATGGGGAATTTGTTATCAACCCAACAAAATCTGAATTGGCTGAGTCTGATATTGATTTGTTGGTGGGTGGAACGGCAGATGACCTAAATATGGTAGAGGGTGCAATGAATGAATTGTCTGAAGACGACTTTCTAAAAGCCCTTCAATTTGGCCATGATGTCATTAAATTACAATGTGCTGAACAATGGAAGTTGCTCGAACAAATGGGCGGGCGTAAACCAACACGTACATACAATCACGAAGACAATGATGCTGATTTGCGTATTCGTGTGATTGACGAAACTTCTTCTGCGATTCGAAAAGTTGCCGAAAGTGGTGTTTCAAAAAAAGATAGAACCGAAGGATTTAAATCTATCATTGGGGAGTATGTTAAACAGTTTGCTGGGCATGTAGAAGAAAATCGCTTGATTCGCTTGTCGAAAAAATACTTTCACGAAGCCGAATACAACCAAATGCGCGAGATGATCTTAGACAGCAGTCGCCGTCTCGACGGTCGAACTACAACCCAGGTTCGTCCAATTTATACCGAAGTAGATTACTTACCAGCAGCCCATGGTTCTGCCATCTTTACCCGCGGTGAGACCCAATCATTAACCAGTATCACTCTGGGCGGAAAACTTGACGAGCAATTGTTAGACTCTCCCATGCTGCACGGTCGTGGTCGATTGATGTTACACTATAATTTCCCGGGTTTTTCTACCGGTGAAGTAAGGCCAAATCGTGGCCCTGGACGCCGTGAAATTGGTCATGGAAACTTGGCTTTACGTGGTTTAAAAGCCATGTTACCAAGTGATGTTCCTTATGTGATCCGTATCGTGAGTGATGTGTTAGAATCGAATGGATCCTCAAGTATGGCAACTGTTTGTGCTGGTTCGATGGCACTCATGGATTCGGGTATCCAATTGAACAAACCCGTAAGTGGAATTGCGATGGGATTAATTACAAATGAAGCAGGAAAATACGTTGTTTTGTCTGATATTTTGGGAGATGAAGATCATTTGGGAGACATGGATTTTAAGGTAGTGGGTACCCAAGATGGTATTACCGCATGCCAAATGGACATTAAAATAAATGGTTTAAAATGGGAAATGGTGTCTCAAGCTTTGGGACAAGCGAAAGAAGGTCGTCTACACATTTTAAACGAAATGTCTAAAACCATTACCGCTCCAAACACAGAACTCAAGCCACATACTCCCCGTATTGAAATGATTGTCATTGACAAGGAATTCATTGGAGCAGTGATTGGGCCTGGAGGAAAAATTATTCAAGACATTCAAGCGCGAACAGGAACGACCATTTCTATTGAAGAGAGAGAAGGCAAAGGATATGTAGAAATAATGAGCAACGATGGCGATAGCATGGCAGCAGCAGTTGCTATTGTAAATGGCATCGTTGCAATTCCTGAAGTGGGCGGAACCTATACTGGAAAAGTAAAAACCATTACTGAATTTGGCGCTTTTGTAGAATTTATGCCTGGAAAAGACGGCTTGTTACACATCAGCGAAATCTCTTACGAGCGTGTTTCTTCAATGGAAGGCGTGTTTAACGAAGGAGATGAAGTTACTGTTCAATTGGTAGAAGTAGATCAGCGTTCAGGCAAGTTCCGTTTGAGCATGAAGTCGTTGACCCCAAAGCCAGAAGGATATGTTGAGCGCGAGCGTGCTCCCCGTCCTGAAGGTGGCAGGGGTGGTCGCGATGGTGGCCGTGGTGGCCGCGACGGAGGTCGTGACAACCGCAACCGTCGTTAATTCTACTGGTTCACAGTTTTAACTATTATACATTGAAAAAGGGAGGCTTCGCCTCCCTTTTTTTGTTGGAATCCATGGCAGTACTATTGGAAATAAAGAGAATAACAGTACTTCCAATAGCTATTAATCCAACCTCGTATTTACGCGAGCCGTTTAAACTTTGCAACTGCAAAGAAATGCAGTGAAGAAACAATAACAATCCTAGCCAAGAAAACAAATATTCAGGGATTTGATAGTGCAAATAACCCCCATTGCCCAAAATTCCAAAACACTTAGCACCGGCAAGAAAAAACAAATGCGTAAAAAACAATGTAGCAAATGAGTAATCCTTCTTTACTTGGGCACCTTTGCTGACCGCACTATTTTTCAAAAATCCTCGATATAATAACAACAGGCAAAAACCGATAAAAACGAAAACTTGGATAACGTTCACAACTGGTAAACTATCAAATTGAAATGGCTGTATAACATCCTTCAATTTTTCTGCATTCAATAAACTTTTTTCTGCGTTACTATAGTTGAAGGCAAATCGCAAGTATTGGACATAACCTTGTAAAGAGTCGTTCTTCAGTAATACAATCAAATGGAGAAGCCATGGACAAACCAATCCCACAAACCAAAAACCGATGTCTTTTCGTTTTAAATACAGCAACCAAACCATGATTACTGGAGTGAAAAGAATAAAAGGTTCTTTAATCAAAATAGTTGTTCCAATTAACAGGCCTGAAACAATGAGTAGAAATCTCCTATGCCATGTTTCTTGTAAATGATAGCCCACCCAAAAGAATGTAGCCTGATATAAAAGAACAAATCCACCAATAAATAGATAGGAACCTATTTCCTCGGTGTATCCACCGACAAAAAAGGCCGGCCAGAAAAACAGTATATTACGTAAACTGAATAATAAAAAAAGAACTGCGCATATTCCCATCAGGAAGTGGGATACAATCAAATTATAAAATAATCTACCTAATGTAACTAGCAATATTGCGAGGCAAATACTTTGTATTATCCAAGAGCCTGTAATACTACTAAATGGGGGGGGTAAAATACGTCAAATAGAAAATTCCCGGAGCCTTGTTGTCATATACATCAGTATATAATCTTTGACCCAATTTCATTTGATGAACAATTGCATCGAAACAACCCATATCACCATCTAATGCAGCACCAAAGTAATGAGAAGATACGGAGAGAAACAGTCCTCCTAATAATGTCAAGATCAATAACTTTTTCAATTGAACCATCAATTCCGAACCGTTTTAAGCATTTTTAATAGCACCAATCCCCACAAATAAATACAAGGGAACGCTTTCAGCTGCGCTGTTTCCACTATCCATATCCTCAACCCTGGGGGATAGATATCTGTAGGTCCCAAAATGGTAAAGACCATCAGCATCAAAAAGCCCAGGAGGTACCACTTATTTCTCAGTCCAAAAAGGGCAATTGGTGATTTTGACATCTCTTCAGAGGAACCTAAAGCAATTGGGGTTGGATGAAACAACACCAACAGCGCCCCCCCAACGGCAATCACATAGGTGGCAGATTCGGCCATGTGGTTAAAAACAACCATCCACAATAACCAACTTCCTGCATAGACCATGCGCATTGATTTTTTGGTCTGCATTGTTCTCCAAAAAAGCAGTGGGAGCAATTGGATAAACAATCCCAAAAACAATACGGTATTCTTTTCGGGCACAAGATGAAACCACTGTTTTATCCAGGCCATCATCGACAACTTAACAAAATGTGCGTGGTCATTGGCCAATAAGTCAAACAAATTATGGTACTGCAATTGAATATATTGCCATCCTACGATAGGTATTGGTAAAAAAACCAAGGCTGCCAATACCACCAACCCTGGGATAAAAGACCGCCGAATTGCATTGGGATACAAGGCCAAAACCACGAAGAATACAAGACCAAAGAGTTTTATAAATACCGTGAGCCAAATCCAAATCATTGCTTTTGCATAATGTTGCCTTTCTAGTGACGCCAAAGCCATGAAAAACAAACCCAATAACAATCCATTGCTTTGGCTGTTCAAGGAACTTGTTATAGCTTCTAAGAGCAAAACAATGCCAATCCAGGGTTTGTGTTTTGGGCTTATTCCTCCTATTTGAAACAATGCCCAAAGTGGAAATAATAGGTTAAGTGCTGTCCACAAAGGATATCCCAAAAAATCAGGAACGGCGGAAAATGGAGCAAAAAGCACAGCAAATGTGGGGGTGTATTTAAAAACATCGTATTGGTCGAGGGGATACGCAGCATATAAGTTTTCACCGTGAATCAGGTGCCAAAATGAATTTTTGAAAATAATATAATTGTTGTAGTGAGAATAATGGCCTCCTGTATGAAACAAGTCCCCCCAGGGCAGGATGAGATTTCGGCCAACAACAAAAATTATTGCCAATACATAAAGAACGATGACAAGATTTTTTGTTTTTCCCATTGGCGAAGGATTGTAAAATTTGATTCCTACAAACAAATGTATGATAAATAAAAAAAGGGGCCATTATTGGCCCCTTTATCACCAGCAATTTTTATTATTTAACACGAACACCATTCTGGAACCCCACCACAAAAGCCGTAGGATAACCGAGGGAACGAAGACGCGTTTTTTCACCAATGGCATCCCCAACAGAGGAAAACACCTTGTCTGTACAGTACTTGAAATAGCCATTCTGTTCATATTCAAGAACTGGCCCTACACCCTCACCAATAAAAGAAGTGCCGATATTAGATTTTGTTGATACCTGAAATTGAACCCTATATTCAATTGGGCCATTTGAATTATCCGTAGGCATTTGGCTTATAGGAGACTTTGCAGTTGTGCCGTTTGTAGTGGATGGAGAACGGGATATTTCGGCTTGGGTGGATGTATTGTTTTTTACTGCTGGAGACCCAGTTTTATTTTGCGTTACCGGAATGGGCATTCTGGCCGGAGGGGGTATTTTGAAATCAGCCACCTTAACAGTTGAAATTGGCTCGTCAACAGGGGCATCTGTCACCTTTTTCATTGCAGGAATGGGCATTCTCGAGGGTTTCGGTATAGAAATAGCAGGAACATTGTTGTTTTGTCGTGAACCCACACTAGAATTTTTGGGTTTCTCATCGGGTGTAATGGTTTCGACCGGAGGATCAGTTATGGTTTGTCCTATTAAACATGCTGGAGCTTCTAACTTATCAGAAATGCCATCATTGTCAGAATCTGTATCGAGATAATCGGGTTTTCCATCATTGTCGCTGTCAATAGGCAGCTCAGTTTTGCCCCGTTCAAGTTCGTCAGAAATGGTGTCTCCATCACTGTCAAGATCAAGAAAATTCGGTTTTCCGTCATTGTCAATATCGTTTCGTCCTTCGGTTTTATCTTCTATTCCATCGCCGTCAGAATCAAGATCTAGATAATTGGCGACTCCATCTTGGTCAAAATCGTTTGGACCTTCAACTTTGTCTACTATACCATCATTGTCAGAATCAGCGTCCCAACAATCGGGTATACCATCTTTATCAGAATCTTTCACACCTTCTACTTTATCTTCAATGCCATCATTGTCTGAGTCAAAATCGACATAATTGGGCAAACCATCCTTGTCATTGTCTTTAACACTTTCAATACCGTCTGAAATTCCGTCATTGTCAGAGTCACGATCCAAAAAATTGGGTTTGCCATCTTTATCAGTGTCATTTCTGCCCTCTGCTGCATCAGGAATGCCATCATTGTCTGAATCGGTATCAAGATAATCTGGAATGCCATCTCCATCGGCATCGCCACAAATCTTAGAATTCTGAGCAATATCGGCATCGGCAGCATCTACCTTAAACTCAACAACTGGTTTAACTTGTGGCAGTAAGGAAGCTGCACTGTCACGGGTAGGTTCTGTATTGCAAGGCAATATAGTACGAATAATAAATTCTGTTCTGCGGTTTAGGGCATGTTCGGCTTCGGTACACAAAACGCCATCCTTGCATTTGTTTTTCAATTGAGATTCTCCATAGCCTAAAAAAGTAATACGCAATGGATTGGCGCCCCGTGATATGGCATATTTATAGGCCGCTTGTGCACGATTTTTGGACAATCCAAGGTTGATGACTTCACTGGATTTTGAATCGGTATGTGAGCCCAACTCTATGCTTAATCCCGGATTATCTTGCATAATAGCCACCAATTTGTCCAATTCTTTTTTACTGTCTTCTAAAATTTCAAACTTGGCTGTTGAATAATGCAGGGTATTGATATCAAACAATTCCCCCAAATCATCACCCACCTTATAGGCTTCTGCTTTCAAGACAATTTTTCGTGTTCCATCCGCCAAATAAATTATACTATCGGCACTTGCATATCGATACCCACAAGGGTGAGAAGTAACTTGTAAATTTAGATTTGGGTCGTTGGAAATAATGCCAGAAAATACATGGGCGCCTTTGGCGTCTGTCTGTCCTTTTACAGCAATTACCATGTCATTTAGATCATCAATCGCCACTTCAGAATTCGCTATTCCCAGACCTGTTTCGGCATCGAAAACCTCGACAATTACATCACCATCTTTGGGTTTTTCACCTTCTTCGCTTGCGATAGTCTCGTCAGGAATACCCAACCAACGGAAGTAAAAGAGATCGTCATTAGAACCACCAACATTTCGATTTGAGGTGAGCGTACCCCATGCATCTCGATCGTGAATTTGCACTGCAAAATCGTCGTGTGATGAATTAATCGGACGGCCCGCATTGGTAACACTGTTGGTATTGGCATTCACATAAAACACATCCAAACCACCATAACCCAAATGACCTTCTGAGGAGAAATAAAATTGGCCTGAATCGCTGAAATTGGGAAAATTGTCTCGCAATGCGGTATTGATATCAGCACCCATATTCTTGGCTTCACCTATGGCAATTCCATTTTCATCACTTTTAGTAATGGCTGCCTCATAAAGGTCCGACTTGCCAAATCCACCGGGCATGTCAGACGCAAACACCACCTTCGAACCATCGAGAGAAATCACCAAATCGGCAACGGAATATTCAGTATTATTGAGCTGAAAAGGAATCTCAAGCCACTCTTTGGTCAGGGAGTTCTGCCTCATGGCAAATATTTGCAATACCCTTTCATTTTTTGTATTTTTGGTTTTTGCAGATCGCGTAATGTAAATGAATCCATTATTAGGATCCACACAACTAACATGTTGGTGTAAATTTTTTCTATTGTTGGTTAACCCCATCGCCAACCCCATAAATGTATCGCTGTATTTGGCTTGGTAAATTTGATAATAGGGTAGCTGTTGCCATGCAGAAATTGATTTCAGTAAACCTGATTCTCGCTGGGAAGAAAAATAGGCATTGCCTTTTTTGTCTGGAACCAAAGCATACTCTCCAAGCAAAGAATTGGTACCGAAAGGTTTAATGGCGTATAGCGTTGAAAAGTCAGTTTCCTCTAAATAATTTTCAGTGTCTTTATTTTTGTCAATAAACTCTTGGCTAAGCTCATTAAAAAACGGCTGATTCAGGTATTCTGTTGACTTTAACAACCACAACAAACTATCTGACAAGGTATAATTTTCTATTTTTCTGGCAACCAATGCATAACAGAGCCTGTCCCAATTGTCAACCTGCGCGGCATACTTAGAAAACAAGTCTGAATAGGCCTCAAAGGCCAGTTCATTGTATTCAGATTGCGAAAAAGAGAAAGCCAATATCCGTTGATTGGGGTAATCGGGTGTCTTGGCAATGGCTTTGGACTTGTTCTGTTTGATAATACTGGCATAATTATATGTATATAAATCATTTGCCAGCTTTTTTTGTGCCACTGCATTGTTCAATGCCCCCCCCAAAAAAAGGGTGATAGACAGTATAAACTTGAATACTTTCATTTTTTCTTTTTTTATCATTGTGTGTCGGTTAAAAATAACGTGGCACTTTTGCACGGCTGTTTTCTTTGTAGGGAATCATAAATTGTAATCCAAACTCATGGGAGCCATTAATGTATTCATTCATGTTCTTAAATTGGCTATCGTAGGAATAGACAACATTGATGCTGGGGTTTATGTGTATTGTGGTCATGATTCCATAAGAACCTTCAGATTGCCATGCATATCGTCTGCCTCCCGTCCGATAGAAAGCGCCAATTGAACCGAAGTCTTTATAAAAGGCATGCAGATTTAAATCCATTTGAACAGGTATTCCGTTTACGAATTTAATTTGGGTGGTGGGCTTCAATTTAACATCCTCGCTTACATCCAAAACAATGCCACCCATTGCATAATAATGCATTTGGGTAGCATATTCTACATTCCTCCCGTTTCTCTGATCTGCTGAAATAAACACCATTCGTGGCGAACTAATAGAGGCAAAAAACTTTTCTGAATACAGATAAATTCCAAATCCTGTCATGGGCGCAGTGATGGAATAATCATTGTTATTAAAGGCGACATCACCGGGCTTGGATAGCTTTAGTTTGGACAACTCGGCACGGTAATTAAATGCGCCAACACGAAGCCCAACCGCCAATCGCAAATCACGTGTAATTTGTTTGTGATAAGCAATATTTCCTGCAATTTCTGTTTCACTAAACGGAGAAGCCACTTCAAACTTTCCAATTTTACCGGTTTGAACAGTTAGTCCGACAGCAAAATCTTCGAAGGCCGGCGCATTGGAAATGGGGGAGTGAATGGCAAGATTATGGTATTTTGGTGCACCAGGATAATTGGCCCATTGAATGCGGGTTAGCTCGCTTGCAACCAATGTTCGCTTTGATCCTGCATATGCTGGATTCATCGCCAAAGAATTGTAATCATAATGCGTATACATTTGCTCTTGCTGACCAAACGCAAAACTGCTTAGTACCAGTCCTGTGATGAAAAGCCATTGAGATTTTGGGATATAAAATTTCATTTTATTTCTTTGATTAACTAAGGTTTGATATACAAATTTTGGGACAATGTTTTTCCATTATAAATAAATATGAGGTAGTAAATGCCTTCGGGGAGAAGCTCATTACCAGCGTATACAGTGTATTTACCGCCAATTCCACTGGTTCCACCCCAATTGTTTTTATATCCCTTACCCGATTTAAATACTTCTTGGCCCCAACGATTAAAAATCAAAATCTCAGCATCTTTGTATGACTTTGTCTTGAGTCCTCGTATATAAAGTACATCGTTGTCGCCATCGCCATTGGGTGAAATCGCTTCGGGTATAAAAAATTCAGGGTCTATATAATTGGGTATACCGTCGTTGTCATTATCGCCAGTGAGTTCAATACTATCAAGTATTTCGTCGTCATCAGAATCCAAATCGCGCCAGTTGCCTATGCCATCCCCATCTGTATCAATGGTGCCTTCAATTTTATCCAAGATGCCGTCACCATCGGAGTCGAAATCGCGCCAGTCGCCTGTGCCATCTGCATCGGTATCAACGGTGCCTTCAATTTTATCCAAGATGCCATCTGCATCGGAATCCAAATCGCGCCAGTCGCCTGTGCCATCTGCATCTGTGTCA
>NSIM01000018.1 GCA_002737705.1 Flavobacteriales bacterium
CATTATTCGATGAAAATATGACAAACCTTTTCCCCAAATCATCCCCATCATGTGTTAATCTCAAGGGTTGGGTTAATTTTGCGTAACCTTAAGAATACCAGTGAATATTCAATCCTATATCAACCAACTTACATTTGATCGCAACGATCTTCAATTCACTATTGGATGTGGTATTGCTGCAGCTTTTACACTATTTTACTTGTTTAACTACTTTGTTCCTGTCAAAAAAACTGCAGTTGGCAAATTGTCTTCGAAAGCTCCTGGGATTAGCATTGTCATTACAAGTTGTAACAACCGTTCTATATTAGAAAAAAATTTACCCCTATGGCTTTCACAAGATTACCCCAATTTTGAAGTAATTGTTGCCGACGATAGAAGCACAGATGAAACGCTTTTTTTTCTAATTGAACAACAACAGCTTCACCCAAAACTACAAATAGTTTCTCTTGATCCGCATTTTGTTAAAATGGGTGGCAAAAAACTTGCCCTCACGCTCGCTATCAAAAAATCCCAATTTCAGTTCTTTTTGATTACGGAAGTAGATGTCGTTCCCGCAAGCAATCAATGGCTTAAACTGATGTCGCTTCAATTGGGAAACAAAAAAAATGAAATTGTATTGGGTGCTTCTCCGATTTGCTCAGGGAGAGGATTTTTGGCAACCTTGGTTCAGCATGAGTTGTTGCTCAACTCTTTGCAATTTTTGGGATTGGCCAAAATGGGGAAACCTTATATGGGCATGGGAAAAAATCTTGCCTATAGCAGAAGTATTTATGATTCGGTAAATGGATTTAGCAAACACCACCATCTTCCAATGGGCGATGATGTGCTTTTTGTTCAAGAAGCTGCAACCGCCACCAATACTGCTATTTGTATTCATCCAGATGCGTATACTCTGGGTGATGGTCCTGCAAGTTGGAAACTATATTGGAGACAGAATGCCCAAAAATTGTGGATCGAAAAATCCTTTGATAGTAAAGTAAAAAAGCGCATCATCGTTTATCCTCTGCTCCAATTGTCTTTTTGGATTGGGATCATTATTTGGTTTATAATCGGCCACCAATGGGCCTGGCCATTGATCGCTTTGCTGGTAAAAATTGTTCCTGAGTGGATAGTTTTTTATCAAAAGGGGAAGCTGTTACAAATGAATAAATCCATAATACTATACCCTTTTTTCAATTTATTTGAATCTTTCTGGTTTCCCTTGACGCGTATCAATTCTTTTTTCTCCAAGAAAATCATATGGTAGGTTCAGAAATTATTCTAGACTACTTTCCTGGACTAAGCAAAACACAACAAAACCAAATTGTCCAATTGGGGGGATTGTATCATTTTCACAACCAGAGGGTGAATGTGATTTCGCGCAAAGACATGGACATGTTTTACATTCACCATGTACTACATTCTTTGGCTTTGGCCAAGACTTGTGCATTTGCCAATGGGTCAAATTTTATTGACATTGGAACAGGAGGAGGATTTCCTGGAATCCCCCTATCCATATTATTTCCAGAGGTTAGGTTTACATTGGTAGATAGCATAGGCAAAAAAATTGCAGTCGTTCAGGATGTAATAGACAGTTTAAAACTGGGCAATGCAAAAGCCATATTGTATAGGGCTGAGCACTTAAATAGCACATATGATGGCGCCATCGCAAGAGCTGTAGCGCCGGCAATTGAACTGTTCAACTGGATGAATGGGCATTGGAATGCAGAGCCGCTTTTTTATCTACTAAAAGGGGGCGACCTGGGTACAGAACTAAATGAGGTTCTACAAGTCTCTCCGAAAATTAAAATGAAGATTCAATCCATCTCGGAAATTTTCCCAGCCCAAGCATTTTTCGAAACCAAGAAGGTGGTGCAATTGTTTCATTAGAGTCACTCGAATCAATGCCAATGATTGCCGAATCAACAGCCAACTATTGAAGCAGCTTTCGAACCGGTCGCATTTTTTCCGATGTCGGATTCGCAACCAGTTCCCATTGGGTAAGCATGTAAAACCTATTCATTCGAATTTAAAATTGCCTTTGCTTTTTCTAACGCATTGTCTAGACCCGCAATACTCGTTCCGCCTGCAGTGGCAAAAAATGGCTGGCCACCCCCTCCACCCAAAATTTCCTTGGCACAATCCCGAATGATTTCCGAAGCATTCCATGCTTTTTCTTTCACCCATTGGTCATCTATGTATATCGCTAAACCGGGTTTTTCTTCGGCTTCAAATGCCAAAACAACGACGGGATTTTTCAATTCCTGCTTTAATTGAAAACACAATTGTTTAGCAGAACCTGCACTCGGCAAATGAATACGTTCCAATACCATCGAAATACCTTTAATCACCTGAACTTTGCTTACTAGTTGTGCTTTTAAGGTCGATATCGTCTGGATTTCAATAGATTCTAAGGTTTTTTTCAGAGAGATATTTTCTTCTAGCAATTTATTCAAAGCAGCATGGGTGTCTTTGGGATTTCCCAGTAAATCGCGCAAAACAGAGAGTTCCCTCTCTTGGTTGTCTAAATAGCGAACTGCAGCCAGCGCTGTAACCGCCTCGATTCTTCGAACCCCGGCTGCGATACCCGACTCTCCCAATAGTTTGAAAAATCCAATTTGGGAGGTATTGGCAACATGGGTTCCCCCGCACAGTTCCATTGAATACTTGGCGTCAAATTCTATGATTCTAACAAATTCACCATATTTCTCTCCAAACAAAGCCATTGCACCCAATTTTTGCGCTGTCGCAATGGGTATGTTTCTGTGTTCTTTAAGGTTTATGCCTTCGCGAATTTTGGCATTTACGCTGTGCTCGACCTGGGCTATCTCTTCGGGTGTCATTTTACCAAAATGCGAAAAATCAAAACGCAAATATTCTGGGTTTACCAAACTGCCTTTTTGGGAGACATGCACACCCAATATCTCGCGCAAGGAACTATGCATAAGGTGTGTTGCACTGTGATTGCTACTAATACTGCCTCGTCGAACCTGGTCTAGTTTCGCAACGAATGCCTGATCCATATTGGCGGGAAGACTTTCGCAAACCAAGACATGCAATGAATTTTCTTTTTGCGTATCCAATACGCGTATAGACAACCCATCTTCGCCAAGCAAAACCCCAGTATCTCCAACTTGACCACCGCTTTCAGCATAGAATGGACACTTATCTAATACCAATTGAAAGACAGGTATCCCCTTTGCAATAATGGTACGATGACGGCTTATTCTGCTCGTACATTCCGTGAAATCATACCCACAGAAAGACTCTTCGCTGTCGGGCATAATTGTGTGCCAATCTCCTGTTTGTTTGGCTGCATCGGCTTTTGATCGATTTTTTTGGGATTGCATGGCTACATTAAAACCATCCATATCAATTTCACATCCCCGTTCTTTGGCAATCAATTCACTTAGGTCAATCGGAAAGCCAAAAGTATCATATAATTCAAAAGCGGTTAGGCCATCAACCACCCCCTTTGGATGCTGGTCGATATACGCTCCCAATCGGGTCAATCCTGCACTCAGGGTTCGAAAAAAAGCGTTTTCCTCTTCTTGAATAACCCGCTGTACGAATTGTTCTTGCGCCTTGAGTTCTGGGAATGAGGCTGCAAAGAAATCGGCCAAGGACGGCAACAATGTATACAGAAACGCCTCTTGGAGTCCAAGGTATGAATACCCGTATCGAACGGCTCTTCTAAGCACCCTGCGCACAATATATCCAGCGCCAGTGTTGGATGGCAATTGGCCATCAGCAATACACAATCCAACTGCCCTTATGTGATCGGCAATGACGCGAAACGCCACATCTTTGAATGGGTCTTCACCGTATTTCCCGTTGCATAATTTTGCCGTATTTTGAATAATAAACTGGAAAATATCAGTATCGTAATTGCTAGATTTTCCTTGTATCGCCCTCACCAGTCGCTCGAATCCCATACCAGTGTCAACATGTTGGGCGGGTAATTTTTCCAAGACACCATCTGATTTACGGTTAAATTCCATAAATACAAGATTCCAAATTTCGATAACTTCTGGATGGTCTTGGTTTACCAAAGTAGCGCCATCGATTGCCTCGCGCTGCTCGGGAGAACGCATGTCAAAATGAATCTCAGAACAAGGTCCGCATGGACCTGTATCTCCCATTTCCCAAAAATTGTCTTTTTTATTTCCCTTGAGGATGCGCATTGGATCGATAAACTCTGTCCATCGATCATGCGCTTCTTTGTCAAACAAAATGTTCGCCTTGCTATCTCCTTCAAAAACCGTAACATATAATTGGTCTTTGGGAAGTCCATAGACATCGGTCATCAACTCCCAAGCCCAGGCAATCGCATCTTGCTTAAAAAAGTCTCCGAAACTCCAATTGCCCAACATTTCAAACATTGTATGGTGGTAATGGTCATGGCCAACCTCTTCGAGATCGTTGTGTTTTCCACTCACACGCAAACATTTTTGTGAATTTACAACCCGTTTATAGGGTGCTACGCTATTGCCCAAGAAGTAATCCTTAAATTGGTTCATCCCTGCATTGGTAAACATAAGCGTAGAATCCCCTTTGATAACAATGGGAGAACTTTGAACGAAATTGTGTTTTTTCGATTCAAAAAATGCCAAAAACTGCTGCTTAATTTCGTGACTGCTAGGCGCCATGAGGCAAAGATAAGAATTGCCATGAAGATGCCCCTAAATCGGGAAAATTTAACTATTTCTTGCTTGCATTTAGTTTGGGTGCAGCATTTTTTATCTCCTCACTTGCACCCTTTTCAAATTTTTTGAAATTTTCGTTGAATAAATGTGCCAATTTTTCGCACTGCTTGTCATAAGCGTTTTTGTCGGCCCAAGTATTTCTTGGGTTCAACAAGGATGATGGAACCCCCTTGCAGGAATCTGGCATCATCATTCCAAACACAGGATGTTGGGTAAAATTTCCTTCCAGTTTTTCTTCCAAAGCTGCTGTAATCATTGCACGGGTATACGACAATTTCATCCGACTGCCTATACCGTATCCTCCACCGCTCCAGCCAGTATTCACCAACCAAACGGCAATATTAGGAGATGCACGCAATTTATCACCCAACATTTTGGCATATACCGTTGGATGCAAAGGCAGAAAAACCTGTCCGAAACAAGAAGAAAATGTCGCCTGCGGTTCGATTACTCCGGCTTCAGTACCCGCCACTTTCGCTGTATAACCACTGATAAATTGATACATTGCTTGACCAGGATTTAGCCTAGAAATAGGCGGCAAAACACCAAAAGCATCGGCTGTTAAAAAAAAGATGTTCTTGGGAGCATCTCCTAGAGAAGGCACAGCAATATTATCAATATAATCAATAGGGTAAGCAACACGGGTGTTTTCTGTTACAGAAATATCATCATAGTTAACCACATTGCTTCCTTTGTTGAAACGAACGTTTTCAACCAACGCTCCATGCTTGATGGCACTCCAAATTTGCGGTTCTTTTTCTTGGCTTAAATTTACACATTTCGCGTAACATCCTCCTTCGAAATTGAAAATCCCGGCATCAGACCAACCATGTTCATCATCCCCAATTAGTTTACGATTAGGATCAGCACTTAAAGTTGTTTTTCCGGTCCCACTCAATCCGAAAAACAATGCAGTATCGCCTTTCAAACCAATGTTTGCTGAACAGTGCATACTCAACACATTCCGCTCATGGGGCAATAAGTAATTCAAAACAGAGAAAATACCTTTTTTTATTTCACCCGTATAACCAGATCCTCCAATCAAGATTATTTTACGGCTGATACTCACAATTGTAAAATTGTGTTGGCGCGTGCCATCTTCGGCAGGATTTGCGTGAAACGATGGCGCAGCCAGGATAATCCAACCCGAAGGTTGGTTTGCAATTTCCTCGGCACTCGGACGCAAAAACAAATGCTTTGCGAACAAGTTTTGGTATGCGCTCTCAGTCACCACTTGCATCGGCAAACGATTGGCGCGATCTGCACAAGCATAAGAATGACGAAGGAATATATCTTTTTTTTCTAAATGCTTAATCACTTTAAGCAACAGTGAATCAAACTTGCTTTCTTCAAAAGCTTGATTTACAGCCCCCCACCAGACCGATTCTGCCGTTTGAAAATCTTTAACCAGAAACTTATCCTTCGGACTTCTACCAGTAAATTCACCCGTATCGGCTGCAAGAGCTCCCTCAGACGTTAGTATACCCTCTTCTCGTTCTATGGCTTTTACGACGAGTTGATCTGTTGTAAGATCTTCGAAAACGCGCTCTGCATTGTTTTTAATGAGTGCTATAATTTCACTATTATTCATCCCTAAAATAAAATAACTTTGTACGGCAAAGGTAGATATTGTAAATCATAAGCTACCCCATTATTGGTAAAAAAAATCCCCTCGCACAAGTCCTGCTTTTAGCCTCCATTTAAAAAGATACAAATACAATTAATCCTTTGAAAAACAATACTATATCACATAAAAAACTACTCACAAGTGTATTATTGACACTTTTTAAATTCTGTATTTTTACTTTTTTATACAATACGTCAGCGGGTCAAAATGATACATTAAAAATACGAAAAGAGATTGCTTTTGGTGGAATTTTACTGAGCCATTCGGTTGTAAATTTACTATTGCCCTCTACCCACTTTATTTGTAATACTGTTGATTGTGGGAAAACTTGGAAACAAAATCAATTCGACAACAAAGGACCTGAAATTTTATTTAAAAACAGGGCTTTGGCATCCGATTTTACGGCATTGGGTACCATGATGGCGGCAAGTCTATTAACCCTATCAATAAAGAAAGAGAAACGCCTAGAATACATGATTGTTGGAGCTCAAAATGTTTGGTTAACGGCAAATATTACACAAACCATAAAACTACTCAGCGCAAGAAACAGGCCTTATACCCAAGCCAATGGATTTGTATTTACAAAAAATGATGATCATCAGGGATTTTTAAGTGGTCATAGTTCTGTAACTGCTGCTGTTGCAAGTACGGCTATACTTCTTGCTTTGCATGAGCCTTCGATTCCAAAATGGGCAAAATCATCTGCCTTAGCCGCAGGTGTTTTGGCTCTCACCACAGCCTCTTTAAGGGTAGCTTCTGGCAAACATTATCCAACTGATGTTGTAGGAGGTATTCTTGTCGGAGTTGGCGTAGCATTGATTAACAACAAATTACATGAAACATTTTAGACAAACCCTTACCCTATTGTTTTGTTTACCTTTAATGGGATGCACTCAAATTCCAAAAAAAAATCACCAGACCATGAATAACAATACATCCTTTGCAAATACCAACCCACAAAACATTGACTCTTGTATTCTTGCCGGAGGTTGCTTCTGGTGTATAGATGCCGTTTATCGCAGAATGGAGGGTATTGTAACTGTTGAATCAGGATACTCCAATGGCCTTATTCAAAATCCGAGTTACAAGGAGGTTTGTTCTGGAGGAACTGGTCATGCAGAGGTAGCCAAAATATACTTCGACAAAACCCTTACATCCTACCCTCAAATTCTTGAAGTATACTGGCGTATCCACAATCCTACGACCCTGAATCGGCAGGGAAATGACATAGGAACCCAATACAGAAGTGGTATTTACTTTGTCAATAATGACCAAGAACGCATTGCCCGCGCCAGTAAATTGGCTGCAGAAGAAAGCGGACTTTGGTCACAAGATGGCAAAATTGTGACCGAAATTCTCCCCTTGAGCAATTATTGGCCCGCAGAAGATTACCACCAAGATTATTATGCCAACAACCCAGAAAATCAATATTGCGTTTATGTAGTAGGTGAAAAAGTAGAAAAGTTTAAGAAAGCCTTCGCCCACTTACTCAAAAAGTAATTGTCGAATTATCCCTTGGTTTTAAATCCTAAATTTTCTAAATATAATTTAATCTTTGTGTGCAAATCACCCTGGATAATAATGTCTCCGTCTTTGGCCGAACCCCCTACTCCACAGTGTGATTTAATATTTCTCTCCAACTGTTTAAACCCATCGATATTCCCGACAAACTCCTTAATGACTATACAGGGTTTACCATTTCGAACTTCTCTTCTAAGGTATAATTTCTGCAAATTGGGTGGCACTGTTTCTTGCTCTTCCTGTAAAGAATGAATTACATATACTGGATTGGTGCTGTAAACAATCCCTGATTTATTTTTGTTTTTATTGCTCATTGTTTTGCAGAATTATAGAAGCGATACAATACGATTAACAAATTTTAAACTTTTTTTCGGATAATGCTCCCCGCACTCGCTTGGGCTTGTGGCATTATAACCAATTCATTGATATTGATATGGGGCTTGCGAGAAACCACATATTCTATGGCATCTGCTATGTCTTCTGCAAGCAAATTGTCAAATCCTTCATACACAGTTTTCGCCCTGGAGGCATCGCCTTCAAAACGAACAATACTAAACTCAGTTTCGACCGCCCCAGGGTGAATACTGGTTACCCTTATTCCATGTTCTGCCAATTCAATGCGCATGGATTTTGTTATCGCATCGACTGCAAACTTGGTCCCACAATATATATTTCCCTTATCATACACTTCCTTTCCTGCAATGGATCCAATGTTTACAATATGCCCCGAATTACGGGCAATCATCCCAGGAGAAACTGCCCGGGTCACATACAACAATCCTTTTACATTGGTATCAATCATGGTATCCCAGTGTTCGGGATCCCCCTCATAAAACTTAGAAAACCCCAATGCCAATCCGGCATTGTTTACCAACACATCTATGCATTTCCATTCTTCTGGCAAAGAAGAAAATACGTGTGTTACAGCTACTCGATCACGAACATCGAGTTGGGCCACATACACTTTCGCCCCCAAATTCTCTAATTCTAATTTTGCCGCTTCCAGAAGTTCCAATCGACGTGCCAATAGCAATAAACGATACCCCAATTTTTGCAGAGCCTTCGCAGTGGCCAATCCAATCCCACTGCTAGCTCCTGTAATACATGCTATACCATTGTATTTAACCATCACGTTATTGGTTGTTGGCTACGATAATCAAATTGGGGCTGAACACAATATTTTTAGTACTTCGTCCAGTGGCAAACAGCTGGGACTTATAAAAAAATATGTGTATTGTTACGAGAATCCTGCGGAGAAATTTTTTGAAAATCCCCTTGACATGCATATGGCTCGAATATACGCGAACAGAAGAAAACCCGGTAGCCCAAAAAACTTGTTGCGCCGAACTCGCATTGAGAAAGGTCTCATGGGTAAAATCTCCATATGCAAATACTGAAGCAAAAGGAGCATCTAAATTGGGTGTTCTAAATAGTGTGACTGCGCCTGGTTTCAAACGACTTCGAATCAATTGTAGGATGTCTACCAATTCGTCTTTCGAAAAATGTTCTATTATATCCATTCCGGTAATGACATCAAATTGTTCATTGCTACTGCGCAAAAAATCAAAAGCGTCTTCCAACTGAACCTCGACAACACCCATTTTATGAGCGATTGAAACCTGTTCTTCACTCAAATCCATCCCTACTATTCGCGAGAATCCTTTGTCTTTAAGTGCCGCTATCAAACTCCCACTGCCACAGCCAATATCTAAAATTGAAGCAGCTCTGGGAAGGGAATCGAGGTATGGAATTATCTCCTTTGAAAATTGAACCCTTTCGCGGCTAAACAAAGAATAAAGATCTGTTTCACCAGCCCGACCACTCTGATTTGTATGGTAATTGGCGTATAATATTTCTCTGTACTTGAATGACATTTGTGGCTTGGTTTATGAATTATTGCTTGGCTAAATTCGATGATTCTCTTTGGGGAAGGGGTTCTCTTTTGATGGTTCAATGAGGGGTAAACTTAGTTTCTGATACCAATTGGGAAAGACACTATGTATTTTCTTTTTATCTCACTATTGTTGTTTGGGTCTTACGTCAACAGCAGCCATAATGCTAACACACGTTGCAACCAATTTCTCATCTCCATTCGCAAAGACATCCCACACTTCGGCTTCGCAGAAAATGAGGTTCTGTCCAGCTTTTATTACCTGGCCTGTTGCCTTTACCATCGGTGCTGTAGACGGATTGACAAAGCTGACCTTTAAATCTACGGTGAGTACATTTTTTTCTGTATCAACAACAGTATATGCAGCAATTCCAGTACATACATCACAAAGGGTTGCCAACACCCCCCCATGGGTAAACCCAGTATGCTGCATATGGTGCTCTTGAATTTTCAACTGCATGGTTGCACAATTTTTATCAATATCAACAAGTTCTAATCCAATATAATTGATGAATTGGTTTGCTTTCAATCGAATATCCATATAGGCTTTGAGTTCTTGATTCATGTTGTATCTTTTTATTGTGTTACAAAGTTACTTAATAGGATTATAAGCAGACCCTTGTAGGATTTCATTTGAATTGGTTATTTTCCACACTTGCGCGAGGGAAGCATCATTTTTATCGGCATAGGATTGAACAATTCTCAACCCAGAGAAATTGCCAATCAGGGGTGGGCATTCGGGTGGGACACCATTGCCAAATGTTTTATTGCCAAAGGCAAAGTATCGTTTATAATCATTAAACTTATTGGAAAACAATATCTGATTGTCTAAATAATGTTTCCAAATTTGACCCTCTCCACGCAGCATCCAATCCCATTCATTTTTATCATACCCGAGTATTTCCCATGGATTACGTTTGGGAAACAGGTAAATCATACTATACCAAATTTTTCCTTGAAAGATCATTTCATCGAGCATTGACGACCTGGTATGGGTTTTTTCAAAATGTGTTTTTAAATAATTCCATACCAATTGTGATGCTATCTGATTGCTGCCATTGTATCGGTTAAAATAGGGCGGCAAATCGAGTAATGCATAAGGAGGGAAAGTGTCATTTAAAAACATTTCTTGGCTATAAGCCAAAATTGTCGTTTCCTGTTTGGTCTGTTCGTTATACAGGGTATCAACAAAGGTATTGTAATTGCTAAACTGCGACAAATAACTAAATATTTGTGCATTGGGAGTTTCTGGGATCGACCTTTGTAGATTAAACCACGCCTGGTCCAACTCGCCCTTCCAATAATTATTGATTGCGTAATGACCTCTAATGGCATTGAAAACAGGTTTGTTTTGTTCCAACCAATATTGAATATACTGCGCTCTTGCAGAATCTGTCAATTGTTCAAAGCGGCCGAAATCCATGACCTCGTAAAGCCATAAAGTAAAAAATCTTGGATATTTTTTTCGAAAATATGAAATGTCATTGGCGTTAAACCCATCCTTTACCATCGAATCAATCTGGCTTACAAAATCATTATAAACCAAGGATTTGGGTTGGGATTGATTCTGTGTACAAGAAAATAGAATTACCAACAAAAGGGGATAAATGACGCTTAGAAAAATGGTATTAATGTTGTTTTTTTGCATTATAATTATGAAAACACAAAGAAACACTTCTTTTGGCATTGCTGCTTATTTGCTTTTGTCAGGTTTTACCACACTTCATTCTCAAGACAAATCGAATGTTAAATTGGGTTTGCGTATTAGCCCCAACTTTTCATGGGTAAATGTTCAACGAGGGCCCATGTCCAATGCCAGTCTGGGTGTTGGATTCTCTTATGGTGTTACGGGCGACTTCTCCTTGGGTAGAAACAACAACTATTTCTTGGCGACAGAAGTATCAATTTCGACAATTCCCGCAATCATTCAAAATACAGGCATACTCAAAAGGATTGTTTTAAGTACCACAATTCCAGGGGAAAAAGACACATTTACCTATAAACCCCACGAGGTCAATTTTAACTATACAGTCCAGTATTTCCAATTGCCCATTTCTATTAAAATGAAATCTGCCCCGATGGGGAAAATTCGGTATTTTGTCCAATTTGGTCTTGCACCGTCTTTCAAAATTAGGGGTAATTTAAAAACAAATATCTCAGGCTCACAGTCTATTTACCCATTGGGGACAAAGAATCATGATCCCAATATCAAAACAGATGACACGTATCAATTCAACGGCCTTGATGTGTCTGGCAGTCAAAAAACCGAAACCATTAATTCTTATATCGACGATATTAAGGCGACCCGGATGCCCATGATTTTAGGGGCGGGTTTTGAATATACATTGTCTGAATCCACCTCTTTTGTTTGTGGTTTGCGATTCGACAATGCAATCAACAATTTTTTTAAAGACCCCAATATAACTGGTCGTTCTAATATGATTTCACTACAAGCAGGAATTGTTTTTTAAAACCACCATGTCGGGGTTCAAAATTGCGCTCGCACAACTCAATTTTACCATAGGCGATTTTGAGTCTAATACAGCCAAAATGGCTGATGTGATTTTTCAGGCCAAACAAGACAAAGTAGACTTGGTTGTATTTTCTGAATTGTCTGTTTGTGGTTATATCCCCGAGGATCTTCTCGATTATGCTTGGTTTACTGAAAAATGCGAGAATGCACTAGAGGCAGTAGCCAGAACTTGTGTTGGAATTGCTGCAGTTGTTGGCGGGGTGATGAGAAATCCCTCTAAAGGCAGATCCTTGCAGAATGTTGCCTGTATGATGTATGATGGCCGCATTCAAGAAATCGTTCCAAAAACATTATTGCCCAATTACGATGTATTCAATGAAAATAGATATTTCCAGTCTGGAACAGAGTCCCAAGTCATAGAATTTAAAGGTGTTAAAATAGGAATCGCTATTTGTGAAGATCTTTGGGATATTTACAATGATTTCGAATATTTGACAAGCCCTGGCAAAGCATTGAAGTCTTTGGGTGCCGAATTGATTATCAATCCATCGGCATCACCCTTTAATTTGGGTAAACATTCCTTGCGAAATGCTTTTTTTGGAGGTCATGCTTCTCGATTTGACCTACCCGTTTTATATGTAAACCAAGTTGGTGTTCATACCGAATTGATTTTTGATGGCTCTAGTAGGGCAATTAATGGAAATGGTGAGGTTGTTTTACAAGCCCCAAGTTTTGAAGAAACTGTGGTGTATACTCAATTCAAAGATGGGCAATTTGAGATGGGCCAATCCGTTCCATTAGAAACAAATGATACCGCCCAATTGTACAAAAGTTTGATCTTTGGGATTCGAGATTACTTCAAAAAAATGGGATTTACCCATGCTATTCTGGGTGCTTCAGGGGGTATAGACAGTGCTGTTGTTCAAGTATTGGCAACAGAAGCACTCGGGGCAAAAAATGTACATCCTATTTTAATGCCTTCCATGTTTAGCTCAGATCACAGCGTTACAGATGCAGAAAAACTGGCTGCAATATTGGGTAATATTCCCATTACTTTGCCCATAAAAGACATTTACGACACCTTTTTAACAACCCTCGGACCAGTCTTTGCTGGATCACCCTTTGGACTGGCTGAAGAAAATATTCAAGCGCGTGCGCGGGCAGTATTATTGATGTCAGTAAGTAATAAAATGGGCCATATATTGTTAAATACCAGCAACAAAAGTGAATTAAGTGTTGGATATAGCACGCTCTATGGGGACCTCTGTGGAGCCGTTTCCCCCCTGGGTGATGTATATAAAACCCAGGTCTATGCATTGGCGAAATACATCAACCGACAACAGGAAATAATTCCAAAAAATATCCTCATCAAATCTCCCTCGGCTGAATTGAGCCCAGGACAAAAGGACTCTGACTCATTGCCCGATTATCCCGTTTTAGATGAAATATTGACACTGTATATCGAACTAAAAAAAGGCCATAACGAATTAATAACCATGGGATATGACGCTGTAATCGTAAATAAAGTCATTGCTTTGGTAAACAAAAGTGAATATAAACGCTACCAAGCACCGCCCATTCTTCGCGTGAGCGCCAAAGCATTTGGCAAGGGTAGAATTATGCCTTTGGTTGCAAATTACAACTCCCAATGAGTTCCTTTACTTACCCCCGCACATTTTGGATTATGTGTATGGGGGCAATGAGTTTTTTTTTGTCTTTTAATATCATTCTTCCAGAACTACCCACAGCCCTTCGCAACCTGGGTGGAGCGGAATATGTAGGGTGGATTATTCCAGCTTTTTCTGTTAGCGCATTAATCGCCAGGCCCATTAGCGGTTGGATTACCGATAATATGGGTCGCCGATGGACCATGATTGGGGGTTGTCTATTTTGCATTGTTGCAGGCTGTTTTTATCCCCTTGCAACGACAGTGATGGGATTTCTGTTTATCCGCATTCTTCATGGGTTTTCAACGGGTTTTACTCCCACTGGGTTTATTTCATATACAGCCGACATTGTCGATGAGTCGCACCGCGGAAGAGCCATGGGTTGGCAAGGATTTTATAACAATGTGGGTACATCTTTGGGATATGCTTTTGGTGCGGTAATCGCTTTGCACCTTGGAATGGACAATCTTTATTATACCAGCATCCTTTTGGCCTTAATCGCCTGTATCTTATTTCTGTATTTGCCCGAAACCATGCCCAAAAGTAACCGTCGCGCATTCAGATTTGATTTAGCCAATTTGTTCTATTGGCCAGCTTGGAAACCCAGTATGATCATGTTTTTGGTCTGTATTTCATTGGGCAGTATTTTGACTGTCATGCCAGATTTTACCGTTGGTTTGGGGTTTAATAATAAAGGATTGTTTCTGAGCCTATACATCGCATCATCACTGGTATTTCGCCTCGTGAGTGGAAAAATAAGCGATCGTTTGGGAAGACCATGGAGCACGGCCATTGGTACCGGAACCCAAGTTTTATCTATGGGTTTATTGCTGTTTATCGCCACGCAACAAGGTCTGTATTCTGACAAAATTGATCCCAATCAATTCTTGGTTTGGTATGTGACTTCTGCCATATTATACGGGATTGGACAGGGATTCAACGCGCCTAGCTTGTTTGCATGGGCAAGTGATACCGCAGATATCCAACACCGCGGAAGGGCTTTGGCAATGTTGTTTATATTTCTAGAATTAGGGATTATTTTCGGTGGATTGGCTGCCAATTTTTTCTTGGACAATACTACTTGGAATTATGCAGGAATATTTGCCGTAAGTGGCATAGCCTTTTTACTGGCTTTTGGTTATAGTATCCTCTGTATTCTCAACAATAAAAAACCCCAGTAGGCGGTTTCAGTATATTAATAAATGGGTTACGCAACCCCACCATTAAATCCCAGATCGAATGTCGGGCTTTTTAGGGTAGTATTCTAAAAAAAATATTGAACTGTTATCTATACTGAAAATGATGCAATACAAACAATGATCTCTTACGCCAAACTGGATACGTATTGTAAATTCCATACATATATTCGATCATCTCTTGGTCACTTGGCTCCCTGTTGTTGTGTTTTCTTTTAAATCCTCGTTCCAAACGATTCAAATACATACCAAAATCGAGCATACAATCGTGCCAATTCTCAAAACTAGCATACTGGGTAGGGGTTGGACCAATAGAAAGTGTTTTTCTAACATGGGGTTGACGCATTCCTGTTAAATTGAAATAACGCGATGCCAGGATAGAATGGTCTCCATCATTGCCACTTTCAACAATTTTTACGACAACAAAAATCTTGGCCCACTTACCAATTGATTGTTTCGCAACAGTATATAATGATTGGACTTGGGGAACCTTCGCCATCGAAAGTGACAGCGTGTCAAACCATAAAGAATCCTGTGAAATTATTACCATTGGGTCTGAATGCAGGGCTTTGGGCAAATGCTTGTACCTGTCTAGTCCAAAATTTGATTGGCCAACAGCTGCAATGCTAATAAAAAGTAGCATGAGTATCGGAATAATCAATGAGGTTTTTAACATGACTCCATAATTGACAAATATTATGCCAAAACAACTAAAGTGCTGTCAATCAATAACTTGATTTATATTCTACTCACTGCGTTTCCCAATTTTTTTGCTATATTTTTTTTGAGCTCATTTAAATATTCAATCATCAAAAGCAAATCATCAATATTGGCATCAGGTTCTTTGAGCAATTCCATGTTGGAATTTAGCAATTGATCAATCTTTTTTCTTCTTAAATGCAAAAACATGGCGATAACCTGTTCACCGTAATTCATCTCTTCGGTCGTAATATCAATAAAATTTTGAGCAAAGGCAGGACTCAATACATGCACATCAGCCAAAACACCGGCACTCCAAGCAGCCATATCAGCATCAATATGGTTAATAAAATGTTGCTGCCCAGGCCATCGACCCTGTTGAATTATTTCGTTTTTGAGTTTTAAGGCCAAGGGCGTTTCGAAGGCAATGGTTTCGTCATTATTACATTCTCCCCAGATGAAATCAAACACTGTTTGGCTTTCATCATAGGCTTTGTCGGCAAACAACAACAATAAACGAAACATTGCAAGCTCTTGGAAAGAATCATTGAGCAAGGGTTTGGTTTGGCTAGCGAGATCAATTCCAGCATTCTCGGTTAGACTTTTTACTTGTTGAACAAATTCTTGGTTTTCTTTAGATTGCTGTATACGCAATAACTTTCCAAGTTCAGAAACCAATAAAGACTCTTCGATATTACAAATTTTGGCAAGCTGTTGAGAGAGGGAGGATCGTTTTAAAGGATCGGCAATTAGGGCTAGACTCTTCAATATTTCTCGCACGGCGTCACTTTTGCGAAGGGGGTCATTGTTTGTTTCGTCTATGAGAAACTTTGCCTTGAAAAATATAAATGTTTCTTCTTCTTTATCGAGATAGGATTGAAAGGATTCTCCACCCATTGATTGACAAAAAGAATCGGGATCTTGTCCAGTAGGCAATGGAACCACCCGAACATTTATGCCCTCTTCCAAAAGCAAATCAATGCCACGCAGGGAGGCTTTGATTCCGGCAGCGTCTCCATCATAGACCACTGTAACATTATCCGTAAATCGTTTGAGTAATTTTATCTGACCTGACGTAAGGGCTGTGCCACTGCTAGCCACTACATTTTCTATACCGGCTTGGTGCAATGAAATAACATCGGTATACCCTTCTGTGAGATAAACCTTATCGCTTTTTTTGACCGCATTTTTGGCTTGATAGAGTCCATAAAGCACATCGCTTTTTTTGTACAAATCGGTTTCCGGAGAGTTAACATATTTTGGCGATGGGTCGGTACTGCTCATTTTTCGTCCGGCAAAACCAATTACTTTACCTGTAACCGAACAAATTGGAAACATTACCCGATAACGAAACAAATCGTAATGGGTCGCATTGTCGCGTTGCCTAAGCAATCCCGCTTGCAACATTATTTCGTTGGTAAATCCTTGGGTTTTTGACTCAATCGCCAAGGCTTCCCACATTTCTGGACTGTAACCAAGACCCCATTTTTTGACGGTTTCGACAGTATATCCACGCTCTTTGAAATAAGGCAATCCTATGGTCTTTCCTTCTTCTGTGTCGTGCAATTGTTCTTGAAAAAAATTCTGTGCAAAATCAACTGCTGCCTGAATGGATTCTCTCAATAGCTGTGATTCTTGGTATGCGTCTGGATTGTCTATTTTGGTTTCAATAAGCGCAATTCCATAACGCTGTGCAAGGGTCCTCACCGATTCTACAAAACTAAAATTTTCTATTTCCATCAAGAATTGAATGGCATTACCCCCTTTTTGACAACCAAAGCATTTGTAAATACCAATGGCAGGAGAAACAATAAAACTGGGGGTTTTCTCTTCATGGAACGGACAACATCCTTTAAAACGGGATCCTGAACGCTTTAAGGAAACATAATCAGCAACAATCTCCTCAATGGCAACAACCTGTAACACTTGTTCAATAGAGTTCTGCGAAATCATAAAAATTGAACAAGCAAGGTAAACAATTAAATTTGCAATGAAAATTATACTCATCCACAATTAAACCCATGGAAATCAAAACCCATATTCAACAACGCGCCATTGCGCTTTTGCCAAAACTGGTTGCCATTCGCAGGCAAATTCACGAAAATCCGGAATTGTCTTTCCAAGAATATAAAACAGCTGAATTTGTTGAAAACTATCTTCAAAATACCTTGGGATTAAAAACCCAACGCATCGCAAATACAGGTGTTGTAGCCCTAATTGAGGGCAAAAACCCCAGTAAAAAAATTGTGGGTTTAAGGGCTGACATGGATGCACTTCCAATTGTCGAAATCGAAGATGGACGACCCTACCGCAGTAAAATTGAGGGTGTTATGCATGCCTGCGGACACGATGTACACACCAGTTCATTGCTTGGAACTGCGACCATACTAAATGAACTAAAAGACCAAATACAGGGAAGCATAAAATTAATATTTCAACCCGGTGAAGAAAAACTTCCCGGAGGCGCTACTCTGATGATTGCAGAAGGTGTATTAGAAAATCCGACCATTGATGTAATGATAGGCCAACATGTGATGCCAGGTATTGAAACAGGAAAAACAGGCTTTCGCCCTGGATTGTATATGGCCAGTACAGATGAAATTTATATTACCGTAACAGGAAAAGGTGGACATGGGGCCATGCCCCATTTAACGATAGACCCTGTTTTGATAAGTGCCCATTTAATCTTGGCATTGCAACAGGTGGTATCCCGAACAGCAAATCCGTCAACCCCATCTGTATTGTCCTTCGGCAAATTCATCGCCAATGGGGCAAGCAATGTAATTCCCAATGAAGTCTGCATTGAGGGTACATTTCGCACACTCGATGAAAACTGGCGTTCCCTAGCCCATGAAAAAATACAATCCATTGCAAAAAGTTTGGTTGAAGGCATGGGTGGTACCCTCAATTTGGAAATTCGAAAGGGTTATCCATTCCTTGTCAATGACAATGACCTAACCCATCGCTTACAAAAAAAAGCGCAAGAATACCTCGGCACAGACAATATAGAACATTTGGGGATTTGGATGGCTGCAGAAGATTTTTCTTATTATTCACAGGCTGTGCCCAGTTGTTTTTATCGTCTTGGAACGCGAAATGAAGCAAAAAAAACCACCTTCAGTGTTCACCATCCCAGCTTCGATATAGATGAAGATGCCTTAATTCATGGATGCGGGTTAATGGCGTGGTTGGCCATTCAGGAATTGGCAACTGTTTAAGTGTCTTAACTTTCCACGGACAACCCAGCGGGTAGTTTCATTGACGGAAATCAGGATGGTCCAACTTGATTTAACGATTGTTACGTCAAATCTTGGTGTTTTTTAGGTTGTGCGGGCAGTGTTTCATGCTATCTAAAGTCTTCATTGATCTGTTTGAGCATTTCCGAACCCGGGCAAAGCAATGATTGGCTGAGTGAATTTAATGGTTTTTCGGTGGTTTGAAGCAACTGATGCAAATCCTTTGCGTCGGGATCCATAAACAACAAACCCGTTAGAATTTCATTGTTCTTCTTGGAGAGTTTGACAGCGTTCATCGCAGATTGTCTGTCTAGTGGATCCCAGTCTTGGGCAATTTTATGCAATTGAATGCTAGACCCATCGTGCATTCCAATTTTTTGTGTTACACCAGATTTGTAAGTGGTGGTGATTTCGGTCATTTCTGGCACAAAATCAACAGTAGATGTGGCTTCTATGTGTTGTCGGACATAATCATAAGATTTTGTAGACCCCACATTGTTATTGAATGTGACACATGGTGAAATTACATTTATGAACGCAAACCCTGGATGTTGCATACCGGCTTTTATCAAGGGAATCAATTGCGCTTTGTCTCCCGAGAAACTTTGGGCAACAAAAGTAGCCCCGAGCTCAATTGCCAAACTGGCCAAATCAATTGATTCATATACGTTCATTACCCCTGTTTTATTTTTAGAGCCATTGTCGGATGTCGCAGAATCCTGCCCCTTCGTTAGACCATAACACCCATTATTCATGACAATATATATCATATTGATATTGCGCCTAATCACATGCACAAATTGGCCCATTCCTATCGAAGCGGTATCTCCATCTCCAGAAACCCCTAAATAGATCAAGTCTCGATTTGCCAGATTTGCACCCGTCGCAACCGATGGCATACGGCCATGTACCGAGTTGAATCCATGTGAATTACTCAAAAAATAGTTCGGTGTTTTGGAAGAACAACCAATGCCAGAAAGCTTTGCCAAACGGTGTGGCTCTATGTTCATTTCAAAACAAGCCTGCACCACCCCTGCACCAATCGAATCATGACCGCAGCCAGCACACAGGGTTGAAAGTGCCCCTTCGTAGTAATCAACAGTGTATCCCAACGCATTTTTGGGCAATTCTGGGTGACGAAATTTTGGTCGTATGAATGACATTCTTATGCGATTTTTTTGAACTTGGATAAAACAAATGTACTTTCCTTCATGGTATTGAGTATGGTATCAGCCGTTATGGGCATCCCATCGTAGTTGAGCACCGGGATCAGTTTCTTGGGGTCTATCTGTAATTCTATTGTCAATAAACTTTTCATCTGGGCATCACGATTTTGTTCAATAACAAAAACCCTTTCGTGTACATCAATAAAATCTAATACTGTTTGGCTAAAGGGAAATGCCCTCAATCGGATAGCGTCTACAACCAGCCCCTGATCTCTCAATATATCCATTGCCTCCTCTGCAGAAAATGTGGATGTCCCAAAAAACAATATACCGATTGAAGAGGCATTCTTGTCTTGGTAAAGTTGTGGAAGGGGCACCATGTTTTTGGCAATATTCCATTTTTTGGTAAGTCTGTCTACATTGCGTTTGTAAGCGGCAGAATCTTCGGTATACCTAGCGTATTCGTCACGCGAACTACCCCGGGTAAAAAACGAACCCTTGCTTGGATGGGTTGCTGGATAGGTCCGGTAGACAATCCCATCTCCATCAATGTCTAAATACCGGCCAAATTTGTCAATTTTTTCTAGCGCTTCCGCATCCAAAACCTTGCCTTTTTTATAGGCACGTTCGTCATCCCATTTCAAAGGTTCTGAAATATGGTCATTCATCCCAAGATCTAAGTCTGTCATGAGAATAACGGGTGTTTGCAATTCATCGGCGAGGTCGAAAGCATCTGCCGTCAGTTCAAAACATTCTTTGGGTGTAGCCGGAAAAACCAGAACGTGCTTGGTATCTCCATGAGAGGCATATGCGGCCAGGAGAATATCCGATTGCTGGGTTCTAGTCGGCATTCCTGTAGAAGGACCTGTTCGCTGAACATCTATTAATACTGCCGGAACCTCAGCAAAATACGCAAGGCCTAAAAATTCATTCATCAACGACAACCCAGGTCCACTGGTCGAAGTAAACGAACGGGCTCCGTTCCAATTGGCCCCGATCACCATCCCAATCGCTGACAATTCATCTTCAGCCTGAACAATGGCTACATTCTTTTTTCCAGTTACTGGGTCAACCCGATAACTATCTGAGAAACTTGCAAATGCTTCTATAACAGAAGTCGAGGGCGTAATGGGATACCATGCCGCAACGGAAGCTCCCGCATATAAAGCACCTAACCCACAAGCAGCATTTCCGTCTATCATAATTCTATCTCCAATGAGATCGCGGCGTTCAACACGAATATCCAAGGGGTATATATGATTCTGGTGAACCCATTCTATCCCCAAATTCAAGGCCTTTATATTGGCTGGTATTAATTTTTCTTTCCCTTTAAACTGCTCTGCAAGAAGATCTTCAAGCATCTTAAATTCTATACCAAACAAGGCAGAAAGGGCCCCAACATAAATGATATTTTTAAACAACTGCCTCTGTCTGGGATCTGTAAATGCATTGTTACACATTTCCATCAAGGGAATGGCAATGTAGTGAATGTCATCACGGATATACTGGTCGTGCAAATTTTTAGAACTGTCGTATAAAAAATACCCACCAGGCTTCACTGCAGCAACGTCGCTTGCCATACTTTGGGGATTTACACACACCATCAAATCAATTCCCTCTCTACGACCCAAATACCCTTTTTCGCTGATTCGAACCTCATACCAAGTAGGAAGTCCTTGAATGTTGGAAGGAAAAATATTTTTGGGGGTAACAAAAATACCCATCCTAAATATTGCTTTGGTGAATAAAAAATTGGCACTGGCAGATCCTGAACCATTTACGTTTGCAAATCGAACAACAAAATCGTTTACTTTCAGAGTACTTAATGACATGCTTTTCCTGCTTTTGTAACACTGTAAAAGAATTTTTGCATATCCCATGCCGAGGTGGGGCAACGTTCAGCGCAAAGTCCGCAGTGGAGACATACATTTTCATCTTTAACCATTACCCGAGATGTGGGGAGTATATCCGAAACATAGATATCTTGTGTAAGATTATTCGCTGGCATTTTTAGTATTTTCCTTAGGTCTGTTTCGCTTTCTGCATTCGGGGTAAAAGTGATACAGGCTGTCGGGCATATGTCAACACAGGCATCGCATTCAATGCATTTGCTTTCGGTAAACACCGTTTGTATATCGCAATTAAGACAGCGCTCAGCTTCCTTAAATGCCGTAATCTCATCGAAACCCAATTCAACTTCTTGTTTGCGGTTTCCAAGGGTGAGTTTTTTGTCGGCCTGGGGAACAACGTATCGCCTATCCGTTACAACTTCGCTATCAAATGCCCACTCGTGCAATCCCATTTTTTGGCTCACCAAATTAACATATGGGGCAAGGCGCTTGTTCACATCTTCACCCTGACAAAAATGATGAATGGAAATAGCGGCTTGGTGACCATGGGCTACAGCCGTAATTACGTTCTTTGGTCCGAAGGCCGAGTCGCCACCAAAAAAGACTTTTTTATGTGTTGAAACAAAACTAATCTCGTCTACGACCGGCATATCCCATTGGTCAAATTCAATGCCTATTGTGCGTTCAATCCAAGGAAAACTATTTTCCTGCCCGATGGCAATCAATACATCATCGGCTTCAATAAACACCTCGGCTTCGCCTGTAGGAAGCAATTTGCGTTTGCCGTTATCGTCGTATACCGCATGTACTTTTTCAAAATTCATCCCTTTTAGCACACCCATCTCAACCACAAACGATTTTGGGACATGGTTGTCTATAATCGGGATATCTTCATGGGCTGCATCTTCTTTTTCCCAAGGCGATGCTTTCATTTCGGCAAATGGGCTTCTGACAACAACCACAACATTTTTTCCACCCAATCGGCGGGCAGTTCTACAACAATCCATTGCAGTATTTCCACCGCCCAATACAATTACATTTTTACCAATTTTGTTCTGGTGCTCAAAGGCAACACTTGCCAGCCAGTTAATGCCAATATGAATATTGGAAGCGCCTTCTTGACGGCCAATCATATCGGTTAGGTCCCGGCCTTTTGGTGCCCCTGTTCCAACAAAAATTGCATCGTAATCTTTATCAAGAACCTCTTTAAGACTCGATACATAGGTATTGAAATGGGTATGAATCCCCAAATCCAAAATGTAATTCACCTCTTCATTGAGCACGGTCTCGGGCAATCGAAATGAAGGTATTTGGCTACGCATAAAGCCCCCTCCCGCTTTTTGGTCATCGTATAAATGCAATTCATATCCCAGTGTGGCCAAATCGCGGGCCACAGTAAGCGAAGCTGGCCCAGCGCCCAAAAGGGCTATTTTTTTTGAATTCTGAACAAAGGGTGCCTTGGGCATGCTTTCTTTTACATCGCCTTTATGGTCTGCAGCTACACGCTTTAGTCGGCATATGGCTACGGGTTCTTCTTCAACACGAACCCTGCGACAGGCTGGCTCACAGGGTCGATCGCAAGTACGACCCAAAATTCCTGGAAATACATTTGAATCCCAATTAATCATGTATGCTTCGGTATATTTTCCCTCTGCGATTAGGCGAATATATTCTGGAACTGGGGTATGTGCCGGACAAGCATGCTGGCAATCAACCACTTTGTGAAAATATTCTGGGTTGTTACTATCGGTTGGCTTCATTGGATGTTAAAAGAATCGCCCTAAATTACTATTTTTTATGTTTAAATAACTATTTTAAAGCACACCTGTCCAAAATCACACCTGTCCAAAATAAATTTTTAACCACATTGGCGAAGATAGGACCAATGTCCTATCTTCCGTTTACCAAAACAAAACCAAAGGCGTATGTCAAAAATAACTCTACTTGCTCAAATGATTCAACTGCTAACGGCAGAAAAGTTCAAAAAATTGGCAAATGAACTGGAATGTAACAAGCATAGCAAAGGCATCGATTCATGGACACACTTGATAACCATGTTGTTTTGCCACTGTAAATCGTCAGCAATCTCCTTACAAAACAATTTTTCTTTATTAAATCTGGCCAGCAGATTCAGGGAATCAGGAAGACCAAGAAAAATGAGTGTCTGTGGCTGAGATTCGATTGCTTTTGACTGAGATTTTTTATCTTTATCTTCGCCACAGTGAACCCTACTAAATTGTCAGTTGTCATTATCACCTACAATGAAGCCAAAAATATTGCTTCTTGTATTGCGTCGTTTACAGGCTTGGCCGACGAAATCCTGGTTGTTGACAGCTACAGCACAGACGAAACCCCATCGATTGCAGAAAGCTGTGGCGCCAGAATACTGCAACATGTATTTCAGGGTCATATAGAACAGAAAAATTGGGCTGCTTCACAGGCAAAATTTGATTGGGTTTTAAGTTTAGATGCAGACGAACAATTGGGAGAAGCATTGTTCGCATCCATATTGGCTATAAAAAATAATCATTTTTGCCTGCAATCAATCGCCCATAAAGGCTATTTCTTTAATCGACTCAACCACTTGAATGGAAAACCCATCAAAGGATGTGGTTGGTACCCAGACCAGAAGCTTAGGCTTTGGAATCGATTGGCAGGCAAATGGGGTGGAAATAACCCCCACGATAAATTTGTTTTGAATACAGGCCATTCTTCGGGCCATTTGCAAGGTGATATACTGCATTTTACCTACCCCTCATCTACCGATTTGCGTATACAGGCTATGCGATTTGGCAAAATTGGTGGAATGCAGTACCAAAATCGTCATGTGCTTATGTTGACAATGCAATTTTTGTTTTCGGGGATGGTGCGTTTTGTGCGCAATTATATTCTGCGGGGAGGATGGATTTATGGAATTGATGGGTTGCAAATTTGTTATTGGCAAATGGTAGAAACCCAATTAAAATATAGCCATGCACTCAAAAATTGGTTCTTCAATAAAGGGAAATCTTCCGCCCATTCGACCTTTCTGTTAATAATTCTTATGTTTTTTTTGTGTGTTCAATACACATATACCCCATCGTTAAGGCTTGGAAAGAAATTTTCCCCTGCTTCTTATTACCCTTGTTCGATCAATGAAATTCCCCGACCAAACCTGGATTTAGGAGACCATTGGATTCTCGGCCAAACCACCCAAAATCGGGCCTTTTCTTTGGGTGTTAAAATGCGCATTGCCCCTCTTATTTCCTAATCCTTATGTTATTGGCAAAAACCAGTTCACAATTGCTCGAGGCGGGGTGCGATGAAGCCGGAAGGGGTTGTTTGGCTGGGCCAGTTTTTGCCGCAGCGGTTATTTTTCCAGAGGGCTTTTACCATCCTTTGTTGAATGATAGTAAACAAGTTGGAAAATCACAACGCGATAGGCTTCGAAAAATTGTGGAATCAGAAGCCTTATACTGGGCTGTAGGATCATGTTCTCCTGCAGAAATTGACGAAATAAATATTCTCAATGCCAGTATTTTGGCCATGCACAGGGCATTGGACAAACTGCCAATAGACCCGACAATCATTGCTGTTGATGGCAACCGATTTACACCCTACAAACGGGTGCCACATTGTTTAGAAATAAAGGGTGATGCCCGATTTCTTCACATTGCAGCAGCCAGTATTCTGGCCAAAACACACCGCGATGAAATGATGGAGGATTTGCATTTTCTTCACCCAGACTATGGATGGGCGCACAATGCGGGCTATCCAACACTTGCTCACCGCAATGCCATCAGGGCTTTTGGCATTACCATACACCACCGAAAAAGTTTTCGATTGTTGCCCAAACCAGCTCTTAAAAATCGGGCTATTTGATAAATAATACAATAGATCAATAAAGTACGGTGGCTTTGCGTTTTATTTGTATTTGCACTGCAACAAGAATCATGAAAATACGCTCCCTGTTTATCCTTATCACTTTGACCTGTATTGCTGGAATACAAGCACAAACAAAAACACTATTGAAAGCCCGTGAAGCTTATACAGCTGGCAAATATCCTTCTGCAAGAAAATCCTGTATTAAAGGCTTGGATGATAACAAATCAATCACTGAACTTTGGTATATCAAGGCAATTTGCGAATATGAGATGTATCAGATCGACAAATACAGAAAAGAGAGTACAGATTATTTTAAAGAAGCTGTGAAAAGTGCTGTCAAAGCCAAAAATTATGATGACAATGCGGTGTTTTACAAACAATATGGAGTGCGCCTGTTGCCATTGGTTTTGGCCAACAACAAAGAAGCCATTAGCAATTATGGGCAAGGCAGATATCCACGCGCAGTTCAAATGTATAAGAACAGTTACGAGCTAACCTCCGATACAATTGCTTTGGGAATGATGGGTCATTGTTATTATTTAATGCGAAATTCATTGGACGCCGTAAATACAATGCGCACAGTTGCCATGATGAACTTTGGGGCCAACGCTGAGGGTAAACACCTAAAAACATTTGTTCGTGAAGCATTTGAAGTACTCACAGAGCACTATCTAGTCGAACGAAATTTGCCAGACAGCGCTCGACTCTATTGTGAAATGGGCTTGGACGTTTTCCCCTTAAATATCAAATTGCTTAACTGGGAACGACAAATGGTAAACCAAGAATTGGCCGTTGTTAAAGCCAATTCTGGGTATAGTTTTATGTTTAACCAATGGATTACAAAAGCATTGAACTATTTTCCCAATGACACCTTCTACCTCCACCAACAAAATGCCTATTATCTTTCTCATATTACACACCTAACCCAAACGAATCAATTTCTTGATGCCGAATCGATTCACCAGGAGTTTGTCGGAAGAAAAAAAACCCTTGTATCCATTCTAGCAAAAAACAATACCGACCCTTTTCTCACGAGAGATAGCTTCACTTTCATTGGCAATGGACTAGACTATTTCCTAGGGCACAATTTACAAGAAGGCACAATATTCTATTTCTATAAGTGGTATCCCCTTCAGTTCAAATCCCGTCCCATTGACGAGAAATTACTGGGCGATTTAATCAGCAATCCGCCCAAATCTGTGAGCAAACGCTTAATTGGCATGCTTTCAAACCATGCTGGAAAAGTTTATCCTAAAAGCCTGCTGATTAAAAAATACCGATTAGAACTGTTTAATCGTTGGGTCAAAGAGCCCATCCATTTTTATGATTGGGATCGAATAATCTCCTTGAGTGATACAGTAATAAAAGACTTTCCAATGAATAAAGTATTAAAACCCTTGCAACAATCTTTGCTTGCCATGGCCTGTGATTCCCTTCTTAAACAAGGCTATACAAAACTTGCTTGGGTTCATTATTACCGTTTGACCAAAGAAAATCCCAAAGCCATTGGATTGGTCGCTTTGCAGTCTCGTTTGGCCAAATCAGATTTCGAAAAGCGATTTAAAGGGAGTAAAATTACTTATGCTACGATTAAAGGGAAAAAAATTGCACAGACCGGATGGACAGGCAATAGCAAAAATTGTTTGACGGGAATGATACCCGATACAACATCGACAAAAATTACGGATCGAATCAATTATTTTAGACAAAATGCAGGAATCGTCAACCCCATTACTTTAAATACCGAAAAGCAAATAGCCTGCTTAGAAGCGGCTGTAGTCTATTCTCCCTTGGGAATATTTAGCCATGAGCCAAAGCCCGAAACACACAAATGCTTTACCCAAGCCGCTGCCGATGCCGCCAAGTTTGGTCAGGCGGTATTGGAATCAAACCCTGCGCAGAGTGTAACCGTCTTTATGAGTGATGACAAAAGTGATGAATTATACAACCGTCGATTGATAACCCATCCAGGGATGGCGAATTACGGATTTGGTTGTGCCGAAAACAATTCTGTATTTTGGATGGCAAGCAATGATGTTTCGGCCATAGACTCTGCGTATTATAAAGACCATTTCGTTGCGTGGCCTCCTGCCGGTGCTTCTCCTGTGATGTTGCTATTTGACAAATGGAGTTTTTCTATTCTCCAGCCCCTCACCGATGCGACTGTAGCGATTGTTTCCAAAAAATTTGGTAAAATAGAAACCGATTCGCGCGCAGAAAATGGAAATGCACTTGGGTTGCCAACCCTCATCATTTTTCCACTTGGAATGATTCAATGGGAAGCAGGCGATGAGATTATAACAACCATTACCCTAAAAAACAAAAAGGTATATTCCTATACCACCCAATTGTTTTAAATCATTGCACAAAGATTGTGGCTTTCTCAGGTAAAAATATACACCCATCCGGCACACAAGCCTGACGAATTCTATTCATTCACCAAGAATCCCTTAACAGGATAAAAAATTATAGGGGATTCCATTTATTTCTATGGCGAAAGGTCTTGTAAATTTTCTGTAAAGCAACTAACTTCGCAATCCTTTTTGACAATTGCTTTTGCACGCGTGGCGTAATTGGTAGCCGCACCAGACTTAGGATCTGGCGCCGCAAGGTGTGTGGGTTCGAGTCCCTCCGCGTGCACAACTCCCCTCCCTAAATTGCCAATAGGCAAAGCGGTTGGGTTTTCATTTATTAGAAATCCATCCGAACTGTGAATATAAAATCCGAAAAAACCGACGACCTAAACCTGACCGTGATTATCTCATTGGAAAAAGCTGATTACCAAGAAAAAGTAGACCAAGAGCTAAAACGTTTACAAAAAAATGCCAATATTAAAGGATTTAGGGCCGGAAAAGCACCCTTGGGAATGGTTCATAAACTTTACGGAAAAAGTCTGTTGGCCGATGAAATTCAGCGCATTTCATCTGAGGCAATGAATGCCTATATTCAAGATGAAAAACTCGATATATTGGGCTATCCTATTTCTAGTAACCGTGTCGAAAGCGAATTGAATTTCGAAAACGCAAACGATTTTACTTTCGCATTTGATTTGGGATTGGCACCACAATTCGAACTCAATATCAGCAAGAAAGACAATCTCGAATTGTTCGAAATTGCAATCGGCGATTCGGAAGTGGATGAGGATATCCAGCAATCTCGAAAACGCCATGGCAAAATGAACGATGTTGAACAGGTAGAAGACGAAGACATTGTATACACGGTAATTACAGAACACAACGGCGAAGGCATTGCATTTGATGGAGGAATTTCGAATAAAAGTATCAGTTTTGTCGCTTCTTTAATTGAAGACCAAACAATTAAAAAATTGGTGATTGGCGCAAAGGTTGGCGACACGTTCAAGACCAATATTAAAGCACTACTAAACAATAACGAGACCGTAATCAGCAATACATTGGGCATCCCAAAGGAAGGTCTAAACGACTTGGGAGAGGAATTCAATTTTGTGGTTTCTGAAATCAAAAGGAGAACCGATGCAGAATTAAATGAAGATTATTACAAAGAAGTGTTTGGGGAGCAAGAAATTCCAGCAAATGAAGAAGAGTACCGCGCCAAAATCAAATACAACCTCATCAATTACTACCGGAATGAAGCAGATTTATGGCTCGACCACCAAATTGGACATTTGCTTATGGAAAAACATCAATTGTCTTTACCCGATGAATTTCTAAAGCGTTGGCTCATTACCACCAAAGAGAATGAATATACCATTGAAACCATTGAAGAAAAATACGCCTCAGAAAAAAGTGCGTTGATGCGCAGGTTAATCATTGATAAAATTGCCAATATCGCCAAGCTAGAAAGCAATGAGGAAGATATTCGAGCCCAGGCTAAAATTTATTTTCATGGCATGTACCGCCAATATGGCCTTACCATGCCGGTAAATGATGATTTTTTAGACAGTTCCATCAATAAGAAATTGGCTGAAAAAGACTTTGTCATGCAAATGGCCGACCGGGTGATCTACCGCAAGGCATATGACCACGCGAAAGAATTGGTTTCATTAAAATCTAAAAAGATCGAAGTGGCCGATTACTTTGCACATATTCATTCTCATAAAACTGAACACGGGGAATAAGCATTTCTAACTTAAATTTGTTACATTATACAATATCATGGACTACGGAAAAGAATTTCAGAAATACGCAACAAAACATTTGGGCATAAGCAGTTTGAGGCTCGACGAATACACAAAATTGGTTTCACGCAGTGGAGGCATATACAACCTTACGCCGAATATCATCGAAGAAAGGCAATTAAATGCCAGTGTTATTGACATTTTCTCTCGTTTGATGATGGACCGCATTATTTTCTTGGGTGTCCCAATTTATGAAGATGTTGCCAATATTATCATGGGTCAATTGTTGTTTCTCGAAAGTAATAATACCAATCGTGACATTCAAATCTATATCAATAGCCCAGGTGGAAGTGTGTATGCTGGCCTAGCCATCTATGATACAATGCAGTATATTGGCAGTGACGTGGCGACCATTTGCACAGGAATGGCTGCAAGTATGGGTGCAGTATTGATGTGTGCCGGTGAAAAAGGTAAGCGCACTGCTCTCCCCCATTCACGGATTATGATTCACCAACCCCTTGGAGGTGCAAGCGGGCAGGCTTCAGACATTGAAATCACCTATAAAGAAATAAGCAAGTTGAAAAAAGAATTATACGATATCATTGCAAACCACACTGGACAGCCCTATGAAAGAGTCGAAAAAGACAGTGATCGTGATTACTGGATGACTTCTGCAGAGTCCAAAGAATACGGAATGATTGACGAAGTATTGGGTAAACGCACCAAATAATTGAGTATGAAAACCAAGGGCCAACGTTGTTCCTTTTGTGGACGAAATAGCAGTGAAACCCTAATGATACTATCGGGTTTAGAGGGCCATATCTGTGATCAATGTACCGACCAAGCCCACAAAATCACTGAAAAAGAATTGGGATTTTCAAACCAGTCTATCCCTTTGAAAAATAACACCCCGGGTAAAACTGCAAAAAAATTGCCCAAGCCGACCGAAATAAAAGCATTCCTAGACCAATACGTTATCGGCCAAGATCAAGCAAAAAAAATATTGAGCGTAGCGGTTTACAACCATTACAAACGATTAGATAGCCGCAAATTGGGTACTGAGAATGATGTTGAGATTGAAAAGAGCAATATTTTATTGATTGGCGAAACCGGTACAGGAAAGACACTCCTTGCTAAAACACTGGCACGTATATTGGATGTTCCCTTTTGCATTGCCGACGCAACAGTTTTAACAGAAGCAGGTTATGTGGGAGACGATGTTGAAAGTATTTTGAGTCGATTGTTACAGGTTGCCAATTACAAACCCGAATTGGCCGAAAGGGGCATTATCTATCTTGATGAAATGGATAAAATTAGCCGCAAAGGCGATAACGCTTCTATCACCCGTGATGTGAGTGGAGAGGGCGTTCAACAAGGCTTGCTCAAGATTCTCGAAGGAACCATTGCCAACGTTGCACCCGAGGGTGGTCGCAAACACCCGGATCAGAAATACATTAAACTGGACACAACCAATATTCTATTTATTTGTGGTGGGGCTTTTGACGGTATTGAAAAAATCATCTCAAGACGGGTTCAAAAAAATGTACTTGGATTCAAGCGAGATGCTAACAGAGAAATTAACGACAAAAAGTTATTGTCATTGGTCTCTCCTCCCGATTTGCGTTCCTATGGAATTATTCCTGAACTCATTGGCAGGTTACCCATTATAACCGCATTGGACTCATTGGATAGGCCCACATTAAAATCCATATTAAGTGATCCCAAAAATGCAATCCTCAAGCAATACCAATATTTATTCTCTTTGGATGGTGTCGACATTGAATTTGAAGATGCAGCGATTGATTTTATTGTAGAAATTGCCTTCGAACACAAACTTGGGGCCCGCGGTTTAAGAGGGATTTGTGAAACCATTTTACAAGATTTTATGTATACTATTCCGGGCAGCAAAAGAAAATCGAAGGTGCTTATCACCAAAACGATTGCTGAAGAAAAATGGAATAGGCTTGAAATTCAGCGGTTCGCATCCTAATTTCTGTATTCCATTTTTAGAATAATTACATCTATTTTTTTGGACTAGATTGCACTTTGTAATGAAAAAAAACAACAAACGAACACTTACCGCTTGGGCCATGTATGATTGGGCCAACAGTGTTTATCCACTGGTCATTTCATCTGCAATTTTTCCTGTTTATTACATAGCCGTCACTACCAAAAAAAATTCGTTGGGTATTATTAATGACACTGTAGAATTGTTTGGAATGAGTTTCAAGAATACTGTTATTGTCAATTATACCTTGGCCTTGTCATTTCTGATCATCTGTATTACCAGTCCCTTATTGAGTGGTATTGCAGATAGCCGAGGAAACAAAAAGAAATTTATGCGTTTCTTCTGCTATATGGGAGCAGCAGGTTGTGCGGGTTTGTTCTTCCTTACAAAAGAACCCGACACACTACCCTATGGTATTTTGGCAATTTTTGTTGCGAGTTTGGGTTTTTGGAGTAGTTTGGTATTTTACAATTCTTTTTTACCTGAATTGGCGACTCCCGAACAAATGGATAGGGCGAGTGCAAAAGGATTTTCATATGGCTATTTGGGATGTAGTTTAATGCTCATCATTTGTCTCATATTTATCAAATCAATTGCTCCAGCCTTGGGTTTTGATGTTGGATTTGCTACGCGATTGTGTTTTATTGGGGTAGCCATCTGGTGGATTGGTTTTGCGCAACTATTTTTCTTTCGGATCAAAGAAGAACCCAAAATAAATACTGGCGAATCAGTTTTAAAAGGATTTTTGGCACTCAGAAAGGTTTGGGAAGAAATCAAACAACACAAGAGTATCAAAATATTCTTGACTTCATTTTGGTTTTATTCGATGGGTGTGCAAACAGTAATGCTAATTGCAGCCTATTTTGGAGCGAAGTTGCTTAATATTCCCGCTGAAAAATTGTTGCCCATTATATTAATCATCCAATTTGTCGGAATTGCTGGAAGTTTATTTTTCTCTTGGGTCTCCAAAAAACTGGGAAATAAAACATCCTTATCGATCACTTTGGCTACTTGGATATTGGTTTGTATTGGAGCGTGGTTTGATGCTGAATATAAATCAGTAATGGGATTCAATGTTTTGGCCTTTTTTGTTGGCGGAGTAATGGGAGGCGTTCAAAGTTTAAGCAGAAGTACATACAGTAAACTCATTCCCAATACCACAAATGACACCGCATCTTTTTTTAGTTTCTTTGACATCACTGAGAAATTCTCAATGGTTATAGGCTTGTCTATTTTCGCCTATATCGAGCAGCATTCTCCTGAAAAAGGAATGCAAAATTCTGTTTTGGCCTTGCTTGTTTTCTTCGCTATCGGTTTGATTTTGTTAACCCGATTAAAAGACGACAGGTTAAATCCAACTAGCGAACCAGGGTGATTGTTCCACTGTATTTGTAGACCCGGTCTTCGAGAGAAGTGATTTCTAGATTGAATACATACACATCCTGTTGGCATTCTGCACCATTGGCAGTTCCATCCCATCCCTTTAACATATCA
>NSIM01000019.1 GCA_002737705.1 Flavobacteriales bacterium
AAAGCGATCTTGATCCCCTTCATGTAGAGCAATACTGTCAAATTGAATCACTAAGTCGGGTTTGCGTATAGTGCTTCTAGAAATCAAGGGAGGCACATACGCAAACTGTATTTTGGGGCCTTCATTTGCGCCGGTCTTATACCATCGCTGAATCATGTCTATTTGAATTTGGGAAAGCACTTTCTCTCCAATAAAATGTGAGTACAAAGGATCGGCTGGCCAGGGAGGCATATACCGAGCCAATGTTACCCTTGCGATGGTTTTGGCTCTTTTTTTTACTGCAGAGAAAGATTCCAATGAAAAGGGTGCGGCCCCATTTTTACGATGACAAGGCAAACAATTCTTGAGCAAAATTGGAGCGATATGCTGGGTAAATGTGGGTTTTTCAGGCAACAATGCGATGGGTGGATGTGGGGTTTCGGGGGTTTTTAAAAAAAGATACGCCAGCCCCGCTATTAAGACCATTACAATCCAAACAATCCGCAATGTGTATTTGTGTACCCCCCCCATTAATCGTTTATTCTTTGCCAATAAAACAGCCAATGGCTTTGTTCGAAGGTACTGAAATCTTCTTGTTGCGCTGAATATCATTTAATACTTGCTCTAAAAACTTCTTTGTAGCATGAGGGTAAAGAACACCCACATCAACAGGCCTGTCGTCGATACATCCCCTGTACAACACCCCCCTCTTTTTTGACAGTACCAAACATTCTGGATACACAGAAAAACCGTAGGTATTGCAAACTGCAAGGCTTGTATCTCTAAATTCAATGTCTTTAAAAGCTGCCATGTTGCGTGAAGACACATTGGGAATCAACAGGCAAAACGCAAATGAATCGGAATTACATTGTTGAAAACAATTCCGAATATCAGCCACATACGATTTAGAAATAGGGCATTCTGTACTAAAAGTGATCAGTACAGCATAGGGTTTGTTGAGAAACCTGTTTTGCCAAGCATGCACAACAGCTATTGAATCAGAAATGTGTTTTTTGGGTTCGAGTAAAAGAGTATCACTTCTCTCTTTTGAATCATTTGCGGTGCAAGACACAAGCAATATTGAGACAACAAACACGATTGCCATTTGAAGTGTTGGGGAGATTTTCGGAAGCACGATAACAGGATTTTTCATTGCGCCAACTCAAAACGTTTGCGCGCAAACTCCCAGAGAACCATCCCACAAGAAACAGCAACATTAAAAGAATGCTTGGTTCCCAATTGGGGAATTTCGACACTTTCATCACACAATGCAAGAACCGCATCCTCTATTCCATCGATTTCATTGCCAAAAATAAATGCTATATTTTGATGCGAAAAAGATGTATGTTGAAGCAATTTCGACTCATCGGTTTGTTCGATTGCTACGATGTGATAATTCAATTCTTTGAGTTTCACAATGGCGTCGACTGTACTTGCTTGGTACTCCCATTGAACACTGTTTTCGGCACCAATAGCCGTCTTGGTGATTTCACGGTGTGGTGGCGTTCCGGTTATACCGCAAAGAACCATTTTATGGCACAAAAACGCATCGCAAGTACGAATCATAGAACCCACATTGTGCATGCTACGAACATTGTTCAAAACAACAACAAAGGGCAATTTTTGAACAGCCTTGAAATCGTTAACCGATAGGCGACCCAATTCAAAGAGAACGCGTTTTCTCACAAAAACAAAGATAGGGCTTAGACGGTGAACAAAAGGCTTTACAATTGTGCAAATCGGCCTGATAAATAGTTGTAAATTGCGCAACAATGTCGGGTAATACTTCACAAAAAGAGACGCCACTCATGAAGCAATATCTGGGTATAAAGGCCGAATATCCAGGGGCTATATTGTTGTTTCGGGTGGGTGATTTTTATGAAACATTTAGTGAAGATGCCCGCACCGCCTCAAAAGTATTGGGAATTGTTCTCACGAAACGATCCAATGGCGCTGCGGCAGATACCGATTTGGCGGGATTTCCCTACCATTCCCTCGACACCTATTTGCCCAAATTGGTCAAGGCTGGTTATAGGGTCGCGATTTGTGATCAATTGGAAGATCCAAAAAAAACCAAAACCCTTGTCAAAAGAGGCGTTACCGAATTGGTTACACCGGGGGTAAATTACAATGACAAGGTACTCGAAAGCAAACAAAGCAACTATCTGGCATCGGTGTATGAAAAAGGAATGCAATGGGCAGTCTCTTTTTTGGATATTTCCACAGGCGAATTTTTGATCGCTGAGGGTTCCTTGCAAAGCATCAAAAAACTCATGGATGCATTCAAGCCCAGCGAGTGGATTATGCCCAAATACCAACAACAAACAATACATGAACTATTGGGTACACCCCCCTCATTCCAAACCATTGATTCATGGGTATACGAAGAAACAACAGCCCAATCAGCCCTGTGTAGACAATTCCATACCAAAAATCTAAAAGGGTTTGGCATTGCAGAAATGACACTGGGTATTGCCGCCGCCGCCGCCATACTTCAATACCTAAACGCAACGCAACACAAGCATATTCGGCACATCAATGCCATTTCCCGAATCGATGAAACTGAATCCATGTGGCTTGATGGGTTTACCATCAGAAATCTTGAACTTTCACACCCACTTTATCCAGGCGGTAGCGCTTTAATTGACGTAATAGACAAAACCTGCACCGCAATGGGTGCGCGTTTACTTCGAAAATACTTGGTTTTTCCACTCTTAGACAAAAAAGCCATCGAAAAACGCCAAGACCTTGTTGAGACATTTATTAAGAATCCCAAAGAAAGTGCTCTTTTTTACGATGCACTCAAACAAATAGGTGATCTTCAACGATTGGTCTCAAAAATAGCGCTCAGAAAGATTGGACCCCGTGAGTGTATAACGTTGGGTTATGGTCTTTCCAATCTTCAAGCCATAAAAGAAGTGTTTGGCCAAAGTAAAGATTCTGTTCTATCTGAACTTTCCCTTCGTATTGATGCATTGCCGATTCTACAAAATCTTATCACCGAACAACTTCTTTCGGATGCCCCTGCAGTTGCGGCAAAGGGAGGTGTTTTTATTTCAAGTGTTGATCCGGAATTGGAAGAATTGCGGGGGCTAACCGCCAAAGGCAAAGAAAAACTCATTGAAATCCAGCAACAAGAAATTCTGCGCAGTGGCATTTCCTCCTTAAAAATTGGATTCAATGGGGTTTTTGGCTATTATTTAGAACTCAGTAATTCTCATAAGGACAAAGCCCCAGAGAATTGGATTCGAAAACAAACATTGTCTCATGCAGAGCGCTATATCACCCCCGAATTAAAAGTCTACGAAGAAAAAATTTTACATGCCGAAGACCGGATATTGGCGTTGGAAGCAATCTTATGGGAAACATTGCTAGACAAATTAAGTGCCTTTGTTACACCCCTGCAATTACAGTCTAATTTACTGGCAGAATTGGATGTCTTGGCGGGTTTTGCCCGACTGGCAATCGACAATAATTATTGTAAACCCCTCATTAATGATGGCTTTGGATTGTTGCTCAAAGACTGTCGACATCCGGTGATTGAATTTTGCATCCCCCCCAGCGAAACCTATGTTCCCAATACAGTCTTACTCAATAAAGAAGGCCAACGCATCATCATTTTAACAGGTCCGAATATGAGTGGAAAAAGTGCCATTTTACGCCAAACTGCACTCGCCGTAATTATGGCACAAATTGGTTGCTATATTCCCTGTTCGACTGCTGAAATCGGGTTGACCGACAAAATATACACCCGTGTGGGCGCCAGCGACAACATCTCTTTGGGAGAAAGTACATTTATGGTAGAGATGTCTGAAACGGCGAGTATTTTAAACAACCTCAGCGATAGAAGTTTGGTGTTACTGGATGAGATTGGACGGGGTACAAGTACCTATGATGGGGTGTCATTGGCTTGGAGTATTGCAGAATATCTTCACAGCCATCCGTGTAAACCCAAAACCCTTTTTGCCACACATTACCACGAGTTAAACGAACTAGAAAGCAAATGTGAGGGAATCAAAAATTACCACATTACTACAAAAGAACAAGGTCTGCAGATCATTTTTTTGCGAAAACTCACTGCTGGAGGAAGTGAACACAGTTTTGGAATTCATGTTGCCCAATTGGCAGGGATTCCAAACGCCGTATTGTTGAGGGCAAGTGAACTTCTTACACGCCTAGAAGAAGACCGCTCAACCCTATCACCCCACAAGACCTTGAAAAAAACTCCAACGAAGCCCGTGTATCAAATGAATATTTTCCAAACCGAAGACCCCACCTTAATTCAGGTAAAAAAACTACTGGGAGGAATCGATATTAACACACTTACGCCCATAGAGGCATTGTTAAAAATGCAAGCCCTACAAAAGTTACTCAACCAAGGGATTTAAAAAGAGTAGTTACACCCCAAGGCTGGCAAAATAGGCAATTGGTCTACCCTTTTGTTGCCAACCCTATCAAAATAAAAAATATTGCTTCGGTTGTATACATTTGTAACCGAGAAATTGAGATTTAACTGTCTATTATTGCCCAATTTCCATAGCCTTCGCACCGAAAAATCCAAACGGTGGTAATAGGGCAAGCGTCCTTGATTGATGTTGGCATAGACAATACCCAATTGTCCATTTGTGGAAGTATAGTCTGTTCCCAAGCCATTGGAAAAATTGAATTTCTCGTAATACCCCTGCGTTTGCGTAAACGGAAAGCCACTACCAAAATTCCATCTGAAAGATATTTCGGTTGGATTCTTCTTGTCAAACTCATAATTCAACAGAATATTGGCATTGTGCCTGCGATCAAAATTGGGTTGATATCGAATATTTCCATCAAAACGATTGACCCAAGTGAGGGAGTAAACAGCCCATAAATACCATCCTTTGTCGCTGAATTTATAAGACACATCTCCACCAAAGGCATTTCCATTTTCAATGATATAGTTTTGGCGCAATCTCAATGGCTTATCGAGATTGAATTCATCGTCATCAAAGAGTTTGTCGCGGTTGATATTGGTGATCTGGTCAAATAGTTTAACAAACGACTCAATATTGATCGTTTGGCGTTTGTCTATCCTGTAATCAAATCCTGCAACGGCATGTCTTGCCTTTTGCAATCTGTGTTTGAGGGCATCGCCATTGAATGAATCAGGCAAATTGTCTGGGCCAGAAAGAAAACCGTAAAACAGGTTCACTACATCCCTATCGCTCATCGCCGAAAGCAAATTTTGGGAATATTGACCTATCGCAAATTTGATTCCCATCGATTTAAATGGCATGTACCGAAACTGAAATCGGGGCTCAAAGCTACTATTTCCCAAGGATGCATAATATTGGGAACGAAGTCCTATATTGCAGATGAATTTCTTTCTTACGATATGATAATTCCCAAATCCATTGACTTCAGTGGTGCTCTCAAGTTGGTTTATTTTGCGATTGTTGGTATTGTATAACTGAAAATCAGTCTGAAATCCATTGAGTTCTAAACCCCATTTAAAATCATCTCGCCTAAAATTATACGAGAAATTAAACCCCAAATTAAACCCTCCAATGGCACTTCTTCGGGGCCTTAAATCCTTTTCTTTCTGTTCAATATCGTATTGACTGAATAAAAAATATCCATCAACACGTGTCTTAGCCTGTTCTGGAACCACCAAAAACTTAGCCCCCAAACCCGTCGAAACCCAACTATAGGTTGTCGATCCAGGAAAAGCCACATTGTCGGAGAATCGGTATCCGTATAATTTGGTATACCCTCCAGAAGCGGAATTGAAACTAAGTTTGACAAATAAATCACCAAAATTGTATGGCAATTTATCGGGATTGGCATAATTATAAAGCAATCTCGAGGATTCTCGAAGAAAGGAATTCTTGTATGAAACTGCAATGGAACTATTGTTTTGACCTTGCGTATATTTTCTCAAGGGAGATTCCAACAAGAGTTTTGAAGTAAAGGTTGTAAGACCAATCTTCCCAGCCATCCGCATTCGATTCGCATCGCGGGTTTTAATATCGACCACTGCAGAAATACGTCCGCCATACTCTGCACCGAACCCGGCACTATACACATCGGCTGTCTGAATCAGATCCGTTTCAAAAACTGAGAATAGACCAATTGAATGAAAGGGATTATAAATGGTTAATCCGTCGAGCATTACCTTATTCATAATGGGAGAACCACCACGGATGTATAATTGCCCACCTTGGTCTCCACTAAAGACAACGCCAGGCAGAATTTGAAGATATTGTAAAATGTCAGGTTCAGCTCCAATCGATGGCATTTTGTAGATGGTTTTTGCTTCAATACTTGTAACCCCCACCTGCGCATCGTGCGATTTTCTGTTTACTGAAATATTGACGGCATCTATTGACACAATTTTGTGAATAAAAAAATCGCGTTTGGTATTGACTCCCTGGTTTACGATAACCTTTTCATACAAAGTGTCAAACCCGTCTATGCATACCCTAACCCAATAGCTACCAACAGGCAAGCTGGTTAGAGAAAAATATCCATCGTTGTCTGAAGAAATTGTACGGCTTGTTATTGCATTGGGAAGCGTGAATGCCGCAGTCAAAATAGCCCCTGCAATGCGGTCGCCATTCTCGGCATCATACACAAATCCCCTAATATCGCTTTTGGCTGTTTGGGACTGGGCAAATAAAGGTAAAATGCACCAAATAAATAGTATACAACGCCACATCAATACTGCAAAAATATGCCTAATTTTTCTATCGCAATTTTTTTTCATCGATTGGCAAGAACTAAGAACTATTTTTGTGTTCTCTATGGTTTACCTTTTTAAAGTTTGGTTTGAAGAAATAGAAGATGTGGTGAGATGGATTGAGATAAAACCCTCTCATTCATTTCAACATTTTCATGCCATTATCCAAGAGGCAATCGGATTTGACAACAAAGAATTGGCCAGTTTTTTTGTAAGTGATAATCAGTGGCGCAGAATTTCTGAAATTACCTTGTCCAAATCGGATGTAGATTTTTCTGGCATTGGCAATGCAAATGCCCCCTTGATGTCAGAAATAAAACTCAGAATGTGTGTCAATGACCCACACCAGCGATTCATCTATGTTTCTGATTATGCTGCACTATGGACTTTTCGGTGTGAGTTGATTGGCATTGAGGAGCACAACGACAAATACGCCTATCCGCGGGTGTATAAAAGCCACGGAAAAAGCCCTCGTCAGCGTGATGAAAGCAAGTTTAATATGTTAAACGATGCCGAATTTGATGCCCTTGCCGAAAAAATATTGGCTTCAAAAGGAGCCCAAAAATTGGTGATTGAGCCCGAGCAGGAATTGTTTGATGCAGAAAACACCTCCGATCTAGAAGCGCATGATGGACCAGAAGGAGCTGATTTGAAATTGTTTGAAGTGAACAACGAATCTGAAGAATTGCAATAACCAATTGTGAAAGAAAAACCCACCATATATGTTGTGGGTGGCCCAACTGCCTCCGGAAAAACAAGTGCCTCGATTGCATTGGCTCAATTTTTACAAACCGAAATTATCAATGCCGATAGCCGTCAGGTATACAAGGAACTGCAAATTGGTGTTGCAAAGCCCAGCCCAATAGAACTGTCAACCATTCGCCATCATGGAATTTCTACCGTAGATATTCAAACACATTACAATGCGGGAAGTCATGCAAAATTATACCAAAAAGAAATTACTGCCTTGTTAGAAAAAAATGGCAATGCCATCCTATGCGGCGGAACGGGAATGTATATCGAAGCACTGATTTTTGCATTGGATGAATTTCCACCCATAGACCCGGAACTCCGCAACAAATTGGAAGCCCAACTTAAATCCGAAGGAATTATTGCAATGACATCCTTGTTGATAGGCAAAGATTCGGAAGCAGGTAAATGGATAAAACTCGACAATCCATCCCGGGTGATGCGGGCACTCGAATTGTGTATTCAAACCCAAAAGCCTCTTTCAAAATTATTGAACCACGACAAAAAGCCCGTATTTGGCGATACTGCCATACGGTATATTGGAATATCCCATCCTCGCAATATTCTCTACGATAGAATAAACCGACGTGTAGACTCCATGATTGAGCAGGGATTGTTGGAAGAAGCAAAAACCCTTTATTCTATGCGAAATCTAAGCGCGCTACAAACACTGGGATACCGCGAATTATTCGATCATATCAATGGCATAAATACCCTTGATCAAGCCATTTTACGTATCAAACAACACACCAGAAATTATGCAAAGCGACAAATTACCTATTTTAGCAATCGATTTCCCACTGAATGGATTCCCGCGGAAGATTTGAATGATTTCATCGTTAAATTTGCCAAGAAACATTTTATATGACACAAGAATTACTGATTAATTTAACCATTCTTACACTTCTAGAAATTGTATTGGGTATAGACAATATTATCTTCATCTCGATCCTTGCAAACAAAGTCCCAGCCAAAAAACAGGTTCAGGCAAGACGTTTGGGATTGTTTTTGGGAATGTTCATTCGAATTATCATGCTCTTTGGATTGCAATGGATTCAAGAACAAGAAAAGGAAATATTTAGGGTTTTTGACAAAGGGTTTTCTGGGAAAGATAGTTTATTAATCGCCGGGGGATTGTTTTTACTGTATCAAAGTGTGCGCGAAATTCATCTAAAAATGAAGGGCCACGAAGCAGAAATTAAAGAACGAACCCAAGCCATTGGCTGGTCGGCTGTAATTCTGCAAATGATACTCATCAATATTATTTTTAGTTTGGATTCTGTTATAACCGCCGTGGGTATGGCCAATGATATTTGGGTTATGATTTTATCTGTGATCATCTCTATGTTGGTTATGTTAGCGGCAAGTAAGCCCATATCCAATTTTGTAAATAGCAATCCCAGCATTAAAATTTTGGCATTGGCTTTCCTTGTTCTGATTGGTGTTAGTCTATTGGGCGAAGGATTTGGTCAACATATCAACAAAGGGTATATCTATTTTGCGATGGCGTTTTCATTTACCATTGAATTAATCAATTTGAGATTAGACAAAAACAAATAATCGCTGCGTTAATTCCTATTGAACAATCGCAGAATTCAATTTTTATGTATACGAATCTACCCGTATAGATAGCATCGATTTTCCCTAAACAGTGATCAACCAAAAAGCACTATTTCTATCATACTTCCTATGATTACAAAGGGAATTCAACCAATCCGTCTGGCCGTTTAAAAAATATTGCAAAAAGAAATCTCTTCTCTCTTGCGGTAAGCCCACAGAAAAGGTATCGCCTTGCATCGCAAGCACTGAATCCCAGACAGACTCAGAAAATTGTGCATTCAAATACCCTGATATCGCTGCATCAGTCATTTTTCGACGGGCCTTTAAAAATGCGTCAGCCTGTTTTTTTGCATCCACAAGCAGTTCGCTTTTCCAGTTATAAAGCACTTGCAAATAATCGGCTATTCCATTTTCAATATTTTGCTGCAATGATTCCAATTCATTATCACCTGTCAATTTCTCTATCAAACTCGTTTTCAATGCGTGTATATCAAGAAACATATCTTTTGCTGTTAAACCCAATCGGATCAGTTTCTTATTTTGACTCTCTGGTATAATCACCCCACCCATTCGATGAACCAATGCAGGCACTGTCAAATTCAATTGGGCAAACGCCTGGGTCGTTTGCAACCAATACAAATACTCCGTTGGCCCAGCGATATAAGCAACCGCCGGCAATATCGCTTGTTGGTATAATGGCCTAAGCAAAACGTTTGGTGAAAACCTCTCGGGCTCTTTGTCCAATACCTCACGCATTGCAATGCGATCCAATTTCTGTCCAGAATCAACCAATACAAAGCCATCCCCCGCTTTCGCGATTCGCTCTCTTCGATGCGCATCCATCCAAAACAAATTGCATTCCCTCGCATGCGCTGGGGCCGAAATATGTTGATTCTTTAACAATTTGGATTGCGCAGTAAACTTAGAATACAAGGCATCATCAAACAAATCCGACGTAAAAATTCTTACCGCTCTCTTTTTTAAAGCAGCCACATTTGGGTCCAAAACCAACAAACCAAATGCAGCAAACAATTCCGAAACCCATTTGGCCGTAGCTGTGGATAAAGTCTGTTTTTTTGCTTGGTATATTAATTTCAAATCTTCAATCCTCTTTAGGGCTTCCGGAACGTGTTGAAACTTCAGCTTCATCCAATCCCACAAAGCCTCTAAATCTTGCGTTGGTATGTTCCCTACCCCCGTTTTCCAATCAATATCATAGGTAAACCGATCTCCAAATAAATCAACATGGTTAATCTCAGCAACATCATGATCCTCCGTTGACATCCAAAACAAGGGAATAAAATGTTTTTCGGAGTACCGATCATTGAGGTCGTTGCACAAAACAATGGCCGAGGCAATTTTATAAATCACATACATCGGGCCTAAGCCAAGATGGATTTGCTGACCTGTCACTACCAAAAAAGCATTCTCTTGTTTGATTCGATTTACATTCTCCAACTGCGAATTAGAACCGCCATTTCCCAACTGAGACACTAAGATATCGGCCAATTCTTTGCGTTGTTCTGAACCGAAGTTGTTGGAGACCTTCTCTATGACCGCTTGCCAATCGCTGTGAATCCCTTCAAACGGATACAAGCCCAAAGATCTCCCATCCCAAGAACTATTCCTTAGCGTTGCAGAGATATAGTTGTTGGGATATGATTGGCTTACAACATTCACGACTTAACGACTTTGCCAAACAAATCATAGGGGGTGGCCTCTGTAATGTTTACATTGGCAAAATCACCCATGCGCACATAATTGTCTTTGGCCGACACCCGCACCTCATTGTCCACTTCTGGGCTATCATATTCGGTGCGCCCCACAAATTCATCCCCCTCCAATCGATCAAACAACACTTTTAGCGTTTGTCCTTTCAGCGACTGATTAAACGCCTCTGAAATGCTCATCTGGGCTTCCATAACAGCATCAGAACGACGTTGTTTTTCTTCCTGGGAAATATTGTCGACCAAACGATACGCATGCGTATTTTCTTCATGGGAATAGGCAAACACACCCAATCGTTCAAATCGTATATCCTCAATCGCATCGATCAAGTCTTTTACATCGGCTTCGGTTTCACCGGGATGACCCACCAAAAGTGTGGTTCTCAATGCAATTCCAGGAACCCGATCCCGAATCGTATTCAATACCTCATAGGTTCTGCGCTGGGTAATTCCCCGTCGCATCAACTTGAGCATATTGTCTGAAATATGCTGAATGGGAATGTCCAAATAATTACAAATATTGCTTCGATCTGCCATTACTTGTAAAACATCTAGCGGAAATTGCGATGGAAACGCATAATGCAATCGCAACCACTCCAGCCCTTCCACATCCGAAAGATGCTTCATCAAATCAGCCAACTTGCGATCTCCATAAATATCCAAACCATAACTGGTAGAATCTTGGGCAATCAGCATCACCTCTTTTACGCCATTCGCCACAAGCCCTTGTATTTCCTTTTTGATGATCTCTATGGGCCTAGAAACATGTTTTCCGCGCATCAATGGAATGGCACAGAATGAACAGGGTCGGTCACACCCTTCAGAAATCTTGGTATACGCATAATGTTTGGGTGTGGTTTGCAATCGCTCGCCCACCAATTCATGTTTGTAGTCAGCACCTACTGTTCTTAACAAATGCGGCATATCGAGTGTACCAAACCAGGCATCCACCTCAGGAATCTCAAGTGCGAGTTCATCTTTGTAACGATGCGATAAACACCCCGTCACATATAACTTTTCAAATTTTCCTTGGGCCTTGGCATTCGCATAAGCAAGAATTGTATCGATACTCTCTTGTTTGGCATTTTCTATAAATCCACAGGTATTTACAATTACGATATCGGCATCGTCTTTGGTACTTTCATGCGCCACATCAAACTGAGATGCTTTGAGCTGTCCCATTAAAACTTCACTATCCACGAGGTTTTTACTACACCCCAGCGTAATTACATTGATTTTGGTTTCTTTATTCGACCGGGTTTTCACGATGCAAAAATTGATTTGATAAATTCGTATTTATTAAACAACTTTAGGTCTTCGGCTTGTTCACCCAATCCAATATATTTCACAGGCAAGTTGAAGGCATGGCTCACCCCAATCACCACCCCGCCTTTTGCAGTTCCATCGAGTTTTGTTACAGCCAAGGCATTTACCTGTGTCGAAGAAGTGAATTGCTTGGCTTGTTCAAAGGCGTTTTGACCGGTTGTAGCGTCAATAATTAACAATACTTCTTGCGGTGCATCGGGTTTAAATTTTGCTATAACCCGTCGGATTTTGGACAATTCATTCATCAATCCTATTTTATTGTGTAATCGACCAGCTGTATCAATAATCAATACATCGGCATTCTCTTCAACGGCCTGTTTTACAGCATCAAAAGCAACAGCTGCAGGGTCGGAATTCATTCCGTGAGATACGATTGAAACCCCTACACGATTTTGCCATATCGTAAGTTGTTCCACTGCAGCTGCTCGAAATGTATCGGCTGCGCCCAGAATGACTTTTTTCCCTTCTTTGGCATATTGGTGAGCCAATTTGCCAATTGTAGTTGTTTTACCCACCCCATTCACACCAACCACAAGAACAACATAGGGTTTTACGATCTGATCTAGTGTAAAATTATGGGCCAAGGGCAGAGACACATCTGGCATCAACATCGAAATCTCCTCTGCCAGCATTTCGTGTAATTCGTCTTGAGAAACATAGGCATCTTTTAACACCCGTTTTTCGAGATTTTCAATAATTCTAATGCTGGTTTCTACCCCGACATCTGATGTAAGCAAGACTTCTTCTAATTCATCTAAAAATGCACCATTGATCTGTCGCTTTCCCGAAAACAGTCGGCCCAGTTTAGATAGAAAACCGGTTCGGGTAGTTGCAAGGGCCAGCTTTGTTTGGTCAGCATCTACCCTTTCGTCTTTTTCCTTGGGCTTGTTTTTTGAAAACCAATTAAACATATCTCAAATGTATGGGTAAGATAAAAAAAAAGCCCCAAAAAGGGGCTATAAAATAATTCAATTGCACAATTATTTGGCAAAAAACGCCTTTACCTTATCGGCCGGAATAATTTCTTCTTTAAATGTATAAGCACCTGTTTTGGGTGATTTCATTGTCTTGACAACCTTCACGTATTCGTTTCCAGCGCCTTCTTTTTTCAGTGTTGCTACAACTTTCTTAGCCATTATTTGATTTCTTTATGAAGCGTTACTTTGCGAAGGTGTGGATTGAATTTTTTCAATTCAATACGCTCAGCAGTATTTTTTTTGTTTTTGGTGGTTATGTAACGACTCATGCCTGCCACTCCCGAACCTTTTTGCTCCGTGCATTCAAGAATTACTTGTATACGGTTTCCTTTTTTTGCCATGGTTAAATTTTTCCTTTTGTAAACAAATTATTGATGCAAGAGGAAATACCTTTTTTATCGATGGTTTTGATTGTAGACGCTGCTACTTTTAGGGTAATCCACTCCCCAGTTTCAGGGATAAAGAATTTTTTGGTTTGAAGGTTAGGATAAAAACGACGTTTCGTTTTCTTATTAGAATGAGAAACATTGTTGCCCTTCAAGGCCTTTTTTCCGGTTAAATCACAGACGCGAGACATAATTTTTTAGGGTTGCAAATATACTCAATTTCATTTGTTATTCAAAGCAACTTCATTCTTTATTTTTGATTTTAACGGCATTTCTACCCCTTCTACCAACTGCCAGGCAATGATACAAGCTAAAACCCCTGCTTGACGCTCCAATAAGCTTTCAAAAAACATCGCAAATCCCAATCCAATGGCCATTGAAAGGGCCAACAAAAATACTTTTTTTCGCCGACTCCCTATCCAAAAAATCCAACCCATAAAAAACGCCAAAAGAGAAATAAGTCCACTCTGTAATATTGTCTCGAGAAATTGATTGTGGACACCAATTCGATGAGATGCAGCCAAATTTATACGCAGTTCTTCATATGAACTATGTAATTTCTCATCGAGTAAAACACCCTTTCCCCTGAAGAGAATACCCGGATCACTTTGTATAAGGTGAATGGCCGATTTCCAAGCCATCCACCGCTGCCCAAAACTTTGGTTGCTTACTTCCTTCCCTGCAACAAGTGTTCTCATGTCTACAAGCGTATTGCTGATTCTATTTTGAACACTGGGCAAAAATGCCATCAAGCCAATGAGCCCAATAAACAATGAAATATATTTTACCCCCTGCTTGGGTTTTTGAAACATCCAAGCCAAAGCCATACAAGAAAATCCGCCATAGAGCAAGACCAAGCCTGTTCTGGATCCCAAAATATGCATTGAAACAACCAAAACAAATAAGGCTATCCCTAAAATGGCTTTTTGAGATGCGTGTGACGAGCGATGGTCCTCACCCTGTGGTTCAAGGCAATTGAAAGGAAAACAATTGATTTTATGGCGTCCCGAACCCAATTCCCCTTGCTCTTCTTGAATTCCTGAACCTGGACCCTTTTTACGTTCTTGTTGGGTATGCCCCGTGGTATCTTTTGAAGGTTCTATATGGTTTATTTGCCCTGCTTCGCCCAACACTTCTTCTGCCAAAAATTGCCCAGAATTGTTTGCATTTTCAAGATTACCAAACAGCAGTTTCCAGGAATAGCAAACTATTACTAGCCCCACAATTACCGAATACTCTATATGATAAACCCTTGTAAATAAAGGAATTGGCTTACTTTCAAGAACCATTTGATTGTAAAATCCCATGTCCATAAAATAATGAATCACACTCGCCACGGAAATCCAAATGAGAGGCAAAACAACCAAGGGCCAAGCCGACCAAAAAATGGTTTTTAATCGCTTACCACAAATAAAACAGAGGGGGAGAATAAGTAGGGGCAACTTGAGAGACAACTTAATCATTCCCATGTTCCAAGCGCTATTGATAGAATCCAGGTCGGCAAAAACGTCTCCAAATACATTCATTTGTTTGCCCGCAACCACATTCATGCTTAAAAAAATATTCACCATTGACCACAATGCTGCCACAGAAAAACTTCCCCAAAGAATTTTCTCTGTATACGATATTGTATGCGATGAACCCCAAAAAAGCAACTGCATCAAATACCCTATCAACGCCATCGAAGACAATAATGGCGAAACATGAATACAAGCCAATGAAAGCCACAATAAAATGTCTGTTCGCAACAAATTGTGAACACTATATTGTTTATGGGGCTGCATAGAACAACTGCAAAACCGTATTTTGCTGTCCAATACCCAAGCGGGTGGCGACAGACTCACTCAGCGCAATTTGGCTATTCGACTTATTGGGCATTGAGCCCATCACTGTGCAATAGACCATTGCGCTATTGGCTGGATTTACCAAAGCGATTACCTCTCCTTTTTTGTGGTCGTTCACCATCACCCAAGACCGATTCGCCTGAAGTCCATCAAATCCAATTTGTGCATGCATGGTTTTTTCATATTCTTTGAGGGATGTTTTTGCTTCAATGGCAGGCATCTCTGGCATACCACCCTGCATTTGATTGGGGGGAATTGGGTAATTATACTCTGGATCTTTAAGCACGTTATTCGAATACAAACTGGAATTTTGAAATCCCGAAATCGACAGTTTTTGAGAAATTGAGAGTTTGTCGCTTTGTAAATTGTTTACCCGGCGAATGTTGTCAATTGAAACACCATATTTTTTTGAAATGCTGTAGAGTGTTTCTCCTTGAACAACAACATGGTCAATTGTACTCGGCGCATTGTCTGCAGATTCTGTTTTTTGCACAGGGCTTGGAGAAATATTTCCCAAGGGATTTAGATTGGGCGCTTCAATGGATTTAGATTTTGTAGGAATTTTTGATTTTTGCTTTACTTTGATTCGCATCCCTGTTTTGAGCATCCCAATCCCTGGATTGAGTAATTTGAGTTCTTCAATAGTACAATGATATTTTTTTCCGATGGCGTACATTGTCTCGCCTTTCTTTACTTTATGAGATAAATCGATACTCATTTCACCATTAACTGATTGGGAAAATCCGTTTCCAATAGAACAAAACATACCCACCACAAACAATAAAATCCATGCGCATTTTGCTGTAACTTTTTTCATCAACACAATATTAACCTTTCAAAAATACCGAACGAAAACTGTCTTTGCACAAGCATTCGCTTGTTCAATAAATCAAACACCCAGCCAAGATGATGGAAGTGATTTTTTTTGACCTCCATCCAGAAATACAATACGGTGCGACATGGCACGGGCAACTTCTAAATTGTGTGTGATAAAAATATATGCCAGACCTCTATCCTGCTGCAATTTTACCAATAGCGCAAGCACTTGCTTTTGAACCAATGGATCCAACGCCGAGACTGCTTCATCGAGAATCAGAACGCTAGGCTCTGATGCCAAAGCCCTTGCAATACACAAACGTTGCCGCTGCCCTCCACTCATTTGATGTGGATAGGCCATGAATAATCGATCATCAAAACCCACTTCTTTTAAATATTGACGGGATTCTTCCTTCAGTTCCATTTTATTTTTACCATTGCCCTCGTCACGTGTCGGTGGGTATGCATTCTGCTTAAAAACCAATACCTCCAATACGGCCTGGATGGCGGTATAATTTGGATTAAGCGATGCATAAGGATCTTGAAATACCATTTGGATTCCAGTAGGTGGGACCCGGCTCAATGTTTTTCCGTTCAGCAGAATTTCTCCCTCACTGAGCGTCTCGAGCGAGACCAAAATCTTGGCCAATGTGCTTTTTCCAGAACCCGACAGTCCAACCACCGAGAGGGTTTCTCCTGCATTTAATTGTTCGTCAAATGCATCCAAAGCACGGACACGCCACTTTCCTTTGGTATACAATTTCCCAACGCCTTTGAGAGAAAGCACCACCTTCGGCGACTTCAAATCACCCACCAAACATGTATTCGGCATGGCATCAATAAGTTCTTTTACATAGGGATGCGTTTTTTTTCCAAAGACAATTTCTTTGGTGTTTTGCATAAGGCATTCTCCCTTGCACAACACCGTAACATTTTCTGCATACTGCTTCACAAGGTCCAATTCATGACTCACCCAAATCAGTGCACTCCCCTGCTCATTACAAAGTTTTTTTAAATCGGCCATTACTTGTTGGCGGGCAAGACTGTCCAAAGCAGTCGTAGGCTCATCAGCCAAAATAAGTGGTGGCTCGTGCACACAAGCCATTGCAATCATGACACGTTGCCTCTGTCCACCACTCAATTGATGGGGATACGATTGCATGATGCGCTCAATACTTTCACCCAATCCGATTTGTTGTAATTTACGGTAGACCAATTCTAAGGACTTTTTTGGGGGGTCCGCATGTATCCTTGCTGATTCTAACAATTGAGCCCCACATGTCATTCGAGGGTTCAGTGCAGACATCGGTTCTTGAAATACAATACCCATGGCCTTGCCACGAATAGATTGCCATTTTTTGGCATCGCAGTGAAGCAAATCGAAGTGCTGGCCTCCGTGGTTAAATAGTATTTCTCCCTCAACCCTTAATTTTTGTGATAGGAGTCCAATAATGGCAAACAATGTAAGGGATTTTCCACTTCCACTTTCTCCTATAATACTATGCAATTCGCCCGGAATTACCCTTAAATGAGGCAAATGAATCAGTTGGAGTTGGGCAGAATAAATTCGCAAATCCCGTATTTGTAAAAGTGGCAAATCCGCTAATTCCAATACTCCAGTTTTTACACCCTCGCCTTTCATTGTTTCAAAGTTAGGGCTTGGAGTTGAAAACTTTGGTTTATCGACAATAAGCGACACCGAATTGTACACAAAAAAACAAAGCCAAAAGGGGTTTTACAGAAAAGAAAAAAAAGGATTTGAGGGCTTACTCAACCGTAAGTTTAATAGGAATTTCGCGCCATGATTTCAAAAATACCCCATTGTTTTGCCCAGGAATCCAGCGTGGAGATTTTTTCAATACGCGAATGGCTTCATCGGTAAATTCTGGACAACTTTTTGTTTGCTCAATGGCTTGAATACGGGATATTCTTCCGGTTTCATCCACTGCAAAACGAAGAACGACAGAACCGTTGATACCCTCATCTTGACATCGAACAGGATATTGAAAGGCATTGGCAACATACTCGCGGAAAGCCGCTTCTCCACCGGGATATATCGCTTTAACCTGGACATTGGTTGCAGGCTCAGAATTGCCTACCAAGGGGCCAGAGCCATCATTTAAATCGGGGGCGTCAAAATCTTCCGCGCCCTCTTTCGTCTCCTTTCCCGTATTTTTAATCTCATCGGGAGGAATAATAACATCTTCTTGGGTGGTTTCAGGGTTGATTTTTGGGACTACGTATTGTTGCGTAGCGATAGGAGGCTCAGGAATTTCGTATTTTGGCTTTTCAGGCTCTTTTTCCTCATCTGGCGCCTTTACATCGTCGAGATTGTTGACCTTAAGTACCGTTAAAGTCTCTTGGTTATCAGTAAAAAAATAATTGGATATGATAGGCAACGAGGAAGCGACAATCGCAATCCCAAGCGCCCACATAGTAGCTACAAATTGATTTTTTCTAAACTTACTGCGAACCTCATAGGCACCATATTCTTTAAAACGTTTCGCAAATACCAATTCTATTCGAGCGGGTGATTCGGGTTGTTCCCAGTTGTTGATGTTGGTTTCTGACATCCCGCTTAGATTTTTATTTTTTGGGTGATCAGTTTCTTTTCAAGACCAGACATACCCTCGTCAACAGCAAAATACTTGGCAATCTGGGTTATCATAAACTCATCCATTACATCAATCACATTGCGATAGGTGGCTTTATCATCATTTTTAAGCAATACAACCAATTTAGAATCACGTTGGGCTTCTTTTACTTTTATGTCAATCGCACTTCGACTGGCAGTATCCTTTACATCAATTTTATTGAGTTCTTTTTCAAACGCTCTCAGTTGGGTAAGCAGTGGAAGATTATTTTCTACCAAAACCTTGCGCAAACCTTTCTTGGTGTAATCGGTTTCTTCCAAAACTGTTTTGGCATTCAATGCACCACGATACCAAAAGATTTTGTCATTGTCTGAGAGCAAAATGGTTAAACCGTCTTTAACTTCTGGTTGTTTGATGTCTTTATTTTTGGGATCCAACTTTTCTGGAAATATCATTCTCAATACTTTGGGCTGGGAAAAAGTTGAGGTTAGAACAAAGAAGGTAAGCAATAAAAACGCCAAATCAACCAAGGGAGTCATGTCTACACGGGTACTCTGCTTTTTGGCTCTTTTTTTACCACCCTTTTCACTGTTGCCAACTGATTGTATTTCTGACATATTTTTATTCCTCCTCAATCGATGGGCTTAGATTCAAGACCCGTAATCATTTGAAAATTCTTTACTTTGGCTTCTCTGAATACTTGAATAACGTGCTTTAACACATCGTATTTTGTTCTTCCGTCTGCTTTTATTGCAAACTGAATGTAGTTTTCTTTATCAAAAGGAAGCCCGCGTTCTTTAGCCAAAAATTTTCGTTGGGTAAAGTCGTCGTGGGCACGCAATCGCGCATTATAAGCCCAGAGATACAATTGACTTTTTTTAATATTTACAGTATCGTACGGAATGCCTCCTTGTTGAATTTTTTCACGTTTAGAAACTTCTAATGCCAAAAAACGTGGAATGTCTTGCATCGAAAGACCCATCGGACCCGCTCCTGAAAACTTTTTTACATTTTGAGAATCCATGGACACTTTAAACTCTTTCATCATGTCTTTCAGAACCAATTCTTTTACAGCCGGGTTTGTTAGGTCGATAAAAACTTTGCCTGTCTCATCCACAGTAACCAAGAATACCTGTTTGGGTATTTGAACGTCTGTGGTAGAAGTCGGTGGATCAACAAATACTGGCTCGGGTGAACGGAAACTTGCTGTTAGCATAAAAAATGTTACCAATAAAAACGCCAAATCTACCATCGGAGTCATATCCAATGATGGTGTTGAGCGTGGCATGCTAACTTTTGGCATATTTGATTGACCTACAAGTTTGTAAAAAAGACAAAATCAATTATCAAGCGTGTTTGGCTTGAAAGTTTGAGATAATTGAATATCCGGCTTCATCCATGCTATGAGTCATTGAATCAATGCGATTTGAATAATAATTATAACTCACAATTGCAAGGGTTGACCCAATAATACCAAATGCAGTATTCACCAAAGCTTCTGAAATACCGGTGGCCAAAGCAGATGTATCTGGTGCTCCTGAGTTTGCCAATGCAGCAAATGCCCGTATCATTCCGAATACCGTTCCAATCAAACCAATCAGGGTTCCAATCGAGGCACAAGTCGAAATGATAACCAGATTCTTTGATAACATCGGCAATTCCAAACTTGTTGCTTCTTCCAATTCCTTTTCGATGGCTGCTTTTTTCTCATCGCGTGACAAATCTGATTTGGCAGAAACGACTTGATATCTGCTCAGGCCACTGCGAACAACATTTGCCAAAGAACCTCGTTGAGAATCGCAAGCAGAGATTGCCCCTTCGATATCGTTGTTGGTTAACATACCTTGTATATTTTTAACAAATTGTGTCGCATTGCCTTTCCCTGAAGCAGTAGTCAGTGTCATAAACCGCTCGATAGAAATCAATATAACGGTAATATTCACACCAATAAGTAAGGGAACAATTGCAATTCCCCCCCGGTATATAATACCGAGAAGGCCAAGAGGATGACCTTTGTCGACGTCTCTACCTTCAAAATTTGAAGGATCTCCCAAGAGTAAAATATAAATTAAATAGCCAGCTGCAACGGCAAACAAAATAGCAAGTCCCGAAAAATAGGCCATCCATTTACTAGAATCAATAGTCGACTTTGAAGTATTCATATGTTTTAATTAAAATAAGGGGCAATATTACAACCAATTTACCCAAAAGAAAAATAATGTGAATGTTAAATTACGGGTTTTCTTTAATAGGCCCGACTGTGGGAGGGATGATTTTGGTTTCTCCCCGCTTTTTTTTGCCCTCTTTTTTTTTCGCAGTATCTATATTATTCTCAGCATTATTGGTTTTGCGAATCCCCCGTGCCTTTGCAATCATCTCTTTTTTAATTTCTCTTTCAATCTTAGGAAGCTGCAGGGCACGATTCATTCCAATGACAGGCTTGAGTTTATTTGTATAGGTCTCCATTAGCTGCACTTCTGTTTTGCGCAAAAAAATGGCATCATTAAAATATTTTTCGGCATCTGCATCGCTAAGCGAAGACATTTCTTTGTCTTTCCAGGTGGCCCGAAACAAAACTTTAGCCTCTCTCAACTTGAGTTGGTACCCGTCATATATCAGAAAAAAATTTGTCTTTTCAGCATCACTTAAATGTAATTTTTCGACAAATAGTCCCTCACGAAACTTGCGTAATCCTTTCACTTTAGCGATCCGTAGGCTGTCTTTTTTTTCTGACGAATTGGCATTCTTAACATTCTGGGCGCTGGTTCCGATGAAGAAGGAGAATGCAAATAAACAAAGTGTGGTATATTGTATCAATTTCATAGTGTTTCTAAATCTAAATCTTCAAATAATTCATCTTCCATATCGAAAATAGACAAGTTGGAATCCTCTAGTTCACCCATTGCCTTAAGCTTTTCTTCTGGAAGCTTCTGCGCATCAACAATACTAAACACCCTGGCTTTTTCAGTCTTGATTGGCAGTTCATCGCGAATGATAGATTCTAGTAATAGTAAGGACATGGGCAAGGATTCAACAGGCCCCACAGAAACTGATGTCTTGACGATTTGAGATTGTTCTGTTTGCTGAAGTGCTACTTTATTGCTTTGTTCGACTTGGGGGGGCTGGATTGCATTCCAAATAAAATAGGCTGCAACAATAGCCGCAAAAGAAGCTGCAATTCCGAGCCAACCGGGAGTCGAAGATTCATGTTGACGACCTGCAATGGGCGCAAATGCCATGGGGGGCTCTTCTGTTTCTGGTGTTTCTTCTGCCAAAATACTGTTGGGCTTAGGGTCTGGAATGATTGGGGATTTTGCAGCGTCAACAGGATCATTCAATTCTTCCTGTAAATAAGCTGCATAGGCAGCCTCAATGTCTGGGTTCTGTTCAATTGTTGGGACAGGCACAACCGCAGCTTCTGGATGGGTCAATTCTGGAACATGGTGAACAACAATTACCGGCTCGTTTTTGGCAGGGAATCCACTATCAACAACAATTTCAGTCTCTTCATTCGAAAAATATTCTTCTATAGTTTCATCCGAAACAGACAATACAGGAATTGGATTTTCGGTTGTTTCAGGCACTATATCAGAAGGGTCTAGAATGGGCGCCGGTTCGAATAACCCAGCTTGAATGGGTGCGGGTTTTGAACCGACTTCTTCAACTTTATTTGGCGCTTCTGTAATCTGTTCGAAGGTAATTTTTTGAATGTCTGCAACATTTTTGTCATTGGACAATTCTGGAATCGCCATTAAATTAACCCACTCAGGGTTTTCGTTGGTGGTAAATGTTAACGCGGGTATTTCAAACGTACCAATATTTTGAAGTTCCTTATTGACAGCATTGCTGCGCGAAGTAATTGGATCTTGTTTACGGGCACGTTTTTGAACTCCTTCCGTATCAATACCCTTGGCGGGTGTATCGATAGGCAATAAAACCGGAGGCGCACTTATCCCTTCTTCCGCAACCTCGGGTTGAGACATATTCAATTGTTGCAATATCCGCGCTTCCAATGCATTAAAATAAGCATCTGGAGCCTGAAAAGCACTTTTGATTTTATCGTTTTCTAAATCCATGATTTCCTAATACTGTCGATTTTTAGACGGACCATTGCATAAAAAGTTTAACCAAGCACGCCCAAATAGATCTCCAATTTTTTGACTGCATGGTGATACGAAGCCCGCAAGGCGCTCTCAGAAGTTGAAGTGAGATCGGCAATCTCTTCGTAAGAAAGGTCTTCAAAATAGCGTAGAAAAAAAACCAATTTTTGTTTGAATGGCAAATAACAAATCGCTCTTTGCAATTTGAGAGAAATATCATCGCCCGACAAATAAACATCTGAAGCAATCATGTCTGCCATTTCTGGCTGTGCCTCATTAAAATCTATCGATGGTTTTCGTTTCCGCAACAAGTTAATTGACTCATTGGTTGCTATCCGGTAAATCCAGGTTCGCAATTTGCTTTCTCCCTTAAATTGTTCTGCATGTTGCCAAATCTTTATCAGGGTGTTTTGGGTAGCGTCATCGGCATCATCATGACTCACCAACAAATTTCGAACATGGTAGTATACCTGCTTCTGATAACGCCTAACAATTTCTGCAAACAAAATACGCGATGGCTTATTGGTTAAAAGCTCATTTGCTAGCTCATCTTCAGACAACAAAGTCAAGCGACTCGCATCGTTTTTTTCGTTTACAATAGAGGTCTGAATAATCATGGTTTAACTTAGGGAAATAATATTGTGCGAAATAGGTAAAAATTCACCATTAGACACAATGAAGTTGTAAAAAGTTTAACACAATTTATTCCCCATTACTCTTTTTGGGCAGACAATAGAAAATTTGAACAATCTCTTTGCAGATATTCTAAACAATGCGTACTTTTGCACCCCAATTGGTACTGAAATCATGAATATCATCGTTAATAGTGTCGCATCCGAATATTTAAGAACCGATCTTCCCAACTTTAAATCAGGAGATCGTATTACCGTTTTTTATAAAATTAGAGAAGGTGTTAAGGAACGTATCCAGCAATTCCAAGGCGATGTGATTCAACGCCGCAATGCCGGTATTGATGAAACTTTCACCGTTCGAAAAATTTCAAACGGCGTGGGTGTTGAACGCATATTTCCTTTACATTCGCCTTTTATTGATAAAATTGAAATCAACAGAAAAGGGTTGGTGCGCCGTGCGCGCATATTTTATCTTCGTGCCCAAATTGGCAAGGCGGCCCGAATCAAAGAGCTAAGAACAAAATAAATTTTGAGGCAATACCCCAAAAAAGCCCATTCATTCGAGTGGGCTTTTTTGGATATACAGACTTGGTATGGCTTGCGATTTGAATACCTGTGTTCTTGGATACGTTTTCGCATCAACCTGCTTTTTTACGAACCATTACGGGACACCTTAGAAGTAACTGTTTATTTCACTACATCGCGTTGGTCAGATGGTATTTTCTGCTTGGGTTTCAACTGGTCCACAGCCCTTGTCTAAGGAATGTAATTTAGTGTCACACCCAATCCATTGTGAAATGCACCACTTGCATTGTACAACCTGAGGCGCGCATTTTTTCGAAGAATGGAATACACGCTATAATCCAAACTGAGCCTGCAAGAAACTTTTTTTGATAGCTTACATCCCATGCCCATTGAAGCCAAACATCCAAATCGGGCAAAATCATCGGCAATGCCCGGATTTACCCCCTCACATTCTTGAATTTTTAACAACATTGTAGGCCTTAATCCAAATAAAGCCTCAATAGAACCAAACTGTTTCAGGCCAGCGATTTGAAGTTCTATTTGTTTGGCACGAATATGAAATGCCGATTCAAGAGTCTCGGCATTGAAAAATCGCCTACTCCCTCTTTCGGCAATACCCATCGACAATTCCAATGCATCTATATTTCTAGCTTTTAATCGATACCCTGTGGTCAACGCAAATTGAAAACCTAATTTATTAAACCCCGAAGCCTGATCTCCGTCAATTTGACAAAAAAAAAGACTTGCTGAAGGAGTCCAATAAAAAGAATTGGGCGAATAATTTATTGGGTCGGCCACTCTTGTATGCAACAATTGTCCCTGCAAGGAACAACCAAAAAGAAGAAAAAAAGAACACCCCGATAGAATGGCTTTGGTTTGCATGGTTTAATTTTGCAGCAATTTATTGCAAAATATGGCAGACTCCAAGAAAGTAGAAGTATTGATTGTTGGAGCTGGAATCGCTGGAACTACCTTGGCACTAGAATTACGCGCAAAGGGTGTCTCGATTCACCTGATCGACAACCAAGAACCAAACAGCAGTAGCCGCATTGCTGCAGGGCTAATAAACCCGATCATTTCAAAAGGAATTCGCAAAACATGGCAATACAGTCAACTTTTCCCTGCAGTATTTGATTATTATCAACAATGGGAAAGAGAATTTGAGGATCGCTTTATATCCCGCTTCCCTTATTTGGTAATGCATGCCAATACGAATGAAAATAAACAATGGGAAAGACGGGCATTGGGCATTGAGTTGGCTGAATTGTTAGAAATCTCCAATTTTCATTGCCCCCAACTTATTCTTGATCGCCACCCCTATATCACAAAAGTAAACCACTGTGGAAGACTCGATGTTCAGAGATTTTTATTGGCTGCACAACATCGATTCATGGCATTGGAATCTTTTTGGGCGGAAGATTTTATTCACAATTCCTTATGCTGCAATTCGGAAAACAATTGGTGCTACAACAATGTAGAAGCAAAGAAAGTGGTTTTTTGTGAAGGCATGGGCATTGTCAAGAATCCATGGTTCAACACGCTATTTTTCGACCCAACTGGCGGAGATATTCTTACTGTATATATTCCTGGATTAGATCCTGCGTTTATGTATAAAAAAAAGGCTTGGCTGATCCCAACAAGAGAACCCTTTCAATTCTTATTGGGCAACAATTTTTTCAAAGATGATGGTCGTACTGAATCCCTTTCCATCGAGGCCGAGTCACTGATACGCTATGCCAAAGAAATCACTGGATTGCCCGTAACACTTTTACAACATAAACGGGGAATTAGGCCAACAATACAAAACAGACGGCCTTATTTGGGCCAACACCCCAACAAAAACAATTTATTTGTGTATAACGGATTGGGTAGCAAAGGTGTTAGTCTCTGCAGTTGGTTGTCGCCAATGATGGCAAAGCACGTGGTCGATAAATCGGCCTTGCCAGTTGAATTAGATATCAATGGGTTTGATTTTCATCAACAAATCGAAAAAACGCTTCAGGATTTTCAATGATAGCACAATTGGCTGCTAGGGTTAAATCGCGGCGTTTAACAACCTGCCCTCCTGTGATTAAGATTTGAGAATTGGGAAAATTGCGGCTGAGCATATTGATGTATACCTCTAAAGGAAAATTGTTGTTTGCATTGCTGATAGAACAAAACAAAACGTCAGGAGATACCATTTTATAGACTTTGTTTAAATCATCAAGTGGTGTTGAAGATCCCAGAAAAGTTGCCTTTTGGCCTCGAGACTTCAATATGAAAGCGGCAAACAACAAACTTAAATCATGGGTTTCTCCGCTGGGCAAAAACAACAGGTAATGTTTGGCAGCAGGTTTCTGAAATGCCGCAAGCTGATCAATGGATACATACAATCGCTGTTTAATGATATTGGTCACAAAATGCTCGTGAGCAACATGAATAGATCCTCCCAACCACAATATTCCCAGATGTTGCATATAAGGGAAGATGATTTCTATTGTCGTTTTCTCCATCCCCAAATTAAAAATACACATTGACAGTATTTTGTTAAATTCTATCTCATTAAAATCGAACATAGCAATGGACAATGCATTTATTTGGTGTTGATGGGTTGCGTTTTTTTGGGAAAATAGCAAAACTTTGTCTTGAACTTCTTGATGAGATAGTATTGCAATTTTGCCAATTTTTACCCCATTGGCATTGAGCATAGACACATTGATCAAGTATTTGATATCTTTATCATCGTAATACCTGATGTTGGTTTCGGTCCGCTTTGGCGAAATAATTTTGTATCGTTGTTCCCAAATTCGCAGGGTAAAGGCCTTAATACCCGTTATTTTTTCTACATCGTTGATGAAATACTTTTCACGGTAATCTTTTTTTGACTTTTTCTTCGTTCGATTGTTAATGCTTATGGTATTTGTATTTTCAGTATCCTCCATATTTATGAAAATTGTTATAACAGGTGGCTCAGGATTGATAGGAAAATGTCTTTCTGAGCGATTACGGGCAAAAGGACATGCTGTTTTTGTCTTAATTCGTTCAAAGTTTAACAATTCGAACCAAAAAAATGTTTCCTTTACTGAAAAAAAACTTTTTTGGGAAAATGCCCATGAACTATCAAATGCAGATGTAATTGTTCATCTTGCAGGTGCCAGAATTTCTGATCGTTGGACAAAAAAACACAAACAAGAGATTTTGCGAAGCCGCACCAGATCGACAGAAGCCCTCATTTTGGCTTGCAAAGCAGTAGAGCATCCTCCCAAACACATTGTTTCCATGAGTGGGATAGGCTATTATTCCGACCCCTGCTTCAGTCCACAAATAGAAACCTCCCATCATGGATCTGGATTTTTAGCCGGGGTTTGTCTTGCTTGGGAAAATGCCCTGCATGTTGCGCATTTACCCTCTTCAAAAATCAGTATTGTTCGGACAGGTCTGGTATTGTCTAATGACAGTAAAATTATAAATGCCAGTGCCTCACAATTTTATATTTGCGGAATGGTTGGAAGCGTAGGAAATAAAAATGCGCTGTGGAGTTGGATTCATATTCATGACCTCTGCAACATTTTTAGTGGGTTAATAGAAAATACCATTGCACCAGGAATTTACAATGCAGTGGCTCCAACACCTTGTTCTCAAGGAGAATTTGGATTGGCTTATGAGCGATTTCCCAAAAAATTAAATACCTACGTTCTCCATTACTGGATTCAAAACGCACTGGCCAATTTAATACAGAGAATGGTCCATGCTATCGGTTTAAAATGGCGACCCACCCTACCCGGATGGCTGCTCAGATGCTTTTGGGGAGAAAAAACAGTTATCGCCTTAACCAATCAAAATGTGAGTGCAAAAAAACTATTGGACACCGGATTTTGTTTTCAATACGATACCATTGAAAAATCCTTAGAACACCTCTCTAAAAATCCAACAATATGAACAAACAACCCATACACTATTTTTGGATGCGGCGAGATTTGCGTCTATTCGACAACCATGGTCTTTACAAAGCCTTGAAACAATTTAACCGTGTGCGCTGTGTCTTTATATTTGATACCAATATCCTCAATACACTACCGAATCCAAACGATGCAAGACTGCAATTCATTCACCAAGAAATCGCTCAACTGAAAAAAAATCTTCGAGGGGATGAACAATCCGGCATTGGAAGCGATATCGAGGTTTGGCATGGAGATCCCATTTTTTTGTGGCGTGAGCGACTTAAAAAAAATGACATCGGGGCCTTGTATTGTAACCATGACTACGAGGAATATGGTGTCGGTCGAGATGCCCAGGTAAAACAACTATGCGAATCTGTTGGGGTTTGTTTCGAAACGTTTAAAGACCTATGTGTATTCGAAAAGAATGAAGTTGTAAAAGCAGACGGGACACCCTATACCGTCTTTACGCCTTACAGTAGAACATGGCTCGCCCATTTGGAACAAAATCCAATACAATACTATCCGTCTGAAAATTGTTTAGAGAATATGGACAAATTTTCAGCAGAAGCAATCCCTACATTGGCGTTAATGGGGTTTAATTCCTTTGATTTTACATACCCAGATCGACGTGTGTCACAAAAAACATTGCGCGATTATCAGGGAAAAAGAAATTTTCCAGGCATGGGTGGAACAAGTAAATTGGGTATACATTTTCGATTTGGAACCATCAGTATTCGCCAAGAACTAACATCTGCAATGCCACACAGCACAATCTTTATAAATGAACTCATTTGGCGAGACTTTTACCAGCAAATTTTATGGCATTTCCCCCATGTAAAACACGGTGCTTTCAAACCCAAATATGCCCGTATTGAGTGGAAAAACGACGAAGAGGATTTTGAAAAATGGAAAAATGGTATGACGGGTTATCCCATCGTCGATGCAGGAATGCGTGAGCTAAACAAAACAGGATTTATGCACAACCGTGTCCGAATGATTGTTGCGAGTTTTCTCTGCAAGCATCTCTTGGTTGATTGGCGTTGGGGAGAGGCCTATTTTGCAGAAAAACTCCTCGATTTTGAGTTGGCGAGCAACAACGGTGGTTGGCAATGGGCCGCAGGCTCTGGCGTAGATGCTGCTCCCTATTTTCGGGTATTTAATCCGACATTACAAACAGAAAAATTTGACAAGCACTGGGATTATATCAAACAATGGGTACCCGAAGTATTAAGTTCTCAATATCCTCCACCCATGGTAGATCATGCCTTTGCCCGCAAAAGATGTTTGGAAACATATGGTGCGGCATTAAATTCTATTATTTTTTAAGTTCTCCTCCGCTGGCAGCCAACAGATAACTTTTGATAAACGGCCATAAATCGCCATCCATCACGGCAGCAACATTGCTCGTTTCTTCTCCAGTTCTCACGTCTTTTACCAATTTGTAGGGATGGAAAACATAATTTCGAATTTGCGAACCCCATTCGATTTTCATTTTGCCATCCTCAATTTCTGCACGCGCGGCATTTCGTTTGGATAGTTCTAATTCGTAGAGCCTCGATTTCAGCATTTGCATTGCACGTTCTCTGTTCCCAAGCTGACTTCTATCTACCTGACAAACCACCACGATCCCTGTAGGCGTATGGGTTAATTGAACTTTCGTTTCTACCTTGTTCACATTTTGGCCACCTGCGCCCCCCGACCTGCTGGTATGCAACTCCACATCTTGGGGCTTGATTTCGATGTGTATCGTATCATCAACCAATGGATAAACATACACACTTACAAAGGAAGTATGGCGACGCGCGTTGGAATCAAAAGGCGAAATCCGAACCATCCGGTGCACACCATTTTCGCCTTTCAAAAAACCAAAGGCAAACTCACCGCGAAACTCAATGGAAACGCTTTTAACACCGGCCACCTCACCATCCTGTTTGTCGAGTTCTGTAAGGGTAAATTTGTTTTTCTCTCCCCACATGGCATACATTCGAAGCAACATTTCTGCCCAATCGCAACTTTCTGTTCCACCAGCGCCGGCATTGATCTCCAACACACAACCCAAGTGGTCTTCTTCATTTTGGAGCATATTTTTAAACTCTAGGTCCTCGACCAATTGGACAAGCTTGAGAAAATGTCCATGCACCTCTTCGGAGGTGGCCTCCCCCATTTCTTGAAATTCTACCAATACTTCTATATCGTCTATAGAGGAAACAATTGAACCGAAGGCCTCCGTCCATGTTTTTTTATCAACAATTTTTTTAAGATGCCCTTCGGCTTTCTTTGGATCATCCCAGAACTTGGGGTCCAGGGTTTGTTCCTCTTGATCGGCTATTTCTGCCAGTTTTCTGTCGACGTCAAAGATACCTCCTCAAAGCCTCTACACGGCCTTTTAAATCCTTAAATTGATCGTTATTCATGGCTACAAAGCTAGGGGTTTTGGCCGACAATTTTTAGCAGTAAGATGGGTTTCTAAGACAAAAAACCCCGTTTTTATTGCTATTGTTTTCAGATTTTGTTTTTCAGAACTCACACACAGAATTCTGATAGCGGGTTTGCTAGGGTATATTATCATTCACAGAAATGAGAACCCCCGCGGGCATCCTTTAAAAAAGGAAATTTCGATCGAAACTGCGATAAGGGCTCCATTTCCAATACTATCTTAGATACCCCTTCTGTTTGATTGGGCTCATGTAAATACAACCCAGAAAAATCAATTGCTTGAGAATGACCATTGTGTTCGATGCCGTTTCCATCAATACCCAAACGATTAACCCCCAACGTATACGCTTGATTTTCAATTGCCCTTGCGATCAGCAAGGCATCCCATGCCCCAATCCGCGAAATGGGCCAATTGGCGACAAATAACAAAATATGAGGTGCCTTATCTTGCGAACTATTCAACATGGTATCGCGCATGGATTCTGGGAAACGTAAATCAAAACAAATAAAAGGGGCAATGCGCCACCCATTGTATTCAACTATACAGTTTCGATCTCCTGCAGTATAATGCGATGGCTCATCGCCAAATGAAAAAAGGTATTTTTTATCATATTGCCCATAAATTTCACCCTTGTATACAGCAAAAAAACGATTGAAATATTTGCCATCTTCTTGAATGGAAAGGCTTCCACATATCATTCGATCATGGCTAAGTGCACGCATCCACTGCAAGGATTCACCCTGCATTGTTTCAGCATGTAAAGCGGGATTCATGGTAAATCCAGTAGAAAACATCTCTGGCAAAACCACAAGGCTATTGGGAAGTGTTTGGGAAATTGCGAGTTCCAATCGGGCGAGGTTTGCCTTTGGGTTTTCCCATTCAATATGGGTTTGAACCAAGTAAACCGTTAAAGTCTGCATAATATTTCTGCACTTTTAAGCAATGTATCGGCATGTTTGGCAAAGCAAAACCGCAGCAATTTTTGATCTGGAGGGGATGTTTGATAAAAAGCACTCACGGGTATCCCCGCCACTTTGTGTTTGGTGGTAATTTCTTTGGCAAACTCCATATCGTTTAACCCTGAAATCGCACTGTATTCTACAATTTGAAAATAGGCTCCATCGCAGGGTAACAGGGTAAATCTCGAACTGCGCATGGCATTGGCAAATATATCTCGTTTTTCTTGCAAAAGCGTTTTAACCGACGATTCATAATTTGGGTATTCGCACATAAACTCTGCGGCTGCCCACTGCATGGGAGTATTGGCAGAAAATGCCATAAACTGATAGACTTTGCGAATTTCTGTGGTAATGGTTTCTGATGCGCAGATATATCCCAATTTCCATCCAGTTGCATGAAATGTTTTACCAAACGAAGAAATAGCAATACTGCGATTGGAAAGACTGGGAATTTCGAGAACAGAAATATGCTTATATGGGTCAAAAACCATGTGTTCGTATACTTCGTCACTCAATACCATTGCATCTGAATTCGAAAGCAAATTGGCCAATTGGTCCCAATCCTCCCGAGAAAAGATGCGGCCCATGGGATTGTGGGGAGTATTGATAAGTATCAATTTGGTTTTGTGATTGATTAGTTCTTCGATGCGATCCCACGGCATAGAAAAATCTGCAGGATTTAATGCAATGCGAATTGGCCTTCCTCCCGCCAAAATGACAGCGGGGGCATAACTGTCGTAGGAAGGATCAAAAAGTATCACTTCATCACCCGGGTGAACCAATGCCTGAATACAAACAAATAATCCGGCAGTTGCGCCAGGAACGATGGTTATTTCGGTAATAGGATTGGCTTGAAAACCCCTCCATTGAGCAATTCTCATAGACAATATTTCTCTCAAAGACAGAATCCCAGGCATCGGAGCATACTGGTTTTTACCCCCCTCTAAAGCTTCCTTTACTTTCTCGAGCAAAGCCAATGGAGGATTGAATTCGGGGAATCCTTGTGAAAGATTGATTGCATTGTTTTCTTGGGCCAGAGAGGACATCACTGTAAATATGGATGCCGGTTGTTTAGGCAGTTTGGTTCTCAACACAGAACAAATTTAATACCTGCCACGATTGAATGATAAAAAACAATTAGTTTTGCAGCCCTCAGGGCCCTTAGCTCAGCTGGTTAGTAGCACCTGACTCATAATCAGGGGGTCGCTGGTTCGAACCCAGCAGGGCCCACACAAAGCCTCTCAGAAATGAGGGGCTTTTTT